>NZ_VISR01000022.1 GCF_007827595.1 Streptomyces sp. BK340
ACGAGGTGGTGCTGCACAAGCCGGGCACCGCGGAACCGCTGCCCCTGGACACCGTTCCCGCCGTCGCGTGGGACGGCGACCTCGACCGCCTCGCCCGCGACGTCGGCGATCACGAGGCACCGGTCCTGCGTATTGCCGGCGTCCCGAACGCGCGCCTGTCCGACGAGGTCGCGGCGGCGCGCGAGCTGGGCCAGGAGGACTCCCTCGCGTCGGCGGTGCCCGCGCTCGACCCGGGCGACGTTCCCGCGTGGGCCGCGGTGCACGGATGGGACGCGGTGGTGACGTGGTCCGCGGACGCCGTCGACCGGATGGACGTGCTCGTCTTCCGGGACGCCCCGGTGGCCGGCCGGATCCTCACCGGCACGTGCCTGCCGACGGCCGGCGAACGCACCCTGGTCAACGACCCGGTGGCCGCCGGTGCCATCACCGCGCTGCTGCCCACGCTGCGCGCGTACCTGCGGGAGACCCTGCCCGAGTACATGGTGCCGGCCGCGATCGTGCCGATCGGCAGCGTGCCGCTGACGGACAACGGCAAGCCGGACCGGCGCGCGCTGCCCGTACCCGACTACTCGGCCGGCAGCAGCGGCCGGGCCCCGTCCACTCCGGAGGAGGAGTCGCTGTGCGCGCTCTTCGCCGCGGTGCTCGGACTCGACCGGGTCGGCGTCGACGACAACTTCTTCTCCGTGGGCGGCCATTCACTGCTGGCCACCCGACTGGTCAGCCGCATCCGTGCCGTGCACGGTGTGGAGATCCCGATCCGGCTGGTCTTCCAGGCACCCACGGTCGCCGAGCTGGCGGAACACCTGACGTCCCTGAGCAACGTCCGCCCGCCCCTGCTGCCCCAGGACAGGCCCGAGCGGCTTCCGGTCTCCTTCGCGCAGCAGCGGCTGTGGTTCATCCACCGGTTCGAGGGGCCTTCGGCGACGTACAACGTCTCCCTGGCACTGCGGATGCGCGGCGACCTCGACACGGCCGCGCTCCGCCGTGCCGTGCACGACGTCGTGGTGCGGCACGAGTCCCTGCGCACCGTCTTCGGCGAGGCGGACGGGCAGCCGTACCAGCAGATCCTGGAGCCGACCGCGATCCAGGTGCCCTGGGAGGAGCGCGAGGTCACCGAGGCCGAACTCCCCGAGGTCCTGAGGGAGGCGGCGCGGCTGCCGTTCGACCTGGCCGGTGAGATCCCGATCCGTGCGTGGCTGTTCCGGATCAGCGAGCTGGAGTCGGTGTTCCTGATCGGCGCGCACCACATCGTCGCGGACGGCTGGTCTGCCCTCCCGCTCGCGCAGGACCTGACCGCCGCCTACGAGGCACGCCGTGAAGGCCGGACGCCGGAGTGGGAGCCGCTTCCGGTGCAGTACGCGGACTACACCCTGTGGCAGCGGGAACTGCTGGGGAACACTGACTCCCCGGGCAGCCTGTACCGACGGCAGCTGGACTACTGGACGAACCACCTGGCCGGGCTGCCCGAGACCATCGACCTGCCCACCGACCGGCCACGGCCCGCTGTGGCGTCGTACGCCGGCGACCTGGTTCCGCTCGCACTCGACGAGCAACTGACCGAAGGGGTGCGCCGGTTGGCCCGGGAAACCGGATCCACCGTGTCGATGGTGCTGCAGGCGGGGCTGGCAGCGCTGTTCACCAGGCTGGGCGTGGGCACGGACGTGCCGATCGGTTCGCCGATCGCGGGACGCACCGACGAGGCGCTGAGCCGCCTGGTCGGCTTCTTCGTCAACACCTGGGTGCTGCGGGCGGACACCTCAGGAGACCCCGGCTTCGCCGAACTCGTCCGGCGGGTACGGGAGTCGAGCCTGGCCGCCTACGACCACCAGGACATTCCGTTCGAGCACCTGGTCGAGGTGCTGAACCCGGTGCGCTCGCCGGCACACCACCCGCTCTTCCAGGTGTGTCTGGCGCTGCAGAACAACGCGCGGCCCGAGTTCGCCCTGCCGGGCCTGGCGGTGTCCGAGGAACCCTTCAGCACGGGGACTTCGCGCTTCGACCTGTTCATCAGCCTCACCGAACGGGACGACGACGGGCCGGCCCGGATCGAGGGCTTCGCCGAGTACGCGACCGAGCTGTTCGACGCCGGCACCATCACCACGATGCTCGACCGCTGGATCCGCTTCCTGCGTCAGGTGGTGGCCGCTCCGGACACGCCCATCGGGTCGGTGGACATCCTCGCGGGCAGCGAGCGCGCGACGCTGGACCGCTGGGGCGGCCGGGGCCGGGACACCGGGTTCGAGGCCGGCACCGTCCACGAGCGCTTCGCCGCCACGGCCGCCGCGACCCCGGACGCGATCGCGCTGGTCTCCGCGGACGGCACGCACAGCTGGACCTACGCCGAACTGGACCACTGGTCCAACCGCATCGCCCACCACCTCCGAGCGAAGGGCGCACGGCCGGACACCCGCGTGGCGCTGGTGCTCGACCGCTCACCCCTGCTCGTGGCCGCGATCCTCGGCGTGCTGAAGACCGGCGCCGCCTATGTGCCGGTCGACCCCACCCATCCGCCCGAGCGCATCGAGTTCATGCTCGCCGACCTCGCCCCGGCCGTCACCGTGGACGAGGGTCTCGCCGACGCAGACCTCGCCGGGTGTCCGGACTCGCCGCTCGAAGCCGACGGCGTGGGGGAGCGCAGTGTCGCGTACGTGATGTACACGTCCGGCTCCACCGGCCGTCCCAAGGGCGTGGAGGTGACCCACCGGAACGTGGTCGACCTCGCGCTCGACGGCTGCTGGGCCACCGGCGCCCACCGCCGTGTCCTGGTCCACTCACCGCACACGTTCGACGCGTCGACCTACGAGCTGTGGGTGCCGCTGCTCGGCGGCGGCACCGCCGTGGTGGCCCGCGCCGGACGGCCGGACACCGCGGAGCTGGCCCGTGTCGTCGCCGAGCGTGCGGTGACCGGACTGTGGCTGACCGCCGGGCTGTTCGCCGTGATGGCCGAGCAGCACCCGGAATGCTTCACGAACGTCGCCGAGGTGTGGGCGGGCGGTGACGTGCTCTCGCCCACCGCCGTCCGCCGGGTCCTCGACGCCTGTCCCGGCATCACCGTGGTGAACGGGTACGGCCCGACGGAGACCACCACGTTCGCCGCCCGGTACCGGGTGTCCTCGGCGGACCGGTGCACCGACCCGCTGCCCATCGGTGAACGCATGGACGGCAGCCGGCTGCTGGTCCTGGACGACCGGCTGCGGCCGGTACCGCCCGGAGTGGTGGGTGAGCTGTACGTCGGGGGCGACGGAGTGGCCCTGGGGTACGCGGGCCGGCCCGGCCTGACCGGCGGGCGGTTCGTGGCCGACCCGTTCGGGCCGCCCGGGGCGCGCATGTACCGCACCGGCGACCTGGTGCGCTGGAACACGGCCGGGAGCCTTCAGTACGTGAGCCGGGCCGACGACCAGATCAAGCTCCGCGGCTTCCGCGTGGAGCCGGGCGAACTCGAAGCGGTGCTGCGTGAACGCGACGGGGTGGCGCACGCGGTCGTCGCCGTACGCCAGGACCGCCTCGGTGAACGCAGCATGGTCGCCTACGTGGTGCCCGACGCGTCCGCCTCCACCGGCCGCGACGCGGTCGAACAGGTCGGCGAGTGGCGTGAGATCTACGACGAGATGTACGGCGGGACAGCGGTGGAGCCGGGCGGGGTCGGCGAGGACTTCACCGGGTGGAACAGCTCCTACACCGGACAGGCCATCCCGCTGCCCGAGATGCAGGCCTGGCGCGAGGCCGTGCTCGGGCGGGTGCGGGCCCTGCGGCCGCGCCGGGTGCTGGAGATCGGCGTCGGCTCGGGCCTGCTGCTGGGACCGCTGGCACCGGAGGCCGAGGAGTACTGGGGCACCGACTTCTCGGCACCCGTCATCGAGCGGCTGCGGGCCCAGACCGGGGCCGACCGGCGGCTGTCGGACAAGGTGTCGCTGCGCTGCCAGGCGGCGGACGACCCGGAGGGCCTGCCGACCGGGTTCTTCGACACGGTGATCCTCAACTCGGTCGTGCAGTACTTCCCGGACGCCGACTACCTCACCCGGGTGCTCGACCTCGCGATGGACCGGCTCGCGCCCGGCGGGCGCATCGTGATCGGGGACGTCCGCAACTACCGCACCCTGCGGATGTTCAGCGCCGCGGTGCACCGCTCCCGGCAGCCGGACGACGGCCCGGCCGCCGTGCAGGCCGCCGTCGAACGCGCGGTACTGGGCGAGAAGGAACTGGTCGTCGACCCGGGCTACTTCACCCGCTGGGCCGCTGCACGTCCGGAGGCCGTCGCCGCCGACATCCGCCTCAAGCAGGGCAGCCACCACAACGAACTGACCCGCCACCGCTACGAGGTCGTGCTGCACAAGGAACCCGCCCGCTCACTGCACCTGGCGGACCTGCCCACGGCGGTCTGGGGAGCGGACGTGCGTGAACCGGCCGACGTGGAGACCGCGCTGGCCCGGCACGGCGGCCAACTGCGCCTGACCCGCATCCCCAACGCCAGGCTGGCGGGCGAGGCCGCCGAGTGGGGAGCCCCGGCGGAGACCGGAGGCACACTCGACCCCGCCGAGCTGGAGGCATGGGGCGCGGCACGCGGGCTCGCGGTGTACTGCACCTGGTCGGCCCAGGCGGCGGACTGCTTCGAGGCGGTGGTCCTGCCCGACGTCGACGCCCGGTGCTGCGACGGTGTGTACCGGCCCGCCGACGCCCCCTCGTCGCGGCTGGTGAACGTGCCCGCGGTGTCCCGCCGTGTGTCCCGGCTGCCTTCGCGGCTGCGGGAGGAACTCGCGCGCCGGCTGCCGGAGTTCATGTTGCCCGGCGAGATCATCGTGCTCGACCGGCTGCCGCTCACCGAGAACGGGAAGGTGGACCGGGCGGCGCTGCCCGAGCCCGACCCGACCGCCGGTGACTACCGTGCCCCGCGCACACCGCGCGAGGAGGAACTCGCCGGACTCTTCGCCGAGGTGCTGGGCCTGGACCGGATCGGGATCGACGACGACTTCTTCGCCTGCGGCGGCCATTCCCTGCGGCTGACCCGCCTGGTCTGGCAGATCCACGAGAAGCTGGGCGTGGACGTGCCGATCCGGACGGTGTTCCAGTACCCCACGGTGGCCGAACTTGCGGCGCAGCTGTCCGCGGACACGGAGGTCGGCTTCGAGGACCCCTTCGCCGTGCTGCTGCCCATCCGCACCGAGGGGGAGAAGCCCCCGCTGTGGTGGCTGCACCCGGGCGGCGGGCTCAGCTGGCCCTACCTGGGCTTCGCCCGGCACATCGACCAGGCCTGGCCGCTCTACGGCATCCAGGCGCGCGGCTTCGACGGAACCACGCCGCCGGCGAGCTCCATCGAGGAGATGGTCCACGACTACGTGGGGCAGGTGCTGGAGGTCCAGCCGAGCGGCCCCTACCACCTGCTGGGCTGGTCCTTCGGCGGCACCCTGGCCCATGCCATGGCGGCGGAACTGCAGCGCCGCGGACACGAGGTGGCGCTCCTGGCCCTGCTGGATGCCGCGCCCTCCAGCCACTTCGCCGATCTCGAAGCCCTCGACGAGGCCATGGTGCGCCGATTCCTGGCCAATTACATGGGCCACCTGGCCGGAATGGAGGAATACCCGACCCTGGTCGCCACGGCCTCCGCCATCTTCGTCGGCGAGATGGAGCAGATGCGCCGGTTCACCTCGCCGCGGTACCACGGCGACGTGGTCTTCTTCAACGCACTCCTCGACCCGGAGACCCACGACAAGCGGCAGCTGGAGGAGGAACTCGAGGTGCTGTGGCAGGAGTTCGTCGACGGTCGAATCCAGCGCTTTGACATCCCCTGCGCTCACAACGAAATGTACTGGCCGCGTAACGCGGCTGAAATCTGTCGTGTCATCAACCAGATTCTGCGCGCAGCGCGATGATCTGGGCCAAACCCTTGACCGTTGGAACGATATCTGGAGGATTAGGGTGAGTATCAACCCGTTCGACGACGAGAATGGCCAGTTCTATGTGCTGGTCAACGACGAGGACCAGCACTCGCTGTGGCCCGCCTTTTCCGAGGTGCCGGCCGGCTGGCGTGTTGTCTTCGGTCCGGCGGGACGGGCGGAAAGTGTCGCCTACGTGGAGGAGAGCTGGACCGACATGCGGCCCCGCAGTCTCCGGGAGGCGATGGGCCGGTAGTTCGCGCGCCGTGGTGAAAGGCGCACGCTCTGGGCGGGCCGGAACGGATCGGTACCGTCTGCCGGTTGCAGGCCGAACAACCTAACATGGCATAGAGGCATGGACCTGACCAATCCATGAGCGTCAACGGGGAGGCTTGTGCTGTGGCTGGCACAAACAGCGACGTGATGTTCGTCCGATGGCCGGCACAAACGGACCTGCGGAATCGATGTAGGAGGGAGGGGGTGCCCCGTCTTCTCGTCGTGGAGGGGGGTGCACGCCCTCCCGTGTGCAACGACCCGTTCGAGGACTGGGTGCGGGCGCCCATATCCCGAGAGGATTTGGACGCCCGCGTCAAGGCGTTACAGAACCGGCTCGACAGCCGGCAGGTGCCGACCCTGGATTCGGCCGGAACGCTGTGTTTCGGACCGCATTCGATCACCATTTCGAATGCGCAGACCGAATTGATGGAGCTGCTGATCGAGCACTTCGGTGAGGTCGTGTACCGGCACGAACTCACGCAGCGGCTCGCCGACCGGGTGCCGATGCCCACGAGAAACTCGCTCGACCTGCACATCATGCGGCTCCGCCGCCGCCTGTCCCCGATCGATCTGGTCATCAGGACCGCGTGGGGACGCGGCTATGTGCTGGAGCACGCGGCCGCCTGAGGGCGTGCCCGCCACGGCACCGCGTGCGGCAGTCGGGCCACGCGGTGTCGAGCCGGAGAACATCACCCAGGTGCGGGCAGGCGCCCCGACGGATCCGTCGGCGCGGTGCCGTCACCGATCACGAACTGACCGCCAGCACGGGCAGCAGTGCGTTCTGCGACTGCTCCGCGGCGGCCGTACCGTCGCTGATGTGCAGGACCGCGTCGGCTCCCTCGAGGATCGTCCGGTCGAGCGGGCGGTAGCCCTGCTGCGGGGCGATGTCGGTCCGCGTGCGGGCATCGGCGTCCGTGACGTCCGTTGCCAGGTCCCAGGCCGTGGTGCTGCTCTGCAGCAGACCCTCGTAGGTGTCGGGCTCGGGATCCAGGAGCCCGAGAGCCTCGCTGCGGCCCAGGCTGCCGGCGACGAAGCCGTACCGCTCGCCCATCAGCGGCCCGAGGACGGTGCCGGCACCGTGCCAGTTGAGGTCCAGGTCCGCCTGGCACCAGCTGCTCGGATCGCGCTGGAAGTGCAGGTTGTGGCCGAAGGCCAGGGTCGGGCCCCGCAGTGCCTCGGCGCTGCGGACGTCGAGGAGGCTCTGGGCGATGAGCGAGTCCCGGGTGGCGAGCAGGCGGGAGATCCGCGCCGCGTGTTCGAGGCTCTGCGCACACTGCTTGTGGTACCGCAGCAGGCCGAGGCCTGCGGTCAGATGTGTCCTGGCCCGGAACCACTCGGCGTGCGCGTCCGCCGCGGCCGGCTCCGGCTCGCGCGCGTGCAGCAGGGTGAGCATGGCCTCGGCGATCGAGCGCGCCTGCTCGGCCTCGGCCGTGGCGCCGAGCGACATGGCCGGGTCCATCACCGCCTCCGTGCGGCTCCAGTCCTCGTCGTCGCCGAGGAGGTCCGTGAGGTCGACACCGAGTTGCAGGTAGTCCCGGGTGTGCTCGAGATAGCGCCGCGGGCTGGGGGCGCTGTGGTTCTCCGTCGGCGTGTCGAAGCCGTGGAACGACAGGCGCTCCTCCGGCGGCCGGTTCTCGTTGTAGGTGCGCATCCAGGCGATCAGCTGCCGGTTGGGCTCCTGGTTCCCGAAGCCATGGGAGAAGCCCTCGCGCATGACCGTGTCGAGGCTTCCGGCTCCCCCCTGGACGAAGTCGTTCACGGCGAGCGCGGCCACGCGGTCGGTCTCGAGGGCGATCGACCGGAAGCCGCGGTCGGCCAGCTGGACGAACAGCTCGTTGCGGACCCATCCGAAGGCGGGCTCCTGGTGGGTCGGCTCACCGAACGCCAGCAGGTCGCATGAGGCCACGGTGAGGTCGTGCAGGTTCTTTCTCATGTGTCTCAATTGAACCATTGCAAGACCGGTTGAGACTTTCCGAAAGTCATGCCCATCGAACGGGATCGGTTGCGTCGGGAAGTCTCAAACCGTTGATCAACCAGGGGGGGGCGGGACGGAGGGGGATCAGCGGGAGCTCGACGCGTACTTGCGCACCGAGAGCGGGGCGAAGACCAGGATCAGGCCGATCGACCACGCGATCGTCTGCAGGACGTAGCCGCCCGCCGGCCCGCCGCCGAACAGTGCGCGCAGCGCGTTGACGGCCGCGGTCATGGGGCTGTGGGCGGCATAGGCCTGGAGCCATCCCGGCATCGTGCTGGTCGGCACGAACGCCGAGGAGATCAGGGTGAACGGGAAGATCCACACGGCACCGGCCGCCTGGGCGGCCTCCGCATTGGGCACCGACAGGCCGATGAAGGCACCGAACCAGGACACCGCGTAGCCGAAGAGCAGCAACAGCAGCATGCCTCCCACCGCCGGAAGGGACCCGCCCAGGAAGCGGAATCCGACGAGCAGGCCGATGAGCACCGTCACGGCCACGGTGACGGCGTTGCGGAAGATCTCCGACACCGTACGGCCGACGAGCACGGCGGAGCGGCTCATCGGCATCGAACGGAAGCGGTCCATCAGACCCTCGCGCATTTCCGTGGCGATGCCGATGGTGGTGCCGGCGGCCGAGCCGTACAGCGCCATCTGGACGAAGATGCCGGGGAGGAGGAACTGGGCGTACCGGCCGCCCCCGATGTTGATCGCGCCGCCGAACACGTACGTGAACAGCAGGATGAACATGACCGGTTGGAGGAGGGAGAAGCTCACCAGCTCGGGGCTGCGCAAGGTGTGCCGGACGTTCCGCAGCGTCATCTCCCACACGTCGGACAACCACCAGGAGACTGCGCTGCGCGGCTTCGCGCCGGCCTTGTCGCTCCGCAAGGTCAGGGCCGTGGACGTCATGACCGCTCCTTGTCCTTCCCGCTGCTCTGCCGGTCGGTCCTGTGCTCGGCGGAACGACCGGTCACGGCGAGGAACACGTCGTCGAGCGTGGGCCGGCGCAGCGCCACGTTGCCGATCGCGACACCGGAGTCCCTGAGCAGATGCAGGAGATCGGGCAGCGTGCCGCCGTCGGCCAGCGGTGCGTGGACCACCAGCGTCTCCGGGTCGGCGGTCGGCTCGATGCCCAGCCGCTCCCGCAGGAGTCCCGTGGTCCGGTCGAGGGCTGCGCCGTCGACGAGGGTGATGCCGACCCAGTCCTGGCCCACCTGCGCCTTCAGCTCGTCCGGCGTGCCGCCGGCGATGACCTTCCCCTGGTCGATCACCGACAGCGAGTCGGCGAGCTGGTCGGCCTCCTCCAGGTACTGCGTCGTGAGCAGCACGGTGGTGCCCTCCGCGACCAGTTCGCGCACCATCTGCCACACCGCCATGCGGCTGCGCGGGTCCAGGCCGGTGGTCGGCTCGTCGAGGAAGATGAGCCTGGGGCGGGCCATGAGGCTCGCGGCGAGATCGAGCCGGCGGCGCATCCCGCCCGAGTACGTCTTCGTCTGCCGGTCGGCCGCCCGGCCCAGGTCGAACCGCTCCAGCAGCTCGCTCGCCCGTGCCCTGCTGTCGGACTTGGACAGCCGGAACAGCCGGCCGATCATGTGCAGGTTCTCGCGCCCGGTCAGCAACTGGTCCACCGCGGCGTACTGCCCGGTGAGTCCGATGATGGCCCGAACCCTTCGTGGATCGCTGCGCACATCGATGCCGAACACCTCGGCCGTCCCGTCGTCCGGGCCGATCAGGGTGCTCAGGAGGCGGACGGTGGTCGTCTTGCCCGCGCCGTTGGGGCCGAGCAGACCGTGTACGGTGCCCTCCGGCACGGTGAGTTCAAGGTGGTCGAGTGCCATGACCGAGCCGAAGCTCTTGCACAGTCCAGCCACTTCGATCGCTGCCGGCATTTACCGGATTTCCTTTCCGAGCAGTGGCGGTTTTTGAACTTCCCGGTTCATGAAGCTCAAGCGTATACCTGCAATCCCGATTGAAACTTTGAAAGAAAAGCCGCAGGAATAGTGCGCTAAAGTCTCAATCCATGGATCACCTGCGTCCGACCGATCTGGCCCGTGAGCACGGCATCTCGACCCAGGCGGTCCGCAACTACGAGCGGGACGGGTGCATCCCGCTCGCCGACCGCACCGCATCCGGCTACCGGGTCTACACCGAAACGCACGCGGCCGCCCTGCGCGCCTATCTGGCGCTCGTCCCGGCGCACGGATACGCCGTGAGCGGGCAGATCATGCGGGCGCTCAACACGGGCGAACTCGACGCCGCGCTCACGGCCGTCGACCGCAGTCATGCCCAACTGCTGCGCGACCGGGGAACACTGGACGCGGTCGGGCAGGCCGTCGCCCATCTGACCACCGGCCCCGACGCCGCCGCGCACACACCGGTGAGCAGCGAGACCTTCAGCATCGGCGAACTGGCCCACCGCCTGGGTGTCACCGCGGCGACCCTGCGCAACTGGGAAGCGGCGGGCATCCTCGCCCCCGACCGCGCACCGGTCACCGGCCACCGCACGTACGGCGCCCCCGAGGTCCGTGACGCGGAACTGGCCCATCTCCTGAGGCGCGGCGGCTACCAACTGGACCAGATCGCCACCGTGGTCCAGCAGATCCGCACCGCCGGCGGCACCCAGGCACTGTCCGCCGCCCTCGACGACTGGCGGCAACGCCTCACCGTCCGGGGCGTGGCGATGCTCAACGCCTCCGTCCAGCTCGCCCGTTACACAGCCCTCCTCGGCATCACCCCGCCCCAGCCGTCGCACCGTCGGTGAGAATGGGCGATGTTCACGCGCTGACAGGGAGGCAGGGGGACGCATGGCCGAGGACGTGGAGACCGTGACGGAAACCGAGCAACGGGCAGCGGCCGAGCCCCTGCCCGAGCCCCTCGTCAAGGAGATGGACAGGGAGATGCGCAGGTGGCGGATCGCCACCTTCAACTACGGGGTCACCTACTACCTCAGCCGCATCCTGCTCATCATCGCCAGCGCCATCGTGGCGGCCGACCAGAACCTCGGCGGCGGCCACGGGAGTTGGCTGATCACCTGGGTGCCGGCGCTGGCACTGGTCGTCGCGGTGATGACGGCCGTGGACACCTGGCTGAAGCCCCAGCAGAAGTGGCGCGGGTTCATGGAGTCCCGGGACGCCCTGGCGGACCTGCGGATCCAGGCGGGCGGCGGCATGCCGGCCGACGAGGTGCGCGCGAAGTTCCTGGAACTGCGCCGGCAGCACCGGGAGCGGAACGTCTTCTGACGAGCCGCCCCCGGCACGGCGGGGCTACTTACGGGCGACGGACGTCGCGAGCCGTTCCACCGCCCGGCGCTCGGCGGCCTCGACGTCCAGCCGGCCGGACCGGTTGCCGCCGCGGGCGACGACGGCCGCGCGGACGAGGGCCAGGTAGAAGAGGGCGGGCCCGCACGGGGTCCACTCCGCGGGCTCCTTCCGCAGGATGAAGTCGAGCACGCTGTCGGGGTCGGCCGGGACGAAGTCGAACCGGTCGTGCTCCCACTTGTCCTCGATGCCGCGGCTGCGGCGGGCCATGAGGGTGTCGGCCGTCAGGCCGGGGAGCACGGCCCGGTAGAAGGCCGCCCACTGGTGGTTGCGCAGGTCGAGCGCGAAGGCGAGCAGTTCCAGCTCGACCTCGTCCTCGTCCTGGACGGCGAGTTCCTCCCGCAGCGCGCGGCGCGCCACCGCGTGCAGGCTGATGGGGGAGCCGTCCTCGGGGACGTCGTGGATGGCGGCGAGCCCCTCGTTGACCGAGGAGTTCCAGCGCACCTTGTTGTGGCCCTCCACCCTGACGCTGCGCCGCGCGAAGACCATCTTCCGGTCGGGTCCCGTCTCCACCGCCACGTTGACGCCGAAGCTGCAGGAGAGGAACGCGGGCGCCGTCACCGGGTCGGCGTTCTCCAGGTACTGGGAGCGCAGGGTGGCGGACTCCCCTTCGCGCAGCGGCTCGTCGAGGTTCACGGACGTGGCGATGAAGTCGTAGTAGTCGGCGTCGCACAGACTCATCCGCACCAAGGGTTCTTCGGTCTCGTCGCTCCGCGAGGTGATGATGCTCTCGACGGCGAAACGGGGGTTGTTCCAGGCGTACGGCTCACCCGCCGCCTGCCGGCGCTGCATCTCCGCCTCGATGTCCTCCCGCCACCGCTGGACCTCGACGGGGAGTTCCACGCGGCGGAGCCCCGGTTCGTAGATGATCTGGACATTCTCCTTCGGGATCGGGCGCGTGCCGTCTCCCTCGAAGATGTGACAGTCCGTGACGAAGTTCCCGATGACCATGCGGTCGCGCGATTCCACGAGTTCTCTCCCCGTGTCGAGTAGCGTGAGCGGCGCACCTTGTCAGGTGTGAGACGTCAGGTTTCCACAGACGGTCCTGCCGCGTGGCATGGACGGGTGGCTGAACTCTTTGGAGGGGGAGTTCGGTTGGACCGGGGGAAGAAGCGCGACGGTGTGGTCGCCACGGTTGTCGTCGACACATACCGGGGTGACGCACGACGGGTCAGGGACCGTACACAGCTGCGGAAGACGGCCTCTCGCTTCGTGGAACAGGCCGCACGACTCGGTTTTGACGCACCGTCACTGGGAGTCACCAGCGCGGGCAGAGGTGGCGGGCCCGGACCGTCCGCGGGGCGTGAACAGATTCGCGATCTGGTGCTGCGGCTGAGACAGCAGGCGGTGGAGAGGAAGATCCTCTACTGGACCGGTCACGGCGAAGTCGTGTCGGGCGCCTTCTACCTGGCCTGCGAAGACAGCTACCAGGACGGCGAGTTCGATCCCGGCCGGGGGGTCTCGGCCGAGGAACTCGTCTCGTGGCTCGCCGAGGACCCCACGGACACCCTGCTCGTCCTGGACGCCTGCTTCTCGGGCGAGGCGGTGCGCGAGGTCAGCCACCACGTGAAGGACGCGCGGCTGAACGCCGGTGTCGACGACGCCGAGGTCGGGTTCGCCGTCGTCGCGACTGCCGGATCACGGCAGGAGGCGCTGGAGGGACACTGGGTCGACTGCCTGGAAGAGGTCCTGTCGACTCCGGAACAGCTCATCGACGGCAGCGCCCGGATCTTCCAGCGCGAGAACGAGTACGTCCCCTTCCAGCAGCTGATGAGCGCGGTCCGGAGCCGGGCCGGGGGACAGGTCCCCTTCTGGCAGGAACCGCAGACACTGCGCGCCTGGTTCCTGCCCAACCCGCACTGGTCCCCGCGGGCGCGGTCCGCGCTGCGCCCGGAGGACGACCGCTCCTGGATCGGCCAGGAACTCGCCGGCGAGGAACTGCCGGTCTTCTCCGGCTCGGGAGAGAGCTGGCACCTGCGGGACTTCGCCTCCCGGCACCGGGTGCTCGCCGACCTCGTCAACTGGCTGCGCACCCAGGAAACCGGGATGCTCACGGTGACGGGAGCGTCCGGTGCGGGCAAGTCGACGCTCCTCGCGTACGTGGCGCACCTGACCGTCGAGCACTTCGTGGCCTCCCTGCCCGAGGACCGGCGCCCCCGGGTGCTGCCCGAACTCCGCTCGGTCAACGCCGCGCTCCACTGCCGCGGCCGGACACTGTCGACGCTCTGCGAGGAACTGGCCCGAGGCCTCACCCCGCTCGGACTGGACACGACACAGATCAGGCAGGGATCACCGCACAGCCTGGTCCGGCAGGTCGAGGCTCTGGCGGAGCGCAAGGGCAGCCTCACCCTGATGTTCGACGGGCTCGACGAGGCGGCCGCGGGGCACTCCTTCGACCTCGCCCGGGGGCTGCTCAACCCGCTGGCGGCCCTGCCGGGCGTACGCGTGGTGGTCGCCACCCGGCCGAACGCCCGCCGCCGTCTTCCGGGCGAGCTGCGCGCCGAGACCCTGCTGGACGTGCTGCACAGCACCACCGTGCTGGAGCTGGACCGCAAGGACGAGACCGAGCAGGACATCGCCCGGCACGTCGAACGGCTGCTCGCCGAGGGGGACTCCCTCTACGCGCTGCCGCACGCCGAGCAGCGACGCGGCGCCGTCGCCCGGCAGATCGCGGCCGGCAGCAACGGCCTCTTCCTCGTGGCCACCCTGTGGGCACGGCACGTGGCCAAGCGGCCGGTGCCGTCCGACGCGGAGCAGGTGCGCAGTGAGTTACGGCAGGGGACGTCCGTCCTGGACGCCCTGCTGGCCGAGGAGCTGTTACGCCTCGACCCGCAGGACACCGCCCGGGTCCGGGACTTCATGACCGCCCTGGCGCTGGCCCAGGGAGTCGGACTGCCCCAGCCCAGGGTGTGGCTGGCGGTGACCAACGCGGTGCGCGCGCCCGAGAGCAGGGAGTACGGGGAGCCGGACCTGCGCGACGTGATCCGCCGGGCCACCGGAGTGACGATCGCCAAGGATGTCGAGGCGGGCGAGGAGGTCTACCGCCTCCACCACCCCAGCTTCGGCGCCCATCTGCTCGGCGACGAGCTGCGGCAGCGGGAACGGCACCGAGCGGTCCACCGGGCTCTGACCCCGCGCCGCGGTGAGGACTGGCGGACCGCGGAGCAGTACGTGAAGCGCCACCTCACCGCACATGCCGCCCTGGGCGGGGACGACCTCCTGGCGGAACTGGTGGGCGACTGCCACTTCCTGGTGGCCGCCTCGCCCGACGTCCTCGAGCCCCTGGTCGCCGCCCGGCTCACGACCACTCCGCACAGCGCGCTCTACCTGGGCGTCGCCGGTCACTTCCGCCGGCACGAGGCGGAGGAGGGCAGATGGGCGATGCTCCGGGCCACCGCGCTGGCCATGTTCTCGCGGGAGTTCCTCACTGCCGTGCCGAAGCCGTCGTCGGTGTTCTGGGACGACGTGTGGAGCAGCGCCGTACGGCTTCCGCTGCACAGGAGCTGGCCCGCCCCGCCCGGCGGGGCGCTCGCCGTGCACTGGGAGTCGCACGGCGACGGGATCATCCACGCGTCGGGCGCCGGTGAGGTCAAGTCCTGGACCGCGGAGGGACAGGAGATCCGGGGCAGGGACACCGGGCCGGCCACCTGGGGCGCCCCGCCGCGGCAGCGGGGCGTGACGGCGTCGGGCCGCGGCGACAACCGGGTGGTCGCCACCGTGGACCGCCGGTGCGTGCGGATGTGGCACGGCAACGGCAGATACCCGGTGGAGGAGCTGTACTGGGGCGGGACTCCGGGCACTGTCGACTCGGTGCGGTGGGGCAGGGAGGTCCTCCTCGCCACGGTCGACGGTGACCGGGTGTGGCTGTGGCGGTGGGACAGCAGCAGGAAGTACTCCCGGGACGAACTCCGCACGCACACCGTCCGCATGCCGGCCCTCTGCGCCTGTCTCCTGGTGGCGGGCGAGAGAGCCGCGCTGGTCACCGGTGGGCCCACGGGGGTGAAGGTGTGGGAGGTGCCCGGCCGGAAGACGATGAAGGAGCCGCTCAGGCAGGTCCGGTCACTGGGGGACGGCATCGAGCAGGTTGTCGCGGTGTCGGCCCTGGCCCTGCCGGACGGAGCCGGATCCGGGGCGGTGATCGGGGCGCTGGACGGCCATACGCTCCACACCTGGCGGATGGACGACCTCTTCCGGGGAGAGGCACGCCCGCTGTTCGGCCCCGGACCCGCGAGCGCCGGCCGGTCCGTGACCGTCGGACGGGGGCCGCGCGGACTGCTGACAGCGGTGGGGGAGGACGCCGCGGTCCGTGTCTGGGACGAGGAGGGCGCGGAACAGGTCTCGCTGCCGTGCGACCACGATCACCAGTCCCTGGTCTTCGACCCCTCGGGAACAGGACGCCTGGCGGTGGCGGACGAGACACGCATCCGCGTCTGGGAGCCGCATGAACCACCTGCGGACGGTGCGGTGGCGGACGCCCGCCACACCGGCGGGAGAGCGGTCGGCAGGACACGGCTGCGGGTGACGGACCCAGGACCCGACGGAACCGTGCTGATGAGCCGCTCTCAGGGCTCGGACGTACTGGTCAGCCCGCACTCCTGCGACGGGCAGGCAGGTGAGGCGCTCCGGCTCGCGCACCCCGCGAGGGTGGAGGCGCTCGCCGCGACGAGGGTCGGTGACCGCTGGCTGACCGCCGCGGTCGGACGCAGGCAGGTGCTGCTCTGGACGCTGGGGCCGGGACTGAGAGTGCTGCGCACCGAGAGCTTCGCCCTGCCGGGGCCGGAGGACCGGCCGGTGCCTTCCCTGGCTCTCCAGGCCACCGGAACCGGCCGGCTGCGGCTGCTGTGGCCGTTCGGGCAGAGCGTGGCCACCTGGGAACGCGAGCTGCGGGACTCCGGCACCTGGAGCGAAGCGCAGACCTTCTGGATGGGAGCCGCCGGCGCCGTGCAGCGGCTCGACGTGGTGGGGCCTGCCTCGGGCCCTTCGTGGCTGTCGGCCTGGGGCGGCAACGTGGTCCGGGTCTGGGACCTCACGGACCCCGGCGCGAAGCCGCAGCCGGTCGGCGTCATCCGGGCGAAGGCTGTGGCCGCGGGCCTGCTGACGCGCACGAACACGCCGGTGCCGCTGATCGCCTTCACCACCGGGGAGACGGTGAAGTTCGCCGAGTGCGACGGAGGTTACGCCGTGCCGACCGTCCTGCCGCGGCAGGACGCGGGAGCACTCGACGGTGTCGCCCTGGCGGGTCCGGCGCAGCGGCCCCTGCTCGTGGGCTGGAGCCGGAAGTCCGGCCGCCTCCGGCTCTGGGACGTCAGGCGGGAGAAAGCGCTGGACCCCATGGAATCGCGCGGGTACGACGTGACGGGCGTGGACTCGGCCTTCGACGGCCGTGGCATCACCCTCATGATCCAGGGCATCGCGCAGAACAGTGTCCGTTGCGATCAGGTGTTCGTGCCCTGGCCGGTCGGATCCCCACGAAGAGACAAGGAGCGCGTTCTTTGAAGGACGATCTGGTGGTTCTCGTCCCCGGCATCATGGGCACGGCCCTGACCCGGAACGGAGCCGACATCTGGGACCTGACCCCGGAGGCCATGAGCGGGCTCTTCCGGCCCGGACGAGCGAGAGAGATGCTCAGACTCCCCAAGGGCATCGGGGACGAGGACCCGGAGCCGCCGCACGCCCTGGAACTGGGCGGTGTGATCCGCGGCCCGCGTCTTCTGCCCGGACTGATCTCCAACATGGAGTATCCGGACCTCCGTGAGCTGCTCGGCATCGAGCGGGAGAGGTTCGTGGAATTCGCCTACGACTGGCGTCTGAGCAACCGCAATTCGGCCGAGAAGCTCAGGCGCTTTGTCCAGGAACGGCTGACCCGGTGGCAGGAGACTGCCGACCCCGAGCGGTTTCCGCGGGCCAAGGACGCGAAGGTGATCTTCCTGTGCCGTTCCATGGGCGGTCTGGTGGTGCGGTACTACACCGAGGTGCTCGGGGGATGGGAGCAGACCCGGTCGGTCGCCACGCTGGGCACGCCCTTCTCGGGGAGCGTCAAGGCGCTGCGGTTCCTGACGGGCCGGGTGCGGTGGGTGCCGAGCCCGTTCCGCGAGTGGATCCACGAGGTCTGCTCGACCTACCCCTCGCTCGGCCAGCTCGTCCCCACCTACCGGGTGGTGGTCGACCGTCAGGAGGGCAGGTCCCGGCTGAGGGGGCAACCGGTCGAGGGCGTGGAGACGCGGGCGATCGACGACTCCTTCGCCTTCTTCCAGGAGGTGCAGGACGCCATCGAGGAGAACGACGCCGTACACGGGCCGAGGCGCTGCACGCTGGTCCCGCTCGGGGGCGACAAGCACCGGACCGACCAGGCGCTCTCCCTCTCTTCGGACGGAAGGCCGACGTTCCATCAGGACTTCTCGGACTCCGGTGATCCGGAAGACCGGGGGCTGCCGCTCTTCGGTGACGGCACGGTGGCGCACATCGCCCAGATCCCGCCCGAGTGGTCCGACACCGGTCAGGCGGTGTGGCTCGACAGCAGGCACGCCCCCCTCATCAACTCCGAACACGCCCTCAAGCAGCTCAGGCGCGTCTGCGACGGCCTCGAACCGGCCGGGGTGCTGAGTACCGGGGAGCCCGTCGGCGTGGAGTTTCCCGACTTCGCCCGGGCCGGAGAACCCTTCGAGGTGTGGGCGGCGAACGCCGACCCCGCGATGGGGCTGCGGGTCCGCCGTCTCGGTGCGGACGGCAGGTCCGTGGCGGACGAGGCGATGCAGCCGTGCGGAGACGGGGACTTCCGCGCCGAACTGCGTGCCGAACCGGGCCGGTGGACCCTGGAGGTCTACTCCAAGGCCGCCGAGTACTCGTGCCGGGACGTGCTGTTGGTCGTCTAGCCGTACCTGCCCGAAGCCCGCATGATCCGGCGCACTGGCCCTAGGCTCAACACCGTTGACGATCTCGACAAAGGGGCTGAACTGCGGTGTCGGACAGGCGTGTTGTCATCGTGACCGGTGGAGGTACGGGCATCGGGGAGGCCACCGCCCGGCTGCTGTGCGGGCAGGGCCACCAGGTGGTCGTCTCCGGCCGGCGGACCGAACCCCTGGAGCGCGTCGAGCGGGAGGCCGGGGCCCTCGCACACCCCTGTGACGCCGGGGACCCCGAAGCGGCCGAGAGCCTCGTCCGGGCGGCCCTGGCCGCGTACGGACGGCTCGACGGGCTGGTGCTCAACGCGGGCATCGGGCGCGGCGGAGCCGTGGGGGACCTGTCCCTCGCGGACTGGGACGAGGTGATGCGCACCAACGTCACCGGTCCGCTGCTCCTTCTGCGTGCCGCGATCCCGCACCTGCTGGAGAGCAAGGGGGCCGTGGTCGGCGTGGCCTCGGTCTCCGCGCTGCGCAACGGCACGGGCAACGCCCCGTACGCCACCTCCAAGGCGGCCCTGCTCCAGCTCTGCCGTTCCGTCGCCGTCGACTACGGGCGCCAGGGCGTGCGTGCCAACGTCGTGTGCCCCGGCTGGGTACGGACCGAGATGGCCGACCGGCGCATGGCGCGCTTCGCCGAGGAGGCGGACCTGGGCGACGGGGGCCTGGAGGCCGCCTACGAGGAGGCGACCAGGCTGCTGCCCATGGGGCGGCCCGGTGAGCCGCGGGAGGTCGCGGAGGCCATCGGCTGGCTGCTGTCCCCGTCCGCGTCGTACGTCAACGGCGCCGTGCTCACCGTCGACGGCGGCGCGACGGCCCTCGACCCCGGGACACACGCCTTCGACTTCCGGATCGCGCCACGCGGTCCGCTTCGGTGAGCGTTCGCGCGGGGGCCGGCCCCCGCGATCCGGTGGCCGGGTCGCGGGGCCGCCTCACGCGTCGGCCGCGGAATCCGGCCCTTCCCCGAACGCGGCCAGAATGCGTTCCGCCGCCAGGGTCGCCGTCAATGTGCCGTCCCTGACCTGCTGTTCGAGGGCGGGGGCGGCCGCGCGTACCGCGGGGTGCGCGTGCAGGCGGCCCAGGAGTTCGTCGCGGACCATCGACCAGCTCCAGTCGACCTGCTGGTCGCGTCGCTTGGCGGTGAGCCGGCCCGTGGAGTCGAGAAGCGTGCGGTGCTGTTCCAGCCGCTCCCACACCACGTCCAGGCCGGCGGACTCACGGGCGCTGCAGCTGAGCACCGGCGGCGTCCAGAACGCTTCCTTGCCGTGCATCAGCCTGAGCGCGCCCGCCAACTCCCTTGCAGCCGCGCGCGCGTCACGCTCGTGCGGGCCGTCCGCCTTGTTGACGGCGATGACGTCGGCCAGCTCGAGGACGCCCTTCTTGATGCCCTGGAGCTGGTCGCCGGTGCGGGCCAGCGTGAGCAGCAGGAAGGAGTCGACCATGTCGGCGACCGCGGTCTCGGACTGCCCGACGCCGACGGTCTCGACGAGGATCACGTCGTAGCCCGCCGCCTCCATGACCACCATCGACTCGCGCGTCGCCTTCGCGACCCCGCCCAGCGTGCCCGCGCTGGGGGAGGGGCGTACGAAGGCGTGCGGGTCCACCGCCAGGCGTTCCATGCGGGTCTTGTCGCCGAGGATCGAGCCGCCGGTCCGGGTGGAGGACGGGTCCACGGCGAGGACGGCCACCCGGTGGCCCTGCGAGGTCAGCAGCGTGCCGAACGCGTCGATGAACGTCGACTTGCCCACCCCCGGCACCCCGCTGATGCCGATCCGCCGCGCCCGGCCGCTGTGCGGGAGCAGCTCGGTGAGCAACTCCTGCGCCAGCGCCCGGTGCTGGGGGCGGGTGGACTCGACGAGGGTGATCGCGCGGGCCACGATCGCCCGCTTCCCGTCGAGCACACCCTTCGCATACGTGTCGAGATCGATCGCTGCCATGCGGATCAGAGGTCGTGGCCGAGGTCGGCCGACAGCCGCTGCACCAGGTCGTACGCCGCGTCCGGGATCACCGTCCCGGGCCCGAACACGGCCACGGCGCCCATCTCCAGCAGGGTCGGCACGTCCTGCGGCGGGATCACCCCGCCGACCACGACCATGATGTCCTCGCGGCCCTCCTCGGCGAGCTTCTCGCGCAGCGCCGGTACGAGGGTGAGGTGACCGGCGGCCAGCGAGGACACGCCGACCACGTGGACGTCCGCCTCGACCGCCTGGCGGGCGACCTCCTCCGGCGTCTGGAACAGCGGGCCGACGTCGACGTCGAAGCCGAGGTCGGCGAAGCCGGTCGCGATCACCTTCTGGCCGCGGTCGTGGCCGTCCTGGCCCATCTTGGCGACCAGGATGCGCGGCCGGCGCCCCTCCGCCTCCTCGAAGGCGTCCACCAGGGCGCGGGTGCGGTCCACGGACGGGGACTCCCCTGCTTCGTTGCGGTACACGCCGGAGATGGTACGGATCTGGCTCGCGTGGCGGCCGTACACCTTCTCCAGGGCGTCGGAGATCTCACCGACGGTCGCCTTGGCGCGGGCCGCGTGCACGGCCAGCTCCAGCAGGTTGCCCTCGCCGTCGGCGGCCCGGGTGAGCGCGTCCAGCGCGTCCCGGCAGGCGGTCTCGTCCCGCTCCTCGCGCAGCCGGCGCAGCTTCTCGATCTGCTGGGCGCGCACGGAGGAGTTGTCGACCTTGAGGACCTCGATCGCCTCGTCGTTCGCCACCCGGTACTTGTTGACGCCGATCACCGGCTGACGGCCGGAGTCGATACGGGCCTGGGTCCGGGCCGCCGCCTCCTCCACGCGCAGCTTGGGAATGCCGGCGTCGATGGCCTGTGCCATGCCGCCCGCCAGCTCGACCTCCTGGATGTGTGCCCAGGCCTTGCGGGCGAGGTCGTACGTCAGCTTCTCGACGTACGCGCTGCCGCCCCACGGGTCGATGACCCGGGTGGTGCCGGACTCCTGCTGGATGAGCAGCTGCGTGTTGCGGGCGATGCGCGCCGAGAAGTCGGTCGGCAGGGCGAGCGCCTCGTCCAGGGCGTTGGTGTGCAGCGACTGGGTGTGGCCCTGGGTCGCCGCCATCGCCTCCACGGCCGTACGCGTGACGTTGTTGAACACGTCCTGCGCGGTCAGCGACCAGCCGGAGGTCTGCGAATGGGTCCGCAGGGAAAGGGACTTGGTGTTCTTCGGGTCGAACTGCGAGACCAGCTTGGCCCACAGCAGCCGGGCCGCCCGCAGCTTGGCGATCTCCATGAAGAAGTTCATGCCGATCGCCCAGAAGAAGGAGAGCCGGGGCGCGAACGCGTCCACGTCCAGGCCCGCCTCGCGGCCCGCCCGGATGTACTCCACGCCGTCCGCGAGCGTGTACGCCAGCTCCAGGTCGGCCGTCGCACCCGCCTCCTGGATGTGGTAGCCGGAGATGGAGATGGAGTTGTAGCGGGGCATCCGCTGCGAGGTGTACGCGAAGATGTCGGAGATGATCCGCATCGACGGCTTCGGCGGATAGATGTAGGTGTTGCGGACCATGAACTCCTTCAGAATGTCGTTCTGAATGGTTCCGGCCAGCTTCTCGGGCGGTACGCCCTGCTCCTCCGCCGCCACGATGTAAAGCGCCAGCACCGGCAGCACGGCGCCGTTCATCGTCATCGACACGGTCATCCTGTCCAGCGGAATCCCGTCGAACAGCTGCCGCATGTCGTAGATCGAGTCGATGGCCACGCCCGCCATGCCGACGTCGCCGGTCACGCGCGGGTGGTCGCTGTCGTAACCCCGGTGCGTGGGCAGGTCGAAGGCGACCGACAGGCCCTTCTGGCCGGCCGCCAGGTTGCGCCGGTAGAACGCGTTGGACTCCTCGGCGGTGGAGAAGCCCGCGTACTGGCGGATGGTCCAGGGCTGGTTGACGTACATCGTCGGGTAGGGGCCGCGCAGGTACGGCGTCATGCCCGGGTAGGTGCCGAGGAAGTCCAGGCCCTCCAGGTCACGGCCGGTGTACAGCGGCTTGACCCCGATGCCCTCCGGGGTCTCCCACACCGGTGCCTCGCCGCCGGTGGCGTGCTTGACGGCCGTACGCCATTCCGCGTCACCGCCCTCGGCGACGGGGGTCCCCAGCTCGATGCCGGAGAAGTCGGGGATTCCCATCAGGACACTCCCATGCGGTCGAGAGTCGCGGACAGCACGTCCACTGCGTCGCAGCCCGCGAAGACGTACGAGTCGATGCCGGCGTAGTCGCCCCGGCCCGCGAGGACCACGTGCCGGGCCCCGGCCGCCTTCAGCGACTCGGCCGTCCGCTCGGCCTGTTCGGCGTACTGGGCGTCGCTGGAGCACAGCACGGCCTCGGTGGCGCCGCTGTCCGCGAAGCCGCCCTCGGTCACCGGCTCGATGCCGCCGGCCTGGAAGAGGTTGGCGACGAAGGTCGAGCGCGCGGTGTACTCGGCGGCCGTGCCGAGGGTGGCCAGGTAGATCCGGGGGCGGGCGCCGGTCGCCGCCAGGTGGGCGTCGGAGCGGGCGCGCAGGGCCTCGTACGCCTCGTCCCGGCGCACCCGGGGCAGCCCGCCGGACGGCGGCTCGGGCGCGGGCTCGCGCTCCAGCGGCTTCTCGGACAGGAGCGGGAACTCGCTGACACCGGTGATGGGTTCGCGCCGCTTGGCGAGCTTCTTGGACCGCTCCGCCCAGGTCGTCGCCAGGTCCGTGCGGATCCGGCCCGAGCGCAGTACGGCCGCCTGGCCGCCGTCCCGCTCGATCGACCGGAAGAACTCCCAGGCGGCGTGGGCGAGTTCGTCGGTGAGCCGCTCGACGTACCAGGAGCCGCCCGCCGGGTCGATGACCCGGGCCAGGTGGGACTCCTCGACCAGGATCGTGGAGGTGTTGCGCGCGATCCGGCGGGCGAAGGCGTCCGGCAGGCCGACCGCGTGGTCGAAGGGCAGCACGGTGACGGAGTCGGCGCCGCCCACCCCGGCGGCCAGCGTCGCGACCGTCGTGCGGAGCATGTTCACCCACGGGTCGCGGCGGCTCATCATCACCGGCGAGGTCACCGCGTGCTGCACCTGCGCACCCGCGCCGGGCGCCCCGGACACCTCGGCGACCCGCGCCCACAGCCGGCGCGCCGCGCGCAGCTTGGCGATGGTCAGGAACTGGTCGGCGGTGGCCGCGTACCGGAACTCCAACTGCGCGCAGGCCGCGTCGACCGTGAGGCCGGCCGCGGTCAGCTCCCGCAGGTAGGCCACGCCGGTGGCGAGCGAGGCGCCCAGCTCTTGCGCGGCCGAGCCGCCGGCTTCGTGGTACGGCAGCGCGTCCACGGTCAGCGTGCGCAGGCCCGGGTACTGCTCGGCGGTCCGCCGGGCCAGCGCGGCCAGCGGGGCGAAGTCCTGGGCCTCACCGGTGCGGGCCTCGTGTCCGAGCGGGTCGCCGCCGAGGTTGCCGCGCACGGCCTTCGGGTCGACACCCCGCTCCTCGTACAGCCGCAGCAGTTCGGCCGCCGCGGCCGACACGTCGGGGCCGGCGTCGAGGACCACCGGGGCCAGGTCGAGGTAGACCCCGTCGAGGGCGCGCGCGAGCGCGGACACGGGCATGCCGCCCTGTCCCACGACCAGCCAGAGGGAGGTGACGCCGTTCTCCAGGTCCGCCAGGACCGCGCCGTCGGCGAGCGTCGCGTGCCGCTGCCGTACGTCCCAGCCGCCCGCGGTGTTGCCCTCGGGGCGGCTGCCGCGCACGAACGGCGCGAAGCCGGGCAGACCGGGGTCGGGCGCGCCGTCGCGCGGTGTGTACAGCGGCCGGGTGCGCAGCCCGTCCTCGAGCATGGTGGACAGAGCGTCCTCAGCTGCCGCGCCCGAGACTTCCTTGCCCGACTTGCGCAGTACACCCTCGACCAGGCGTTGCCACTGCTCGTGTGTCGCGTCAGGGAACTCGGCGGCCAGTGAGAGCCCGTCGTCAGGCAGGACCGTCATGCTCGGATGTTAGGTCAGGGCGCTCAAGTGACTGCAGAGCGTGGGCCTGTGACCTTTCCCTCGTTACGGCTGTGACCTGCGCCCCTCGGGCGGGTGGAGGCCCCTTTTCCTATGGTTGGTCCGGCTCTTCGGCGAGGTCGGGCACCAGTGCGCACACGGCTTCGCGCTGCTCCGGGCCGACGAACTGGGAGAGCGCCTCGCGAACTGTCTCGGCGAGGGTGCCGGACGCCTCCCGGAGCAGGCGCCGGGCCTTGTCGGTGAGGGCGACCTCGATGCCGCGCTTGTCGCCGCACACGGACTCGCGGGTGACCAGGCCGGTCCGCTGGAGGCAGGCGATCTGGTAGGTGAGCCGGGTCTTGGGGCGGCCGAGGAGTTCGGCGATCCGGGTCATGCGCAGGCCGCCCCGCGGCTGCTCGGCCAGCAGGCACAGGATGAGGAACTCGTCGTGCGAGACGTCGAGGGTCTTCTTCACGACCGACCGCAGCCGCTGCTCCACCGCTCCCGTCGCGGCCAGCAGGAGCATCCAGGCGCGCAGCTCGCCGGGGAGCAGTCCGCCACCCGTGGCTGAGAAACAAGGGGGCTGGTCGGCGGGGTGTTCGTCGGGGGCGGCCATGCCTTCGAGTCTACCTGTTGTCCAAATTTGGATATTGGGCTAGCGTGCGGTCATCCAAATTTGAACGACCCTACGTCAAGGAAAGTGGAGGACGGCCATGACTGTCGCCGTGGAAACAGGCATCTGGCAGCTCGACCCGACCGCGTCCACCGTGGGCCTGCGGCACAAGACCTTCTGGGGCCTGGTCGACGTCAAGGGCACCTTCGGCGCCGTCACCGGCCGGGGCGAGGTCCGCCCGGACGGCTCGGCGACCGGCACCGTGACGCTGGACGTGGCCTCTCTGGACACCAAGAACGCCAAGCGGGACGAGCACCTGCGCTCGGCCGACCTGCTGGACGCCGGCAACCACCCGGAGATCACCCTCGCCGTCCGCGGCGCCGACCGTCTCGACGGCGACAGCGTCCGGGTGACCGGTCAGCTGACCGTGCGGGGCGTCAGCAGGCCGCTGAACCTCACCGCACGCCTGACCTCGGCGACGGCCGAGGCGCTCACCCTGGAGACCGAGTTCACCGTGGACCGCGAGCAGTTCGGCGTGACCTGGAACCAGCTCGGCATGATGCGCGGCCTGACCACGGTGACGGCCGCTCTCAGGTTCAGCCGCGCGGCGGCCTGACACCCAGGTCGGCCGGCCGCAGGTCCCGGGTGGAGAGCGTCTGCGGGTTCCCCGTGAAGGCACGCAGCCGGATGTGGGCGCTCTTCTTGTCCGGCAGCGGGAACCGTCCGGAGGGTGCCCGCAGTTCGACGGTCGCCGTGGTGTGCGCCGGGATCGTGGCCGGGCCGCGCACGAGGGACCAGTACCTGTTCATGCCCTGGCCGGTCGTCAGCATGTAGTGCGGGGTGAGCGGACCGCTCCCGGTGTTGGTCACCCGCAGGGTCAGCGCGGCCAGCGACCGCCCCGGAGCCTGCCGCGCCGCCGTGATGGCCATCCGCAGCGGCGGCCGGCCCGTCACCGCCAGGGTCGCGCTCACCAGCGCGGGCAGCACCAGCAGGACCACCGCTCCCACCAGCGCGGGGCGGCGGCGGGGACCCGTCAGCCGGCGGGGCCGCGGCTGCCAGGCCCGGGTGAAGTCCGACAGCGGCACCGTGATCGCCGCCGCGAGCCACAGCGGGGTCATCATCAGGTAGTAGCCGTCCTGGGAGCGCGTCGCCAGGTAGAAGGCGCACCAGGGCAGCACGGTCGCCGCCGGGCCCAGCCGCCGCACGAACAGCACGAAGAGCGCCAGCAGAGCGGCGGCCAGCAGCGCGCTCGCGTGGCCGTACCAGTCGAGCCGGTCGCTGCCGTGCGTGAAGTACAGCGAGATGTCCACCAGGCCCTGACCGTGCAGCACCGCACCCTGTGTCAGCGGCAGGGCGATCCCGCCGAGCCAGGGGCCCGGCTCGTGCACGACGAAGTACATGTTGATCAGCAGCCAGGTCGCCGCGGCGACCCCCAGGATCCGCAGCACCACCAGCCAGGCCGCGCGCCCGCCCAGTTCCCCCCGGCGTACGGCGTAGATGCCGGCCAGCAGGAACGGTGTCACGAACCAGGGCAGTTGCTGTGCCGCGCACGCGGCCCCGAGGCAGACGGCCCGCGCGACACCCGCCGCGCCGAGCCTTCCGCCGGCGCCGATCCGCGGCCAGCGCACCACCACCGGCACCAGCAGGGCCAGGGCGATGATCGCCGGGTATCCCTGGCGGGCGTACGTCGGCAGGAAACTGAAGCCCAGACAGAGCATCGTCGCCGTCGAGCGCCACGGCATCGGCAGCATCCGCCACAGCACCACCGCGGCCGCGATCAGCGCGAGCGTCGCCGCCATCGTCGCCGGAGCGCCGCCGTGGCCCAGCCAGAGCAGCGGCGCGGTCAGCAGCGGGGTGAGCGGGGGATAGCCGTAGGTGAAGTCGTAACCGCCGTCTATCGTCGCCGTCAGCGCGACGCCCTTGGTGTGGAACAGCCAGGGCCACGGCTGCCCGTAGATCGGGTGTCCGGCCACCATCTCCCGCGCGGCCTGCGAGGTGAGGACCGCCTCGTCGCCGCCGGCGTGGTTCAGCGCCCAGGTGCACAGGGTGAGCGTGATCGCGGTCAGCAGCACCACCAGGTCCAGCCGGGCCAGCGAGCGTGCCCGGCGGACCGTCAGGGTGAGAACGCCGCTGATCAGGATCGAGGCGTAGCAGACGGAGATGACCGCCGCGAGGACCAGCCGGTGGCTGGCCGCCTGGTTCCAGACCGAGCGGGTGCCGATGAAGAGGCTCGCGTCGGCGAGCAGCGTCAGGACGCGGTGCCACTGCGCGGGGCTGCCGAGGTCTTCCGGGCGACCCCCTGGGGCCGCGGACACCGCCGACTGTGTCCGCCGGCCGGGTGTCACCTGCTGTGTTTCTGCCAAGTGCACGGCACCGGACGCTAGTGGCAGGCGGTGAGCGGGGCGTCGTCGCAGGTGAAGAGTCCGGTGTGAGGGCGGTAAGAAAGGGGCGTTTTCGTACATGTGCCTCGTGCCGGGCGGGAGAAGAGGCGGACACACCTGTCGCGCTTCGTGTCGTTGTTGGGCCGAACGGGTGACTTGGCGTAAGAATTGGCTGGTGCAGGCATGGAGTGCGAGTCAGGTCGGGGGGAGCCGGTGAGCCGTTACGACGTCACCGATGAACAGTGGGAAGGGCTCGCCCAGGTCGTGCCGCTGCGTGGCCGGGACGCCTGGCCGTCGGCGGTGAACCACCGCTCACTGCCGGACGCGGAGACCGAGACGCGACGCCGTTTCGTCGTCCTGCGGGTCAACGTCTTCGCGGACGCCCGCGAGGTCGCCGAGACACTGATGGCCGGGGTACCGGTGCTGCTCGACCTCTCCAACGCGGAGGGTGAGGTCGCCAAGCGTGTCCTCGACTTCAGCACCGGCGTCGTCTTCGGCCTCGGCAGCGGAATGCACCGGGTCGACCGCAATGTGTTCCTCCTCACCCCGCCCGGTACGGAGGTCAGCGGACTGATGGAGGGGGCGGGGATGTCGGGCGGCTGAGGCGCGGGGGCTTCGGCCGCGGCTTCGCGTGGCGGCTTCGGCAGGCCGGTTTCACGTCGGCGGTCCCCCGATCGTAGGAAGGTGCCGCCGGTAAAACGGTTCGCCGTGGCAGTGGAGGCCTACCGTCCGGATATGGCCGTGCCTTCAGTGTCCGCCGAGTCCTCCGCGTCGTCCGGGTCCTCCGCGGCCCCCGACCCCTCGGTGTCCACCGAGCCTGTCGTGCCGGCGCAGTCGGCCCGCAGCCCTCGGTCCGTCCCGGCGGACCCGGTTTCCACCGGACCCGCTGCCGTCGACGTACGCGCCCGGATCACCGAGTTGCGGCTGTCCGCCTTCGCCGGGCATCGGCGGGCCGCGTTTCCGCTGGGTGCCGTCACCCTGTTCGCCGGGCGCAGCGGTGCGGGGAAGTCGACCGCGTTCGGGGCGTACGAGGCGCTGGCGCGGCTCGGCGGAGGGGTCCGGCTCGCCGAGGTGTTCCCCGATCCGGTCGCCTGTGTGCCGGAGCGGGCGCGACCCGATGCCGAGGGGCGGCGGGGGTTCCGGATCGGGTGTACGGCCGACGGTGCCGAGGGCCCGGTCCGGCTCGATGTCGCCGTGCAGGCCGAGCCGGAGCTGCGGATCGTGGGCGAGCGGCTGACGGCGCGGGGTGTGGTCCTGCTGGAGACCGCCCTGCGCGATCCGGGCCGGCGGACCGTGCAGGCCGCCTGGCACACCGCCGGCTCCGCCCCGGTGACCCGTGCCCCGCTGCCCGACGACCGCCTCGGTACCGCCCTGCTGCCGCTGCGGGTGGCCGGCAAGACGGACGGGCAGCGGCGGGTGCTGGCCGCCGCCGAGCAGATGGTCGTCGCCCTGCGCTCCGTCTTCGTCTGCGACCCGCGCCCCGAGTACATGCGCACCCCCGTGCCGACCGGCACGGGGCGGCTCATGCGCGGCTGCGACAACCTCGCCGACGTCCTGTGGCGCACCCGGTTCGAGTGCGGCCGCCGGCACGCCGCGCTGGTCGGGACGGTGCGCGCGGGCTGCGCGGGGCCGGTGACCGACCTGGTCGCCGAGCCGCTCGCCGACGGCACGGTCCGGGCGCTGCTCGACCGCGGCGGCGGCTTCCGCACCGACCTGGCCCGGCTCGGCGAGGGCGAACTGCGCTATGTCGCGCTGGCGCTGGTGCTGCTGACGGGACCCGGCGTGCTGGACATGGACACACCCGGCGAGGTGCCCGACGCCCTGCGGACCCTCACCGTGCTCGCCGACGGCTTCGACCGCGGCCTCGACCCCGGCCAGCGCCGCGCACTGCTGGGGACGGCGGCCCGGATGGGCGAGCGGGGCCACATCCGCTGCGTCGGCGCGGTGAGCGACGCCTCGTGGGCGGCCGGGACCGAGGGTGTCACAGTGGTACACCTGAACCCGTGACGGAACATCCTGACCTGGCCGGACTCCAGCGCAGGCTCGCCGAGTTCGCGGCCGCGCGCAACTGGCAGCCCTACCACACGCCCAAGAACCTCGTGGCCGCCCTCAGCGTGGAGGCGTCCGAACTGGTCGAGATCTTCCAGTGGTTGACCCCGGAGGAGTCGGCCCGCGTGATGGCCGACCCCGGCACCGCGCACCGGGTCACGGACGAGGTCGCCGACGTGCTCGCCTATCTCCTCCAGCTGTGCGAGGTGCTCGGCATCGACCCGCTGTCCGCCCTGTCGGCCAAGATCGATCGCAACGAACAGCGCTTTCCGGCCCCCGGTACGGACGACACCGACTGACGTCGAGCCCGGCCCCAACTTCCGGACTGCAACGCTCCGTTATTACTGTGCGCAGTCGAATCTCCGCCCGAATCCGAATTGTTGTCCACAGAATTCGGACGACCTCTGGCTTTTCGCCCTAGGGGGTTTCACGCTGGGTAATGAATAAGGGAGTGCAGGCGGACGTGCGAGGACGCACGACGAGTGGGACGGGGGCAGTGCATGGATGCGGTGCGGCTCATTGTGACGAGCAGGCGGGCTCTGGCAGGAGGTGCCGACACACCCGAGATCATGGCCGAGGTGTGGCAGGCACAGGCCCTGGCCCAGGCGATCGGCAGTCGCCTCGCGGTGTCCGGCCCCCCGGAGCTGCGGGGCGAGGCACTGGGCCTGACCGAGCTGGCGGGCCGGGGCTGCGGTGTCCTCGACCCTCCCGAACTCGACCCGGGCGACCTGCGCGCCGCCCAGCTCACCGAGCTGGACGACGCCCGGCAGACCCTTCTCTTCCTCGGCGGGCTGCTCGGCGAGGTCGGCATCGCCCTGGTCGGCATGGCCAGTTCAGCGGCCGACGAGACGACCTACTGGCAGTGCATGGAGGCCATCGACGCCGCGGACGAGTCCCGGGACCGGGTCCTGGAGATGCTGCGCAAACTGGCGGCGCGGGAGGAGGTGTTACCGGAGGAGGCGAAGGACAGCCCGTCCGGCGTGTGAGGCGAACGGCAGGCGAAGCGGTCGCTCCGGGGAGATCCGGTCCGTCCGGCGTTCGAGGGCCGGGCCGTCCCGGGCCGAAGCGGGGGCCTGGGGGCGGCAGCCCCGGCGCGGTGCGTCAGGCCGGCTCGCTCTCTTCGGCCGGCGCCCGCTGCAGATCCGCGTCCAGGGCCGACAGATCGGCGTTCAAGGCCGCCATCAGCTCCTCCATCTGCTCCAGCAACCCCTTCGGCTGACCGGCGGAGCCACCCCGAGAGGGAATGGGCTCTTCTGACATGACGGCCTCCTCGGCCCGACACGCGACGGCGACGACCGTCCGGCGCGGGTGCCGGACGGTCCGGCTCCGACGGGCCAACGATCACCACTGGGGCCGGTCACTGGCCCACGCCTCACCCGGCGCGCACATGGGACGATTTTCACCCGACCGGGGACGGCCGCGCCCGGCGCCACCAGTGAGGTTGACGGGGCAGGTGGCGTGCAGGATGGATGTATGGACCTTCGAATCTTCACCGAGCCCCAGCAAGGGGCGACGTACGACACCCTGCTCACCGTGGCGAAGGCCACCGAAGACCTCGGATTCGACGCGTTTTTCCGCAGCGACCACTACGTGCGGATGGGCAGCGCGGACGGCCTGCCCGGCCCCACGGACGCCTGGATCACCCTGGCCGGCCTGGCCCGCGAGACCAGGCGCATCCGCCTCGGCACCCTGATGACGGCCGCCACCTTCCGGCTGCCCGGCGTACTCGCCATCCAGGTGGCCCAGGTCGACCAGATGTCCGGCGGCCGCGTGGAACTCGGCCTGGGCGCGGGCTGGTTCGAGGAGGAGCACAAGGCGTACGGCATCCCGTTCCCGAAGGACAAGTTCGCCCGCCTCGAGGAGCAGCTGGAGATCGTCACCGGGCTGTGGGCGACCAAGCTCGGCGAGACCTTCGACTTCCACGGCAGGTACTACGACCTCACCGGCTCGCCCGCGCTGCCCAAGCCGGCCCAGGAGAAGATCCCGGTGCTCATCGGCGGGCACGGCGCGACCCGGACCCCGCGCCTCGCGGCCCGCTACGCCGACGAGTTCAACATCCCCTTCGCCTCCGTCGAGGACAGCGAGCGGCAGTTCGGCCGGGTGCGCGCCGCCGCGCAGGAGGCGGGCCGCAGGGCGGACGACCTGACCTACTCCAACGCGCTCGTGGTGTGCGTCGGCAGGGACGACCAGGAGGTCGCCCGGCGGGCCGCGGCGATCGGCCGCGAGGTGGACGAGCTGAAGGCCAATGGTCTGGCCGGCTCGCCCGCCGAGGTGGTCGACAAGATCGGCCGGTACGCCGAGATCGGCTCCCGGCGGATCTACCTCCAGATCCTCGACCTGGCCGACCTCGACCACCTGGAGCTGATCTCCGGTCAGGTCCAGTCGCAGCTGTCGTAACCCGCCCCGTGGCGGCCCCTCCCGGCCCGAGGCCGGGAGGGGCCGTGGCCGGCACGGTGGTCGCGGTGCCCGCCCCGGCCTCGATCGCGCCGGCCGCGGCGAGCCGGTACGCCGCCGAACGCCGGGCGGCGGCCCAGGGGGTTTCGTTCGGATCAGGTCGGACCAGGCCGTGCCGGGCGTCGCGGACCCGGGCTGATCCGAACGAAACCCCCTAGCCCTTCGAGTCCGGCTTCCAGTCCTGGGCGAGCAGTCCGAGCAGGACCTCGTCCAGGAACTCGCCCATCACCCAGGCCGAGGAGCGCAGCACGCCCTCGCGGACGAAGCCGTTGCGCTCGGCGGAGCGCAGCATCGCGGCATTGTCCGACAGCGTCTCGATCTGCAGCCGATGCAGACCGCGCACGACGAAGCCGTAGTGGCACAGCACCGCGACCACGTCGGTGCCGTAGCCCTTGCCGCGGCAGGCCGGCAGCAGCCCCAGCCCGATGTGCGCGGACCGGCTGTGGTTGTCGATGCCCCACAGCGTCGCGGTGCCGACCAGCGTGCCGCCGTCCAGCTCCACCACGGAGAACGGGACGTGCCCCTGCTCCTTGTCGTCCACCACCAGCCGCGGGTCCTTCGAGCCGGGCGTGATCGGCCGCCACGGACTGCCCTCGGCCCGCGAGGCGTTGACCACGTCGTCGTAGAGCTCGGCCCGCAGGACCGGGATGTCGTCCTCGTGCCGGGCCCTGAGCCCGACCTTGTTCCCCTTGAGCATGCAGGCTTCCTATCCGACCGGACCGGCCTGCGGCAATCGAATAGATCGAACAGGAGGCAGGGGCGGCTGGGCCAGGACAGCGTGCCGACGGACTCAGTGCAGGCAGAGGCAGAACGGATGGCCGGCCGGGTCCGCGTAGATCCGCCAGTTGGCCTCCGGGCGGAGCTGGTCCGTACGCTCCAGCACGGTCGCGCCGAGGGAGAGCGCCCGCTTCTCCTCGCCGTCCAGGTCGTCCACGTCGAAGTCCAGATGGAGCTGCTGCGGGCGCTCCTGGCCGGGCCACTCGGGCGCCCGGTAGCCGTCCACCCGCTGGCAGGCCAGCGGGATCCCCTCGAACCCGTGCACCTCGACCCAGTCGGAATCCCCCGGATCCGCGACCACCCGCCCGCCGAGCAACTCCGCGTAGAACTGTGCGAGCCGTACCGGATCGTCGCAGTCCAGCGCGACCGCCTGCAGCTTTCGAATCACTTCCGACACTCCTCGCTCCTCGGTCGCTTCCGCGACGTCCCCGGCACGGGAGGGTTCGTACCCGCCGCGGCGGCGGGCATGCACGCCTCTGCTCCGCCGGCGACGGGGGCCGGGCGGACTGCTGTCCGCCCGGCCCCCGCCGTCCCTCACCTCACTCAGCCGCGCTGCGCGAAGCCGTAGTCGAGGATCTTCTTCGCGTCCTTGAACCGCTGGTCGGCCGACGTGTCCGCCAGCAGGGCGCCCACGACCGTCCTGCCGTTGCGGGTCGCCGCGAAGACCAGGCAGAACTTCGCCTCGGGGCCGGAGCCGGTCTTCACGCCGATCGCGCCCCGGTAGGTGTTCAGCAGCGTGTTCGAGTTCTTCCACGGCTCCATCGCGTGCGTTCCGCCACCGGGCCGGTACGACTTCATGTCGTCGTACACCTTGGTGCCGACGACCTTCTTGAACGTCTTGTTCTTCAACGCGACCCCGGCCAGCTTGGCCAGGTCACGGGCGGACGCGTGGTTCCTGCCGTTGGACACCCCGTCGAAGGAGTCGAAGTGGGTGTGCGCCAGGCCGAGTTCGCGCGCCTTGCCGTTCATCTTGGCGATGAACGACGTGGTCCGCTGGGCCGTCGTCGACCCCGAACCGTAGGTGTCGGCGAGCGCGTAGGCCGCGTCGCACCCGGACGGCAGCATGAGCCCGTAGAGCAGGTCCCCCACGCTCATGGAGTCGCCCAGGATCAGCTTGGCGCTGGAGTACCGCGCGTTCTGCGTCTTCGGGTCGATGACGTAGTCCGTGTACTCCTTCTTGATCTTCACCTTGCGGCCGAGGTCCACGTGCCGCTGCGACAGCACCACGAGCGCCGTCATGATCTTCGTCGTGGAACCGGTCCGCAGCTCGGCGTCCGGTGCGCTCCCGAACAGCGTCTTGCCGGTGGCCGCGTTCATCGCGTACGCACCCTCGGCCGACACGGTGGGCGCCGGCGGAGCCGACGGAGCGGCCTGGGCGGGAGCGGCCGCGAGAGCCCCCGTGGAGAGCACGACGGCCGCCGCCGCCGCGATCGCGGCTCGTCTGCGCATGGGTACGCCTGAGTCGATGGTCATTGCCATCCCCGTTCTGTCAGTGGTCAGTTGACGATCACTCACTTCATCAGGCCGGGGCCCCAGGGGCCATGGCGAAGATCACAGGAAGAGGTGCGATGTGGTCACGGTGTGGACTCCCTGTGCCGGAACTGTGGGCTCCGTCACGGCGCGCATGATCCAGGCCTGATCGGATGGCCGGGTGCGTAAAGTGCTCCCTCTCGCTGTCACCGGCCTGCTGGCCCTGTCGGCCTGTCAGTTCGCCGGCCAGGACGACCCCGCCGGCGACGCCCACCGTCTCAACACCATGGAGTCCTTCCCGCTGCACGCCTACCTGCCGGACCCGTCGTCGGACGGGGGCAGGGCCATCGGCAGGGCGCAGTGGATCCTCGCGAAGAAGTGCATGGTCCGGCTCGGCTTCCCCGCCTTCGCGGTGCTCGACACCAAGGCCGTCGAGTCGACGTACCCGGTTCGGCAGGGAAACCTCGCGAGCCGCAGCACGGCCGGTGACGACAGCCCCTACGGGGTCGACGACCCCGACGTGGCCGCCGAGCACGGCTACCACAACCGGAGTCAGGACACGGAGGAGTCCACCCAGCCCCAGGAGTGGCCGGCGGAACAGTACGTCGCCCTCACCGGGATGTTCGACTCCGGCGACAGCCACCGTGCCCACGGGAACCCCGTCCCCGAGGGCGGGTGTCTGGGGGAGGCGACGCGGCGGATCTACGGCCCTGCGCCCAAGACGACGAAGGCGGGCGGCCTGAAGCTCACCGGGTACTTCTCGCTGCCTCTCGAACTCTGGTACGAGTCCCACAAGAAGGCGCGGAAGGACCCGGCCTGGAAGAAGGCCGACCGCGCGTGGTCGGCCTGCATGAAGGAGCAGGGCTTCCGCTACCCCGACCCGGACGAGGCATCGGTCGACACCGCCTGGTACCGGACCGAGAAGCCGTCGGACAAGGAGAAGAAGACGGCGTCCGCGGACGCCCGGTGCAAGCTCGACACCGACTACATCGACACCGTTCACACCATCGAGTCCCGCGCCCAGAAGAAGGTCATCGGCGAGCGCAAGCAGGACCTGGACGCCATGCGCGCGGCGAACGAGCGGGCTGTCGGCAACGCCCGGACGATCATCGAGAAGGCGTAGGACGCCGCCCGCCGGCGGCACCGGCGGGCGGCGGCGACGTTCTAAAACCGATGGTCAGGGCGGGCCGTACGCGGGAGACTCGGACGCGTGTTCCTGACGATATCCACGAGCGGCACCGCCGCCCAGCCCGCCACCGACCTCGGGTTCCTGCTGCACAAGCACCCCGACAAGGCGCAGAGGTTCTCGACCTCCTACGGCACCGCGCACGTCTTCTACCCGGAGGCGGACGCCGAGCGCTGCACGGCCGCGCTGTTGCTCGAGGTCGATACGGTCGCGCTGGTCCGGCGGGGCAAGGGCAAGGGCCGTGGCGGAGCACCCGACGCGGCACTCGCCCAGTACGTCAACGACCGCCCCTACGCGGCCTCCTCGCTGCTCGCGGTCGCACTGAGCGGCGTGTTCTCGAGCGCCCTGCGGGGTGTGTGCAACGCCCGCCCCGAGCGGGCCGCCGAGCCCCTGCCGCTGCGCATCGAGGTGCCCGCGCTGCCCGCCCGGGGCGGCCCCGACCTCGTACGAGGGCTCTTCGAACCGCTCGGCTGGGCGGTGACGGCCGAGCCCGTCGCCCTCGACACCGAGTTCCCGGAGTGGGGCGATTCGCGCTACGTCCGCCTCGTCCTGGAGTCGGAGAAGCTGACCCTCGCCGAGGCACTGCGCCACCTGTACGTGCTGCTGCCCGTCCTCGACGACGCCAAGCACTACTGGGTCTCCTCCGACGAGGTCGACAAGCTGCTGCGGGCCGGCGAGGGCTGGCTGCCCACGCACCCGGAGCAGAAGCTGATCACCAGCCGGTACCTGTCCCGCCGCTGGTCGCTGACCCGGCAGGCGATGGAGCGGCTGGAGCTGGTGCGCCTGGCCGAGGCCGACGACAGCGAGGTCGAGTCGATCGACAACGCCGTGGCACAGGAGGCGGAGGCCGAGGAGAAGCCGACGCCGCTCGCCGTGCAGCGGCGGGCGGCGATCCTCGCCGCGCTGCACGCGTCCGGCGCGGCCCGGGTCCTCGACCTGGGCTGCGGGCAGGGCCCGTTGGTGCAGGAACTGCTCAAGGACGTGCGGTTCAGCGAGGTCGTCGGCGTCGACGTGTCCGTGCGGGCCCTCACCATCGCCTCGCGGCGGCTGAAGCTCGACCGGCTGGGGGAGCGGCAGGCAGCCCGCGTCAAGCTCTTCCAGGGCTCGCTCGCCTACACCGACAACCGGCTCAAGGGCTACGACGCCGCCGTGCTCAGCGAGGTGATCGAGCACCTCGACCTGCCCCGGCTGCCCGCCCTGGAGTACGCCGTGTTCGGACACGCGCGCCCGCGCACGGTCCTCGTGACCACCCCGAACGTCGAGTACAACGTCCGTTGGGAGACCCTGCCCGCCGGACACGTCCGGCACGGCGACCACCGCTTCGAGTGGACCCGCGAGGAGTTCCGCACCTGGGCGGCGACCGTGGCCGAACGCCACGGCTACGAGGTCCGGTTCGAGCCCGTCGGGCCGGACGACCCCGAGGTGGGGCCGCCCACCCAGATGGCCGTGTTCCACCGCGACGAGATCCTGGGCGACACCCCGAAGGAGGCGAAGGCAGCATGACCGAGACGCAGAAGAAGGGACGGGCCCTCCCCGTCACCGACCTCTCCCTCGTCGTCCTCGTCGGCGCCTCCGGCTCGGGCAAGTCCACCTTCGCCCGCCGGCACTTCAAGCCGACCGAGGTGATCTCCTCCGACTTCTGCCGTGGCCTCGTCGCCGACGACGAGAACGACCAGAGCGCGAGCGGGGACGCCTTCGACGTGCTGCACTACATCGCCGGCAAGCGGCTGGCGGCAGGCCGCCGTACCGTCGTCGACGCCACCAGCGTGCAACAGGACAGCAGGCGCCAGCTCGTCGAGCTGGCCAAGAAGTACGACGTGCTGCCCATCGCCATCGTGCTGGACGTGCCCGAGGAGGTGTGCGCGCAGCGCAACGCGGCCCGCACCGACCGCGCCGACATGCCCCGCCGGGTCATCCAGCGGCACATCCGCGAACTGCGCCGTTCCCTCAGGCACCTGGAGCGTGAGGGTTTCCGCAAGGTGCACGTCCTGCGCGGGGTCGAGGAGATCGACGGCGCCACCGTCGTCACCGAGAAGCGCTTCAACGACCTGACCCACCTCACCGGCCCCTTCGACATCATCGGCGACATCCACGGTTGTGCTTCCGAACTGGAGGCCCTGCTGGCCCGGTTGGGCTATGCCGACGGCGTGCACCCGGACGGCCGTACCGCAGTCTTCGTCGGAGACCTGGTCGACCGCGGCCCCGACAGCCCCGGCGTGCTGCGCCGGGTGATGTCGATGACCGGGTCCGGGAACGCGCTGTGCGTGCCCGGCAACCACGAGAACAAGTACGGCCGTTACCTGAAGGGCCGCAAGGTCCAGCACACCCACGGGCTCGCCGAGACCATCGCGCAGATGGAGGGCGAGAGCGAGGAGTTCAAGGCGGAGGTCCGCCGCTTCCTCGAGGGACTGGTCAGCCACTACGTGCTCGACGGCGGCAAGCTGGTCGTCTGCCACGCGGGCCTGCCCGAGAAGTACCACGGCCGCACCTCCGGCCGGGTGCGCTCGCACGCCCTGTACGGCGACACCACCGGCGAGACCGACGAGTTCGGGCTGCCCGTGCGCTACCCGTGGGCGGAGGACTACCGGGGGCGCGCGGCCGTGGTCTACGGGCACACACCGGTACCGGAGGCCACCTGGCTGAACAACACCATCTGCCTGGACACCGGCGCCGTCTTCGGCGGCAAGCTCACCGCGCTGCGCTGGCCGGAGCGCGCGCTGGTGGACGTACCGGCGGAGCGGGTCTGGTACGAGCCGGCGAGGCCGCTGCGCGCCGAGGCGCCGGGCGGGCGCGAGGGGCGGCCGCTGGACCTGGCGGACGTGCACGGCCGCAGGGCCGTGGAGACCCGGTACGCGGGCCGGGTCGCGATCCGCGAGGAGAACGCGGCCGCGGCCCTGGAGGTCATGAGCCGCTTCGCGGTCGACCCGCGCCTGCTGCCGTACCTGCCGCCGACGATGGCACCGACGGCGACCTCGCACGAGGAAGGCTTTCTGGAGCACCCGGTGGAGGCCTTCGCGCAGTACGCGGCGGACGGGGTCGCGCGGGTCGTGTGCGAGGAGAAGCACATGGGCTCGCGGGCGGTGGCCCTGGTGTGCCGGGACGCGGACGCGGCACGGGAGCGGTTCGGCGTGGACGGACCCACCGGGTCGCTGTACACGCGAACCGGGCGGCCGTTCTTCGCCGACGAGCAGGTGACCGAGGAGATCCTCGGCCGGCTGCGCTCGGCCGTCGCGGACGCGGGCCTGTGGGAGGAACTCGACACGGACTGGCTGCTGCTGGACGCCGAGCTGATGCCGTGGTCGCTGAAGGCCTCGGGTCTGCTGCGCAGCCAGTACGCGGCCGTGGGCGCCGCCTCCGGAGCGGTGTTCCCGGGTGCGCTCGCCGCACTGGAGGCCGCCGCGCAGCGTGGCACGGACGTCGGCGGGCTGCTGGACCGGCAGCGTGACCGCGCCGCGGACGCGGCCGCGTTCACCGACGCCTACCGCCGTTACTGCTGGACGACCGACGGCCTGGACGGGGTCCGCCTGGCCCCCTTCCAGATCCTGGCCGTCCGCGGCCGCAGCCTGGCCGCGCTGCCGCACGACGAGCAGCTGGCCCTGATCGACCGGCTGGTGGAGCACGACGGCACCGGACTGCTGCAGACCACGCGGCGGCTGTGCGTCGACACGGGCGACCCCGGGTCGGTGCGCGCCGGCGTCGACTGGTGGCTGGAGATGACCGGCCGGGGCGGCGAGGGCATGGTCGTCAAGCCGGTCGGGGCGGTGGTCCGCAGCCCGGAGGGCCGGCTGGTCCAGCCCGGCATCAAGTGCCGGGGCCGTGAGTACCTGCGGATCATCTACGGCCCCGAGTACACCCGGCCGGACAACCTCGCCAGGCTGCGGCAGCGGTTCCTGAACCACAAGCGGTCGCTGGCGATCCGCGAGTACGCCCTCGGCCTGGAGGCTCTGGACCGGCTCGCGGACGGGGAGCCGCTGTGGCGGGTGCACGAGGCGGTGTTCGGGGTGCTGGCCCTGGAGTCCGAGCCGGTCGACCCCCGGCTGTGAACCGGTCCGCCGGTCCGTGAACCAGGGGGTTTCGTTTGGATCAGCTCGGATCAGGCCGCGGCGTGCGGTGCGGTGCATCGCAAGGCGGAGGATCACCCGCGTACTGGGCGTACCCGGGTGGTCCGACAACGCGGCGAGGTGGTGCCGGGCGTCGCGGACCCGGGCCGATCCAAACGAAACCCCCCTAGGTCCTGTCGTCAAATTCCCGTCGTCGCCCGAAGGGCGGCCTCGCGGCGTCTGGTGCGTGCTCTCGGCGTGCCGGGCGGAAGTCCTCGTACTGGACGTACTTGGGCTTTCGCCCGGTGCGGCGAGAGTGCGTGCCAGGCGTCGTGGGGCAGACGGGAATTTGACGACAGGGCCTAGCCCGCCAGCCGCAGCCGCTGCCCGCACACCCCGACCCGGACCGTCTGCCCCCAGGTGAGCTGGAGCGCGTCGGACTCGATGCCGTCGCCGAAGGCGATGAGCCGGTCGGACTCCACGGTGAGCGTCAGGGACGCCGAGGCCGCGAGTTCGCCCGCCACCAGGGTCGTACCGGTGGCGGGCGAGGGCCAGGCCTCCCGGACGAACCACACCAGGCGGTCCTCGGTGGGGGAGGGCAACGGGAGCCGGCTGGTCCGCTCCTGCCACACCGAACGCAGCCAGCCGGTGGCGCCGGTGCCGGTCCCGACCAGTACCCCGGAGGAGGCCTGGGCCTCGACGGCACCCCCGTCGTCGTCGAGGCCCAGGCGGTAGCGGGCGGTCTGGTGGCCCGGTGTGCCGAGGTAGATCTCGTTGAGCGCCACCAGCCGCTGGGTGTCGTCGGCGACGGCCTCGACCATGGTGAGTTCGTCCACCGCGGCCGTCGCCGCCGCCGACAGGAGCTTCGCCGCGTCCTGCGGGCGGTGCCGTACCAGCACCCCGGGGTTGCGGCCCGGGTCGGTGTCGATGCCGATCACCGGCTGGCCCGTCAGGTACTTGGCGGCATTGGCCACCAGGCCGTCCTGGCCGACCACCACGACCACGTCCTCCGGCGCGAACAGGAACCGGTCCAGGTCGGTCCGCTCCACCTGGGCCTGACGCCAGGTCAGCGGCACGGCCGAGGTCACCTCGGCCAGGGCGCCGCGGGCGCGGCGGTGGCGTTCGGCGACCTCCTCGATGTCCCGGCCCCGGGAGGTGAGGAAGAAGGCGGCCTGGCCGTGCGTGCCGTGCCGGGCCACCAACTCCTCGTACTCCGTGGTGCGATGGACCAGCACGGCGCGCGGCGCGAGGCTCACCGCGCCGCCTCGGGCGGGCCGCCGCCCAGCTTCGCGAGCAGTCCGGTCAGCACGTCCGGGGAGACCGTCACGCTGTCGATCCGCGGCAGGTTCTCGGCCAGCCGGGTCGCGGTGAGCGCCCGCAGGGTCGCCGTCCCGTCGATCCCGGCCTCCGCGTGCACCCGCAGCCAGGCCGCCTGGGCCTGTGCCCGGGCCTCGCCGACCTCGCGCGCGCCCTCGGCCTCCGCGCGGGCGACCCGCTCGGCCCGCGCGGCCTCGGCCTCGGCGAGTTGCAGGGTCCGCGCCGCCTCCGCCTCGGTGAGCTTCAGCGTCCGGGCCGCCTCGGCCTCGGCGAGCTTGACCGACCGCGCGGCCTCCGCCTCCGCCAGCTTCACCGACCGCGCCGCCTCCGCCTGGGCGCGCACCGCGTCCGCGGCCGCCTGCTCCTCGGCCTCACGGCGCGCGTTCGTGCCCCGCTGCTCGACCAACTGCTCCTCGCGGCGGGCGAGTTCGATCCGGCTGGCCAGTTCGTTCTCGGCGATGGTCCGCTCCCGCTCGACCGCGACGGCCCGCCGTTCGTAGGTCGCCCGGTCGGCCTCCTGCTGGATCTGTTCCCGGGCCGGGGTGCGCAGCGCCCGCTCCACCTCCGGTTCCGGCCGCAGTGCCATCACGCGTACGGCCACGACCTCGATGCCGGTGGCGGGCAGCCGCGGTTCGGCGCCGAGGCCCGCTGCGACCCGCTCGCGCACCGCCGCGACACCGTCGACCAGCGCCGCCGAGAGCGGCGTGCGGGCGAGGACGTCCAGTGCGTGCTGCTGGGCCGTCTCGGTCAGCAGGGTGCCCAGCTGTTCCAGCGGGGTGCCGCGGAAGGCGCCGGTGTCGGGGTCGATCGAGAAGTCCAGGCGGGCGGCGGCGACGGCCGGGTCGGCGATCCGGTAGGTGACCGTCGCCTGCACCGCGACGTCCTGGAAGTCGGAGGTGCGGGCGTGGAAGGTCATCGCCAGTTCCCGGTCGTCCACCGGCACCTCGGACAGCGCGGCGGTCAGCGGGCGGAACCAGAAGCTGAGCCCGGGGCCGTCGTGCACCAGCGTGCCGGAGCGGTGGTGCCGGATGTGCGCCGTGGGCGCGCCGCGCAGATGGCGCCAGCCCAGGCGCCGGGTGATGTCGGCCATGAGTCCCCCTCGTTTTTCGTCACGGCGACGATAATCATCCCATCCGCTTCTCGTCAAGGGGACGAAAACAGGAAGAGGCGGAAACGGTCAAGAAGGGCGTGAAGACGGGCGGCAATGGCCAGGATGGTGGCATGGCATACCACGTCGACTCCGAGGCCGGGCGCTTGCGCCGCGTGATCCTGCACCGGCCCGACCTGGAGCTCAAGAGGCTCACCCCCAGCAACAAGGACGCCCTGCTGTTCGACGACGTGCTGTGGGTGCGCCGGGCGCGCGCCGAGCACGACGGGTTCGCCGACGTCCTGCGCGACCGCGGGGTCGCCGTCCATCTCTTCGGTGACCTGCTCGCGGAGGTGCTGGAGGTGCCGGCCGCGCGGGCGCTCGTCCTGGACCGGGTCTTCGACGAGAAGGAGTACGGCCCGCTCGCCACCGACCACCTCCGGGCCGCCTTCGAGACCCTGCCCGCGCGCGAGCTGACCGAGGCTCTCGTCGGCGGGATGACCAAGCGGGAGTTCCTGACGGCGCACGAGGAGCCGACCTCCGTGCGCTTCCACGTCATGGACCTCGACGACTTCCTGCTCAGGCCCCTGCCCAACCACCTCTTCACCCGTGACACCTCCGCCTGGATCTACGACGGCGTCTCCATCAACGCCATGCGCTGGCCGGCGCGGCAGCGCGAGACCGTGCACTTCGAGGCGATCTACCGGCACCACCCGCTCTTCCGGGACGAGCTGTTCCACATCTGGTCCGAGGGACAGGCCGACTACCCGTCCACCATCGAGGGCGGTGACGTCCTGGTCATCGGTAACGGCGCGGTCCTCATCGGCATGAGCGAGCGCACCACTCCGCAGGCCGTCGAGATGCTCGCGCACAAGCTGTTCGCCGCGGGGTCCGCGCGCACGATCGTCGCGCTCGACATGCCCAAGAAGCGCGCCCTGATGCACCTCGACACCGTGATGACCATGGTCGACGGCGATGTCTTCACCCAGTACGCGGGCCTCGGCATGCTCCGCTCCTACACCATCGAGCCGGGTGCCGCCGACAAGGAGCTCAAGGTCACCGACCATCCGCCGGAGCACATGCACCGCGCGATCGCCGCCGCGCTCGGGCTCAGCGAGATCCGCGTCCTGACCGCCACCCAGGACGTCCACGCGGCCGAGCGCGAGCAGTGGGACGACGGCTGCAACGTGCTCGCCGTCGAGCCCGGTGTCGTCGTCGCCTACGAGCGCAACGTCACCACCAACACCCATCTGCGCAAGCAGGGCATCGAGGTGATCGAGATCCCGGGCAGCGAGCTGGGGCGGGGCAGGGGCGGCCCGCGCTGTATGAGCTGTCCCGTCGAGCGTGAGGCGGTGTGACCGGGCCGGTGTGACGAAGTGGGCTGTATATAAATGCTGCCGGTCGTATAGAATTCCAAAGTCCGTGCACCCGTATCCCTGGAGCGCCCCATGGCGACAGTCCCGACCGCCCTCGCCGGCCGCCACTTCCTCAAGGAGCTGGACTTCACCGAGGAGGAGTTCCGTGGTCTGGTCGAGCTGGCCGCCGAGCTGAAGGCCGCCAAGAGGGCGGGGGCCGAGACGCAGTACCTGCGCGGCAGGAACATCGCACTGATCTTCGAGAAGACCTCGACGCGCACCCGCTGCGCGTTCGAGGTCGCAGCCGCGGACCAGGGCGCGCACACCACCTACCTCGACCCCTCCGGCTCGCAGATCGGGCACAAGGAGTCCGTGAAGGACACCGCCCGCGTCCTCGGCCGGATGTTCGACGCCATCGAGTACCGCGGACACGGACAGGGCGTGCTCGAGGAGCTGGCCACCTACGCCGAGGTCCCCGTCTACAACGGCCTCACCGACGAGTGGCACCCCACCCAGATGCTCGCCGACGTGCTCACCATGACCGAGCACAGCGACAAGCCGCTGGCCGAGATCGCCTTCGCCTACCTCGGCGACGCACGGTACAACATGGGCAACTCCTACCTGGTCACCGGCGCCCTGCTCGGCATGGACGTCCGCATCGTCGCGCCCAGGCTGCTGTGGCCGGACGAGACGATCGTCCAGGTGGCTCGGCAGCTCGCCGCCGCCTCCGGCGCCCGGATCACCCTCACCGACGACGTGAAGGACGGCGTGCGCGGCACCGACTTCATCGCCACCGACGTCTGGGTGTCCATGGGCGAGCCCAAGGAGGTCTGGGACGAGCGCATCGCGCTGCTCGGCCCGTACGCCGTGACCATGGACGTGCTCCGCGCCACCGGCAACGACCAGGTGAAGTTCCTGCACTGCCTGCCGGCCTTCCACGACCTCGGCACGGCCGTCGGCCGTGAGATCCACGAACGGCACGGACTGACCGAGCTGGAGGTCACCGACGAGGTGTTCGAGTCCGAGCACTCCGTCGTCTTCGACGAGGCGGAGAACCGGATGCACACGATCAAGGCGGTCCTCGTGGCCACCCTGGCAGGCGCGTCACACAGCCTTGCCTGACCCACCTCACCAGGCCTTATCCTGACCGGCGGCCCGGCGCCACCCCTGCCGCGGCCGTCGCAGCGATCGACCTGAGATCGCGCCCGCACCACCAGAAACGAGCTCCACCCGCATGCCCGCTCCCCGCATCAAGTCCCCCGGCGCGCTCATAGCCGAATCCGGCGCCGACCGTGAAGGCCACGGCCTCAAGCGCACGATGGGCCTCTTCCAGCTCATCTGCTTCGGCGTCGGCGCCATCGTCGGCACCGGCATCTTCGTCGGCCTCTCCGACTCCGTCGCGCAGGCCGGCCCCGCCGTGGTCGTCTCCTTCGTCCTCGCCGCGATCACCTGCGTCTTCACGGCCCTCTCCTTCGCCGAGCTGGGCGGCGCCATCCCGGTCTCCGGCTCCTCGTACTCCTTCGCCTACGCGGGCCTCGGCGAGTCCACCGCCTTCCTGGTCGGCTGGTGCCTGCTGCTGGAGTACGGCATCTCCATCTCGGCGGTCGCCGTCGGCTGGAGCCAGTACGTCAACGAACTGCTGCACAGCCTCACCGGCTGGCAGCTGCCCGCCGCCCTCTCGGCCGGTCCGGGCGACGGCGGCGTCGTGAACCTCCCCGCCGTGATCGTCATCGCGATGGCCTCGATGCTCCTGGTCCGCGGGGTGCGCGAGAGCGCCCGGGCCACCGCCGCCATGGCGGCCGTGAAGCTCGTCATCCTCCTGGCCTTCTGCGCCATCGGCTACAGCGCCTTCAAGGACGGCAACCTCACCCCGTTCTCCCCGGCCGGCCTCGGCGGCATCGGCGCGGGCACCACCGCCGCCTTCTTCTCCTACATCGGCTTCGACGCGATCACCACGGCCGGCGAGGAGGCGAAGAACCCCCGCCGGGACATCCCGATCGCGATCCTGGTCTGCATGGGCCTGGTCACCCTGCTCTACTGCGCGGTCGCGCTCGCCGCGATCGGCGCCATCGGCGGCGACCAGGTCGCCGGCCGTCCCGCCGCGCTGTCCTACGTCGTCCACGAGGTCACCGGCTCCACCGTCGGCGGCGGTGTCGTCGCCTTCGGCGCGGTCGTCGCCATCGCCTCCGTCGTCCTCGCCGTGATGTACGGCCAGACCCGCATCCTGATGTCGATGTCCCGGGACGGCCTGATCCCGCGCGTCTTCGAGAAGGTGTCGCCGCGCACCTCCACCCCGGTGGCCGGCACCCTGATCGTCGCGGTCGTCTTCGCGGTCCCGGCGGCCTTCGCCTCGCTCGACGCCGTGATGAACCTGTGCACCATCGGCACGCTCGCCATCATGGCCGTCGTCAACATCGCCGTGATCGCCCTGCGCCGCCGCGAGCCGGGCCTCGCCCGCAGCTTCCGGGTGCCCCTCTACCCCGTCGGCCCGCTGCTCGGCGTCGGCTTCTGCCTGTACCTGATGTACGAGACCGGCTGGCAGACCTGGATCCAGTTCGCGGTGTTCCTCGCGGTCGGGCTGCTCGTCTACGTCGCCTACGGGCGCCGGCACTCCACGCTGGCCCGCCCGGCCGCCGAGGTCACGCCGGACGCCGCTGACCGGGAACCACAGGCAGTCTGAACCACACCGCCTTGCCCGACGGGGTCGGGCGGTGACCGCAGGACGAACTGAGGGCGCGGATCAGCAGCAGACCGCGCCCTCCCTCCTGCCAGGGGTCGGGCTCCTCGATCACCGGACGCGTGAGATGCCCCGGCGGCGCCGGATCGGGGTCGTGCACCTCGACCTGGCAGCCGCTCGGCAGCAGCTCGACGACCAGCTCTATCGGGCCGCGCCCGTCGGTGTGCTCCACCGCGTTGGCGACCAGTTCGGCCGTGAGCAGCTCGGCGGTGTCGGGATCGGCCGCGTGCTCCACCTCGGCGAGGGCCGTACGGACCAGGGCACGCGCCACGGGCACCGCGGCTGCGGTGTGCGGCAGCGCGATGCGCCAGGAAGCCGGTTCGGTGGGGCGTTCGTACAAGGCGAGTCCGTTCATGGAGCAGGCTGTCCTGCTTTCAACCGTAGGAATGGTACGGGCCCGGCCACAGAGACCGTCGTCGGGCACCGCTCGGGACCATCGGCCCCGGTACCGGGCGGCTTACCCCGCTGGACGCCCTGCCTCGCCCGGCTGTGCCCACTGTTACGACGCTGTGGACGATCGGTGACGCGCGTGACGGGACCGGGCCGGCCCCGGGTCACGCTGTCGCGCCCTCATGACGACAGTCACAAAGACGTGTTAACTTCGTCGGGTAGCGCCACGTGAGGCACCGCCCCCCTAGGAGGCCGCACGTCATGAGTCCTTTCACCGGCTCCGCCGCCCGCACCTCGGACTGGGAGCATCTGCGGGTCCAGCTGGCCGACGGGGTCGCCACCGTCACCCTGGCCCGCCCCGACAAGCTCAACGCCCTCACCTTCGGCGCCTACGCCGACCTGCGTGATCTGCTCGCCGAGCTGAGCCGGGAGCGGTCGGTCCGCGCCCTCGTCCTGGCCGGCGAGGGGCGTGGCTTCTGCTCCGGCGGCGACGTCGACGAGATCATCGGCGCCACCCTCTCCATGGACACCGCCCAGCTGCTCGACTTCAACCGGATGACCGGGCAGGTGGTCAGGGCGATCCGCGAATGCCCGTTCCCGGTGATCGCCGCCGTGCACGGCGTGGCCGCCGGCGCGGGCGCGGTCCTGGCCCTCGCCGCCGACTTCCGCGTCGCGGACCCCTCGGCCCGCTTCGCCTTCCTCTTCACCCGCGTCGGCCTCTCCGGCGGCGACATGGGCGCGGCCTACCTGCTGCCCCGCGTCGTCGGCCTCGGCCACGCGACCCGCCTGCTGATGCTGGGCGAGCCCGTACGCGCCCCCGAGGCTGAGCGCATCGGCCTGATCAGCGAACTGACCGAGGAGGGCGCCACGGACGCGGCGGCCCACACCCTGGCCCGCCGCCTCGCCGACGGCCCCGCCCTGGCCTACGCCCAGACGAAGGCCCTGCTCACGGCCGAGCTGGACATGCCGCTGGCGGCATCGATCGAACTGGACGCCTCGACCCAGGCCCTCCTGATGAACGGCGAGGACTACGCGGAATTCCACGCGTCGTTCACGGAGAAGCGCCCGCCGAAGTGGCAGGGACGGTGACCATGGAAGCCGACGCGAGGAACGAAGGGGCGCGGGGCCCTGTCGATCTGCGGCTCCGCCGCGGGGCGCGACAAGCCACAACGCACCCGCACTCGCAGAACGACACAAGCCATCCCCAGCGCATCGCGATCATCGGCGGTGGACCGGGCGGCCTGTACGCGGCAGTGCTCCTGAAACGACTCGACCCGACCCGGGAGATCACCCTCTGGGAACGCAACGCTCCCGACGAGACCTTCGGCTTCGGAGTGGTCCTCTCCGACGAAACCCTGGGCGGCATCGAACACGCCGACCCGGCGGTCTACACGGCCCTGCAGAGCAGCTTCACCCGCTGGGACGACATCGACATCGTCCACCGAGGCACCCGCCAGACCTCCTCGGGACACGGCTTCGCGGCACTGGGCAGGAAACGACTCCTCGAAATCCTGCACGACCGCTGCCGCATCCTCGGCGTGGACATCCGCTTCCGCACCGAGGCCCCCGGCCCCGACCAGCTCTCGGCGACCCACGACCTCCTCGTCGCAGCCGACGGAGTCAACAGCACCACCCGCCAGACCTACGCCCATGCGTTCCGCCCCCAGGTGACCGAACACCGCTGCCGCTACATCTGGCTCGCCGCGGACTTCCCCTTCGACGCCTTCCGCTTCGAGATCGCCGAGACCGAGCACGGCGTGATGCAGCTGCACGGCTACCCGTTTGCGGCCGACGCCTCCACGGTGATCGTCGAGATGCGCGAGGAGGTCTGGCGGGCGGCGGGATTCGACGAGGCCGCCCCGCAGGAGTCCGTCGAGCGCTGCGCCAAGATCTTCGCCGACGCGCTCGGCGGCAGGCCGCTGCGCTCCAACAACTCCGCCTGGACCACCTTCCGTACGGTGGTCAACGACCGCTGGTCGCACGGCAACGTCGTCCTCCTCGGGGACGCGGCCCACACCGCCCACTTCTCGATCGGCTCCGGCACCAAGCTCGCGGTGGAGGACGCTCTGGCCCTCGCGGCCTGCCTGGAGGAACAGCCCGACGTGCCACGGGCGCTCGCGGCCTACGAGGAGGAGCGCAAGCCCGTCGTCGCCTCCACCCAGCGGGCCGCCCGGGCGAGCCTGGAGTGGTTCGAGAACGTGCGGCGTCATCTCGACCAGCCGCCCCGCCAGTTCGCCTTCAACCTCCTCACCCGCAGCCGCCGCGTCACCCACGACAACCTGCGGCTGCGCGACGCCCGCTTCACCGAGTCCGTCGAGCGCGAGTTCGGGTGCCCGTCCGGCACGCCCCCGATGTTCACCCCGTTCCGGCTGCGCGGCCTGACCCTGCGCAACCGGGTCGTCGTGTCCCCGATGGACATGTACTCCGCGGTCGACGGCGTCCCCGGCGACTTCCACCTGGTCCACCTCGGCGCCCGTGCCCTCGGCGGGGCCGGTCTGGTGATGACCGAGATGGTGTGCGTCAGCGAGGAGGGCCGGATCACCCCGGGCTGCACCGGCCTCTACACCGGCCGCCAGGCGGAGGCCTGGAAGCGGATCACCGACTTCGTGCACGCCCAGGCACCGGGAACGGCGATCGGGGTGCAGCTCGGGCACTCCGGCCGCAAGGGCTCGACGAAGCTGATGTGGGAGGGCATGGACGAGCCGCTGCCCGACGGGAACTGGCCGCTGACGGCCGCCTCCCCGCTGCCGTACAAGCCGGGCAGCCAGACCCCGCGCGAGCTCTCCCGGGCCCAGCTCACCGACATCCGGGAGCAGTTCGCCGCATCCGCCTGGCGGGCCGCCCGGGCCGGCTTCGACCTGCTCGAACTGCACTGCGCGCACGGCTACCTGCTCTCCGGCTTCCTCTCCCCGCTCACCAACCGGCGCACCGACGGCTACGGCGGCTCGCTGGAGAAGCGCCTGAGGTTCCCGCTCGAGGTGTTCGACGCCGTACGCGCGGTATGGCCGGAAGAGAAGCCCCTGACCGTCCGCATCTCGGCCACGGACTGGGCCGAGGGCGGCACCACCGCCGAGGACGCGGTCGAGATCGCCCGGGCCTTCGCCGCGCGCGGCGCCGACGCGATCGACGTGTCGACGGGGCAGGTGGTGGCCGAGGAGCGGCCGGAGTACGGGCGGTCGTACCAGACGCCGTTCGCCGACCGCATCCGGCACGAGGCCGGCGTCCCGGTGATCGCGGTCGGCGCGATCTCCTCCTGGGACGACGTGAACTCCCTGATCCTGGCCGGGCGTACGGACCTGTGCGCGCTGGCCCGGCCGCACCTGTACGACCCGCACTGGACCCTGCACGCGGCCGCCGAGCAGGGCTACGAGGGTCCCGGCGTCGCCTGGCCCGCGCCCTACCGGGCGGGCAGCCGCCGCCCCCAGACCGGCCGCACGGACGCCCCCAAGCCGCGCCTGTCGCTCAGTACGGTCACACGCCTTCCACGCGATTCGCACGGTTCCTGAACCGGCCTGTTATCGACGGCTGCCTAGGTTCTTTCGAGTCATTCGGAAGAATCACAGGGATCGAGACTGAGATGACTGACACCAGGCCGTTGCCCGAGCCGCCACCCGGATACGGCTACGGCCCCTCTCCGGACCCGGGCCCGCCGTACCCGGGACCCGCGGTGCAGCGCGCCGCGCCCGCTCGGCAGCGCCGTCCGGACGGTTCGGGCACCCGGCGCACCGCGCTGGTCATCCACACGATCGCCGACGTCGCGGCGGCGTTCCTGGGGCTGTGGATCCTGCTGTACCTGCTGGAGGCCAATCACGCGAACGTCTTCGTGGGGTTCGTCGAGGACGTGGCCGACTCGCTGGCCTGGTGGTCGCAGGACATCTTCACCATGGACACGGAGAGCCTCCGGGTCCTGCTCGACTACGGTCTGCCCGCGGTGATCTACCTCGCGGTCGGGCACGGCATCGCGATGCGGCTGCGCCGGTTCTGAGCCACCGGTCACATCCTCGGAACCGCCGGCCGTTCACCCCGCCCCCACGAACTCCGCCCCGGCGTCCCGCAGCCGCTCGTGCAACCCCCGGAACACCTCTGCCGAACGGACGCCCGGCCAGTCGGTCGGGAGGAGGTGGGTGGGGAGGCCGGGGTCGGTGTAGGGGAGGTGGCGCCAGGAGTCGAGGGCCAGGAGGTAGTCGCGGTAGGCCTCCTCGGGCGGGGTGTCCGTGCGGTGCTCCCAGGCGCGCAGGACGGGCGCGTGGGCGTCCAGGAAGCGCTCGTGTTCCTTGGCGATCGCCGCGAGGTCCCACCAGCGGGTGACGGCCTCGGGGGTGGGTGCGAAGCCGAGGTGCTCGCCGCGGAAGAAGTCGACGTACGGGTCGAGGCGGAGCCGGCGCAGGGTGTGCCGCGTCTCCTCGTACAGGCGGGCGGGGGCGATCCACACCCCTGGGGCCGCCGTGCCGAAGCCCAGGCCGGCCAGCCGCGAGCGCAGGACGTGCCGCTTCTGCCGCTCCGACTCGGGGACGGAGAAGACCGCCAGGACCCAGCCCTCGTCCTCGGGGGGCGCGGTCGCGTAGATGCGGCGGTCGCCGTCCTCCAGCAGCTGGCGCGCCTCCGCGGACAGCTCGTACCCCGCCGCGCCGGCCTCCGTGCGGGCCGGCACCAGCAGGCCGCGGCGCTTGAGCCGGGACACCGAGGAGCGCACGGAGGGGGCGTCCACCCCGACCGCGGCCAGGAGCCGGATCAGCTCGGCGACGGGCAGGGGGCCGGGCATGAAGCGGCCGTACGCGCCGTAGAGCGTGACGATGAGGGACCTGGGGGCGTGCTGCTCGGACACGTTGATCATTTTAAGTCTTCGGCATCAGTGCTGGTCACCTTTGGTGCGCAGCCGGAACCGCTGCAGCTTGCCGGTGGCCGTGCGGGGCAGCGCGTCGAGGAAGACGAACTCGCGCGGGCATTTGTAGGGCGCCAGTTCGGACTTGAGGAAGGTGCGGAGGGCCTCCGGGTCCGGCCGCACTCCGTCCCGCAGCACCGTGTAGGCGACGGCCACCTGGCCGCGCGCCTCGTCGGGGCGGCCGACGACCGCCGTCTCGACCACGTCCGGGTGGCGCAGCAGCGCGTCCTCCACCTCCGGTCCGGCGATGTTGTATCCGGCGGAGATGATCATGTCGTCGGCGCGGGCCACGTAGCTGAAGTAGCCGTCGCTCCCGCGGACGTAGGTGTCGCCGGTGACGTTCCAGCCGCCGCGTACGTACTCCCGCTGCCGTGGGTCGCGGAGGTAGCGGCAGCCGACCGGGCCGCGGACCGCGAGCAGGCCCGGCTCGCCGTCGGGCACCGGCTTCCCGTCGGCGTCCTGGACACGTGCCTGCCAGCCCGGCACCGGGACGCCCGTCGTGCCGGGCCGGACCCGCTCGTCGGCCGCGGAGATGAAGATGTGCAGCAGCTCGGTGGCGCCGATGCCGTTGATGATGCGCAGCCCGGTGCGCTCCTGCCAGGCGCGCCAGGTGGCCGCCGGCAGGTTCTCGCCGGCCGACACACAGCGCCGCAGGGACGAGGTGTCGTACCCGGCCAGGTCGTCGAGCATCGCCCGGTAGGCGGTCGGCGCGGTGAACAGGACCGAGACCCGGTGCTCGGCGATCGCGGGCAGCAGCTGGCGGGGGCCTGCCTGTTCGAGGAGCAGGGAGCTGGCGCCGGCCCGCATCGGGAAGATCACCAGTCCGCCCAGGCCGAAGGTGAAGCCGAGCGGGGGACTGCCGGTGAAGACGTCGTCCGCGTGGGGGCGCAGCACATGTCTGGAGAAGGTGTCGGCTATGGCCAGCACATCCCGGTGGAAGTGCATGCACCCTTTCGGGCGACCCGTGGTGCCTGAGGTGAACGCGATCAGGGCCACGTCGTCGGAGGCGGTGTCGACCGCAGGGTAGGGGGTGCCGGGCGCCGGGCGGTGCAGCAGGTCGTCGGCCGCGTCACCGCCGTACGCGGTGATGCGCAGGCCCGGCACCTCGGCCTTCGCCAGGTCGTCCAGGGCCCGGATGTCGCACAGCGCGTGCCGGACCTCGGCGATCTCGCACACCGTGGCCAGCTCGTGCGCGCGCTGCTGGGCCAGGACGGTGACCGCGACGGCGCCCGCCTTGAGCACGGCCAGCCAGCAGGCGGCCAGCCAGGGGGTGGTGGGGCCGCGCAGCAGGACCCGGTTGCCCGGTACGACGCCGAGCTCGCCGGTGAGGACGTGGGCGATGCGGTCGACCCGGGCGCGCAGGTCGCCGTAGGTCCAGCTGGGGCCGGCCGGGGTGTGGAAGACCGGGCGGGCCGGGTCGGCGTGTTCGAGCAGCTCGACGGCGCAGTTCAGCCGTTCGGGGTAGCTCAGCTCCGGCAGCTCGAAACACAGGTCGGGCCACTCGTCCGGCGGCGGGAGGTGGTCGCGGGCGAAGGTGTCGACGTGGGCCGAGAGATGCATGGCGCCCCCTTGCCTGGTGGGCTCGTGGTGGCCATGGGGCCTGTCAGACGATTCCCGCCTGCCGCGCGGCGTCTGGCCCCAGCACAAGGAGCGTATCGTGTTGGTGACGACAGTCAATGGAGCGCGATACGGTCGGGTGACAGCACGGGAGAGGGGACCGGCGATGCCTGCATTCTCACTCGCACCGGAACAGCTCGCCTGGTGTGCAGAGCTGCGCACCCTGGCCGCCGAACGGCTGCGCCCGTTCGCCGAGAAGGCCGAGCCGGGCCGGGTCGACCGGCCACTGGTCGCGGAACTCGGCCGGCTGGGCCTACTGGCCCGGCTCTTCGCCTCCGGCGCCCTCGACCTCTGTCTGATGCGGGAGTCCCTGGCCTACGGCTGCACGGAGGCCGAGACCGCCCTCGCCCTGCAGGGCCTGGGCGCCCACCCCGTCCACGCCCACGGCACCCCCGCCCAGCGGGAGCGCTGGCTGCCCGGTGTGACCGAGGGCACCGCGGTGGCCGCGTTCGCGCTCAGCGAGCCGGGGGCCGGTTCTGACGCGGCGGCGCTGGCGCTGCGGGCGGATCCGGACGGGGCCGGGCGCTGGCGGCTGACCGGACGCAAGTGCTGGATCTCCAACGCCCCCGAGGCCGACTTCTACACGGTCTTCGCGCGGACCACCCCCGATGCCGGCGCCCGCGGCGTCACCGCTTTCCTCGTCCCCGCCGACCGGCCCGGCCTGACCGGCTCCGCCCTTCGGATGCTCTCCCCGCACCCCATCGGCAGCCTCGACTTCGACGCCGTCCCGGTGACCGAGGACGATGTGCTCGGGGAGGCCGACCGCGGTTTCCGGGTCGCGATGGGCACGCTCAACCTGTTCCGGCCGAGCGTCGGCGCCTTCGCCGTCGGCATGGCCCAGGCGGCGCTCGACGCGACGCTCGCCCACACCGCCCGGCGGGACGCCTTCGGCGGCAAGCTGATGGACCTTCAGTCCGTCGCCCACCAGGTCGCCGAGATGGCCCTGCGCACGGACGCGGCCCGGCTGATGGTGTACGCGGCGGCGACGGCGTACGACGAGGCGGCCCCGGACGTGCCCAAGCGGGCCGCGATGGCGAAGCTGCTGGCCACCGAGACCGCGCAGTACGTCGTCGACGCGGCCGTCCAGCTGCACGGAGCGCGGGCGCTGGAGCGGGGCCATCTGCTCGAACACCTCTACCGCGAGGTGCGCGCCCCACGGATCTACGAGGGCGCGAGCGAGGTCCAACGAGGCATCATCGCCAAGGAGTTGTACGCCACCGCCACCCGGGAGGGCCGTCCGTGACGACCGAGCGCATCAACCCGCCCGAGCTTTCCCCGCCCACGGGCTTCTCGCACGCCGTCGTCGCCGCCGGCTCCCGCGTGGTGTTCCTGGCCGGCCAGACCGCCCTCGACAGCGACGGCAAGGTCACCGGAGCCACGCTCCCCGAGCAGTTCGAGAAGGCGCTCGCGAACCTCCTCACCGCCCTCGACGCGTCCGGCGGCACCCCCGCCGACCTCGCCCGCGTCACCGTGTACGCCACCGACGTCGCCGCCTACCGCACCCATGCCCGCCAACTGGGCCGCATCTGGCACCGGTTGGCGGGCCGGGCCTATCCGGCGATGGCGGTCGTGGAGGTCGTACGGCTGTGGGACGAGCAGGCGCTGGTGGAGCTGGACGGGTTCGCGGTGCTGCCGTAGCCGGTCAGGCCGCCACGGCCAGCCGGTCGGCGGGCACCCGGCGGGGCGGGACCACGCTGCCGTCCGGGAGCAGCTCCCCGCTGTCGTCGAAGCGGATCGAGCCGTCGCAGAGCAGGGCCCAGCCCTGTTCCGGGTGGGCGGACACGGTGTGCGGGGTGCCGGGGCCGGACGCGGCGCACGAGATTTCACAGGAGCACATGGCGCACCTCCACATCGGATGTGAGGGGGCGGGCCGGGTCGGCCGTCACCCGCCATGCACAGACCATGCTCCCGCCGTGAACGGACCGGAACCGGCCGCCGTGAAGCGTGACAACATGCGGACAACTCCCGGACGCTTCCATGACGCGCCACCGAAGGGGTGACGATCACGCCCGGCGGCACGGTCGCCCGGTACCAGTGGAGGCCCCCACCCCACGGAACCGGGAGGTATCCCATGCTCGTACGCCCCGCCCTGGCCGCCGCCCTCGGCGCAGCCGCGCTGCTGTGCGCCGCCGTCGGCCCGGCCGCCGCCGACGCGGGCGAGAGTGTCACCGTCGCCCCCACCGGCCGGATCGCCGCCGACGGCACCGTCACCCTTTCGGGCACCTATCGGTGCACCGGCAACACCGGCCCGGTCTTCGTCAGTTCCTCGGTCAGCCAGGGCGACTCCCGGCTCCGGCACGGCATCGGCGGCAGCGGCGCCCTGTGCGACGGCGCCGAGCACCCCTGGCAGAACTCCGGCAAGGTCTCGGCCGGCTCGCTCGTCCCCGGCGCGGCCCATGTGGAGGCCACCGTCATGGAGCTGCGGTCCTCGGGCATCGTGCCGCTGCCGGTCTTCCACGCGGTCCAGGAGCAGGACGTCACCCTCGTCCAGGAGTGACGCCCGCGCCGAGCGGCCCGGCACACCCGCCTGACGGGTGCCGGGCCGCTCGGCGTGGCAGCGGTCGTCAGGAGCGCTGCCAGCTGTGGGGGGCGTGGAAGGCGTGCGGGCGCCAGGACGTGGTGCCCGGCGAGGAGGGCTCGGCGCCGGAGCCGGCCAGGGCGGTGCGGCTGAGCAGCAGCACCGCGAGGGCGGCCAGCTCCTCCTGGGTGGCCTCGCCCTTCTCGACGCGGATGGGGGCTGTGAGGGACACGGACATGGGGACCTCCGTCACTGAGGGGGGTTGCCGTGCTTGCGGGCGGGGCGCTCGGCGTGCTTGGTACGCAGCATCGCCAGCGCGCCGATGAGGACACGGCGGGTGTCGGCCGGGTCGATGACGTCGTCCACCAGGCCGCGCTCGGCCGCGTAGTACGGGTGCATCAGCTCGGCCTTGTACTCCTTGACCAGCTCGGCACGCTTGGCCTCGGGGTCGTCGGCCTCGGCGATCTGGCGGCGGAAGATGACGTTGGCGGCACCCTCCGCGCCCATCACGGCGATCTCGTTGGTGGGCCAGGCGTAGGTGAGGTCGGCGCCGATCGACTGGGAGTCCATGACGATGTAGGCGCCGCCGTAGGCCTTGCGCAGGATCAGGGAGATGCGGGGCACGGTCGCGTCGCAGTAGGCGTAGAGCAGCTTCGCTCCGTGCCGGATGATGCCGCCGTGCTCCTGGCCGACGCCCGGCAGGAAGCCCGGCACGTCGAGCAGGGTGACGATCGGGATGCTGAAGGCGTCGCACATCTGCACGAAGCGGGCCGCCTTCTCGGACGCCTCGATGTCCAGGACGCCGGCCAGGCTCTGCGGCTGGTTGGCGACGATCCCGACGACCTGGCCGTCCAGCCGGGCCAGCGCGCAGATGATGTTCCGCGCCCAGCGCTGGTGGACCTCCAGGTACTCACCGTCGTCGACGATCTCCTCGATGACCGCGGCCATGTCGTACGGCCGGTTGCCGTCGACCGGTACCAGGTCGGTCAGCGTCTCGCAGCGGCGGTCGGCCGGGTCGTCGCACGGCACGGCGGGCGGGTTCTCGCGGTTGTTGCGGGGGAGGAGGGACAGCAGGTAGCGGACCTCCTCCAGGCAGGTCTCCTCGTCGTCGTACGCGAAGTGGCACACCCCGCTGGTCTCCGCGTGCACGTCGGCACCGCCGAGGCCGTTCTGGGTGATCTCCTCGCCGGTGACCGCCTTGACCACGTCCGGTCCCGTGATGAACATCTGGGACGTCTCGCGGACCATGAACACGAAGTCGGTGAGCGCGGGGCTGTAGGCGGCACCTCCGGCGCACGGGCCGAGCATCACGCTGATCTGCGGGATGACCCCGGACGCCGCCGTGTTGCGCCGGAAGATGCCGCCGTAGCCCGCGAGGGCGGTGACGCCCTCCTGGATGCGGGCGCCCGCGCCGTCGTTCAGGGAGACCAGGGGCGCGCCCGCCGCGAGGGCCATGTCCATGATCTTGTGGATCTTGGCGGCGTGGGCCTCGCCCAGCGCACCGCCGAAGATCCGGAAGTCATGGGCGTACACGAAGACCGTGCGGCCCTCGACCGTGCCCCAGCCGGTGACGACACCGTCGGTGTACGGCTTCTTCGCCTCCAGACCGAAACCGGTCGCCCGGTGCCGGCGCAGCGGTTCGACCTCCTGGAAGGAGCCCTCGTCGAGGAGCAGACCGATCCGTTCGCGCACGGTGAGCTTGCCCTTGGCCTTCTGGGCGGCGGTCGCCTTCTCACCGGGGCCGGCGAGGACGCTCTCGCGTATGCCGGCCAGTTCCTCGACGTGGGACCTCATGTCTCCCCCTGCTTCCCTGAAGTGACGGAACGTCAGTTACCGAGCCGGCGCAGCCCGCTCGACTGGAGCGCGGCGAACGCCCCCACCACCGCTGCCTGCAGCACGGTCCACACCGTGCCGACGGTGTTCGGGCCGAACCAGCCGAACACCGCGGTGGCGACGGACGCCACCGCCCACAGCGCGTTGGCTTCGATGACCGCCTTGGTGGCGGCCGTGCTCGGCACCGGACGGCTCGCCAGCAGCGCCACGAGGCCGCCGTACACCGTGAGGAACACGCCGATGCCCCGCAGGAACCCGGCGTCGAGGCCGAGCAGATCGCCCACCGGTCCCGCGGCGAGCAGGTAGATCAGGCCGTTGGCGGCGGTCACGGCCGCGTCCAGCGCGAGGAAGGTCCGTAACGGGCGCGCCGCGGCGACACGGGTCGGCGTATGCGTCGCCGCGTGTGCCGGGGTCTGGCTCGTGGTCATGGGGCCTCCGAAGGTAGGGGGTCTGATTCCACTTGCCCGTCGAGCGTGCCAAGGCGGACTGACCGGTGACTGACGCACTGCTTACGCGGTCCGACTCGCACCTCCCTCGAGCCGGCCGGTCCTCAAGCCGGCTGCAGGCGCAGATCGCCGGTCAGCGCGGGGTCGTGGGAGAGGATCGCGCTCTCCACCCGGCGCAGGGCGGGGGATGGCTGGATGCCGAGTTCGTCGTCGAGGTGGCGGCGCATCCGGCGGAAGACGTCCAGGGCGTCGGCCTGCCGGCCCGAGCCGTACAGGGCGATCATCAGCTGCTCGCAGAAGCGTTCCCGCAAGGGGTGGTTGGTGTGCGCCTCGGTCAGCTCCGCGAGCACGGCGGCATGCCGGCCCAGCCGCAGCTCGGCGTCGAAGCGCAGCTCCATGGCCCGCATCCGGTACTCCTCGTACCGCGTACCGGCCAGCTGGCACAGCGTCCCGCCGGCGAACCCGCCGAAGACGGGTCCGCGCCACATCCCGAGCGCGTCACCCAGCAGCCGTGCGGTGCGGGCCGCGTCGTCCGGCACGGCGGACTCGGCCAGCCGCACCGCCCTGATGAACTCGGCCGCGTCCAGCTCGCCCTCGCCGATGCCGAGCCGGTATCCGGACGGGTGCATCGTCACCCGGGAGGCCGGCCGGTCCGGCTCCAGATCACGGAGCCTGCGGCGTAACCGGCTGACATGGGCCTGGAGCGCGTTGGCCTGGTTGTCGGGGACGGCGTCCCCCCACATCTCCTCGGCCAGGCTCTCCCCGGACACCGGCTGGCCCTCGCTGACCAGCAGCGTCTGCACGAGGGTGCGCTGCAGATCGCCGGAGATGTCCGCCGGGCCGAATGCGGTGAGTATCTGCAGTGCCCCGAGAATGGAGAACCTCAGCATGTCTTCCCCCTTGGTGAAAATTCCTGGCGAAGGTGTTTCTTTACGGGGTCGTGCTGCGGTGAGAGACAGGGCGGCCGAACGCGCCGCGCCCCGGCGGGCGTCTGCTTCCTGGACGGCCCGCCGGGGCGGTTGCTCCGCCGGGACGGGGGGCGGCCGGCGGTCCTGGGGGACCGGTGCCGAGCCGCCATCGGCGCAGCACCGGGTGGGAAAAGTTCGTTCCGTGCATCGACTGGTGAATTCGTGGTCACCGCGTACGGAATTCCGGTCTGCAGCCACAGTGGCACCACTCGCTGACGGAATGCTGACACGCTTCTGACGCCGGTAATGAATTCCTTGTGGCCCTTTTCCGGGGCGTCCTCTCGGTGCTGTACTCCCTTCGATGGAAAACACTCCCGAAAGGGGTACGGGAATGACCGCGACCACCACCGAAACCAGCACGGACACCCAGATTCTCGCGGCGATACGCGCCCACACGGCAAGCGAGAACCCGAGTTCGTTCCTGACGCTCAACAGCGGAAACAGTGTCTTCACCGTCCCGGACGCGGACGGTGTCGTCGTCTACCGCCGCACCGGCCGCCACGCCGTGCAGTTCGGCGGCCCCTTCGCCGCCGAGCAGGACTACGGCACCCTCCTGGAGGCCTTCCGGAAGCACGTCCGCGACGAGGGTCTCAGCCTCGTCGGCGTCCAGCTCCAGCGCGCCGACGCCGAGCGCTATGCCGGGCTCGGCTTCACCGTCAACCAGGTCGGCGCCTCCTGGGCGGTGAGCCTCCCCGAGTTCACCCTGCGCGGCACCAAGTTCATGCAGCTGCGCAACAAGATCTCCCGCGCCCACCGCAACGGCCTGCAGATCCAGGAGGTCGACGCGGCCGGCGTGCAGGACGCCATCACGGCCATCGACCAGGCCTGGCTCGGCTCCAAGGGCGGCGCCCAGCAACTGGAGTTCCTCGTCGGCCAGATCGGCGGCCCGGCCCAGGCGCACCGGCGGCTCTTCACCGGCACCATCGACGGCGCCCCGGTCGCCTACATCTCGTACTCGCCGGTCTACGGCAGCCGGGCCGGCTGGATGCACGACCTCAGCCGCCGTGTCCCCGAGGGCTCCCCGGGCCTGATGGAGGCCATCAACGCGCACGCCATCGAGGTGTTCCGGGCCGAGGGCGTCGAGTGGCTGCACTTCGGGTTCACGCCGTTCACCGGCCTGGACGCGAGCCACGAACTCGACGGCCACAGCCCCGCGTTCCAGTGGCTGATGCACGCCCTGTGGGCCGAGGGCGCGGCGCTGTACCCGGCGCAGACGCAGCTGTCGTACAAGCAGAAGTGGGCCCCCGACGTGCTGATTCCCGAGTACGTCGCCTTCGACGGGCCGCAGGCCTCGCTGCCCGGCTTCGCGCACATCTTCCGTGCCTGCAACGCCTTCTGACCTGCCATCCACCCGAGGAGACCACGACATGAGCCAGTCCACCGAGGAACTCCAGCACGCCATGGTCGAGCAGCTGATGGCCGTCATCGGGGCCCCCGACGACCAGGAGGTCGCCGAGGCCGCCGACGCGGTCGTCCGCGCCCTGGACGAGCGGCTGAACACCGGGGCGGCTGCCTGAACCCGGCACGGCACGTCCGATCAGAGGGACATCAGTGCCACATCAGCGCTCCACGGAACGCTGGACACACGTTCGCCCGGCGGTCCGGGCCCGGGAGCACCGCACTGTGCCCCCGTCGCCCGGGTCCGTCGGGCGGGCACCCCCGCCCGCGACGGTGACCGCACGCGGGAGCCTTGTCGACTCGCGGCGCCCGCAGGTCCGCGGGGCAGCGGCGCCGCCGCCCGATCCGGGCACTTCTCCCAAGGAGAGCTACGCATGCAGCGTCCGCACATACAAGAAGCCGGGGCAATCGCCGCCGGTGGAGGCGCCGGTGCCGGGCAGCGCACCGGCGCCTCGGCGACCTTCGCCGAGCTGCTCAAACGGGTCAAGGCCGAGGGCCTCCTCGACCTCGACCCCCGCTACTACGTGGGCAAGCTGGCCCTCAACACCACCCTGCTGCTGATCGGGTTCGCCGCCTTCTTCGAGCTGGGCGACTCCTGGTGGCAGCTGGTCACGGCCCTGTGGATGGGCCTGTGCGGCGGCCAGTCGGCGTTCATGTGGCACGACGCCGGCCACAAGGCGATGTTCCGCAGCAAGAAGGCCGCCTCCGCGGTCGGCTACGTCCACGCCAACCTGGTCAACGGGGTCAGCTACGGCTGGTGGGTCAACCACCACAACCGGCACCACAGCAACCCCAACCACCTCGACATGGACCCGGACATCGGCCGGCGCACCGCCATCTTCGACATCAAGCAGTACCCGAGCCGCAAGGGCACCCAGAAGTTCGTCGTGCGCTACCAGAGCGTGCTGTTCTTCGTGCTGCTGGTGCTCGAGGGCTTCAAGATGCTGAAGACCGCGGTCCTGTCGATCGTCCAGGGCAAGACCAAGCGGCCCGCCCTGGAGACCTTCCTGATCCTGCTGCGCGCCGCCGTCTACCTCGGTCTCGTCTTCACCGTCCTGTCCCCGGGCCTCGCGGTCGCCTTCATCCTGGTCCAGCACGCAGCCCTCGGCGTCTACTTCGGGATGATCTTCGCCCCGAACCACAAGGGCATGGACGTCCGCGACGGCGAGGAGGAGACCCTGGACTGGCTGGAGCGCCAGGTCCTCACCTCCCGCAACATCCGCCCCAACAAGCTGGTCGACTTCCTCTACGGCGGCCTCAACTACCAGGTCGAGCACCACCTGTTCCCGGCCATGCCGCAGAAGAACCTCGGCCGCGCCCGGGAGCTGACCATGGAGTACTGCGCCGAGCGCGGGGTGCCGTACCACGAGGTCGGGTTCTGGGCCTCGTACCGCGAGGTCGCCGCCTACCTGCACGAGGTCAGCGCACCCGTGCGACGCGGTGACGTGGAGGAGCAGCTGCGACGCCGGGCCATGGAAGAAGCGGCCTGACATCCCCCGTCCCGCTTGTTCACACCGCCACTTCCCCCACACCCCCCCCACATCCCGGCCCCCGGGCCGCACGCCCGGGCCCGCCGGTGGCCCGGGCGGTTCCTTCCCAGGAGCGACGGGGGCGTTCGCAAGGAGTCCCCAAAGGAGCCAGCCCCATGTCCCAGACCACCGCCGCGGCGGGCGGAGTCACCGCTCCCGCCCCGATCGGGGTCCGCCTGGACCGCATGCCGATCACTCCCCTGCACCGCAGACTCACCGCGGTCATCGGCGTCGGCCTGTTCTTCGACACCTTCGAGAACAACCTGTCGGGCACCATCGGCAAGGTGCTGCAGGGCGACTTCGGCTTCGGCGCCACCTCGCTCAAACTCGTCCTGGCCTCCGTGTTCGTCGGCCAGTTCATCGGTTCCCTGACGCTCGGCAGGATCGCCGACCGGTTCGGCCGGCGCCGGGCCTTCCTCGTCAACCTCGCCATCTACTCGGTGTTCTCGCTGCTCGGCGCCTTCTCCCCGAACGCCACGTGGCTGATCGTCACCCGCTTCCTCGCGGGGATCGGCATCGGCGCCGAACAGGCCCTGTCCGACTGCTACCTGGCCGACGTGCTGCCCGCGAAGAAGCGCGGCCGGTTCATCGCCTGGGCCTACACCCTCGCCTTCTGCGGAGTGCCCGCCGTGGGCTTCGCCGCGCTGTGGCTGGTGCCGCTGACCCCGCTGGGCGTGGCCGGCTGGCGCTGGCTGTTCGTGCTCGGCGCGCTGGGCTCCGCCGCGGTGTGGGTGCTGCGCCGGCAGCTGATCGAGTCCCCGCGCTGGCTGGCCGCGACCGGCCGGACGGCGGAGGCCGAGCGGCTGGTGGCCCGCATGGAGGCGGAGGCGGCGGGCCGCGGACTGCCGCTGGAGACGCCCGGGCCGGAGCCCGAGGAGGCCGTGGACCACTCCCGGCTGCGCGACGTCCTGCGCCCCGGCATGCTCCGCCGCACCCTCGTCCTCTGGCTGTTCTGTGTGCTGTCGGTCGTCGGCTACTACGGCTTCGGCACGCTCGCCCCGCAGATCGTCGCCGCCAAGGGCTACGGCGTCGTCGCCGGCCTCGGCTTCACGGCGCTGTCCTTCCTCGGCTACCCGGTGGGCTCCGCGCTCGCCCTGCCCGTCGTGGACCGCGTCGAGCGGCGAACCCTGATCGCGCTGTCGGCGGGCGCGATGGTCCTCGCCGGACTCGGCTTCGCCTACGCCGGCTCGGCCGCGCTGATCGTCACCTGCGGCTTCGCCTACACCCTGTGCAGCAACGTCTTCTCCAGCGTCTCGCACGTGTACCTGTCCGAGCAGTACCCCACCGCGATCCGGGCCACCGCCTCCGGAGCCGCCTACTCGCTGTCCAAACTCAGCGCCGCCGCACTGCCGTTCGCGCTGCTGCCGGTCCTGGAGGCGCACGGCCCGGGTGCCCTGTTCGGCGTCATCGCCGCCGCCATGGCCGTGCTCGCCGGCACCGTACTGACCCTCGGCGAGCGCACCACCGGCCGTCCCGTCCGGTGAACTCATCGACCACCAGAAGGAGTTGAGCATGGCCTACGTCATCGGACTGCCCTGCGTCGACGTCAAGGACCGCTCCTGCATCGACGAATGCCCCGTGGACTGCATCTACGAGGGGCAGCGCGCCCTGTACATCCATCCGGACGAATGCGTGGACTGCGGGGCCTGCGAACCGGTGTGCCCGGTCGACGCCATCTACTTCCAGGACGACCTGCCCGCGGAGTGGGGCGACGACCACGCGGCCTCCAACGCCGCCTTCTTCGAGGGCCTCGGCGAGCCCGGCGGCGGGAGCGCCCTCGGCCCCCAGGACCATGACTCCCCGCTGGTCAGCGCCCTGCCGAAGGGGGTGTCGGTGGCATGAGCGGCATCCTCGCCGGCAAGCGGATCCTGGTGACCGGGGTGGTCACGGACGCGTCCATCGCCTTCCACGTGGCCCGGATCGCCCAGGAGGAGGGCGCCGAGGTCCTGCTGACCGGCTTCGGCCGGCTGACCCTCATCGAGCGCTTCGCCTCCCGCCTGCCCAAGCCCGCCCCCGTCATCGAGCTGGACGTCACCGACCAGGGGCAGCTGGACACCCTCGCCGACCGCATCGGCGAGCACGTCGACTCCCTCGACGGCGTCGTCCACTCCATCGCCTACGGCCCCCAGGGCGCCTTCTCCTTCCTGGACGGCACCTGGGACGACGTGTCGACGGCCGTGCACGTGTCGGCGTACTCCCTGAAGTCCCTCACCACGGCCTGCCTGCCGCTGCTGGAACGGCGCGGCGGCTCGATCGTGGGCCTCACCTTCGACGCGACGGTCGCCTGGCCGCACTACGACTGGATGGGGGTGGCCAAGGCCGCCCTGGAGTCCACCAGCCGGTACCTGGCCCGCGACCTCGGCCCTCGCGGCGTCCGCAGCAACCTCGTCGCGGCCGGCCCGCTGCGCTCCATGGCCGCCAAGTCGATCCCCGGCTTCTCGCAGCTGGCCGACGTCTGGGAGACCGAGCGGGCCCCGGCCGGCTGGGACCTCACCGACCCGGACCCGGCCGCCCGCGCGGTCGTGGCCCTGCTGTCGGACTTCTTCCCGCGCACCACGGGCGAGGTCGTCCACGTGGACGGCGGGGTGCACATGATGGGCGCGTGAACCGCGCTGAAAGGGGCGGGAGTTGAGGATCGGACCTCAACTCCCGCCCCTTTTGTGCGCGTTACTCGGTCGCACCGCCCGGCAGGATGCGCCGGAAGCCGGTGTACGGAACCAGCGCCCCGGGCAGGACCACCGACCCGTCCTCCTGGACGCCCTGCTCCAGCAGCGCGGCGACCGTGCGGCCGATCGGGAGCGCCGAACCGTTCAGGGTGGCCGCCGGGCTCTTGCGGCCGTCGGCCCGCCTGACCCGGATGTCGGCGCGGCGGGCCTGGAAGGTGCCGCAGTCGGAGACCGAGGAGATCTCCCGGTAGGAGCCACCGCCCGGCAGCCAGACCTCGATGTCGTACGTCATCCGGGCCGAGAAGCCCATGTCGCCCGCGGGCAGCAGAACCGTACGGAAGGAGAGTTCGAGGCGGCGCAGGCACTCCTCGGCCTGGGAGACCATCAGCTCCAGCTGCTCCTGGGCCTCCTCCGGGGCGCAGACGCGCACCAGCTCCACCTTCTCGAACTGGTGCAGACGCAGGACGCCCCGGGTGTCACGGCCGTACGCCCCGGCTTCGGCGCGGAAGCAGGGGGTGCGGGCGGTGAACGCGTACGGCAGCGTCCTGGCGTCCAGGAGCTGTCCGGCCACCAGGTTGGTCAGCGGGACCTCGGCGGTCGGGATCAGGAACAGTTCGCGGTCGCCGACCTGGGTGCGGAACAGGTCCTCCTCGAACTTGGGCAGCTGCCCGGTGCCGGTCATCGTGTCGCGGCTGACCAGGAACGGCACCGACTGCTCGGTGTAGCCGTGCTCGCGGGTGTGCAGGTCGAGGAAGAAGTCGCCGAGGGCCCGCTCGAGGCGGGCTCCGGCGCCGTGCGAGACGCTGAAGCGGGCGCCGGAGAGCCTGGCCGCCGCGGGGGAGTCGAGGATGCCGAGGGCCTCGCCGATCTCCGCGTGGTGCCGGGCGCCGGCCGAGGGACGCGGGGCCGGACCGCCGCGCCGTATCTCCACGGCCTCCTTCTCCGAGTCGCCGTCCGGGACCGCGTCCAGCGGGAGGTTGGGGATGCCCAGCAGCAGCTCGGTCAGCTCGCCCGCTGCCGTGCGGGCGGCGCCCTCCGCCTGCTGCACCTCGGCGCGCAGCGCCCGGGCGGCCTCCTTCTCCGCCTCCGTGGGCGGGCCGGAGCGGCGGGCCTTGGCGGTGCGGTTCAGGTCGGTGCGCAGCCGGGTCACCTCGGCCTGTGTGGCCGAGCGGGCGTGCAGCGCGGTGCTCAGGGCGTCCAGGTCGAGCGCGTAGCGGCGGCGGGCCAGGCGCCGTACGGCGTCCGGACCGGCCTCGATCAGTTCGTGGGGATCATGCACGGCGGTCTCCTGACAGGGCGGGGGAGGCGGCGGGGGACTGCTCCGGAACGGTGCTCGCGGTGTGCCGGGCGCCGAGGAGGCGGTAGCGGGTCGGGTGGGCGGAGCGCAGGCGCGCCGCGTACAGCAGGCCGCCCAGGGCGACCAGCGGCAGCAGCCAGGGCAGTGCGGCGATGACCTTGGAAGGGGAGCCGGTGAGCATGTCGAAGTTGCCGACCACCAGCCACACCGAGGCGGCGAGGCCGGCGAAGCCCAGCAGCGGGGCGAGCAGCTCCCGCCACCAGTGCCCGCCGCCGCCCCGCAGCCGCAGCCCGAGCACGGACAGCGCGGCCAGCGCCTGCAGGGCGACGATGCCCAGGGTGCCGAGGCCGAGCATGCTGGTGGTCAGGTCGGCGTACGGGTCGAGACCGGCGACGGCGAAGCCGGCCACGACCAGCGTGGTCAGCCCGCTCTGCGCGAGGCTGGCCCGGTGCGGAGAGCGGTGCCGCGGGTGCTCGGCGGCCAGGCCGTGCGGCAGCAGACCGTCCTCGGCGAGCACCTGGGCGTAGCGGTTGGCGGCGCTGTGCAGGGCCAGCGTCGCCGCGAACAGGCTGGTGCAGAGCAGGATCTGGAGCCCGGTGCTGCCCGCCCTGCCGAGGAAGTCGTCACCGAGGACGAAGAACAGGTCGCCCATCTGCTTGCCCGCGACCTCGCGCACCTTGTCGCTGCCGACCGCGCCGACGGCCAGCCAGCTGGTGAGGGCGTAGAAACCGGCGATCAGGACGACGGCCGCGTAGGTGGCCCGGGGCACGCTGCGCCGCGGGTCCTTCGCCTCCTTGCCGTAGAGGGCGGCCGACTCGAAGCCGATGAAGGAGACGAACGCGAACATCAGCGAGACACCGGCGCCGTGCCCGGCCGCCACGTGCGGGGAGAACGAGGCGGCGGGCAGCGCGTGCAGACCGTGCCGGGCCAGGATCGCCACATCGAGGGCGGCCAGCACGCCGATCTCGCCGAGCATCAGCAGGGCCAGCACCCGGGCGCTGAGCGCGATCTCCCGGTAGCCGAGCACGGCCGTCAGCACCAGCCCGACGGCCGCGCACCACTCCCAGGACACCGCCATCCCGTGGGCGGCGAACACCAGGTGCGTGAAGTACCCGAGCGCACCCGCCAGCCCGATGGTCGCGCAGTTGTACGACAGCAGAGCCACGTACCCGGTGGCCACCGCCGGCGGCCGGCCGAGCCCGTCGGCGACGGAGGCGTAGAACCCACCCGAGCCTCCGGTGCGGCGCGCGCTGACCGCGTACCCGACCGAGAAGCACAGCAGGGTGACCCCGGCGAACAGGAAGGCGGCCGGCACACCGGCTCCGTCACCGAAGGCGAAGGCGAGGGGGACGGTGCCGACCATGGCGGAGAGCGGGGCCGCGGCGGCGACGATCAGAAACAGGATGTGTCCGGTGCCGAGCCGACCGGACCGGGGTGGGGAACCGCTGGTGGACATGGTGAACTCCAGAGCAGGGGAGAGGGACGGAAGGAGAAAAGGGGGACAGCCGCCCGCAGTGGTTCTCCGCGGGCGGCTGTGGAAGCGCCCGAAGGGGCGCGGGGCCGTGTCGGTATGCGGCTCCGCCGCGCGGGCGCGACCAGCCACGATCGGCCCGCACCCGCCGAACGGCCGAACTAGGCGGGTGCGATGGCGAGCGCAGTGTTCTGCCCACCGAACCCCAGCGAATTGCTCAACGCCAGGTCGATCGGCATCTCGGTTGCCGTCTGGACCAACTTGACCTCGATCCGGGGATCGGGCATGACCAGGTTGGCGGTCGGCGGAATCAACTCGTGCTCCACGCTGAGCACAGCGAACGCGGCCTCGACCGCGCCGGCGGCACCCAGCAGATGACCGGTGACTCCCTTCGTGGAGGTGACCAACGGATCCCCGCGCAGGGTCCGCTGGATCATCCGGGCCTCGGACAGATCGTTGAGCGGTGTCGACGTACCGTGCGCGTTGACGTGCTGGACGTCGTCCGGATCGGCGCCCGCGTCGGCGAGAGCCGCCCGCACCGCCGCCTCGATCCCCACACCGTCGGGATGCGGCGACGTCATGTGGTGCGCGTCGGCGGTCGCGCCGTACCCGATGATCCGGCCGTGGATGTGCGCACCGCGGGCGCGGGCGTCCGCGACACGCTCCATCACGAGGATCCCCGCGCCCTCACCGGCGACGAAGCCGTCGCGGTCCACGTCGAACGGGCGCGATGCGGCCGCCGGATCGTCGTGCCGCTTGGAGAGCGCGCCCATCTGCGCGAACCCGGCCATGACCAGTGGGGTGATCATGGCCTCGCTGCCGCCCGCCAGCACGATGTCGCACCGGCCGAGCGCCAGCAGGTCACGGGCGGTCCCGATGGCGGTCGCGCCCGAGGCGCAGGCGGTGGCCACCACCAGGTTGGGTCCGGTCGCCCCGAACTCGATGGCCGTCTGACCGGCCAGCATGTTCGGCAGCTGCATGGGCAGCAGGAGCGGCGACACCCGGGCCGCGCCGTGCTCGCGCAGCACATGGTGCTGTTCCTCGACCGTGCCCGGACCGCCGTCGGCGCAGCCCAGCACGACGCCCACGCGCGCGCCGTCCCAGGTCTGCGGGTCGAGGCCCGCGTCGGCCACCGCCTCGTGCGCGGCGACCAGCGCGAACTGGACGAACCTGTCGAGGCGGTGGGCCCGCCGCGCACTCAGCAGTGTCTCGGGGTCGAAGTCCGGCACCCGGCAGGAGATCTGTACAGGGTTGTCCGCCAGCACTGGATCGAGGGCGGCGGCCGGCCTGCCGTCGCAGACCGCCGCCCAGCTCGGCCCGACCCCGATACCGCCCGGGGTGACCAGGCCGAGCCCGGTGACGGCGATGTCCATCCCGGCCATCAGACCTTCGCGCTCCGCTCCTCCATGAGCCGGACCATGTCGCCCACGGTCTCGGCCTCCAGGAGGTCGTCGTCGCTGATGTCCAGGTCCAGCTCGGACTTCAGCAGCAGCGACAGCTCCACCACGGCCAGCGAGTCCAGCTCGATGTCCTCCCGGGTGGCCTCCGGAGTGATCGACTCGGGCGACACCTTGAGCTTGTTGGACAGGATTTCCTTGAGCTGCTCCAGCATGTCGGTTCCTTTCGAAGGTGTACGCGCCCCGCGTACCGCTGAATCGATATGAGTGACTGACGATCGGTCAGATTGTTTGCAGCTCCGGCCAGATGACGGTCGTGGCCCCCCAGGACAGACCCCCGCCGAACGCGGTGAGCAGCACCCGGTGGCCCGCGGCGAGCCGGCCCTCGGCGGTGGCCTCGGCGAGCAGCAGCGGAATCGAGGCGGCGCCGGTGTTGCCGACCCGCGCGATGTTGCTCAGCTGCCGCTCGGCGGGAATGCCGAGCCGGTCCGAAACGGCCTCCAGGATCCGGGCGTTGGCCTGGTGCGCCACGAACCGGTCGACGTCGTCCAGCCGCCAGCCGGTCCGCTCGGCCGCCTCCGTGGACGCGGCGGTCATGTGCTCCACCGCGTGCCGGTAGGTGTCCCGGCCGAGCATCTGGAAGTAGTGGTCCTCGGGGGCGGCCGGCCGGCCGGTGGACCGCTGCCGGGAACCGCCCGCCGGGACCTCGATCAGATGGCCCAGCTCGCCGTCGCTGCCGAGCACCAGCGGGCCGATCGCACCGGGTTCACCGGCCGAGCCCGCGCGCAGCACCACCGCTCCCGCGCCGTCCGCGAAGATCACCGCGGTGGTGCGGTCCTCGGGGTTGATGATCGTGGTGAAGGCGTCCGCCGCGATCAGCAGCACCCGGTCCGCGGTCCCGGCCGCGATGAGCCCCGCCGCCGAGGCCAGGCCGTACAGGAACCCGGAGCAGACGGCCGCCACGTCGAAGGCGGGCACCTGCCCGAGCCCCAGCCGCGCGGCCACCTGCGGTGCGGTGGCCGGGCAGGGCTGGTCCGGGGTGGTGGTGGCCAGCACCACCGCCCCCACCTCCTCGTCGCCCGCGGACTTCAGCGCCCTCAGACCGGCCTCCACCGCCAGATCGCCGGTGGAGGTGCCGGGGGAGATGAAGTTCCGCTCGGCGATCCCGGTACGGGACCGGATCCAGGCGTCGGAGGTGTCGAGGCGGGCGGCCAGGTCGTCGTTGGTCACCACGTTGGGCGGGACGTACGACCCGATTCCGGTGACGACCGCGGCCCGCCCGGTGCTCATGCGCCGGCCTCCGAGGCGAGGACGCCGACGGGCAGGCCCATGTAGTCCATGCGGACCTCGGCCATCTCGTCGGTCCACTGCTCGGCCATGTCGTAGCGCTGTTCGGCGGTGGTGTCGAGCAGCCGGACGCCCGGCCAGATCTCGTAGTCCCCGATCTTGTCGGCGTGCTGGAACATGCCTTCCTGGAACAGTTCCTCGCGGTGGATGACGAACTCCCGGTCCGGGATCTCGTCCCACAGCTTCACGCCCGCGCGCAGGATCTCCAGCAGCCGCGGCTTGTACTCCGGGTGCTCGATCACATGGTCGCGCAGGATGGTGCTGGCCACGGTGAGGTGGCGGATCTCGTCGATCGCGGTGCCGCGCGAGATCTCGCCGGTCGCCGGGGACAGCGGGGTCCACTTGCGCTCGCTCAGCTCGGCCGCCGGGGCCAGCACGCCCTCGATGATGATGGCGAACACGGCGACCCCGCCGGGGAAGTCGGCCTGGTCGCGGACGATGTCCAGGGTGAAGTCCACCACCGGGTCCAGGACCCGCTTGCGGTAGTCCCGGGCCATCTCGTCGATGTCCTTGAGCAGGGTGGTCGCCGGGATGCCCAGCTCCACCAGGTGCTGGCGGAAGACCCGGGCGTGCCGCGCCTCGTCGATCAGCTGGGTGGCGTAGAACTCCATCTGCGGGATGCCGGGCGCGACGGAGACGTAGTGGCCGAGCAGCCGGGTGGCCAGCTCCTCCGCCAGGGCCCGGAAGCCGAACTCCAAGACCAGCGCCTCACGTAACGGGCCGGGCGCCTTGAGGAAGTCCGGGGTGATCGCGTTCTCGTGGTGGCCGGTCACCCCGCGGTCGCGCAGCGTGCCCTGGGCCACCGAGGTGATCCAGTAGGCGAGGTCGCACTCCTCGGGTCCGAGGGTGAGTTCCTTCGCTCCGTCCAGCAGACCGGGTGCTTTTTCCCAGTCGGCCTCGGGTGCTACGGGTGCGGTCATGATGCGGCGGCCTCCTTCGCCGGACGCAGGGAGCCGGCGAACAGCCCGCCGGCGTAACTGAACAGGGGGAGCCGCCCGTTGTCGGCGGTGGCGCGCACGACGTACCCGAGCAGCAGTTCGCTGTCGCCCGCCTCGTGGGCGGAGTGGAACCGGCAGACGTAGTGGGCGAGCGCGCCCGCGATCAGCGGGGCGTGCGCGTACCGGTCCGTCGTCCAGGCCAGGCCCGCGAAGGCCTCGCCGCCGTCGGGCCGGCCGCTGTCGGCGAACCGCCGGGCCACGTCGGCCTGGTCGCCGCCGAGCACGTTGATCGCGAACCGGCCCTCGGCGGCGGCCAGCCGGGCGAAGGACGAGCCCGCCCGCAGCGCCACACCGACCAGCAGGGGGGAGCGCGAGACCAGGGTGACCGTGCTCGCGGTGGTGCCGTGCATCCGGTCCTCGGGCCCGGTGGTCAGCACCGACACCGGGGACGCCAGGTGGTACAGGGCCCGGCGGCGCTCGGCCGGGTCCTGCCGCACCGTCCGCCGTACGCCGGTCGCGGTGGTCATCGCACGGCCTCCGTCTCCCGTACGACCGTCCGCGCCGGGACGTGCCCGACCGGCACCGGGTCCATGGCGTGCCCGACCGGCTTGGGGTGGGGCAGGCCCAGGTCGTCCAGCAGCCGCAGATAGCCCTCCTGGCGCACCGGCTCGAAGGGCAGCGCGAAGGACTTCATGAAGTTGCCGAACAGACCGCGGTCGCCGAACAGATGGAACGGCAGTACCAGCAGCGCCCACTCGGGCTTCACCAGCCAGCACCACAGCGCGGCCACCGCGCCCTGCGTGATGAGGCTGTGCATGACGTTGTAGAGGACGTAGTACGCCTTGTGGATCGGCCGGCCGCCGCTCTTCTTGAACGCGATGGCGCCGGGGATGTAGCCGATCAGGTCGATGTAGAGGAACAGCCCGAGCGCCGGCAGCCAGCGGATGTCGCCGAAGTGGTAGACGATCAGGCCGGTGGTGACGGCGAGGCCCACCAGGTACTCGGCGCGGTGCAACGAGTACGTGCGTGGTGTCTCGAAGGGGTTCGCCTGGTCCATGGTCAGCTCCTCGGCGTTCTACTGGGCGCCGACCGCGGCGGGCTCGGTGAGCTGGATGCCGCCCTGGATCCGCACGGCCGGGTACAGCCCGGTCAGCGCCCAGGCGACGGTCTCCTTGATGACCCGCTCGGCGATCGGGTCGAGGATGCCCTCCAGGCTCGGGATGCCGAAGTCGAAGTCGGCGTCGAAGCGGACGCTGACGTCGGCGCCGTTCTGCTGCACCGACCAGGTGCCGGAGAAGGAGTCGAAGTCGCCGTCGGACTGCTCGAAGCGGATCTCCCCGCTCTCCGGCAGCACGGTGTCGTCCTCGGTCCAGCGCAGCAGGCCGCTGCGGAAGTGCAGCTCCCAGCTGGAGGAGGCCTTCGGGTCGGGGTAGGAGGCGTGCACCGTGGTCGCGTTGACGTGGGGCGCGAGGTCCGGGTACTTCTCCCAGCGCCGTACGGCGTGCAGGACCGTTTCGGCCTGCTCCGCGGGTATCAGGGCATCGAGTTCGACGTGCCGCACGATCAGTTACCGCCTTCCGGCATCTTGGCCGCGCCCCGGATGAGGTCGCGGGTGGCCAGGTCGAAGGAGTTGACGAGGAAGTCCACGTCGGTGTCGTCCAGCACGGCGGGCGGCGTGAACCGCACCACCGAGCTGCCGTTCATGGAGTGGTTGGCGACCACGCCGTGGTTGAAGAGCTCGATCAGCAGCTCGCCGGCCAGACCGGCCTCCACGAGCTCCACGCCGATGAGCAGACCCCGGCCGCGCACGTCCACCACCAGCTCGGGGATGTTGCGGTGGGCGACCTCCGCGATCCGCGGCAGCAGCCGGGCACCGAGGTCCATGGCCCGGGTGACCAGGCGCTCCTCCTTGACGGCCCGGATCGCGCCCTGCACCGCGGCCATCAGCACCGGCTGCCCGGAGAAGGTGGCCGTGTGGACGTAGGGGTCCTTGTCGAAGGGGCGGAACGCCTTGCGGGTGGCTACGGCCGCCGACACCGGCATCACACCGCCGCCGAGCGCCTTGCCGGTGAGCAGGACGTCCGGGACGACGCCCTCGATGTCGGCGCCCCACCACTCGCCGAGCCGTCCGAAGCCGGACTGCACCTCGTCGAGGATGAGGAAGCCCTCGTACTCGCGGACCAGCTCCTCGACCCGCTTGAGGTAGCCCTTCGGCGGGAGGATGACCCCGCCCTCGCCCTGCACCGGCTCCAGGATCACGCAGACCTCGCCCGGGTGCGCCCGCAGTTCCGCCTCCAGGGCGTCGGCGTCGCCGAACGGCAGGTGCTGGAAGTCGGGCACGAGCGGGCGGAACGGCGCCTGGTAGACGTCCTTCGCGGTCGCCGACAGGGCGCCCAGCGTCTTGCCGTGGTAGCCGCCGCGCATCGAGATGGTGCGCTTGAAGCCGTTCGCACGGGCCAGCTTCAGGCCGGTCTCCACCGCCTCCGCGCCGGACAGCGCGAAGTGCACGCGGTCGAGTCCGGGCGGCAGCACCGAGACCAGGGCCTCGGCGGCGCGGGCCACCGTCGGCTCCAGCAGGATGCGGGTCGCCGTGGGGTGGGTGCGCAGCTGGCGCTCCACCTCCTCCATGACGATCGGGTGCCGGGCGCCCATGATGAACACGCCGTACCCGCCCGCGTTCAGGAAGCGCTCACCGTCGCTGGTGGTGAGCCAGGCGCCCTCCGACGCCACCTCCATGTGACTGCCGAACAACTCGGCGAGCGTGGCCCGGCCCTTGCTGAGGTGGGCCCGGTACAGGTTGAGGATCTCCGCCTCGTCGACGGCGGCGGTCGCCGGCGCCGGGGAATCCTGGATGACGGTCACGTGTCGCTCACTCCAAAAAGGTGGGGTGGGGGGGGAGCGCCCCGAAGGGGCGCGGGGCCGTGTCGACATGCGGCTCCGCCGCGCGGGCGCGACCAGCCACATGCGGCCCGCGGTCGCCCACTCGGCTCTGCCGGCCGAGCTCTACGCCAGAACCAGCGGCCCTCCGCCGAAGTACGCGAGCAGCGGCTCCGCGGCGGCGAGTCGAGATGGCGGATGAAAGGCCAGCGCACGAGTAGCGGCAGCGGCTTGCGCGCTCGCGGAGTTGCTGATGAAGTCCAGCCCGCCGAGCAGCTCCAGCGCACGGGCCACGATGTCCGGCAGCGCGTTCTGCACCGCGTACCGGGCGACCAGCACGCGGGCCACCGACTCCTCGTCGCCGGGCTCCGCGCCGGTGCCCCGGGCCACGCCCTCCAGCAGGGCGAGGGCCGCCTCCATGTCGACGGCGAGCGCGGCCCGCTCCTCCGAGCTGCCCCGCTGCCGCTCCAGCACCTGCTCCACCAGCGCGGCGGCGGAGCCCGCGTATCCGGCGGAGATCAGCATCTCGAACCAGACGAATCCGGCCGACTGCAGGTCGTCGAGTCGGGTGGGGTCGTCGGCGCCGGCCCGGACGACCATCTCGGCCGGGACGAACACGTCCTCCAGGCGTACCTCGTCGCTCTCCGCGCCGGCCAGCAGGTCGTTGCCCCAGAACGGGTGCACGGACATGCCGGGCGCGTCGGCCGGCACCAGCGCGAGCGCCAGCTCCGGCTCGCCGCCCTCCTCGCCGTGGATGGCGATGGACGCGGTCAGCAGGCTCATCGAACCCGACAGGCTGCACGGCTTCTTCGAGCCGGACAGCAGGAACCCGCCCTCGACCGGACGCGCGGTCACGGCCGGCTTCAGGATGTTCTGCGCGGTGCGGCCCTCGGCCCAGCCGGAGGCCAGCACCTGCTGGTCCGGCACGATCCGGTGCAGCAGCTCGGTCTGCGCGGCGGTGAGCCGGCCCGACTTGACCGCCAGCGAGTACAGCATGGCGGCGGTGAAGTGGTGCATGGACACGGCCGCGACCAGCGACGGGGAGAGCGCGCCGAGGGCGAGCTGGACCCGCAGCGCCTCGAGCGGGGCGGCGCCGTGGCCGCCGTAGGCCTCGGGTATCAGGAGACCGACCCCGCCGTGGATACGGAACAGGTCGATCACCGGGCTGCCGGGCCGTTCCCGCCCGGCATACGGGATCTGCTCCAGCTCCTTGAGCAGTCCGGGGTGGAACCGCTCGCAGACGGTCCGGGCAGCATCGAGGGAACGCACGGGAAACCTCCGCAGGACTGGGTGTGGTCAGGCGCCGAAGACCGCGTCGTACGGGCTCACGTCGCGGGCGATGCTGACTCCCTGGATGTGGGAGGTCTTGAGCATCGGGTAGTTGGCCTCGCCGAAGGCGCCGCCGGTGCGGCCGGTGCCGCCGTGGCTCGGCAGGTACGGCAGGAAGCCGATGTGGGAATCGTTGACCTTGAGCAGGCCGCCGTTGACCACGCGGCGCACGAAGGTCTCGATGACGTGGTCCGAGCGCGACCACAGGGAGTTGCGCAGCCCGTAGTCGTTGCTGTTGACGAACTGCAGGAACGCCTCCAGCAGGGCGTCGTCGTTGTCGCGTTCGGCGACCACGATCGGGATCAGCGGGAAGAACGTCTCCTCACGGACCACGTCGTAGGTCCGGGCCCGGTCCAGGCCGTCCACCCGCACCACCGTCGGCTGCAGGAAGACACCCGTCTCGGACACCGTGCCGTCGACCTCGGTGCGGTTGCCGCCGGTGACCAGCTCGGCGCCGTTGTCCATCGCCTGCCGCAGCAGCCGGAAGAAGCGCTCGCTGCGCCGCACCGGCGACAGCAGCACGTCCTCCTCCTCGGGCAGGCCCGGCCTGATGCCCTTGACCTGCTCCTTGACCTCCGCGATCAGCGCCTCGGCGATCTCGGGGTGGACCAGCACGTAGTTGGGCACCATGCAGATCTGCCCGGAGCCGTAGAACGACTCGGTGATGGCCTCGGCCGCCCACTTCACGTCGGCGTCCTTCCACACCACGATGCCGTCGTTGCCGGCGAGTTCGAGGATCGGCTTCTTGCCGTGTGCCACGCACTGCTGCTCGAAGCGCAGGCCCTCCTGGCTGCCGCCGATGTAGAAGATGTCGTTGATCAGCGGGTCGGCGATCCAGCGGTCCATGGTCTGCTTCGGGTTGGAGCACACCGCGTTGAGCACACCGGCCGGCGCGTCGATCTCCTCCAGCAGCGGGGCGACGATGTCGCGCAGCAGCCACATGGTGGACAGCGCGATGCTGCGGGGCGCCCGCACCACCACGGCGTTGCCGGCCATGAGGGCCAGCACGCAGAGAGCAGTGCTCGGCAGCGGGGCGTTCTGCGGCGGGTTGAAGGCGACCACGCCGTCCGGCTGGCGGTGCAGGATCAGCTTGCGGCCGTTGTACTCCTTCTCGACCCGCATCTGCTTCAGGTACCAGCGCAGGGAGCCCGGGGCGTAGATCTGCAGCAGGCAGCTCAGCTCCCAGCGGGCCAGCTTCACGGGGTGGGACTCGGCGACCAGCATGCGCAGGAACTCGTCCTGGTGCTTGATCAGTTCCTCGCGGAAGCGGGTGCCCAGCTGCATCCGCCGCTCCAGCGGTACGGCCGCCCAGTCGGGGGCGGCCGCGGCGGCCGCCTGGGTGGCCAGGTCGATGGCGGAGTCGTCCGCGATCGCGCAGCGCCCGACGACATAGGGGTGCTTGGCCGCGTCGGACTCGGGGTCCTGTTCGAGCGAGCGCTTCAGGGTCACGCTGGTGAACACGTCTTCCAGCAGGGAGCGCCCGCTGACGGTGTATACCCATCCGTCCCCGGCGACGTCCTTGCCCGCGATGTAGAGGTCGTAACTCTTCAATCCGGAAGGTGCCTCAGCACTCTCCTCCTGCGCGGCTTCGCGAAGCATCTTCAGCCTTTCGGATATGGCGTGTGGATTTCTTGAAGCAATGCGAGCCTGACAGCGGAATCTGACCCCGCGCTGACACGTGACTGACCGCGCCGATCAAGCCACGGGAGCGCTCTCGGGGCTGTCAGCGGGGTGTCAGCCGGCCTTGCTTGCATGACGGCATGCCACCTGTCGACAGCACGATCCAGCGGTTGCGCGACCTGCCGCGCAGTGAACTCGCCGAAGAAATCGAGTCAATCGTCCTGGTGAAATTCAAGGCAGTGCTTCTCATGGACGATTCCGAGGATCTCCCCCTCGACGTCAGCTATTTCGATCTCGGCCTCACCTCGCTGCGGCTGACCGAGATACGGCAGAGCCTGGAGCAGCTCCTGGACCTGTCGATCAACGTCAACGTGCTCTTCAACGAGCCGACGATCGCCCACCTCGTGGACCACCTGACCCAGGCCATCCAGGAAGCTTGAGGAGTAGCTCCATGCCGCGTAAGGAATCAGAGCAGGCGCCCGAGCCGGTCGCGATCGTCGGAATCGGTCTGCGGTTCCCCGGCGGCAGCGGCTCGCCCGACGAGTTCGACGCCTTCCTGCGGGAGGGCCGCAGCGGGATCGTCCCGATCCCCCGGGACCGCTGGGACGTCGACGCGTTCACGCCCGAGGGCCCGGACGACAAGGGCAAGATCCGCGCCTCGGCCGGCGGGTTCCTGGACCGCATCGACCTGTTCGACGCCGGCTTCTTCAACATCTCCCCGAAGGAAGCCCGGTACATGGACCCCCAGCAGCGGCTGCTGCTGGAGACCGCCTGGCAGGCCCTGGAGCACGCGGGCATCGACCCGGCGCCGCTGCGCCGCGGCAACGGCGGCGTGTACATCGGCGCCAGCTCCATCGACTACGCACTCGAACTGGACTCGCTGCCCTACGAGGAGCTGGACGGCCATCTGGCGTCCGGCATCACCATGTTCCCGCTGTCCGGCCGCCTCTCCTACTTCCTCGGCTGGCGCGGCCCGAGCATGAGCGTCGACACCGCCTGCTCCTCCTCGCTGGTCGCGCTGCACCTCGCGGTGCAGGCACTGCGCGCCGGCGAGACCGACATCGCGCTGTGCGGCGGCGTCAACGCCCTGCACCACCCGCGCATCCCGGTGATGTTCTCCAACGCCCAGATGCTCTCCCCGGACGGGCAGTGCAAGACCTTCGACGAGGCCGCCGACGGCTACGCCCGCGCCGAGGGCTGCGGCATCGTCGTCATCAAGCGGCTCGCCGACGCCGAGCGCGACGGCGACCGGATCCTCGCCCTGGTGCGCGGCACCGCCGTCGGCCAGGACGGCGACAGCGCCGGTCTCACCGTGCCCAACGGCCCCGCCCAGGAGAAGGTGATCCGCAGCGCACTGGCCGCCGCCCACCTCGCGCCGGAGGACATCCAGTACGTCGAGGCGCACGGCACCGGCACCCCGCTCGGCGACCCCATCGAGTTCGGCGCCATCGGCGACGTGTTCGTCGACTCCCACACCAAGGACCGGCCGGTGCTGGTCGGTTCGGTGAAGACCAACTTCGGTCACATGGAGCCCGCCTCCGGCATCGTCGGCGTCATCAAGACCGTCCTCCAGCTGCGCGCGGGCACGATCTACCCGCACATCAACCTCAACACTCCCTCGGGGCGCATCCCCTGGGACCTCTACCCGGTCCGGGTCCCGACGGCCTGCGAGCCCTGGGAGGCCGAGGTCCGGCGCGCGGTCGTCAACAGCTTCGGCTTCGCCGGGACCATCGGCGCGGTCGTCCTCGAGCAGGCCCCCGAGCCGGCCCCGCAGCCCTGCGAGGGCGGGGCCGCACCGGTGTTCACCCTGTCCGCGAAGAACGCCGGCGCCCTGCGCGAACTCGCCGCCGAATACCGGAAGCTGGTCGACGAACAGCCTCTGGCGGCGCTCTGCCACAGCGCCAACACCACCCGCACCCACCACCCCTTCCGGATCGCCGCGCCCGTCGCCGACAGCGCCGCGCTCGCCCGGCTCCTGGACCAGGCCGCCGAGGCCGAGCACGAGGGGCCCTCCGGCATCCGCAAGACCGCGTTCATGTTCACCGGCCAGGGCTCCCAGTACGCCGGCATGGGCGCCGCCCTCTACGCGGCGCTGCCCGTCTTCCGCGCCCAGGTCGACGCGTGCGACCGGCTGTTCGCCGAACACCTCGGCCGCTCGGTGCGCGAGCTGCTGCTCGGCACCGCAGCCGACCCCGAGGCGATCGACCGCACCGAGTACACCCAGCCCGCCCTGTTCACCCTGGAGTACGCCCTCGCCCAGCAGTGGATGGCCTGGGGCGTGCGCCCGAACGTGCTCATCGGGCACAGCATCGGCGAGGTCGTCGCCGCCGCCGTGGCCGGCCTGTTCAGCCTGGCGGACGCGGTCACCCTGGTCGCCGCCCGGGCCCGGCTGATGCAGGCCGTGCGCACCGAGGGCGGCATGGCCGCCGTCGCCGCCCCCGTCGAGGTGGTCGCCCCCCTGCTGGAGGGCCGCGCCGACCTGGCCCTGGCCGGGGTCAACGCCCCCGACCAGACGGTGATCTCCGGTGCCACCGCCGCGCTGGACGAGGTGGTGGGCATCCTGGAGGGCAGGGGCGTCCGCGTCGACCGCCTCAAGGTCTCGCACGCCTTCCACTCCCCGCTGATGGCCGAGGTCTACGACGACTTCCGCGCGGCCCTCGGCGGCATCACCTTCCACGAGCCGAAGATCAGCCTCATCTCGAACGTCACCGGACGCCTCGCCCGGTTCCGCGAGATCGGCGACCCCGACTACTGGGTGCGGCACATCGGCGAACCGGTCCGCTTCCTCGACGGCATCCGGGCCGTCGCCAAGCGCGGCCGGCACGCCCTGATCGAGGTCGGCCCGCAGGCCGGGCTCACCGCGCTCGCCCGGCGCGGGGTCACCGTCGAGGACCACCTGTGGCTGGCCAGCCTGCGCCGCCGCGACACCACCACCTCGACCACCCTCACCGCACTCGCCGACTACTACGCGGCAGGCCTCGGCGTCTCCTGGACCGACTACCACGCCGGTCACCCCGTGCCCGCCCGCGTGGACCTGCCGACGTACGCCTTCCAGCGCAAGCGCTACTGGCTGCCCACCGCCACACCCCGCAGGGCGGCCGCGAACGGCACCGCCCGGCACCTGCTGCTCGGCGTCGAGGAGCGGTTCGCCAGTGGAGTGCGGGAGTTCAACGCGGAGTTCACCGCCGAGGAACTCGGCGCGCTCGCCGACCTCGCCGACGGCGGCCGTACCGTCCTGCCCGCCGGCGCCTACGTCGACCTGTTGCTCGCCGTGCAGGACGCGGTCCAGGGCCACGCCCGATCCGCCGTCCGGGACCTCAGGCTGCTCGCCCCGCTGGAGCTGCCCGCCGAGACGGTGACCGCGCTGACCACCCGCTGGCGGCCGCGCCCGGGCGGCGGCGCCGAGGTCGAGGTGTTCACGGTCGTCGGCGGCGAGGAGAACCTGCACGCCACCGCCGTGGTCGCCGCCGAACGCGAACCCCTGGTCCCCGTCTCGGAGCTGGCGGAGCTGGACGCCACGCTGGCCCCGGCCGGACAGCAGATCGACGACGAGGACATCTACACCGACCTCGCCTCCGTCGGCCGCCCGCAGGGACCCCGGATGCGGCTGCTGCTGCACGCCGCCCGGCACGGCGACGCAGTGCCCCGGCAGGCAACGTCCGCCCCGTCGCGACGCCCGGCACGCTCCCCCAAGCTCTTCGAGCAGGGGGTACCCCCACTCGCCGGACCGGCCGAAAGCCCGAGTACGTCCAGTACGAGGACTTCCGGCCGGCACACCGAGAGCACGCACCGGACGCCGCTCCTTGACGGGCAAACGTTGCCTGCCGGGGCACTGGTCACCGGCGAGCTGACCGGCCGCGACGCAAGCGCCGTCGAGCACGTCCCGGCGGAACTGCTGGAGGCCGCGGTGCAGGCCCTGGTCGTCCTCGACCCCGAGGGCCCGGTGTTCGTACCGCGCGAGATCGCCTCCGTGCGGCACTTCCGCAAGCCGCGCGGCGAGAACCTGCGCGTCCTCGCCCGGGTCCGCGGCGAGCAGGACCGGCGCCTGGCCGACGTGCTGCTGCTGGAGAACGGCGATCCGGTGGCCGAGCTGCTCGGTGTCCGCATGGCCCGGCCCGAGGGCCGCGGTGGCCGCCGTCAGTTCCTGCACCGCCCCGACTGGGTGCGCCGGGCGCTGCCGGCCAAGGAGCACGCACCTGCCCGGCACGTGGTCCTGCTCGACCCGTCCGCGGTCCGCGCGGCCGAACTCGCCGCCGAACCCGGTCTGAAGGTCACCTGGCTGCCCGACCTCACCGACCTCAAGGCCGCCCTGGAGGACCCCACCGTCACCGACGTCTGCCGGATCTGGCGGCAGCGCCCGGCGCCGATGTCCGACGGCCGGCTGCGCGTGGAGTGCGAGGACAACTACCGCGAACTCCTCACGCTCGTAGGTGCGTTGGACGCCTCCGGTGCCACGCGGCCGCCCCGGCTGTGGCTGGTCACCGAGGGCGCCCAGTGGCTGCCCGGTGACCCGGCCGGCGACGGCGGGCACCTCGGCGCCGCCACCCTGTGGGGCTTCGGGCGGGTGCTGCTGACCGAGTACCCGCAGTACCGGACGACCCTGGTGGACCTCGCCCCGGGCAGCGGCCTCACCCCGCTCGCGGACGAGTGGCGCAGTGAGCCGCCCGGCGAGTACCAGGTCGCCCACCGCCCCGGCCGCCGCTATGTGCGCCGGCTGCTCGCCGGTGACTCGACCCTCACCTGGACCGGAGGCTTCGAACTGCGCGCCCCCGACTCCGGCGACCTGTCCGACCTGGCGCCGGCCTCGGTCACCGAGCGGGCGCCCGGGGCCGAGGAGGTCCAGGTCCGCGTGCACGCCGTCGGCCTGACCGCCGAGGACGCCCGCACCGCCCTGGACACCGGACGCGCCGAACGCGCCGAGGAGGATGCGGGCGTGGAGGAACCGCCGCCGCTGCTCGGCCAGTTGGCCCGTGGCACGGTCCTCGCCGCCGCCGCCGGCACCGGCTTCGCGGCCGGCGACGAGGTCCTCGTCCGGCACGACGGCACCTTCCGCTCCACGCTCACCGTGCCCGCGGTGGCCGTCGTCCACGCCACCGGTTCCGACGACACCGCGCCCCGCTTCCGGCTGGACGAGACCGGCGAGGCCCTGCGCACCGCCCTGTCCGACCCCGCCCAACCCACCTGGGTGACACTCCCCGAGGACCCGGCCGAGGAGCAGAGCGACCCCGTCGACGAGGGCCCGGCCGGGCTCCGCGCCGACCGCACCTACCTGGTCACCGGTGGTCTCGGCGGCCTCGGCCTGGTCACCGCGCGCAAGCTGGTCGCGCTCGGCGCCCGGCACCTGACCCTGGTCAGCCGCAGCGGCCGGGCCACCGAGGAGGCCTCACCGGTCCTCGCGGACCTGGCCGCCGACGCCGAGATCGACGTCGTACGCGCCGACATCTCCCGCTCGGAGGACGTCCAGCGCCTGGTGCGGCACCTCGCGGCGGGCCCGTACCCGCTCGGCGGGATCGTGCACGCGGCCGGCTCCTACGACAAGAAGCTGATCTCCGAGCTGACCTGGGAGTCGATCGACGCTCAGCTCGCGGCGAAGGCGTACGGCGGCTGGCTGCTGCACGAGGCGGCCGAGGAGTCCTTCCCCGAGCTGGAGTTCTTCGTCACCTACTCCTCCATCGCCTCCGTCCTCGGCGGCGCGACCCAGGGCCACTACGCCGCCGCCAGCGCCGGACTCGACGCACTCGCCGAGTGGCGCAGCCGCCGCGGGGTGCCGGGGCTCTCGGTCAACTGGGGCGCCTGGGCCCGGGTCGGCATGTCGGCCCGCCTCGAGGAGCACCTCAGCCAGGAGATCGAGCGCAGCGGCGTCCGCTTCTTCTCCCCGACCCGGGCCCTGGACACCCTGGCCCGGCTGTGGGGACGGCCGCGCACCCAGCGGATCGTCGGCGAGTTCGACTGGGACCGCTATGTGGCGGGCAGCGTCACCGGCGACCTGTTCTACGACCGGCTCGCCCGGCAGGCCCCCGAGGACGACGGCACCGGCCTCGACCTCACGGCACTGGCCGCGCTGCCCGGGGCCGAACGCCTGGCCGCCGTCACCGGCGTGGTCCGCGAGAAGGTCGGCGCCGTCCTGCACCTGGAGGAGGGCGACGAGCTGGACGTGTCCACCGAGTTCGTGTCGCTGGGCCTGGACTCCCTGATGGCCCAGCAGGTCAAGGCCGCACTGGAGCAGACGTTCCGACTGCCCCTGCCGGCCTCCCTCACCCAGGACCACCCCACGGTCCGTGCGCTGGCCCAGTTCGTCGACGGCTCGCTCGGTCCGGTACCGGCAGTGTGACAGAGCTGGGGGGCGTCCTCGACAGGGGACGCCCCCCAGGGACGGGAACCCACCATGACTGACATACCGAGGGAGCGCTGGACGCTCCACCACTCCTCCCGGGCCCACGCCGGAAGCCGCCCGGACCACCCGGCGATCATCTGCGAGGGCCGCGTCACCACCTACGAGAAGCTCCACCGCGACAGCAACCGGGCCGCGCACGCCCTGCACACCAGCGGGGTCAGGCGCGGTGACCGGGTCGCCTACCTGGGCCGCGAGTCGGCCAACTACTACCTGGTGATGATCGCCTGCGCCAAGGCCGGCGCGGTCCTGGTGCCGGTCAACTGGCGGCTCACCCCGCACGAGGTCGACCACATCCTGCGTGACTCCGGCGCCGCCCTGATCTTCGTCGACGACGAGTTCTGGGACACCGTCGCCATCGTCCGCCACCAACTGCGCGGGCTGCGCAGGGTGATCCGGGTCGACGGCACCGACGCCGACGGCGAACCCGCCCGCGGCGCGGGCCTGCTCGCCTGGGCCGCCGACCAGCCCGACACCGACCTCACGCCCGGCACCGGTCCGGACGACGCGGTCATCCAGATCTACACCAGCGGCACCACCGGCCTGCCCAAGGGCGCGGTCCTCGCCCACCGCAGCTTCTTCACGCTGCCGCACGCGAGCCGCGAGCGGGGCGTCGACTGGATCGACTGGCTGCCCGAGGACGTCGCCCTGATCTCCCTGCCGGGCTTCGGCGTGGCCGGCATCGGCTGGTTCCTGCACACGTTCAACGCCGGCGGCACGAACGTGATCATGCCGCAGTTCGACCCGCAGCAGGCGGTACGGCTCATCCGCAGCCACGGGGTCACCACCACTTTCGCAGCCCCGGCCATGCTCCAGGCGATGGCGGCCGAACGCGGCGCGGGCCCCGAGGCGTTCGCCTCCCTGCGCAAGATCGCCTACGGCGCCGCCCCCATGTCCGAGACACTGCTCAAGCAGTGCCTGGAGACCTACCGCTGCGAGTTCGCGCAGATCTACGCCAGCACCGAGACCGGCAGTGTCGCGGTCTGTCTCCCGCCCGAGGCGCACCACCCCGGCAGCACGGTCCTCACCTCGGTCGGCAGGCCCTGCCCCGGCAACGAGGTCAAGGTGATCGGCCCCGACGGCGAGACCCTGCCCGTCGGCGCCATCGGCCAGATCTGCGTCCGCGCACCCTCCCGGATGCTCGGCTACTGGAACCTGCCCGAGGCCACCGCCCGCACCCTGGTGGGGGAGTGGCTGCACATGGGCGACGCCGGCTACCTCGACGAGGACGGCTATCTCCACCTGTGCGACCGCATCAACGACACGATCATCGTCGCCGGGCAGAACATCTACCCGGCCGAGGTCGAGAAGGCACTCGCCGCGCACCCGGCCGTCGCCGACACGGCCGTCGTCGGCCTCCCCGACGACCGCTGGGGCGAGAGCGTGCACGCCGTGGTGGTCCTCCGGCCCGGCGCGACCGCCACCCCCCGGGAACTCCTGCTGTCGCTGCGGGGCCGCATCGCCGACTACAAGATCCCGGGCACGTACCACTTCGCCGAGTCCCTCCCGCGCAACCCGTCGGGCAAGATCCTGCGCCGCGCGGTGAGGGAGCAACTGGCGGCGCCGACCAGGGACGCACTGAAGGCAACGGTCGTCTGACGACTCCTGTCACTTGAGAAAGGAAACCGACGTATGCCTTCCAACGCCGAAGAGAGCAACTCCCAAGGGGCGCGGGGCCGTGCTGATATGCGGCTCCGCCGCGGGGCGCGACCAGCCGCCACCGGCCCGCAGACCGCAGACCACGGCCGGCCCCCTCTCCAGATCGGCATCCTCCTCCCCACCCGGGAGCAGGCGATCAACGGCACCTACGCGGCAGCCCCGCTGATCGACTTCGCCAAAACCGCGGAAACGCTCGGCTTCGACTCCTTGTGGGCCGGGGACTCCCTGACCGCCCGCCCCCGCCTGGATCCCCTGATCGTGCTGTCGGCCGCGGCCGCCGCCACGAACCGCATCACTGTCGGCACCGCCGCCCTCACCCCCGCCCTGCGCCACCCCCTCATCGGCGCCAACATGATCGCGAGCCTCAGCCATGTCGCCGCCGACCGGCTGATCCTCGGCCTCGGTTCGGGCTTCCCGATGCCCGAGACCGAGGAGGAGTTCGCCTCCGTCGGCGCCTCCTTCCAGGGCCGCGTCGGCCGCCTGGACGAGATCACCGCCCTGTGGCGGACGGCGTGGCGGTCGGGCGAGGAGGGCGAACCCGGCGACTTCCAGGGCAAGTTCTGGCAGGCAGAGAACCTTGACCGGCTCCCCTCGCCCGCGATCCCCGGCGGCCCGCCGCTCTGGCTGGCCGGCAGCGACACCTCCAAGGTCCTGGCCCGCGTGGCCACGCGCTACGACGGCTGGCTGCCCTTCCTCCCGGACGTCGACGCCTACGCACGCGCCCGCCGTCGTATCGCCGAACTCGCCGAGGAGGCGGGGCGGGGAGCCGACGCGGTCGTCCCGGCGCTGTACGCCACCGTCACGGTCAACGCCAGTGAGAGCGCGGCCAAGGCCGAACTGGAGCACTACATCAGCCACTACTACGGCCGCTCCCTGGAGCAGATGCGGAGCATCCAGGCCTACGCCTGGGGCAGCGCCGAGAAGTGCGCCGAGTGGCTCGGCGACTACGTCCGCGCCGGCGCCCGGCACCTGGTCGTACGGATCGGATCCCTGGACCCCGAGCCGCAGTTGAAGGAGATCGCCGAGGTGCTGCTGCCCGCGGTACGCGCCCTCGGCCCGTCCACCACCGTTGGGAGTACGCAGTCGTGACCACCGCCATCGGCACCGTCGGCAGCCAGATGTCCACCGAGGGGCACTGGTTCCACCCCGTGGAGCCCTCGCCCGACGCCTCCATCCGGCTGTTCCTGCTGCCCCACGCGGGCAGCGGCGCCATCATCTACCGCGACTGGGAGAGCCTGCTGCCCCCGGACATCGCGGCCCAGGCGGTGACCCTGCCGGGCCGTCACAACCGCCGGGAGGAGCAGAGCTACGAGAACTTCTGGCCGCTGCTCGACGCCCTGCACGAGGCGGTCCTGGGCGACCTGGACGACCGGCCGTTCGCCTTCTTCGGCCACTGCCTCGGCGCACAGCTGGCGTTCCGGCTCGCCATCAAGATGGAGGCGGAGGGCGGGCCGGCTCCGGTGATGGTCGGCATGTCCGGCTGGTCGCCGGTGGGCTTCTTCCAGCCGACGGAGGAGCAGAGCCGGATGCCGGAGCCCGAACTGGTCGAGTGGATCAAGAAGCTGGGCTCGTTCCCGGCCGAGATCTACGACAACCCCGAGATGCTCGCGCTCGTCGTGCCCGCACTGCGCGCCGACCTCAGGGTCGCCGGCGACTACGAGGACGACGGCGCCGGCGTCACCTGCCCGCTCGCCTCCTACGGCGGTCGCAGCGACCCGCTGCAGGAGGCCCCGGACGCCATGACCCACTGGGCCGGGCGCACCCCCGGCTACCTCGGCCACAGCGAGTACGAGGGCGGTCACTTCTACATCGACACGCACGCCCAGGCCGTCACCGCGCACTTCGCGCACCGGCTGCAGCGGACCGTGGCCAGGGCCGCGGGCCAGAGCAGGCCCTGAGACCGGAGGCCGCGTCAGCGCCGCGTCAGCGCCGCGTCAGCGCCGCGTCAGCGGGGCGCGGGACAGTGACCCGATGACTGTGTTCCGGGTGCTGTCCCGCGCCCCGCAGTGCGTCGCGGACCCTCGTGGCCCGCAATCAACCGGCACAAAACGACCTAGGGAGGGTCGTCCATGACCACCGAAGCGGAACTGACCGGCAGCGCGGCCTCGGCCGCACCGCCACCGGACATCGAGGAGGCCGCCGGAGCACCCGCGTGGGGCGCGCTTCTGGTCGTGCTGGCCGGCCTGTTCATCACCAACCTCGACTTCTTCATCGTCAACGTGGCCATCCCCTCGCTGCAACAGGGGATGCACGCCACCGCGGCCGAGATCCAGCTGGTCGCCGCCACGTTCAACATCGGTCTGTCGGCCATGCTGATCACCGGCGGCCGGCTCGGCGACCTCTACGGCCGCCGGCGGATCTTCTCCATCGGCCTGGCCCTGTTCACGCTGGCCTCACTGGCCTGCGGCCTCGCGCCGAACATGGGCGAGCTGATCGCGGCGCGCGCGGTGCAGGGCGCCGCGGCCGCGCTGGTCATCCCGCAGGTCCTCGGCATCCTGACCACGACGTACACGGGCAAGGCCCGGGTCGCCGCGTTCAACGCCTACGGCCTGACGCTCGGCGCCTCGGCCGTCTTCGGGCAGCTGATCGGCGGCCTGCTGATCAAGGCGGACGTGTTCGGCTGGGACTGGCGGACCATCTTCCTGATCAACGTGCCGATCGGCGCCGTCGTCCTGCTGCTGACCCCGAAGCTGGTGCCCGAGTCCCGCGCCGACGGCCACACGGGCCTCGACCTGACCGGTGTGGTCCTGGTGACCGCCGGGCTCACCGCCGTCGTGCTGCCGCTGGTCGAGGGCCGTGAGCAGGGCTGGCCCACCTGGACCTGGGAGTGCCTGGTGGCCGCCGTACCGCTGCTGGCCGCCTTCTGGTACACCCAGCGCCGCAAGGCGGCCCGCGGCAGGTCGCCGCTGGTCAACCCGAGCCTCTTCGAGGACCGTGCGTTCGGTGTGGGTGTGGTCTCCCTGCTGGTGTTCTTCGCCGCGATGGCCTCCTTCTTCCTGGTCCTCGCGCTGTATCTGCAGGAGGGCCGCGGCCAGTCCGCGCTGCGCTCCGGGCTGCTGTTCATCCCGCTCGGCCTCGGCTTCTTCGTCGGCTCGGTGCAGGCGCCGAAGGCCGCGGCCAAGCTGGGCAAGCAGGTGCTGGCCCTGGGCGCCGTGCTGCTGGCGGCGGGTGACCTGGCGCTGGCCGAGACCGTGTGGCACCTGGACAGCAGCGGTTCCGTGGCCTGGTGCATCCCGGCCATGGTGCTCGGCGGGTTCGGCATGGGCTTCGTCGTCGCCCCGCTCACCTCGCTGGTCCTGGAGGGCGTGGCCCCGCACCACGCGGCCGCCGCGTCCGGTGTCTTCTCCACCGCCCAGGAGATGGGCAACGCCATCGGCATCGCGGTGATCGGCGTGGTCTTCTTCGGCGTGGCCGGGCACCGGATCGACGCCCATTCCTATGCCCACGCCTTCGGTATCAGTCTGCTGGCGCAGGCCGGGTTCTGCGTCCTGGTGGCGGCTCTGGTGCAGTTGCTGCCGCGGGCCCGGCAGGCGGGTGCCGCGAGCGCGCCCGAGGCCGCCTGACCGACGGCGGAAACAGTCCCCGACGGGGGCCGGCGAGTTCACGCCGGCCCCCGTTTTCCGTGTTCCCGGAAGGCTCTCACCTGCGGTTGTTCAGAACGCAACCTTCCCTTTTTGCCAATCGAAAACCAGTCATTTACTGGCTGAAAACGCGTCAGTAATCCATCAGATTCCTGTCAGGACTGCTCATCAGGATGTCTCCAACGCTGGACACCCACTGGAAACCAGCCAACGGAGGGAACTCCCATGTCCGAATGCGAGCAGCAGCTTCCCGAGTGGCCGATGGCGCGTTCCTGCCCGTACGGGCCGCCGGACGCATACGAGGGCCTGCGCAAGGAGCCACCGGTGCGGGTGCGCATACGCGGCGGCGAAGCCTGGCTGGTCACCCGGCACGCGGACGTCCGTCAGGTGCTCAACGACAACCGCTTCAGCGCCGACGACCAGCAGCCGGGCTTCCCGATCCGGATCCAGCTGCCGCCGGAGCCCGGCGTGATGTCGTTCAACCGCATGGACGACCCCGAGCACGGCCGGCTGCGCCGGATGGCGATGACCGAGTTCACCGCCCGCCGCACCCGCGCCCTGCGCCCCGAGGTCGAACTCCTCGTCGGGCGGCTGCTGGACGAGCTGGAGCAGGGCCCGAACCCGGTCGACCTGGTGGAGAACTTCGCCGTCCGGCTGCCGTCGCTGGTGATCGCCCGCATGCTCGGCGTCCCGGAGGAGGACGAGGCGACGTTCACCGAGCAGAGCCGGGTCATCCTCTCCCAGGACGCGACACCCGAGGAGACGTACGGCGCGTTCCTGGAGATGACCCGGTTCCTGGACGAGCTGGCCGTGCAGCGCACCGCCGACCCGCAGGACGACCTGATCAGCCGGCTGGTCACCCGCTATGTGGCGACCGGCGAGCTGAGCCACCAGGAACTCGTCGCCATGGCCCGGTTCTTCCTGGTCGCCGGGCACGAGACCTCGGCCCACCAGATCAGCCTGAGCGTCCTCAGCCTGCTGCGCGATCCGGCCCTGCGGGCCGAACTCCAGGCCGACCCGGCCCTGTTCAGACCGGCGGTCGAGGAACTGCTGCGTTACTGGTCCATCTCGCAGGACAACCAGGTGCGGGCCGCGGTGGCCGACGTCGAGCTGGGCGGGGCGCACATCCACAAGGGCGAGGGTGTGATCGTGGCGATCCCCGGCGCCAACCACGACGAGTCGGTCTACCCCGACCCGGGCCGCCTCGACATCCACCGCAACGCCTCCGGCCACCTCGCGTTCGGCTTCGGCGCACACCTGTGCCCCGGCGCCTCGCTGGCCCGCATGGAACTGGAGGTCTGCCTGAGCTTCCTCTTCGCCCGCTTCCCCGGACTCCGCCTGGCCGTCCCCGTCGACGACGTGCGCTTCCGCGAGAACACCCTCGTGTACGGCCTGGAGGAACTCCCCGTCACCTGGTGACGGCCGCTCACCCGGGTGACAGGAGGGCCGTGCCCCCACCACGGCCCCGCCCCCCACGCCGCCGGCCGCGCGCCCGCGGCCCGCCCTCGTCAGTTCCTGATCAGCTTCGGGTCAGTCCTCCTTGGCAAAGTCATTACTCACCACCGACTCGCACGGGCCCCCGTGGGGACCCGTGTCAGCGCTGTGTCAGCGCCGCGTCAGGGCACTGCGCGAAGGTGGCGTCCGGCGTCCGCGCACAGCTCGGAGGTAAAGATTCCTCTTCCGTGTGCCGCCCGGGCCCCTTCACGTGCCCCACGCAGAAAGAGAGTCGGTGCCGAGGATCACCTTTGCCCCCCGAGCACGGAGGACGAACATGTCACTCGCGGACCACACCGACATCCTGGACTGGCCCTTCGCCCGCACCGAGGACGGCAACCCGCCGCCCGTGCTGGCCGAGTTGCGCCAGGCACCCCCCTGCGTGGTGCGCATCCCGGCGGGAGTAGCCGATTCACGACTGGCCTGGCTGGTGACCAGGTACGACGATGTGCGCCAGGCGCTGTCCGACCCGCGGCTGAGCGCCGACGAGACGTTACCCGGCGCCCCCGTGCGCATCCAGCTGCCGCCCGGGAGCAACCCCAGCTCGTTCCTTCGTCAGGACGACCCCGAGCACGCACGGCTGCGCGGCATGATCCAGACCGAGTTCACCTACCGCCGCGTCAAGCGGCTGCGCGAGCCAATCCAGCGGCTGGTGGACGAGCTGCTGGACGAACTGGCCGTCCAGCCCCAGCCCGCCGACCTGCACGCCGTCTTCTCCCGGGCGCTGCCGACCCTCGTCATCGCGCGATTACTGGGGGTCCCGGAGGAGGACTCCCCGTTCTTCATCGAGAAGACCCGCGTCATCATCTCCCAGGAGGACCCCGCCGTCTCCCTGGCCGCGTTCGTCGAGATGTCGGAGTACCTCGCCAAGCTGGCGCTGCGCAAGCTCGCCGACCCCGGGGACGACCTGATCAGCAGGCTCGCCGTCAACCACCACGCGACCGGCGCCCTCACCCTGGACGAACTCGTCGGCATCGCCCGCCTCGTCCTGGTCGCGGGCCACGAGACCACCACCAACCAGATCGCCCTGAACGTACTCGCCCTGCTGCGCGACGACGAGCTGCGGGCCCGGGTCGCCGCCGACGACGGCGCGCTGATCCCCAACTTCATCGAGGAGTCGATGCGTTACTGGTCGATCTCCCAGGACGCCATGGTCCGCCTCGCCATCGAGGACATGGAACTCGGCGGCGTGGCCGTCGAGAAGGGCGACGCCGTCGTCATCTCGGTGCCCGCAGGCAACCACGACGAGTCCGTCTTCGCCTGTCCGCACCGCATCGACCCGCACCGCGACACCAGCGGCCATCTGCAGTGGGGCTTCGGACCGCACTACTGCCAGGGCGCCCCGCTGGCCCGCCTCGAGATGGAGCTGGCCCTGCGCTCCCTGCTGCGCCGCTTCCCGGCCCTCCGCCTCGCGGCCGACCCGCGCACGCTGTTCCGCCGCGAGTCGGTCTTCCACGGGGTGAACCGACTTCCCGTGACCTGGTGACCGGAGGAAATCCGCCGGTGCACCGGACAACCCACAGTGAATGACCAAGGAAAGGAAACGAAGTCGTCATGACTTCTGAAGCAAGCCCGGAAGTCGCGGTCGAGGGGCGTACGAGGACGAACCCCGTGGGCACACCGGCTGCCGCCCCCTCCGCCGGTGCCCTTCTGGTGGTCCTCGTCGGGACGTTCATCACGGTGCTGGACTTCTTCATCGCCAACGTGGCCGTCCCCGCCATCAAGGCCGACCTCGACGCCACCGCCGCACAGGCCCAGATGATCGTCGTCGGCTACGGCGTGGCCTTCACCTCGGGCCTGATCACCGGCGGCCGGCTCGGCGACCTCTACGGCCGCCGGCGGATGTTCGCCCTCGGCATGGTGCTGTTCATGGCGGCCTCGGCCGCGTGCAGCTTCGCGCCCTCGGTGACCGTGCTCGTGGTGGCCCGGATCGCCCAGGGCGCCGCCGCCGCGCTCATGGTGCCGCAGGTGCTGGGCATCATCGGCACGGTGTACACGGGCGAGGCCCGCGACCGCGCCTTCAACATCTACGGCCTGGTCATCGGACTCGCCGGAGTCTTCGGCCAGTTCATCGGCGGCGCGCTGATCTCGGTGGACGTGGCCGGCCTGAGCTGGCGCACGATCTTCCTGATCAACGTCCCGCTGTGCCTGCTCTCCCTCGCCTTCGTCCGCCGCACGATCCCCGAGTCCCGCGGCCAGGGCGGCACCCGGCTCGACCTGGCCGGCGCCCTGCTGGTCACGGCCACCCTGGGCCTGCTGGTGTTCGCGCTGCTCGAAGGGCAGGAGCGCGACTGGCCGGTGTGGGTGTGGGAGTCGCTCGCCGGGGCGGCCGTGCTGCTGGCCGTGACCGTCTGGCACCTGCGCCGCAGGTCGGCCGCCGGGCGCGGTCCGCTGATCGAGCCGGCGATGTTCCGCTCCCGGCTGTTCTCGGTCGGCCTGGTCGCGACGGTCGTCTACTTCCTCGCCATGGGCTCCTTCTTCTTCACCCTCGCCCTCTACCTGCAACTGGGCCGCGGCCTGACCCCGTTGCAGTCCGGGCTGATGTTCCTGGCGCTGGGCGCGGGCTACTTCGGCGCCTCCATCGTCTCGGCCCGGTTCGCCGCCTCGGTGACCGCCCGCCGGGTCGCCGTCGGCCCGCTCGTCCTGGCGGTCGGCTACACCGCGATCGCGCTGACGGCACGCGGCCTGGACATGAGCGGCCATGTGCTGTGGCTGCTGCCCGTGCTGCTGGTCGCCGGCCTCGGCATGGGCCTGACCACCGGTCCGCTGACCAACCTGGTCCTGGGCGGTGCGGTCCCCGAGCACGCGGCCGCCGCCTCGGGGCTGCTCAACACCGCTCAGGAGGGCGGGGCCGCCGTCGGCGTGGCGATCGCCGGCACGGTCTTCTTCCCGGCGCTCGCGGACGCCGGCGGCAAGGCCGACGCCTATCCGCACGCGTTCGCCGTCACCCTGATCCCGCTCGTCTGCCTGGGCCTCGTCGCCTCCCTGCTGGTGCTCGCGGCCCCGGGCCGCGCCGCCCGGAAGTGAGCGACCGGCACCCCGGCCGTACGAAGGAAGGAGGCAACGAAGGATGCCGTACCTCACCACCCGGGACGGGACCGGGCTGCACTACAGCGACTGGGGCGACGGACGGCCCGTCGTTCTGCTCGGCGCGGCCATGGCGGACTCGCGCATGTGGGAGTTCCAGGCGCCGTTCCTCGCCGGGAACGGGCTGCGCTGCATCACCTACGACCGGCGCGGCAGCGGCCGTTCGGACATCCCCTGGACCGGATACGACTACGACACCCTGGCCGGTGACCTCGCCGACCTGCTCGACCACCTCGACCTGAGGGACGCCGTGCTGGTCGGCTACGCGGTGGGCGGCGGGGAGTGCGTGCGCTATCTGTCCCGGTACGGCACGCAACGGGTGGCCGGGCTCGCCCTGGTCGCCTCGACGACGCCGTTCCTGCTGCGCGCCCCGGACAACCCCGACGGACTGGAACCCGCTCTCTTCGACCAGGTGGAACAGGCCATCCGGACCGACCGCGCCGCCTGGCTGGACGCGCTGACCTGGCCGTTCTTCGCGGGCCCGGAGCCGGACCCGGACAACCTGCCGCTCTCCGGGCAGCTCGCCGGCTGGCTGATCGGCATGTGCCTGAACACCTCGCCCAGAGCCGGGACCGAGATCTACCGCACGCTGTTCACCACCGATCAGCGCACGGAGACGGCCGCGGTCCCGGTGCCCACCCTGGTGATCCACGGGACCGCCGACCTGGCGGCGCCGTACCCGCTGTGCGGCCCGCGGACCGCCGAACTGATACCCGGCAGCAGGCTGATCACCTACGAGGGCGCGGCGCACGGCATGTTCGCGACCCACGCGGACCGGCTCAACGCCGACCTGCTGGCGTTCGTCAAGGAGTGACACCCGTCGTCCCCACCGCGTCCGGCCCCTCGGCAAGGGGCCGGACGTTCGCGTTCCCGCTCCCGCGTGCCGCGTCAGCGCCGTGTCAGCCCGGTGACAGCGCGCCCCGGCAGAGTGGGGATCGCCGCGACGCCGGGCGCACAGCCGGCCCGGTCCGCGGGTGCCGTCCGACGAAGGAGTACGCCCCTCATGGCAGACACCGCAGCCCCGGCTCCCACCCGGGCACTCGTCCTGGGCAACCCCGCTTCCGGCAGCCACTCGCCCGAACTGGTCGAAGAGGTACGCCAGTTGTGTGCCTCCTGCCTGGAGCGCACAGAGGTGCACCTCACCACCGGACCGGGCGACGCCACCGTCGCCGTGCGCCGGGCGCTGCAGCGGCCCGCCGGGGCGCCCGACCTGATCGTCGTCATCGGCGGCGACGGCACAGTCCGGGAGGCCGTACAGGGACTGGTGCCCGTCACCGGGAACGCCACCCTCGCGGTGGTGCCCGGCGGCACCGGCAACTCCGGCTACAAGATGCTCTGGGGCGAGCGGCCCTGGAGCGAGTCCCTGAAGGCGGTCCTGACCGACAACGGCATCGGCGGCAGCGCCCGGCTCCGCCGCCTGGACCTGGCCCGCCTCGCCCAGACCCGCAACTACGTCTATCTGGGTGCCTGTTCGGGTGTGATCGCCGACGCGCTGATCACCGCCCGGGAGCTGCCCCTGACCGGACGGGAGCGGTACGCCCGCGCCTTCGCGGACACGGCCGACGGCTACCCGCCGTACCCGGGCCGGGTCACCGTCGACGGCCGGGTCGTGCACGAGGGCCCCACGGTCCTCGCGAACGTCGGCGGCGGCCGGTACCGCGGCGGCCGGTTCCGGGTGCTGCCGGACTCGCTGCTCGACGACGGACTGCTCGACGTCTGCGTCATCGGCAGCGGGATCGCCGCGGTCGACGTGCCCGAACTGACGCTGAACGCGGCGCACATGGACCATCCGGCGACCGTGTACGCACGTGGCCGCACGATCACCGTCGAGCGCACCGACGGCCTCCGGCTGCCGCTGGAGCACGACGGCGAGTACCAGCACGGCATCGGCGCCTCGGCCACCTTCGAGGTGCTCCCGGGAGCCCTCCCGGTCTGGGCGCCGGCCACCCCCTGAAGCCCGTACGAAGCCACCTGTCAGAAGAACAAGTCAAGCAAGTCACAGAGGAGAACGCCCGCATGAGCGACCTGACCACCACCGTCTCCCGTTACCTCGACATCTGGAACGAGGCGGACGCCGACAAGCGCGCCGCGGCCATCGCCGAGCTGTTCACCGCCGACGCCCCGTACATCGACCCGCTCGCGGCGGTCGAGGGTCACGAGGGCTTCGGGGCCGTGGTGGCCGGTGCCCGCGACCAGTTCAAGGGCCTCGCCTTCGAACTGCACGGCACCGTCGACGCCCACCACGACCAGGCCCGCTTCCAGTGGGGCCTGGTGACCGAGCCGGGTGCCGAGCCGATCGCGATCGGCTTCGACGTCATCGTCACCGACGCCGAGGGCAAGATCAAGGCTGTCTACGGCTTCCTCGACAAGGTCCCGGCCGCCTGAGCACCACCCCCAACACCGCGGGAGCACCGGGGCGACGGTGCTCCCGCGGTTGCGTTCCCACCCGTGACGTACGCACGGCAAGGAAGGTAGCCGCCTCATGACCGCTGTCCTCGGGGAGAGCGTCGCCCGGGCACTGTGCGCCGACTGGGCCGAGCAGGCACAGACCCTGCCCCGGGCCGGCCGCGGCCGCGCGCCCGCCGACACCCCGTTGCGCGAACTCTCGCACTGGGCCGCGACCCTGCGCCCCCAGCACATCCCGTGCCGGGTGCTGAAGCTCGCCGCGAGCCAGGTGCTGTCGCAGATCGCCTCCATCCGGGCCGGTCTCCAGCACCCCCTCGGCAGAAAGCTGGTGGCCGCCTTCGGGCACCCCATGCAGCGCGACCCGCGGCAGGCCGCCGGCGTCTTCGCCGCGCTCGGCTCCTGGCTGAACCTGGACGACACCGCTTACGCCGGGCACCTGTCCAACTCCACGGTCGCGGTCCCGCTCGCCTTCGCCTACGCCCGCCGGCTGGACGGGCTCTCGCTGCTGACCGCGGTGGTCGTGGCCAACGAGTGCGCCGCCCGCATCACCGCCTCCGCGACCCTCGGACCCCTGCGCGGCCAGAGCGCCGTGCACACCCATCTGGCCGGCGCGGTCGCGGGCCGTCTGCACTGCGACCGGGCTTCCGCCTCCCTCTTCGAGAACTCCTTCGGGCTGGCCTTCGCGATGCCCAACTGGCCGCTGATGCGGGCCTTCCTCGCCAGTGACGCCCGGCTCTTCAACACCTTCACGCCGGTGCGCACCGCGATGGACGCCTGCGACGCCGCGTACGCGGGGCTGCGCGGGGCGCCCGACATCATGGAGCACAGCGACGGCTTCCTGGCCCGGTTCGCGACCGTGCCGCTGCCGCAGGCGGTGGCGAAGGGGCTGGGCCGCCGCTGGCACACCGACACGCTGTCGTTCAAGATGCACCCCGGCGGGCCCGGCATCGACGCGGCGGTGGACTGCGCCGCCGAGATCCACCGGGAACTCGGCCCGCTCAGGCCGCAGGACGTGGCCGAAGTGGTCGTCGAGGCCTCCCTGTACACGCTGTTCGCGGGGGAGCGGGCCGCCCAGTACGTCACCGGTCCCGGCTCACCCCTGGGCGCGCTGGTCCTCGACGTGCCCTACCCGGTGGCCACCACCCTGCTCACCGGCGAGTTCTCGGTGGACGACTTCTCCGCGCCGTATCTGGACGACCCCGACCGCTGGGCGCTCGCGAAGCGGATCCGGCTGGAGCACGACACGGAGATGACCCGCGAACTGTTCCTGTCCGACGCGCCGTTCGGCGAGGCCGTGCGGGAGGCGGGCGAGCTGGCCGTGCCGTGGCTGCGCGGCTTCGGCGGCGACGAACTCGTGGATCTGATCGGCGCGCTGCAGGCCGACGACCGGGACTTCTCCCGGTCCACCAAGGCCACCGGCGCACGCGTCACCGTACGGCTGACGGACGGCCGTACGGTCTCCCGCACCCGGCTGATCCCGGTGGGCGCCGCCGGTCCGGAGACCCGGGCGGGCCACGCCGACCTGGTGCGGGAGAAGTTCCTCTCGCTCGGCGGCTCCCAGCAGGTGGCGGACACCGTCGACGGCCTGCACCGGATGCGTCCACGGGCGGTGCGCCGCTGGATCGAGACGGCGTTCCTGGACTGAGCCCACGGCCGGAGGATGCGGTCAGGCGCCGTGCGCCACGTACAGGCGCACCGCGTCGTGCAGGCGGTAGCGGATCTGCCCGCCGTGGTCCGGTTCGCCGGCCTCGGCCAGCTGGCGGTGCAGCAGCTCCTCCAGCAGGTCCACGGCGAGCCGGCGGGACGGGGTCACCCTGGACAGCAGCTGGTCCACCCCGAAGTCGTCGCCCACCGACTGCAGCCGGTGCAGCGAGTCGCGCAGCGGGGGCGGCAGCAGGCGGTAGTAGGCGGTGACGCTGGTGTGCAGGGACAGGTCGCCGACGTGCAGCGAGCGCAGCCGCTCGCGCTCGTCCGCCAGCCGGTCCGCGAGGTCGCCGAGGGACCGGTGCGGGCGTGCGGTGAGCCACAGACCGGCGATGTGCAGGGCCAGCGGCAGCCCCGCGCAGGACTCCACGACGCTCCGTGCCGCCTGGCGCCCGGCGCGGATGCGGGCGGTGCCCACCAGGTCCGCCAGCATCCGGTGGGCGTCCTGCCGGTCCAGGGCGCCGATCCGGCGGTGGAACCCGTCGGGCAGTGCGGACAGTTCGCGCCGCGCGGCCACCAGGACCGCGCTCCTGCCGTCGTCCACGAGCAGCGGCCGTACCTGTGCCTCGCTGTCGACGTTGTCGAGGACCACGAGCACCCGCCGCCGGCTGAGCGCGTCCCGCAGCCGGGCGCGCGCCTCCTCCGGGTTCTCCGGGGCGCGGGTGCCGCCGAGGGAGCGCAGTATCCGGCGCACGAGCACGTCCGGGGTGAAGGGGAGGGAGGCGGCGCGGTGCAGGTCGACGAAGACCTGTCCGTCCGGGAACCGGCCGCGCACCTCGTGGGCGGCCCGCAGGACCAGCGAGGTCTTGCCGGCTCCGGGCGGTCCGACGACCACGGCGGGCCGGCCGTGACCGGGCTCGGTCAGGGCGAGCCGGGCCGTCAGCTCCGCCGTCAGCGCATCCCGTCCGACGAGCCGGTGGCGGGGGGCGGCGGGCAGTTCCGCCGGTACGGCCGCGCCCGGGGGAGCGGCCGGGGACCCGGCGCGGGGCAGCCGGAGTAACCGTCCTGCCTCGCGGGACGGGAGTCCGAGCGCCTCGGCGAGGAGCTGCAGCGACTGCCTGCGGGGGCGGGCGGTGTGACCGGTCTCCAGGTTGCGGATGGCCCGCACGCTCAGCCCCGACCGCTCGGCCAGCTCCCCCTGGGTGAGGCAGGCCTCCTCACGGGCCCGGACCAGCGCGGCGCCCAGGCTGTCCGGGGCGGCCGCGGTGTGCAGCGGGCTCATCAGCGTGCCGGCCGGCGCAGGGCCGCCACGAACTTGTAGCGGGAGCCCCGGTACACCGAGCGCACCCACTCCACCGGTCTGCCCTCGGCGTCCCGGGAGTGCCGGGACAGCAGCAGCATCGGCAGGCCCACGTCCGTGGCGAGCAACTGGGCCTCGCGGGGGGTCGACAGCGAGGTCTCGATCGTCTCGTCGGCCTCGGCGAGGTGGACGCCGAACACCTCGGCGAGGGCCGTGTACAGCGACGGGTACGTGGCGAGCGACTGCCGCAGTCCGGGGAAGCGCCGCGCCGACAGATGCGTCGTCTCGATCGCCATGGGGTCGCCGCTGGCGAGCCGCAGCCGCTCGATGCGCAGGACGCGTTCGCCGACCTCGATGCCGAGGAGGCCGGACAGCTCGGCGTCCGCCGCGACCTCGCCGATGTCCAGCATGTGCGAGGCGGGTTCCAGACCCTGGGCGCGCATGTCCTCCGTGTGCGAGGTGAGCTGGAGGGTCCGGTACAGCTTGGGCTGGGCGACGAAGGTGCCCTTGCCCTGGATGCGGTCGAGCCGTCCCTCCCCGACCAGTTCCTGCAGTGCCTGCCGGACGGTGGTGCGCGAGGTGCCGAGCCGGACGGCCAGCAGGCGCTCGGCGGGCATGACGGAGCCGGGCTCCAGCGCCTGCGTCATCTGCAGCACCTGCTGCTTGATCCGGTAGTACTTCGGCACGCGCGCGGTGCGGCCGGACGCCCCCGTGGGGTGCTGGGCGCTGCTGACGTCGGTGGCCATGCCTGCCTTCCCGGCTGTGTGGGTGGGCTCCCGTTATAGCGACCAACTGCCCTATGGTCTAGTCCAACCAGTGCGGGAGGTCTAGTCCAGCAGGCGCGCCGCCGACGGTCCGCGCAAAAGGGGACGGACGCGCTCCGGTGACTTTCTCGTAACGGCCGGATCGCCTTCCCGAACCACCCTTGACACCTCAAAAGGTCTAGGCCAAGCTCCACCGTACTGGTCTACACCATTAGTGGCCAGGTCCCGAGCCCTACGTGCAACAGCGTCGTACGCAGGTCACCGCCGAGGGCGTGGGGGGATTAGTGGCATCCCTGAGGAGGGTGGCGTGAAGCGCAAGCTTGCTGCCGCGATCGTGATCGCGGGCATGATGGTCTCCGTCTCGGCGTGCGGCGGCGACGACGGGAAGGACTCGGGCAAGAACGCGGGTCCTGACAGCTTCAAGGGCCAGACCCTGACGGTCTGGACGATGGACGGCTCGGCTCCGCCGCAGTGGTCCAAGGATGTGCAGGCCGCCTTCGAGAAGAAGACCGGCGCCAAGCTGAAGTTCGAGATCCAGAAGTGGGACGGGATCCAGCAGAAGATCACCACCGCCCTCTCCGAGTCCAACCCGCCGGACGTGATCGAGGTCGGCAACACCCAGACCCCGGCCTACGCCGCCACCGGCGGCCTCGCCGAACTGGGCGACCTCAAGCAGGCGATCGGCTCGGACTGGACCCCGTCGGTCTCCGCGTCCTCCGTGTACGACGGCAAGCAGTACGCCGCCCCGTGGTACTTCGCCAACCGCGTCGTCATCTACAACAAGAAGATCTGGGCCAAGGCCGGCATCAAGGACACCCCGAAGACCCGGGACGAGTTCTTCAAGGACCTGGACACCATCGGCAAGAAGACCGACGCCGAGCCGCTCTACATGCCGGGCCAGAACTGGTACTTCTTCGACGGCCTGACCATCGGTCAGGGCGCCGACCTGGTGAAGAAGGATGGCGACAAGTACGTCTCCAACCTGGGCGACCCGAAGGTCGCCGCGGCCATGGAGACCTACAAGAAGTACGCCTCCTACTCCAAGGCCCCCAAGGACAAGGACGAGGCCACCCCGCAGCAGGCCCAGGTGTTCGCCAAGGGCAAGACCGGCGCGTTCATCGGCATGGGCTGGGAGGCCGGCACCGCGGTCCAGGCCAACAAGGCCATCGAGAAGGACCTCGGCTACTTCACCGTCCCGGGCGCCACGGCCGACAAGCCCGAGGGCGTCTTCCTCGGCGGCTCCAACCTCGCCGTCGCCGAGGGCAGCAAGAAGCAGGCCCTGGCCAAGGAGTTCCTGAAGGTCGCCCTGTCCGACGAGTTCGAGGGCGAGCTGGCCAAGCTCAACGGCGTCATCCCGAACAAGCAGTCCCTGGAGACCAACCTCAAGGGCAACGCCGTCGCCGAGGCCGCCGCGCCCGGTGCCTCGGTCGGTGGCACCACCCCGCTGATCCCCGAGTGGGCCGCGGTGGAGAACACCCCGAACCCGATCAAGTCCTACATGACCGCGGTGCTGAACGGTAAGTCCCCGGCGGACGCCGCCAAGCAGGTCGAGGGCGAGATCAACAAGCGCCTGGCCCAGCAGAACTGATGACCCGCGCCGGGGGCGTCGGCGGACGCCCCCGGCTCAGTCGTTCGTACGGCCGGCAAGGCCGGTACCGCCACGGAAGAGATGGCAACTCATGTCAGTGCAGACCGAAGGCACGGACACGGCCGGGGAGCCCGCTGTCCGCAAGGCCCGGACACCAGGGCCGCCGAGGAGCGAGGACCACGGCTCCGGGTCCCCGTCCCGCCGCGGTGCCGCCGCCCCCTATGTGCTCCTGCTGCCCGCGCTGCTGGCCACACTGATCCTGCTCGGCTGGCCCCTGGTGAAGAACGGCATGCTGTCGTTCCAGAACCTCAATCCGCGGCAGCTCATCCAGCACCTCACCGAGTGGAACGGCGGCGACAACTACCAAGAGGTCCTGAGCGGTTCGGACTTCTGGAAGGTCGTCGAGCGCTCGGTCGTCTTCACCGCCGCCAACGTCGTCCTGATCATGCTGTTCGGCACCCTGACCGGACTGCTGCTGGCCCGGCTCGGCAAGAAGATGCGGCTGCTGCTCATGCTGGGCCTCGTCCTCGCCTGGGCCATGCCCGTCATCGCGGCCACCACCGTCTACCAGTGGCTGTTCGCCCAGCGCTTCGGCGTCGTCAACTGGTGCCTGGACAAGCTCGGCTGGCACTCCATGGCCGACTACAACTGGTTCGGCTCCCAGTTCTCCACCTTCTCCGTGATCACGCTGATCATCGTCTGGCAGTCGATCCCGTTCGTGGCGATCAACCTGTACGCCGCCACCACCACGATTCCCAGGGAGCTGTACGAGGCCGCGTCCCTGGACGGCGCCGGAGCCTGGAAGAGCTTCACCTCCGTGACCTTCCCGTTCCTGCGGCCGTTCCTGTACGCCACGACGTTCCTGGAGGTCATCTGGGTCTTCAAGGCGTTCCCGCAGATCTTCGCGATCAATGAGGGCGGCCCCGACCGCCTCACCGAGACCCTGCCGGTCTACGCCTTCGTCGAGGGCGTCGGCAACCAGCACTTCGGCGTCGGCGCGGCGATCTCCTTCCTGACGATCCTGGTGCTGCTCGCTCTCACCTCGTACTACCTGCGCATGGTGCTCAAGCAAGAGGAGGACGAGCTGTGAAGCGCTCCGTCTTCGGCCGCATCTGGCCCAACGCGACCGCCGCCGTCCTCTTCGTCGGCTTCGCGTTCCCCGTCTACTGGATGTTCGCGACGGCCTTCAAGCCGACCGGCGACATCATCTCCGAGAACCCGGTGTGGTTCCCGACGAACCTCACGGCCGGTCACTTCGCCAAGGCCGTGGACGCCGACCACTTCTGGACCCTGGTCCTCAACTCCGTCACCGTCACGGTCAGCGCGGTGCTGCTGTCGCTCGTCGTCGCCCTGTTCGCCGCCTTCGCACTCGCCCGGATGCGGTTCAGGGGCCGGCGCGGCTTCATCGTGACCTTCATGCTGGCGCAGATGGCGCCCTGGGAGGTCATGGTCATCGCCATCTACATGCTGGTCCGCGACAACGACATGCTCGACAGCCTGGTCCCGCTCACCGTCTTCTACGCGATCATGGTGCTGCCGCTGACCATCCTGACGCTGCGCGGCTACGTGGCCGCCGTGCCGAAGGAGCTCGAGGAGTCGGCGATGGTCGACGGCTGCACCCGCACCCAGGCCTTCGTCAAGGTCATCTTCCCGCTGCTGGCGCCCGGTCTGATGGCCACCTCGCTGTTCGGCTTCATCACCGCCTGGAACGAGTTCCCGCTGGTCCTGATCCTCAACAAGGACATCGAGAAGCAGACCCTGCCGCTCTGGCTCTCCCAGTTCCAGACCGCCTTCGGCGACGACTGGGGCGCCACGATGGCCGCCTCCTCCCTGTTCGCGCTGCCCATCCTGATCCTCTTCATCTTCCTGCAACGCAAGGCCGTCAGCGGTCTGACCGACGGCGCCGTGAAGGGATGACACCGCCGATGACAACGCTCGCCACTGGCTCAGACACCCTCACCAGGGACGCCCTCGCGGTGCTGCAGCCGGGATTCGACGGCACCACCGCGCCGGACTGGGTGCGCCGCCGCCTCGGCGAAGGCCTTGCCTCCGTCGCCCTGTTCGGCCGCAACGTCGTCACCGAGAAGCAGGTCACCGCACTGACCGCCGAGCTGCGCGCCGAGCGGGACGACCTGCTGGTGGCCATCGACGAGGAGAGCGGCGACGTCACCCGTCTGGACGTGCGCACCGGCTCCTCCTTCCCCGGCAACCACGCCCTCGGTGCCGTCGACGACCCGGGCCTGACCCGGGGCGTGGCCCGCGAGCTGGGCCGGCGGCTGGCCGCCTGCGGCGTCAACTTCGACTGGGCGCCGTCCGCCGACGTCAACGCCAACCCCGACAATCCCGTCATCGGGGTGCGCGCCTTCGGTGCGGACACCGTGCTGGTGGCCCGGCACACCGCCGCCTGGGTCGAGGGCCTGCAGTCCACCGGCGTCGCCGCCTGCACCAAGCACTTTCCGGGGCACGGCGACACCAACGTCGACTCCCACCACGCGGTCCCGCGGATCGACGTGGACGCGGAGACGCTGTACGCCCGTGAACTGCCGCCCTTCCGCGCCGCCATCGCGGCCGGCACCCGGGCCGTGATGAGCGCGCACATCCTCGTCCCCGCCCTCGACCCGGAGCGCCCCGGCACCCTCTCCCGGCGCATCCTGACCGAGCTCCTGCGCGGCGAACTCGGCTACCAGGGCCTGATCGTCACGGACGGCATGGAGATGCGCGCCATCTCCGGGACGTACGGCCTGGAGCACGGCGTGGTCCTCGCGATCGCGGCTGGCGCGGACGCGATCTGCGTCGGCGGCGGCCTGTGCGACGAGGCGACGGTGCTCAAGCTGCGGGACGGGCTCGTGGCCGCCGTACGCTCCGGCGAACTGCCCGAGGAGCGTCTGGCCGACGCGGCCGCCCGGGTGCGGGCGCTGGCGCGGTGGACCGCCGAGGCGAAGAGCGACGCCGGCACCGCCGTACCCGAACCGGAGATCGGCCTGATCGCGGCCCGCCGCGCTCTCACCGTGACCCGCGACGGCTCCGCGGCGCCGGTCACGGAACCGGTCCACGTCGCCCAGTTCAACCCCGCGCCGAACATCGCCGTCGGTGACGAGACCCCCTGGGGCGTGGCCGCCGAGCTGCTGAGGCTGCTGCCGGGCAGCACCGCCGGCTCCTTCAGCGGGCCCGACGCGGGCTCCGAGGCCCTCGCGGCAGCGGCCGGGCGCCGGGTCGTCGCCGTGGTCCGCGACGAGCACCGGCACGCCTGGATGGGCTCCGCCCTGGACATGCTGCTCGCCGCCCGGCCGGACACCGTCGTGGTCGAGATGGGCGTACCGCAGGCCCCGCCGCGCGGCGCTCTGCACATCGCCACCCATGGCGCGGCCCGCGTCTGCGGGATCGCGGCGGCGGAGGCGGTCGTCAAGGGCTGAACCTCACCTGTCACCCGCTCAGGCCGACACCGGAAGCCTCACCGGTGTCGGCCTTTGCCTTGTCCAACCGGCGGCATTCGGGCGGCAGTTGGGCGGCACTTTGACGGGGGTACCGACCGGTAATCGTTGACACCGTCAATTGGTCTAGTCCAGCTTGGGAGGGCGCTTCAGTTCGATCACCACGGAGTGACGGCATGCACAAGCCCACCCCCTACCTCCACCGAGCGGCGTCCGGCCGCCCCTACTTCAGCGCGGACGGCGAGACGTACCTCGCCCCGACCCCCCTGCGCGACCTCGAGAAGTCCCGCCCCCTGCGGGTGCTGTCCGAGGAGGACTTCGCCTTCTGGCAGACGTACGGCTATGTCGTCGTCCGGGAGGCCATCACCCCCGGCGAGGCGAAGAGCCTGCTCGAGTTCGCCTGGGACTTCCAGGGCCTCGACCCCGACCGACCCGAAACCTGGTACGAGGAGCCGGAGTTCCGCTCCGAACTCGACCAGCACCTGTTCGTCTACGGCTTCGTGGAGGCGTACCACCACCAGCTGATCTGGGACAGTCGCCAGGCCCAACGCGTGTACGACGCCTTCGTGGACGTGTGGGACTGTGAGGAGCTGTGGGTCACCCTGGACCGGCTCAACCTCAACCCGCCCAACGTACGCACCCGCTCGCGCTCCCTGATCGAGCCGACCGACGAGGGCTTCGACATCGAGCTGCACTGGGACGTCGACACCACACTCGCCGTGCTGCCGCAGCGGGTCCAGGGCATCATCGCCCTGGGCGACACCCGGCCCGAACTCGGCGGCTTCCAGTGCGCACCCGAGCTGTTCCGCCGCTTCGAGGAGTGGCGCCTCGCCCAGCCGGCCGGCCGCGACCCGATCCGGCCCGCGGTCGACCGCGCCGAGTTCCCCGTGGTCCGCCCCGACCTCCAGGCCGGCGACCTGCTGATCTTCAACGGGCTGCTGGCGCACGGCGTGGCACCGAACCACTCCGCGGGCGCCGTCCGGGCCGTCCAGTACCTGTCGATGATGCCCGCCCTGGAGGAACACACCGAGCTGCGGAGGTCGCGCGTCGAGTCCTGGCGCACGCTCGGCACCCCCGACTGGAACGGCACCCTGCTCGGCGACGCGCGCAGGCCGGAGGCCCTCCGGTACGGCCCCGCCGAACTGGACGATCTGGGCCGCAAGCTGCTCGGCCTCGACTCCTGGGCGGCGCGGTGAACCGGATCTGCCTGTGCCTGCCCACCAACCGGGCCTGCTCCGCCACCATCACCGCGATCCACCGGGAGGCCGAATACGCCGCCCGGCGGTTCGGCGCGGACGTCCAGCTGCTCGTCCTCGACTCCGCCGACGACCGCACCCGCGCCGAGCATGCCCGCGTCGTCGCGGCACTGCCCCCGGCGGCGAACGTCACCGTGCACCACCTCGGCGAGGACCCGCAGCGCGACTTCCTGCGCCGCGTGATCCGGCGGGCCGGCCCGCGCGACCCGGACCGGCTGCTCGGCCTCCTGCTCCCCGCCGGAGTCTCCTACGGCTCCTGCACCGACCGCGCCTTCCTGCTGGCCGCCGCCCTCGGCTGCCACTCGGTGCACCGCAGGGACTCCGACAGCACCTACCAACTCCTGGACGGGGAGCCGGTCTTCCCCGTCCACCACGAACTCCCGTGGCTGGGCAGGCCCGCCGTGCAGGCCGCGTCCTGCGTCAGCCGCACGGACCTCGACCCGGCCCACGCGGAGCGTCCGGTGTCGCTCGCCGGGGCCTCTTTCATCGGTGAACTCTCCGTCGACATAGCCGGGATGAGACGCCTGGACGAGAGCGTCTACCACGACGTGGTCGGCCTGTGGGCGCCCGCCGGCTCGTCACCGCAGGACCGGCGGCAGCTGGTCGAGGAGTCCTTCACCGGGGCGGGCACGGCCCCCTTCACCGGCGACCACGCCACCCTGACCCTGGTGGACCCGATGCGGGTCGACATGTGCAACATCGCCCTCCACCGCGACGTGTACGAACGGATCCCGCTGCCCCCGGCCACCGACACCATCGGCAGCGACTACTTCCTCATCCACCTCGTCCACGACGCCACGCTGCCCGGCATCCTGCACAACCGGCACATCGAGAACTTCTACACCCCCGAACGCCGGACCGACGCGGGCTTCCTGGCCTACCAGACCCGGTTCGTGAAGTTCCTGCTCTCGATGCACTACTTCCACCACGTCTACGGCCGGATGGCCGCCGAGGGCGCCCGGCTCCTCGACGACCGGCAGCACGTACGGGCCGGCCGGATCGTGGAGTTCCTGCGCGAGAGCACCGCCCTGGACCGCGCCGAGAACGTGTGGCGCCTGGACCGTCTCGACACCGCCTACCGCAAACTGGGCGGCCGCTACGAGGAGTTCGCCGAGCTGCTGGCCGGGCGCCGCCTGCAGCTGCTGGCCGAGGCCTGCTCGGACATCGAGGACTTCGCCCTGCTGACCGAGGTCTGGCCGCACCTGGTCGAGGCGGCCGGACACGAGGGCTGGTGAGCATGGAGATCAGCCCGCGGCTGGCCGCCGCACTGGCCGCGGCCCCGGCGGACCGCATCGTCTACGACCTCGACGGCATCGAGGCCCAGTACGACCGGCTGCTGGCCGAGCTGCCCGGCGTCCAGGTCCGTTTCGCGCTGAAGGCCTGCCCGGTGGACGAGGTGCTGCGGTGCCTCGCCGACCGGGGCGCCGGCTTCGACGCGGCCGGCCCCGCCGAGATCGTCCAGGCCCTGCACACCGGCGTGCCCGTGGACCGGATCCACTACGGCAACACCGTCAAGTCCGACGCGGACATCGCCGCGGCCCACCGGCTCGGCGTGCGCACCTTCGCCACCGACAGCGTGCAGGACGTGCTGGCCGTCGCCGAACACGCCCCCGGCGCCCGCGTGTTCTGCCGGCTCGCCACCAGCGGGGACGGCGCCCTGTGGGGCCTGAGCCGCAAGTTCGGCTGCTCGGCCGAGGACGCCGTCCAGGTCCTCACCACGGCTCGCTCGTCCGGACTCGTCCCGGCCGGCCTGTCTGTGCACGTCGGCTCCCAGCAGCTGACCGGCGAGGCCTGGCAGCAGGCCCTCGACTCCGTCGCCGAGGTATTGGTGAGGCTGGAGGGGCTGGGGGTCGTACCGGACCACGTCAATCTGGGCGGCGGCCTGCCCGCGCTCGGCTACCTCGACCGCCACGGCAACCCGCTCGACCCGCCCCTGGACAAGATCTTCACCGTGATCCGGGAGGGCATGGAGCACCTGAGCGGCCTCACCGCCGCCCCGCTCGGCTTCGTCCTGGAACCGGGGCGGCACCTGGTCGCCGACCACGGAGCGGTCCGCGCCCATGTGTACCGGCTGACCGGGCGAGCGCAGCCGGACGGGACGCACGCCCGCTGGCTGTACCTGAGCGTCGGCAAGTTCAACGGCCTCTACGAGATGGACCAGTTGAGTTACCGGCTGGTCTTCCCCGCCCAGGCCGGCGAGGACGACGGTGACCGTGTCTCCGCCGTCGTCGCGGGGCCGACCTGTGACAGCGACGACGCCTACGGCGGCGGCCGGCACCCGGTGCGCGTCCCCCGGACCCTCGCCTCCGGCGACCCGGTCTGGATCCTGTCCGCCGGCGCCTACGCCACCAGCTACACGACCCAGGGCTTCAACGGCATCCGCCCGCTGCCGTGCGTCTGCGCCCGCGGCCCGGAAGGACAACACTGAGATGAGAGACCTCGTACGGGGCATCACCGAGGCCGACTGGCCCCAGGTCGCCGCCCTGGAGGCCGGGGCGTACGCGGACACCGCGCTGACGGAGGGCGAGGCGGCGCTGCGGTCCCGGGCCGCGGCGGGCACCTGCTTCGTGCTGGACCTCGACGGCCGCATCGCCGGCTACGTCCTGGCCCTGCCGTACCCCATGTTCCGCTACCCGGACCTGACCAGGCCCGAGCGCACGGCCCACCACTCGGCCAACCTCCACCTGCACGACCTCGTCATCGGCGCGCCCCTGCGCCGCAGGGGGCTGGGCACCCGGCTGGTGCGCCACCTGACGGACGCGGCGGGCTCCCGCGGCTTCCGGACCATGTCGCTGATCGCGGTCGGCGGCAAGGAGCCCTTCTGGCGCGCCAACGGCTACCGGGCGCACCACGAGGCCCGGCTGCCGTCGGGCTACGGCAGCGACGCGGTCTACATGTCGGCCCGGGTGGCCGCGTACCGGGAGGCGAGCTGATGGAGAACTCCGACTTCCGCCGCGCCAAGTGGGCGATCGCGGCGCTGTTCTGCTTCCTCGGGCTCCAGTACGCCACCTGGGCCGCCCGGCTGCCCGCGCTGAGGACCAGGCTGGACCTGGGCGCCGGGGAACTGGGGCTGCTGCTGATGGCCTGCGGCGCGGGCGCGGCGGCCTCCTTCCCGCTCGTCGCCGTCCTGATGCGCAGGCTCGGCTCCCGGCGGCTCTCCCTGGCCTCCGCGCTGTGCCTGGTGGCGCTGCTGGCGGCCCTCTCGGTGGTGCCGAACTATCCGCTCGCCCTGCTGGTCATCTGCGCGGACGGTGTTGCCGTCGGCTGCCTGAACGTCGCCATGAACGCCCAGGGCGCCGCCCTGGAGGCGGCGTACGGCCGCACCGCCATGTCCCAGCTGCACGCCACGTTCAGCGCGGGCCTGCTCGCCGCCGCCCTGCTGGCCTCCGCCATCACCGCCGTGACGGCGTCCGTTGCGGCCCACTTCGCGGTGGCCGCGGTCCTGTTGCTGCTTCTGCTGGGCTACGCGCGCCCCGGCCTCCTCCCGCGGACGGAATCCGGGCCCGCCGGTCCGAAGACGGCACCGAAGCAGCGGGGGCGCCCGGCCCTGCCGTCCGGGAAGACCCTGCTGATGGGCTGCGCCATGGCCTTCGGCACCATCACCGAGGGCGCCATGAACGACTGGTCGACGCTCTACATGCGGGACGTCGTCAAGGCCTCCTCGACGGTGGCGCCGCTGGGCATCGCCGTCGTCTCGGTCATGATGCTGCTCGCCCGGGTGCGCGCGGACCGCTGGCGCAGCCGCTGGGGCGACGGACGCGTGGTGCGCACCGGCAGCGCCGTGGCGGGCATCGGCCTGGCCCTGGCCCTGCCGGCCGGCGGGGTGGTGCCCACCCTGCTGGGGTTCGCCTGCGTGGGACTGGGCGCGGCCGCCGTGACCCCGTGCGTGTACGTCGCCGCCGCCGAACGCGGCTCGGACGCGCTGTCCCTGGTCGCCGCGATGGGGACGACGGGACTGCTGGCCGGACCCGCCGTGATCGGCTTCGTCGCGGGCGCGGGCGGCCTGACCCTGGGCATGGCCACGGTCGCGGCCTCGGCCCTGATCGTCACCCTGGCCGCCACCCGTATCCCGTGGCGGGACCGGGTCCCGGTGCCGGCCGGGTGACGTACCGGGGCGCTGGGCGGAGCGCCGGAAGCGGCTCCGGTACTCCGTCGGCGTCGCCGACGCCTCCGCCACCCGTCCACTGCGCACCACGGTGGCCGGGGTGACCGCCGAGCAGCTCCACCACGGCGCCCTCGCCACGATCGAGGACCTGGGGTGGTCGTACCGTCGGCGTCAGCACTGGGCCAGAGGCCTGTCCGGCGGATCAACGGGCAGTGACGCAAGGGCGCTTTTGGGCGGCGCGGGCGTGCGGGAGCACGGGGGTGCCCCGCCCGGGCCGTTCCACCGATCCTCCACCCTCACTGCCAGCCCCTCCAGCCTGCCCGGCCTGCGGAAGCAGGCCCGGCCCCGGAAGGACGAAGTTGCACTATGCGTCCGCGAGTTCCGCCCGCACCGGCTTGATGATCTCGTCCGTCAGCCACTGGGCGACGCCCTGCGGGTAGCCGCGCGGCAGGCTCAGGACGATGTGGTCGAGGCCTGCGTGGACGAGTTCGAGCACCTGCCGGCGGGAGGCCTCGATGTTGTCGTAGGACATGACGACCTGGACGGACCTGCTGATCTCGGACGGGTCCCGCCCGATGGCCGCGCAGTGCTCGTCCAGGACGCGGGAGCGTTCGGTGATGTAGTCGATCTGGTTGTGCGGCGGGCCGGGGATGTTCCAGATGTCGGCGTGCTCCGCCACGAGCCGCAACGTCTTGTCGCCCCAGCCGCCGATGAGCAGCGGCGGACCCGACGGCTGGACGGGCTTGGGCTCGTTGCGGTTGCCCTTCAGCGTGTAGTACCGGCCCTCGAAGTCGAACTCCTTCTCGCTCCACATCCGCTTCAGGATCGTGACGGTCTCCTCCAGCCGCTCGATGCCCTCGCGCGGCGGCACCAGGGTGAGCCCGTACGCCTCGTACTCGGCGACGGCCGGGTTGTCACCGGCGATGCCGCCGGCGCCCGTGGGCTGGTGCGTCCCGCCCACGCCGAGGCCCATCACCAGCCGGCCCCGGGACACCACGTCGACGGTGGTGGCTATCTTGCCGAGCACCGCGGGCTGCCGGATGCGGTTGCTGGTGACCAGAAGCCCGAGCCGCAGGCGCCGCGTCTGCGCGGCCAGCGCGGCCAGAAGCGTCCAGCCCTCGTAGATCTTGCCGTCCTTCGGGCCGGCCAGGGGAAGCATGTGGTCCCACAGCCAGGCGTGCTCGATCTCGGGAATCTCGTCCGCCTCGAGCCACACCAGCAGGATGTCGTCGTAATCGACATGCATGGGGGTGGTCTTGAGGCCGAAGCTCACTCGTTTGGGCTCACTCATCTGCAGGTGCGTCCTTCATGTCAAGGAAGGGGGGTGGCAACTGTGGTGCGGTGTAACACAGGTGCCGGGCTTCCTGGTTGCTCGACCGATCACTTCCAGCCTGAGGGCAGGCGCCGGCCCCCGTTGACGATCGGAGTGGAGCACGACAGCTGCTCCCGGAAGAGACCAGGGGCCCCGTGCATCGCTGCGACGTTTCTGTTTTCGCGAACCCCTCGAATACAGCCTCGCCCAGACGGGCAATTAGATAACGTTCCCAGGCGAATTGGGGCGGACGACTACGCGCGGGCCCGGGTGGCGGACAGTGCGACCAAGACCCCTGTCACCGTGCAGTTCTACCTGGGCGTCTCCGATGTGGCCGAGGAGCTGTGGAAGCAGGAGCTCACCGTCCTGCGGCGCGTCGCTGCCCTCAAACACCCAGCATTGCCCGGCCTCGAGCGTGGCGGGCACATCGAGGAGTCCGCCACCAGGTGGTTCGGCGTCCGGGGTTGTGCCTACGTGATCACCCGCTCCGGACAGCAACTGTACGGATCACATCATTACGTTGACATTGTCAACGTAATCCGTTGTGAAGGTAGCTGAAGGCCATACCAGGTTGGTTTGTGGCGAGTGTCGCCCGAGGAGGTAGAAGCTCCTGGTGATCGATGGCCAAGCGGGAGGCGACTTCCAGGCGGGACGGCGCAGGCCCCGCCCCCGGTACGAGACCGGGAGACGGGGCCCGCGCTGCCTGAGACTGGCCTCACCCCACGGCGATACGTGTCTTCCACCAGGATGCCGCGCCGACGACCTCGGTCCCCGAGCCGGGCAGGCTGGCGCGGTCGCCGGGGTAGAAGCGCACCGAGCCGTCGGAGCGGACCGCCCACACGTCGGGAATGCCGTCGCCGTTGGCGTCCGGGGTGCCCAGGATGTGCGGTACGGAGGTGGTGCTCCAGCCATCGCCGGTCCAGTACGTGTCGGCGCCCCCTGAGGAGTTGGCGCCCGAGGCGAGAGAGGTGAGGTCGACACCGCCACCGGACGCGGCGATGCCCTTGCGGAGCAGCAGCCGGCCCGAGACATTGCTGCGGTAGACGACGTCGGCCACCTTGTCGCCCGAGACGTCCTGGACGAGGACGATGTCACGGTCCTTCCACGCCGAGCCGGACAGCCGGATCGCCTGGTCGACGGTGGCGCCGTGGTAGCCGGTGAAGGCCCACAGCTCGTCGTCGGTGCCGTCGCTCTTGCGGACGGTGGCGAAGAAGTCGGTACGTCCGTCACCGGTGACGTCGCCGGCCGCCACGATCTGGGTGAAGGTGGCCGGATCCGGGGAGCCGGCGGGCAGCAGGATCTCCCGGCGCTTGTCGATGTTGACCGCTCCGTAGCCGTCGCCGGGATAGACCCAGAGCTTGCCGTCGACGCGCACCACGAGGTCCTGGAGGCCGTCGCCGCCGTAGATGTCACCGTTGTGGCTGATCAGGGCACCCTTGAAGTGGCCGTTCGGCGCAGCCACGTACGGGGGCTGGTCGTCGCCGTTGGGGTCCTTTGCGGGGTTGTCCCGGTAGGCGCCGGGCATGGAGTAGTCCAGGTCACCGGTGCCTTTGAGCAGGTCCTTGTCGGCCTGGGAGGGATAGAGCGCGAGGTTGCCGGCATCGGTGACGGTCATCAGGTCGGGCAGGCCGTCGCCGGTGAAGTCACCGGGTTTGTCGGCCTGGTCCCGTGGGCTGACGTAGAAGAAGTACTTTGTGGGCTCGGAGGGGTTGCCCGCACTGTCGACGCACCGGACGTACAGCACGTTCGGTCCGGCGGTCGGCGGCTTGGCATTGGAGATGGTGGAGCCGAGAACGGTGGCCCAGCCGGTGGTCCGGGCCAGACTCCCGGTGTAGTTGGCCGAGTTGAACCCGTACTCGTACCGCACGACGTCGCTGTTCAGGGCGCGTACGGTGAAGGAGCCGGGCGTGCCGAACTTCTTCGCGGACCAGGTGGCGTCCTCGGAGTCGTTGCCGAAGCCGTTCTCGCTGCCGTCGGCGTTGGGGAAGTCGGTGGAGCTGACCTTCGGCGGACGCGGCGCGGTGGTGTCGAGCACGAACCGGCACGGAGTCTTCGGATACCAGCCGGTCGTGGAGCCCGCGTCATCCCTGGCCTGTACGCGCCAGGAGTACGTGGCCCCGCTCTTCAGACCGCTGGTGGAGAACTTCGGAGTGGTCCGCAGCGCGGTGTCGGTGTCGGAGCCGACGGAGACCTTGCCGGTCGACTTCAGCAGGTCGCCGGTGGTGTCCCAGCGGCCGGTCTCCCACAGGTCGAAGTCGAAGTAGTCGAGGTTCTTGTCCTTGTCGGTGGCCTTCGCGGTGAACGTCAGGTCGCCGGACCCCATGCGGACGTACGGCTTGGTGGTGGTGCACTTGCCGTCCGGGCCCAGATCCAGCGAGTTGGACACGAGGGTGGGCCTGCGGTTGTAGATCAGCTCCAGGACGGGGGCGTTGTCGCCGTCGGCCTGGAACTTCTTCCACGCGTACTGCGCCTTCTCGTCGCGGGCACGCAGGCCGAAGGTGATGGTGTCGTCGCCGTCATCGGCGGCGTCCTGTGCGCCGCGCTTGACGTCGAAGGCCTCGTAGGCGTCATGACAGCTGGACGCCTTCCACCCGTGGGCGAAGCTCTTGGTGGCCAGCTTGTTGCCGTCGTGGAGCCTCGGCGCGTTCTTCCAGTTGGTGTGCGAGTCGATCTCTCCGGTCAGGTGCACGCTCATGGAACGAGCGCTGCAGGACCAGGAGTACGTCTCCAGCATGCGCAGCTTCGCACTGGTGATCTTCGTGCCCTTGAGGTCCTTGTCGAAGGTCATGTTGAAGAAGGACCGGGACGTGCCCCAGGTGTCGGACTCGAAGCCGACGCGGGCCTCATGGGTGCCGCCCTTGTTGAAGCCCTTGCCGTCATAGAACGTCGCCTTGGGGAACCGGTCGTAGGCGGTGGTCCAGTGCTGGATGTGCTTCTTCACCGAGGGGTCGATGAAGACGGGATAGGTGGTGTCCGGGTCGGCCAGGAACTCCTGGTCCGGGGTGAGGGTCCAGTTGCCGTCGGTCAGATCGGCGTCCACCAGCGAACCGCGCGAATCCGGTGACGGGCCGTCCAGCAGGGGCAGGCTCAGCGTCACCGCCGAACCGGTCTGCGAAGGCTCCGGGGTCGGTTCCGGGGGCGCGGAGGGCAGGGGGGACTCGGACACCGAGGGTGCGGGGCCGTCGCTGGCGGGCGGCAGGGTCTCGACGTCCGTGTCTTGCTGCTCGTCGGACTCGGCCGGGTCCTCTTCCGTGGGGCTGTCGCCGGGAGTCGGGCCGGCGGTGTCCGTCGCGTCGGGTGTCTCGGAGCCGGTGGGCTGGGCGCTCGCACCCACCGAGCCGTCGGTGACGGCGGGCGTGCCGCTGCTGTCCCACATCAGCGGGGTCGGCGACATGGCGACCTCGTTTCGGGACTCGTCCTCCGCGCTGACGATGTCGCTGAGCGGGTCGAGCCGGAAGGTGAGGTCGGCGGAGCGCAGACCGTAGGCCAGCTGCTGCGCGTGCGGATCGGAGGCCGCCTGACGGTTCTTCAGCACCACGAGCTGGGCGAAGCCGTCGTCGTCGGCGGTGAGCACGAGATCGCCGCCCGGGAAGATGTCCGGGTACAGGGCGCGGTTGCCGTCGATGACCGGGCTGGGCACTGCGCCGGGCCAGGTGAGCTGGATGTCGTGGTCGCCCACGTGCAGGGTGACCAGTGGTGTTCCGGTGTCGGCTGCGGCGTCCGTCAGCAGGGAGATGCGGCGCGTGGTGGAGCGGTCGGCGTGCTGCTCGCCGTCGCCGTGCGAGCCGGCGGAGAAGACGATGCGGGTGTTGGTCGCCTTCGGCTCCCAGCCGGCCTTGGTGCGGTGGAGCCCCGGGTCGATCTTCCGCCACTCGCCGCCCACCTTGGCGCGGACGGGGGAGGAGTAGAGCCGTTTCTGCATGAGCCCGTCGGGCCGGGCCCAGGTGGTGGAGTGGCTGGTACGGGTGGCGGTGACCTCGACGTTCTTCCCCGTGTGCGCCGCCTGCGTGAGGGCCGCGCCCTCGGTCACGGTCCGGCCCGGCCGCCGGTGGTTGCCGTCGCCGGGCGCCGTGCCGGCGTCCAGCCGGAGCCCGGCGTAGACGACGCCGGAGGCGGCCAGCGCGCTCGCGACCAGTGCGGCAGTGGCCCGACGGCCAGGTCTGCGGCGCCAGTTGGGTGTCATCGGCCGGGTTCCCCTTCCCCCTCGTTCCCCTCGAAGCCGGCTCGGCGCAGAGCGCGGCCCGGGCCAGCAGATGATGACCTATGAGGAACCTGTCGTCATCTGGTGATCGTGATGTGCGCATAGCTGACGTGGCGTCGCCTCCGTCGCAAGCGTGCACGGACGCACGCTGCCGGACCTGCGCGTTCGCAGCCCTGAGTCGGTCAAAGTCGCCTGATCCAGCAGAAATTGACGCCCCCTTTGGGGGAGCGGGTAACGAGGTGCCCAATAACTCTCAAGGGTCCGGTCAATCACCACCCATGGGATTTCCAGTAGTTGGCCCATATTCGCTGCGTAGCGAGGTGTTACGCGCCGTGACGATGCTCACATCACCACGTCATCCCTGGTGTTCACTCACAGGGTGATCACAAAATCTCCGCTGTTTGATACGTCGTCACGCGTGGTCCGTCTCCGGTCCCGCTCCAAGTGGTCCGGGGGGACCTCGTCGTGTTCGGTCGCTTCTTCCTGCTGCGCGAGCGTTGCCACGCGCGCACCGCGGTGCCGCTCCTCGCCGCGGCCCTCTTGGTCGGTCTGCTGCCGGCTCAGGCGCTGGCGCTCCCGCCTGACCCCGCGAAGGCGGAGGCCGGGCGCGAGACGGTGGACCTGGAGACGCTGAAGCAGGACCAGCCCCTGCTCGGAAAGTCGGTCAAGCCCAAGGTGGACAGCCTTCGGGTGGACCTGCCCGAGGAACAGCTGACCGTTCCGGACAACACGGTCTCGCCCCCCTCGCAGCTGACGGGCCAGATCGACTTCGGCGCCGGCTCGGCGACACCCGCTTCGGCACGGAACACCGCCGGGACGGCCGACGAGGCGGCGCTCACCACTGTCCCGAACCTGCCGGTCAGCCTGGGGCAGGCCGCGGACCAGCCGAAGCCGACCGGTGTGTGGCATGTCGACATCCCCGACCGGGCCGGCGGTGTGAGCCAGGGGATCGACGGCACCGTCATGGTGGTGCAGGCTCCCGACACCGGTGCGGTCCCTGTCTCGCTGAAGCTGGACTACTCGAAGTTCAAGAGCCTCTATGGAGCCGACTGGGCCTCGCGGCTGCGGCTCGTCCAGTTCCCCGACTGCTATCTGACGACCCCGGACGACGAGGCGTGCCAGCAGTACGAGGAGCTGGAGACTGCCAACGACACGGCGGCCAAGTCGCTGACCGCCACCGTCGATCCGGCGGCTGACGCGGCGGTGACACCGGCATCGGCGACCCCCACGGCATCCGGCGGACCGGGTGTGATCCAGGCGGCCTACCACCGGACCGCGTCGGCGACCCCCGTGGCGACCGGCTCCGGTACGGCGGTCGTCGCCGCCGTCGATTCCGGCGGCGGGGCCGGCGGCTCCTTCAAGGCGACACCGCTCGCCTCCGACGGCAAGTGGGAGGCGGGTGGACCGTCGGGCGCGTTCACCTGGTCCTACCCGGTGACGGTGCCCAGCCCGCCGGCCGGTGCCGCTCCCGAGATCTCGCTCGACTACAACTCGCAGTCCGTGGACGGACGCACGGCTGTTTCCTCCGGCCAGGCCTCGTGGATCGGTGAGGGCTGGACGTACGACCCCGGCTACATCGAACGCCGGTACCGCGCCTGTGAGGACGACCGCAAGAAGCTGAACGCAGGCACCCCGAACAACACGGCCAAGAAGGACAAGACGTCCGACCTGTGCTGGGTCTCGTACAACGCCGTGATGTCGCTGGGCGGCAGGACGACGGAACTGGTCCGGGACGCGAGTTCCGGCGCCGACCCCGAGAAGTCCACCGAGATCTACCACCTCCAGGAGGACAACGGAACCCGCGTGGAACACCGCGTGGGCGGCGGCAACGACGACAACAACGGCGAGTACTGGGTGGTCACCACGGTCGACGGCACCCAGTACTACTACGGCCTCGACCAGGTCGGCGGCGGGCACGCCGACACCGACTCCGTCTCCACCGTGCCCGTCTTCGGCAACCATCCCGGCGAGCCCTGCCACGCGGACTCCTTCGCGGACTCCCGGTGCGGATCGGGCAAGCAGCAAGCATGGCGCTGGGGTCTGGACAAGGTCGTCGACGTCAGCGGCAACACGATGGTCGTCAACTACAAGCAGGAGACGAACTACTACGCCGTCCGCAAGAAGTTCAAGTCGCCCGAGCAGTACGACCGCGCGCAGTACCCGACCACGATCGAGTACGGCATGCGCCCGGACAGCCTCACCAAGCCGTCCGCCGTCGTGGAGTTCGGTGCCAAGCAGCGCTGCCTGAAGTCCGCGACCGCCTGCGACCCGGCCAACTTCGACAAGACCGGCGACCCGGGCGCCTACCGGCCCTGGTGGGACACCCCCGGCAACCTCAACTGCAAGTCCACCTCCAAGCTCTGCCCGGCCTTCCCGTCCTTCTGGACCCAGCTGCGCCTCGACACCATCACCACGAAGGCCGCCCGCGCGGGACAGCAGGGCCTGGGCAAGGTGGACGTCTACACCCTCCACCAGTCCTTCCCGGAGGACTGGTACGACACCTCTCCCGGCCTGTGGCTGGACTCGATCACCCGCACCGGCTACGCCCCCGGCGACACCACCGGCACCCTCCAGTCCAAGGACGGCGTGAGCTTCGCTCCCTACACAGTGGGCTCCACCTCACCCCTGCGCACCTGGCTGAAGGACCGGCAGCTGCCCAACCTGGTGCTCTCCGGCAGGAGCGACCAGCGGCCCGGCTTCACCCGCCCGCGCATCGGCACCGTCTCCACCGAGTACGGCGGTGACATCGAGGTCGAGTACACCGGCGGCTGCCGGACCGAACCCGCGGACGACAAGGGCAAGGCCAACGGCACCTGCTACCCGGTCCGCTGGTCCCCGGACGGCGACGAGAAGACGCCCGCCAAGGCGTGGTTCAACAAGTACGTCGTCGCCTCGGTGACCGAGACCGACAAGGTCACCTCGCACGGCAAGCCCATCGTCACCAAGTACGCGTACGACGGCCCCGCCTGGGCCAAGAGCGACGACGAGTTCACCCGGACTTCCTTGCGCACGTACAGCGACTGGCGCGGCTACCGGCAGGTGGCGGTCACCAAGGGCAGCAAGTCAGCCCCGGGACCGGGCGAGGTCAACTCCCAGTCGTATTCGGTCACCCGCTACTTCCAGGGCACGGGCGGCGAGGTCAAGGACTCCAAGAAGCAGTACACGCTGGTCGCCGACGACGCCCCGCAGTACGCGGGCATGACCGCGGAGACCATCGCCTACCGCGACTCCACGGGCCCCGTCCTGCGGCGCACGCTGAACTTCCCCTGGTCCAAGCAGACCGGGTCCCGAGCCCGGGAGAACGAGGACGGGACCGACGCCGACCCGCTCGTCGCCTACCGCACGGGTGTCGAGCGCACGGACGACATCCAGACCGTCGATGACGACGGCGGCACGCGGACCGTGCGTACCCACACCACCGTCGACGACACCTACGGCCTGCCCCTGCGGGTCGAGACGGCCGTCGTCAAGCCCGACGGCGACGGCGAAACGCTCTCCGACCAGACGTGCAGCGTCACGTCGTACGTCCACAACACGACCGCCTGGCTGATCGGCCTGCCCAAGGAGCAGCGCAGCACCGGCACGTCGTGCGCCGACTACGCCGGCGCCGACCCCGCCACCGAGCTGAAGTCGGCGACCCGCACCAGCTACGACGGACTCGCGTACGGAGCCACACCGACCAGGGGCAGGGTCACCTCCGTGGCCGAGAGCGACGGGGCGGGCACCTCCTACTCCATCGTCACCGACACGACATACGACGACCTCGGACGGGTGCGCACGGTCACCAAGCCGGTTGTGGGCACCACCGAGACCCAGTACACGCCCGAAACCGGCGGGCCGGTCACCGCGATCAAGACGATCAACGCCCGGCAGCAGGCCACCACCACGACCTACGAGCCGGGCCGCAGCCTGCCTCTCACGGTCACCGACCCCAACGGCCGTGTCACGCGGACCGAGTACGACGCCCTCGGCCGACTCGTCAGGGGATGGTCCGCCGCCCGTTCCTCCGGGAACCAGTCACCCGACGTCGTGATCGACTACCAGCCGGCCGTCGCCACGAGCAAGGAGAACCGGCCCGCCGCCGTCACCTTCAAGAAGCTCAAGGACGACGGCAGCTACGCCGGCCAGGTCACCCTCTACGACGGCCTGCTGCGAGTGGTCCAGACGCAGAGCGAGGCGCACGGCCCCGGCCGGATCGTCGTGGACACGACCTACGACGACCACGGCCTGGTCGACGAGGGGACCAACCCCTATCTCGCCGCGGGGGACCCGGAGACGAATCTGTTCGCCTCCCGCTCCAAGGCGGCGATCCCCAGCTACGTCAAGCACCGCTACGACGGCATGGAGCGTGAGGTGCGCGCTTCGGTCTACCAGGCCGGCGACTACAAGTACGCCACCTACACCGACCACAACTTCACCAGCACCTGGGTGAACCCGCCGGGCTCCACGACGCCCACCACTCTCACGTCCTTCGACGCTCTCGGCCGGGTCACCTCCGTCAAGCACTACAGCACGGGCTCCTCGACCGCCGAGGCCGGCCGCTCGACGCGCTACGCGTACGACGCCCGGGGCAACCGCAGCACGGTGACCGACCCTGCGGGCAACGTCTGGTCGTACACCTACGACGCCCGCGGCCGGCTCACCTCCGCGACCGACCCCGACACCGGAACCACGCGTACCTGGTACGACGACGCGGACCGTCCCAACCGGACCCGGAACGGCCGTCTGCAGGAGACGTTCACGGAATACGACCCGCTCGGCCGGGTGCGGTTCGTCCGGGAGGGCTCGGCCACGTCCACTCCGGTCAGGGAGTACACCTACGACGACGCACCTGGCGGCATCGGCAAGCTGGCCGGCTCCATCCGGCACACCGACAGCGGCGACTACGTCAACCGCGTCACCGGCTACGACGCCAACTACAACCCCACCGGCGCCGAGACGGTCATCCCGGCCAACTCGATGACCACCGGCCTGGCCGGCACCTACTCCTACGCGTACTCCTACACGCCCACCGGCAAGCGGCAGAGCGTCACGCTGCCCGCCGCCGGCGGGCTGGCCAAGGAGAAGGTCGTCACCCGCTACGACTCCGACGGCCTGGCGGAGTCGACCTCGGGCCTGACCTGGTACACCGCCGACGTCACGTACTCGCCGTACGGCGAGCCCCTGCGGGTCGTGTCCGGATCCCAGCCGTCCCGGGTCTGGACGACCAACTTCATCGACCCGCACACGGGCCGTCTCCAGCGCACGGTCACCGACCTGGAGAGCGTCGGCCCCCGGCACACCACCGACAGCTACTACTCCTACGACGTCTCCGGCACCATCACCTCCAACGCTCGCAAGCTCGGCGATGCGAGCGGCGACACCTGGGACAACCAGTGCTTCACCTATGACGTGCTCGGTGAGCTGGTCCACGCCTGGACGTCGAACCTCACACCCGGCGGCAACGGCACCGGCTGCAAGGCGGCGGGCGGCGCCACGTGGGGCTACCGCGACGACTACGCCGCCTCCTCCGGGCCCGTCGCCGACGCCCCGGACGAGGCCGGCGACACCACCAGCCCGGACAGCGCGCTGTCCGCGGGCCTGGCGAACGCGGCTCCTGACGCCACCACGGTCTCGACCGGCGCCACCGCCTACCGTCAGTCCTTCACCTTCGACTGGCTCGGCAACCGCGCCACCATGACCGACTACGACACGGCCGACGCGTCGAAGAACGTGTCCTACATCTACCGCTACGGCAAGACGGTCGCCGCGAACGGCACCACGCCGTCCTACCTGAAGCAGCCGCACACGGTCACGAGCATCACGTCGAGCCCGTCCGGCAAGGGCAGCCAGTACACCTACGACGACAGCGGCAACACCCTGGTCCGCGATCTCGCGAACACCACGCAGAATCTCGTCTGGACCCCCGACAACAGGCTCGACTCCATCACCGACGACGGCAAGAAGACGACGTACGTCTACGACGCTGACGGCAACCGCCTGCTGGAGAAGTCCTCGTCCGGCTCGACCCTGTACCTGGGCGAGACGGAACTGACCACGGACGCGTCCGGCACGATCGTCCGCGCCTCGCGCGCATATCAGCAGGCCGGAGCCCCCACGGTCGTCCGCTCCACGGTGAACGGCTCCACGACGGGCCACAAGCTGAACGTGCTGATCGCCGACCAGGTGGGCACGGCGACCACCAGCATCGAACTCTCGGCGACCCAGCCGGTCACCCGCCGCGCGTTCAAGCCCTACGGCGAGACCCGAGGCGCCAAGCCGGCCTTCTGGCCCAACAAGCGCAGCTACCTCGGGGTGGGTATCGACGACGCCACCGGGATCACGCACATCGGTGCCCGCGAGTACGACCAGAACTCCGGTCGCTTCCTGTCAGCGGACCCGGTGGTGGACGTCGCCGACCCGCTGCAGATCAACGGCTACGCCTACAGCCACAACAGCCCGGTCTCGCAGAGTGACCCGACCGGCCTGCGCGACCTGGTGAAGGAAGAGTCCCTGCACGCCCAGCAGGAGAAGAAGCGCAGGGACCAGATCATCAAGGAGCGGTACACCAAGGCACACGACACCACGATCATCATGTACCAGGTGTGGTTGAACCTCGTGCAGCCCAGGGGCCGCGGGAAGGTCTACGTCGACCTTCAGCAGACCAAGGGATTCCGGGACTCCGAGAACCACGTCCGCGTCAAGGCAGGAAAGAAGTACAAGAACGGCTGGATCGACCTCGCCTACTGGACGACCGACACCGTCTACATCTGGGACGTGAAGAATTTCGGCGGAAAGGTCGAGATCGACGGTGACGCAGAGGTCAAGAAATATGTGAAGGCCCTGCAGGAAAAGCTGGACAGCAACCCGAAGACCAAACAAATGACGGTGAAGATCGGCTTCGACATGACGCCGCTCGCAGGGCCCAACCTCTTCAAGCCGAACGAATGGGTGGACGCATTTCCGTCGGTGAAGAGCGAAGGTGTCATCACCTACAAGACGAAACGCACCAACCGTGACGGAGGGCCCGACAGAAATCCACCTCCGGTCAAGGTGCCCGTCCACGAAAAGGAGCCGTGGTACAAGAAGCTGTCGGACGGGTGGGACGACTGGAAGGAGTGGTATCACGACAACGTGACCAACCACGACTGGTCGAAGAGCCCGTGGGACTACGGCGGCTCGGACACGTCTCCGGTGCTTCCAGGGCTCTCGAGCCCGCTGCTAAGCTACTGAGTTCCATCCAGCCGAAAGGTTCCGCAGAGTTATGAACATCTCCCTCTTCCCTCTTTCGGAGGGGGAAATCACCGACGGCTTCGACGCGGTCATCTCGCGGTTTTATGACGTCGAAGAGCAGTCAGAGAACGACCCCTCAGTTCCCCTTTGCGACCTGGGGGAAGAAGGAGATGTTCTCCAGCGCCTGCTGGAGCGCGCGAACGTCGGAGACCTGGCGGAGCTGATGATCTCGGGCGGAACTCTGCTGGGTGACGACGGTGTGGGGACGGTGTGCCTGTCCCTCACTCCGGATGAAGTGCTCCAGGTGGACAACGCTCTTTCCGGAGTCGACCTGGACGAAGTGATGCGCGCGGCGCCGACGGTGCTGTCACCGATGATTCGAGGCGGGATCCCCGACGGTTACGTGGAAGACCTGAGGGATTGTCTGGAGGAGCTGCGCGGCACCTACCGGCTCGCCGCCGGGCAGGGGTTGGCCATGGCCCAGGTGTTCCAGGGCTGACCGATCCCCTACGACGTCCCCTGCCAGGCCTGTATCGGTGCAGGTCCGGCAGGGGCGCGACGGCATGCTGCGAGGGGGCGGTCAGATGTCCCGGAAGATCTCGATCTGCGCCCCGATCGAGTTCAGGCGCTCCGCGAGGTCCTCGTAACCCCGGTTGATGACGTACACGTTGCGCAGCACCGACGTGCCCTCGGCCGCCATCATCGCCAGCAGGACGACCACGGCGGGCCGCAGGGCGGGCGGGCACATCATCTCCGCGGCGCGCCAGCGGGTCGGGCCCTCGACCAGGACGCGGTGCGGGTCCAGGAGCTGGAGGCGGCCGCCGAGGCGGTTGAGGTCGGTCAGGTAGATCGCTCGGTTGTCGTAGACCCAGTCGTGGATCAGCGTCTGGCCCTGCGCGACCGCGGCGATGGCCGCGAAGAAGGGGACGTTGTCGATGTTCAGGCCCGGGAAGGGCATCGGGTGGATCTTGTCGATGGGCGCCTCCAGCTTGGAGGGCCGGACCGTCAGGTCCACGAGGCGCGTACGGCCGTTGTCCGCGAAGTACTCGGGGCTGCGGTCGTGGTCGAGGCCCATCTCCTCCAGGACCGCCAGCTCGATCTCCAGGAACTCGATGGGGACGCGGCGGACGGTCAGTTCCGACTCCGTGACGACCGCGGCGGCCAGCAGGCTCATCGCCTCGACCGGGTCCTCGGAGGGGGAGTAGTCGACGTCGACGTCGATGTTCGGCACGCCGTGGACGGTGAGCGTGGTGGTGCCGATGCCCTCGACCTTGACGCCCAGCGCCTCCAGGAAGAAGCAGAGGTCCTGGACCATGTAGTTGGAGGAAGCGTTGCGGATGACCGTCACACCGTCGTGCCGGGCGGCGGCCAGCAGCGCGTTCTCGGTCACGGTGTCGCCGCGCTCGGTGAGCACGATCGGACGGTCGGGGCGGACCGTCCGGTCGACCTGCGCGTGGTACTGGCCCTCGGTGGCCGCGATGTCCAGACCGAACCGGCGCAGCGCGATCATGTGCGGCTCGATGGTCCGCGTGCCGAGGTCGCAACCACCGGCGTACGGCAGCTTGAAGGCGTCCATGCGGTGCAGCAGCGGGCCCAGGAACATGATGATCGAGCGGGTGCGGACGGCCGCCTCCGCGTCGATCGCCGCCATCTCCAGCTCGGCCGGCGGCACCAGTTCCAGGTCGACCCCGTCGTTGATCCAGCGGGTGCGCACGCCGATGGAGTTGAGCACCTCCAGCAGGCGGTACACCTCCTCGATCCGGGCCACCCGGCGCAGCACCGTGCGCCCCTTGTTCAGCAGCGAGGCGCACAGCAGGGCGACGCACGCGTTCTTGCTGGTCTTCACGTCGATGGCGCCGGAGAGCCGACGGCCGCCGACCACCCGCAGATGCATCGGACCCGCGTAGCCCAGGGACACGATCTCGCTGTCGAGGGCCTCACCGATGCGGGCGATCATCTCAAGGCTGATGTTCTGGTTCCCGCGCTCGATGCGATTGACGGCGCTCTGGCTGGTGCCGAGCGCCTCCGCGAGCTGCGTCTGTGTCCAGCCACGGTGTTGCCGGGCATCACGGATGAGCTTGCCGATGCGTACGAGGTAGTCGTCTGCCATGAGGTTGAGGTTATCTCAGATATGAGATGGCGCCTGTTGGGGGGTCCATTCGGGTGACGGGGCGTCAATGACCAGCGAAAATGGGGGTGATATGGGATGATGCAGGGGATTCTTCCGATACTCACCCACTGTCCCGGTTTCGCAAACAATCACACGGTTGCAGCACAAATCCTCGCGTACTCGTGGGCGAAGAAGAGCGCCGGCTCGAAGCGGACCGCCGGCACGGGATCCGTCGCGTACACCGGCAGGGCGGGCGCGACGGTGTAGCGGACCCGTTCGACGCCGCCGTACTCGTCGCGCACCTCCAGCACTCCCGGCTCGGGGCAGTGCCACGCGAACTCCGTGACGTCCTCGCCCAGGGCGTTGGCCAGTGTGCCGGTGCCCCGCCCGTCGTCGAGGAACGCCAGCTCCGACGCCTCCATCACTCCGTAGTCGAAGGGGGAGCTGTCCCAGTGGCCGATCAGTGCGGTATCGAGTGGCATGTGGCGATCTTCGTCCATCGCCCTGTGGCCGACGCCACCGAAAAACGGCAGGGCCGGGCCCGGCCGGACATGACCTGCCAGCCCCCATGTACTAGAGTTATCTCGACATCGAGATATCTGCCGAGGCGCACCGCAGCCGTCACCCCAGTAAGGGTTACCTAACTTAGCCTTACCTTAGCGGATCGGCCAAGACGACGTGGCGGCAGGATTGCGGTGGTACGCGCACATCAATGAAGGAGACTGTCGTGTCGGCGAACAGCTTCGACGCCCGCAGCACGCTGCAGGTGGGCGACGAGTCGTACGAGATCTTCCGGCTGGACAAGGTCGAGGGCTCCGCCCGCCTTCCCTACAGCCTGAAGGTCCTGCTGGAGAACCTGCTCCGCACGGAGGACGGCGCGAACATCACCGCCGACCACATCCGCGCCCTCGGCGGCTGGGACTCGCAGGCCCAGCCCTCGCAGGAGATCCAGTTCACGCCGGCCCGCGTGATCATGCAGGACTTCACCGGTGTTCCCTGTGTCGTGGACCTCGCGACCATGCGTGAGGCCGTGAAGGAACTGGGCGGCGACCCGGCGAAGATCAACCCGCTGGCCCCCGCCGAGCTGGTCATCGACCACTCCGTCATCGCCGACAAGTTCGGCACCAACGACGCCTTCAAGCAGAACGTCGAGCTGGAGTACGGCCGCAACAAGGAGCGCTACCAGTTCCTGCGCTGGGGCCAGACCGCCTTCGACGAGTTCAAGGTCGTCCCGCCGGGCACCGGCATCGTCCACCAGGTCAACATCGAGCACCTGGCCCGTACGGTCATGGTCCGTAACGGCCAGGCCTACCCCGACACCCTCGTCGGCACCGACTCGCACACCACGATGGTCAACGGCCTCGGTGTGCTGGGCTGGGGCGTCGGCGGCATCGAGGCCGAGGCCGCCATGCTCGGCCAGCCGGTCTCCATGCTCATCCCGCGCGTCGTCGGCTTCAAGCTGACCGGTGAGCTGCCCGCCGGCACCACCGCCACGGACCTCGTGCTGACCATCACCGAGATGCTCCGCAAGCACGGTGTCGTCGGCAAGTTCGTCGAGTTCTACGGCGAGGGCGTGGCCGCCACCTCCCTCGCCAACCGCGCCACCATCGGCAACATGTCGCCGGAGTTCGGCTCCACCGCAGCGATCTTCCCGATCGACGACGAGACCCTGAAGTACCTGCGTCTGACCGGCCGCAGCGACCAGCAGGTCGCGCTCGTCGAGGCCTACGCCAAGGAGCAGGGCCTCTGGCTGGACCCGCAGGCCGAGCCGGACTTCTCCGAGAAGCTGGAGCTCGACCTGTCGACGGTCGTCCCGTCGATCGCCGGCCCGAAGCGTCCGCAGGACCGCATCGTCCTCGCCAACGCCGCCGAGCAGTTCAAGACCGACGTCCTGAACTACGTCACCACCGCCGACGAGGCGGGTGAGGAGTCCTTCCCGGCCTCCGACGCCCCGGCCGTCCACCCGAACGGCGCCCCGTCCAACCCGGTCCAGGTCACGGCCCCCGACGGCACGACCTACACCATCGACCACGGTGCGGTGACGGTCGCGGCCATCACCTCCTGCACCAACACCTCGAACCCGTACGTCATGGTCGCCGCCGCCCTGGTGGCCAAGAAGGCGGTCGAGAAGGGCCTGACCCGCAAGCCGTGGGTCAAGACCACCCTCGCCCCGGGCTCGAAGGTCGTCACCGACTACTTCGACAAGGCGGGCCTGACCCCGTACCTCGACAAGGTCGGCTTCAACCTCGTCGGCTACGGCTGCACCACCTGCATCGGCAACTCCGGCCCGCTGCCGGAGGAGGTCTCCAAGGCCGTCAACGACCACGACCTCGCGGTCACCTCGGTCCTCTCCGGCAACCGGAACTTCGAGGGCCGTATCAACCCCGACGTCAAGATGAACTACCTGGCCTCCCCGCCGCTGGTCGTCGCGTACGCCATCGCGGGCTCCATGAAGGTGGACATCACCAAGGACGCCCTCGGCACCGACCAGGACGGCAAGCCGGTCTACCTGACCGACATCTGGCCGACCGAGGCCGAGGTCAACGACGTCGTGGCGAACGCCATCGGCGAGGACATGTTCAACAAGTCCTACCAGGACGTCTTCGCGGGCGACGCCCAGTGGCAGTCCCTGCCGATCCCGACCGGCAACACCTTCGAGTGGGACCCCGAGTCGACCTACGTCCGCAAGCCCCCGTACTTCGAGGGCATGGGCATGGAGCCGGCCCCGGTCACCGACATCACCGGTGCCCGCGTGCTCGCCAAGCTGGGCGACTCGGTCACCACCGACCACATCTCCCCGGCCGGCGCCATCAAGGCCGACACCCCGGCGGGCAAGTACCTGACCGAGCACGGTGTCGAGCGTCGTGACTTCAACTCCTACGGCTCCCGCCGAGGCAACCACGAGGTCATGATCCGCGGTACGTTCGCCAACATCCGCCTGCGCAACCAGATCGCGCCGGGCACCGAGGGCGGCTACACCCGCGACTTCACCCAGGCGGACGCTCCGGTGTCGTTCATCTACGACGCCTCCCGCAACTACATCGAGCAGGGCATCCCGCTGGCCATCCTGGCCGGCAAGGAGTACGGCTCCGGCTCGTCCCGCGACTGGGCCGCCAAGGGCACCGCGCTGCTCGGCGTCAAGGCCGTCATCGCCGAGTCGTACGAGCGCATCCACCGCTCGAACCTCATCGGCATGGGCGTCCTCCCGCTGCAGTTCCCGGAGGGCCAGTCCGCCGAGTCCCTCGGCCTGACCGGCGAGGAGTCCTTCTCCTTCACCGGTGTCGAGGAGCTCAACAACGGCACCACCCCGCGCACGGTCAAGGTCACCACCGACACGGGCGTCGAGTTCGACGCGGTCGTCCGCATCGACACCCCCGGTGAGGCCGACTACTACCGCAACGGCGGCATCATGCAGTACGTGCTGCGCAACCTGATCCGTAAGTAAGCGGCAGCGCACAGCGGTACAGGGCCGCATCCCCGGTGACGGGGGTGCGGCCCTTCGCCGTGTCCCCGTGTCCTGGCCGGGCACGGCGAGGGGCGTCACGAGTGGCGTCGCGAAGGTCATCACCCACCCTCAGACGGAACACAGGCTTCCCCCAGCGGACCGGGACAGGATCGGTACATGAGCCGCCGCCCGTGGGCCCGCTCGCTGCGCACACGCCTGCTGGTCCTCGTCACCGTCACCCTCGTGGGTGTGTGCGCCGCGCTCGCCCTCACCACCGTCCTCGCCCAGCGCGCCTATCTCATGGCCACCCTGGACGACCGCGTGAACGCCGCGGCCGAACGCAGCGTGGACGGGGCCGCACTCCACCCCGAACTCCCCGCCGGCCTCGCCTTCCTCCGGGAGGGCGGCCACACCGAGGGGCTGCTCGCCGCGCGGCCGGACGCCGCCGGGCACCTCGTCTCCGCAGCGGTCGTCACCCGGGACGCGGCCCCGCGCACCCTCACCCCCGCCCAGCGTGCCGCCCTCAGCGGCATCCGGGCCGACGGCTCGGTGCACACCCGGACGGTGCCCGGACTCGGCACCTACCGCGTCACCACCCTCGACGCGAGCGGCATCCGCGTCCTCACCGGCCTGCCCATGGACGACGTCCGGGCCACGCTGGGCCGGCTGGTCGAGATCGAGGCGATCGTCGGGGCCGCCGGACTCGCGCTGGCCGGCGGTGTCTGCGCGGCCGTCATCCGCAGACAGCTGCGCCCGCTCGACCGGGTCGCCGCCACCGCCGTGGAGGTCTCCCGGGTCACGCTGGGACACGGCCACGTCACCGCGCTGCCGCGGGTGCCCGAACGCGACACCGACCCCGCCAGCGAGGCCGGCCAGGTCGGCGCCGCCCTCAACCGGATGATCGACCATGTCGAGGGCTCGCTCGCCGAGCGCCGGCGCGGCGAGGAACGCATGCGCCGCTTCGTCTCCGACGCCGGGCACGAACTGCGCACCCCGCTCACCTCCATCGCCGGGTACGCGGAGCTGATGAACCGCGTCGCCCCCGACCTCGCCTGGCGCCGCGTCCTCGCCGAGTCGGCCCGCATGACGGACCTGGTCGAGAACCTGCTGCTGCTCGCCCGCCTCGACGAGGGACGCCCGCCGCAGAGCGCCGAGGTGGACCTCGCCGCGGTGGTCGCCGAGGCCGTGTGGGACGCCCGGGCGGCCGGCGCCGATCACATCTGGCGGCTGGAACTGCGCCCGGACACTCCGGCGCCGGTCACCGGGGACGCGGCCCGGCTGCACCAGGCGGTGGCTCACCTGCTGGCCAACGCCCGCACGCACACCCCGCCCGGTACGACGGTCACCGCCGCCGTCGAGGCCACCGCGGGCCGCCACCGGATCCGCGTGCGCGACGACGGTCCCGGAATCCCGCCCGAGCTGCTGCCGACCGTCTTCGAACGCTTCACCCGGGCCGACACCTCACGCTCCCGGGCGCCGGGCTCCCAGGGCGGCTCGGGCCTCGGGCTCGCGATCGCCGCGGGGATCACGGCGGCACACGGCGGCGGCATCAGCGTGACCAGCGCCCCGGGCCGGACCGAGTTCACGGTCGATCTCCCCGCGGCCGCTCGGCCGCTGCGCCGCGAGCCCCTCACTCCTCGAAGAGCTCCGTGAAGTCCGGCAGCGCCACCTCGGCCCAGATCACCTTGCCCTGGGGGGTGTACCGGGTGCCCCAGCGCTCGGTCATCTGCGAGACCAGGAACAGACCCCGGCCGCCCTCGTCGGTGGTCGCGGCGTAGCGCAGATGCGGCGAGGTGCTGCTGCCGTCGGCCACCTCGCAGACCAGGGTGCGGTCACGGATCAGCCGGACGTGGATCGGGTCGGAGCCGTAGCGGATGGCGTTGGTGATCAGCTCGCTCAGCACCAGTTCCATGCCGAAGCCCAGCTCGGCCAGGCCCCACTCCTCCAGCTTCTCGGACACGGCGCCACGCATCCCCGAGACGGCGGCCGGATCGCGCGGCACGTCCCAGTCGGCCACGTTCTCGGGCGGCAGCGCCCGGGTGCGGGCGATGAGCAGGGCGACGTCGTCCTTGGGCCGCTCGGGCAGCAGCTCGTCCAGCACCGCCTGGCAGCTGTCCTCCGGCGTCCGGTCGGGGTGCCCCGCCAGCGCCTGGCGCAGCAGCTCCATGCCCACGTCCAGGTCGCGGCTGCGGTCCTCGATGAGCCCGTCGGTGTAGAGGACGAGCTGGGTGCCCTCGGCCAGCTCCAGCTCGGCCGTCCGGAACGGCATGCCGCCGAGGCCCAGCGGCGGACCGCCCGGCAGGTCGGGGTAGGTGACGCTGCCGTCGGGGTGGACCAGCGCGGGCGCCAGGTGCCCGGCCCGCGACATGACACAGCGGCGTGTCACCGGGTCGTAGATCGCGTACAGACAGGTGGCGCCGACGATCTCCCCGGCCGACTCCGCGCACGCCGACTCGTCCTGGTCGATGCGGCCCACCAGATCGTCCAGATGGCTGAGTAGCTCGTCGGGCGGCAGGTCGAGCGTGGAGAAGTTGTGCACCGCGGTCCGCAGCCGGCCCATCGTCGCGGCCGCGTGCAGACCGTGCCCGACCACGTCACCGACGGCCAGCGCCACCCGGCTCCCCGGCAGCGGGATCACGTCGAACCAGTCGCCGCTCACACCCGACTGGGCCGGGAGGTAGCGGTAGCCGACCTCGAGGGCGCTCTGCTCGGGCAGCGCCCGCGGCAGCAGACTGCGCTGGAGGGTGACCGCCAGCGCGTGCTCGCGGGTGTACCGGCGGGCGTTGTCGATGCTGACCGCGGCCCGGGCCACCAGCTCCTCGGCGAGCGACAGCTCCTCCTCGTCGAAGGCGTCCCGCTTGGACCGCCAGAAGTTGACCATGCCCAGCACGGAACCGCGGGCCTTGATCGGGGCGGCGATGAGCGTGTGGATGCCGAAGTCGATGATCTTCTGGGCCCGCTCCGGGTCCTGCGCCTGCCAGCCCACCGCGGACGACAGGTCGGTCACCAGCTCGGAGCGGCCGGCGCCGTAGCCGCGCGCCTGCGGGGTGGAGGGCAGGAAGTCGATCAGCCGGCCCTTCTCGTACAGCGGGTGGTCGTCCCGGATGCCGTTCACGGCGACGCGCCGCATGTCCGTCGCCGTGCGGGCCGGCTCCTCTCCGTGCAGCACGGCGTCGGCCACGTCCACGGTGACGAAGTCGGCGAAGCGCGGGACGGCGAGCTGCGCCAGCTCCTCGGCCGTGCGGACCACGTCGAGGGTGGTGCCGACACCCAGTCCCGCGTCGTACAGCAGCTCCAGCCGCTCCCGGGCGGCCTCCGCCCTGCCGGACACCGCCTGCAGCTCGGTGGAGTCCCGGAGCGTCACCACGGTTCCCCCGGGGCCTCCGGCGCGGTCCGTCGGGCGCTGGTTGACCGCCAGCAGCCGTCCCCCGGCGAAGTGCACCTCGTCGGTGGCCTCGCGCCCGGAGACCAGCAGCTCCACCATCTCCGGGTCGAGGACCGACAGCTCCCGCACATTGCGCCCGTCGGCCTCGTGGGGCAGCTCCAGCAGCCGCCTGGCCTCGTCGTTGGCCAGCAGCAGATGCCCGCCCTCGGCGACGATCAGCACGCCTTCCCGCACCGAGTGCAGCACCGTGTCGTGGTGCTCGTACATCCGGGTCATCTCGGCCGGAGCCAGGGCGTGGGTCTGGCGTCGCAGCCGTCTGCCGACCAGGGCCGTCCCGCCGGTCGACACCACGAGCGCTCCGGCCCCGGCGGCCAGGATGATCGGCAGCTGCCGGTTCACCTCGCTGGTCACGTTCTTGACCTTCAGACCGGCGGAGACGAGGGCGACCACCTTGCCGTGGTCGTCCTTTATCGGCACGGTCGCCTGCACCTCGTGGCCGAGGGGGCCGTGGACGCTCTCGGTGTAGACCTTCCCGGCCAGGGACGGTGCGATCTGGCCCACGAACCGATGGCCGATCTTGCTCGGAATCGGATGGGTGTAGCGGATCCCCTTGGTGTCCATGACGACGATGAAGTCGACGCCCGCGCTCTTGCGCCCCGCCTCGGTGAGCGGCTGGAGCACCTTCGACGGATCGGTGGTCTGCAGGGCCTGGAGGACGCCGGGCGAGTGCGCGAACGTCTGCGCGACGGCGATGGACCGCCGCTTGGCCTCCGTGCTGGTGTCACGCTCCGACTGCAGGACAAGGGCGAAGACGGCGCAGACCACAAGGACCACCACCAGCGCCACCTGGAGGACGAAGACCTGCCCGGCGACGCTACGGGGGCTCTTGCCGACCACTGCACGCCTTGAGAGATGCCTGAATCGGGCCAAAAGGTCCCACATGCGATATTTCTAGCACCGGCCTTTCCGGGTGACTACGGCTGGTCCAAGCGATGGACGTCACATTCCGGCCGGTATGCCGGTCCGTGTGTCACGTCGCCGGCGGCGGGCATGTGCACCCGACGCCGTGCGCGCTCGCTTCATGCGCAGGGATGGGAGCGCTCCCATGGGTCCCGAGGGCCCTGGCGCGGCCCGGGTGGACCGGAACCCGCCCGGATCGCGCGGACGCTCCCGCCCTGCCTTCCTACGGTACGTCCGAGACCACCCGTAGGTAGATGCGCATGCCTGCGACAAATCGACGCCGGCCTCCCGAAGTGCGAGCACTCGCCGCACCCGTCCGTGGCGGAGCCTCCGTCCTGGGCTGCTCTGGGCGGACCCGGTGGCCGTGCGCACCGGGCCCGCGAGCCGGGCAGGCGAGGGGGGTGATCCCTGCCCGGGTGGTGCTGGCTTGTGGCGGCGAGACCGTGGGCGGGCCTCTGCCGGGTGGGGCGCGACAACGTTGTCTATGGTCTGTACATGACTTTACCGCCTCAACCGACAACGATGTCAAGCTACTTGAGGTAGCCCGACCGAGTGATCCAGGCGCGTGCCTGCCGGGGTGTACGCGGTCTTCCGTGTTACCGGTGGCGCACGTTACTGTCCCTGCGGCTTGTGCGACCTGTGGTGCGCGACCCGTCCGTTTGGAGGAAGGGCCGCGTCATGCGATTCAGTCCCACGTCCCTGCTGCTGGCCGCGGTGCTCGCGACCGGCGGTGCCACCCCCGCCCTCGCGGCGACCGCAGCTCCCCCCGCTCTCGTCAAGGACCCGACCCCCTACGTGGATCCGCTGATCGGCACCAGGAACGGCGGGAACGTCTTCCCGGGCGCCGTCGTACCGTTCGGCATGTTCTCCTTCAGCCCGGAGAACACCAGAGGCGACGCCGTCCGCACCGCCGCTCCCGGCGGCTACCAGTACGACGCCACCCGCATCCGCGGCTTCGGCCTGACACACATGTCCGGCACCGGCTGCGCGGGCGGCAGCGGTGACATCCCGCTCTTCCCGTACGCGGGCGACGTCACGTCCTCCCCGGCGAGCGACACCAAGGACGCCGTCTACGCGTCGGACTTCCGCCACGCCGACGAGACCGCCGAGCCCGGCCACTACAAGGTGGGCCTCGCCTCCGGCGTCACCGCCGACCTCACCGCGACCACCCGTACCGGCTCGGCCCGCTTCACCTACCCGGCGGACAAGCCCGCCTCGCTGCTCGTGCGCACCGCCAACTCCGAGGTGGGCTCGGCCGACTCGACGGTCACCGTCGACCCGGCTACCCGCACCGTCTCCGGCTCCGTCACCTCCGGGAACTTCTGCGGCTACCTCGACCCCGAGGGCCGGCGCTCCTACTACACGCTGTACTTCACCGCCCGGTTCGACCGGGCCTTCACGGCCACCGGCACCTGGCAGGACGACAGGCTGAGCCCCGGCTCCCGGCAGGCCTCGGGCGGCACGGGCGGCTTCTCGCACGGGGGCCGGCCGGTCGCGGGCATGGGCGCCGGAGCGTATGTGCAGTTCGCGCAGGGCACCGGCCCGGTGAACGTCAAGGTCGGCATCTCCTACGTCAGCCAGGCGGGCGCCGAGGCGAACCTCGCCGCGGAGAACCCGGCGGGCCGCTCCTTCGACGCCGTCGCGGACGCGGCGCGCCGGGCCTGGCGCGACCGGCTGGACGCGGTCCGGGTCGGCGGCGGGACCGACGCCGAACGCACCACCTTCTACACGGCGCTGTACCACTCCCTGCTGCATCCGAACGTCATCAGCGACGCCGACCGCAGATACCGTGGTGCGGACGGCCGGCCGCACACCGTCGACCGTCGCCGTCACGCGCAGTACGGCACCTTCTCCGGCTGGGACGTCTACCGCGACCAGGTGCAGCTGCTCACCCTCCTCGACCCGCGCACCGGGTCCGACATCGCCCAGTCGCTGTACGAACTCGCCGGCCAGAACGGCGGGGTCTGGGACCGCTGGCTGCACGGCGCGAGCGGCACCCACGTCATGAACGGCGACCCGTCGCCCACCGCGCTGGCCGGCATCCACGCCTTCGGCGGCACCGGATTCGACCTGAGGGGCGCCCTGGACTCACTGGTCCGGGCGGCGACCGTACCCACGCAGCAGGACCTGTCCGCGGCCGGCAAGCCGGTGCTTTCGGTGGGCCAGCGCCCGTCGCTCGACAAGTACCTCAAGCTGCACTACATGCCCAGTGTCTCCAACGCCTGGGGCGGCGCCGCCGAGACCCTGGAGATGTCCACCGCGGACTTCTCCCTCGCCCAGCTCGCCACGGCGGCCGGGGAGAAGGACACCGCGGCGGCCTTCGCCCGCCGTGCCCAGTGGTGGCAGAACAACTTCGACATCGCGGCGGACAAGAGCGGTGGCTACATCGCCAACCGCAAGGCCGACGGCAGCTGGGTCACCGGTTTCACCCCCGGCACCGGCAACGGTTTCGTGGAGGGCACGGCCGCCCAGTACACCTGGATGGTCCAGCACGACCCGGCGGGCCTGTTCGCGGCGATGGGCGGCACGGACAAGGCGCTGGCCCGGCTCGACGACTTCTTCCACACGAGCGACGGCGGCTGGGCCTTCACCGGCCAGGGCGGCACCAAGTCCGAGCTGGACAACGAGCCGTCCGTCAACGTGCCCTACCTGTACGACTACGCGGGCGCCCCCTACAAGGCGCAGGAGACCGTCCGCGCGGCCATGCGGCAGCTCTGGTCGACCGAGCCCGGCGGCATCCCCGGCAACGACGACCTCGGCGCGATGTCGTCCTGGTACGTCTTCTCCGCGCTCGGCATGTACCCGCAGGTGCCCTCCCGGGCCGAACTCGTCCTCGCCTCACCGCTGTTCGAGCGCATCGAGATCGACCGCCCGCAGGGCAACGACATCTCCGTGCACGCGTCCGGGGCGGCGGCGGACGCGCCGTACATCCGGTCCCTGAAGGTCGACGGGCGGGCCGGTGACCGGCCCTGGCTTCCCGCCTCCTTCGTGCGCGACGGCGGCCGCCTCGACTACACCCTCTCCACCACCCCGGACCGCACCTGGGGCGCGGCCTCCCCGCCGCCGTCCTTCCGGGAGGGCGAGCAGCCGTACCAGATCGGCGTCGGCCCCACCGCCGCCACGGTCGCACCCGGGGACCGCACGAAGATCGGCATCCGCGCCCTCGCACTCGGCGGCGGCACCGGCCCGCAGGTCCGCTTCCGGGTCGAAACCCCCTCCGGTGTCACCGCCACGCCCGCCGAGGGCACGGTCACCGACGGCTCCCAGGAGATCACCCTGGCCGCGGCCGAGGACGCCCCCCAGGGCTTCTACGCCGTCGACGTGAAGGTCACCTCCGGCGACACCTCCTACGAGCAGCCGGTCTCCCTCACCGTGGCCGCACCGGGCACCCTGCTCGCCGCCTACAACAACACCGGCGTCTCCGACGACGAGGGCGAGCACGACGAGGGCGACTACGACGGCGGCGGCTGGAGCTACTCCCGCCAGGCCCTCGCCGCGGCCGGCCTCACCCCGGGCGGGCAGGGCACGGTCGGCGGCCTGGCCTTCACCTGGCCGAACTCGCCCGCTGGCCGCCCGGACAACGCCTCGGCCACCGGCCAGACCATCGAACTCGGCAAGCCCGCGACCCGGTTGTCGTTCATCGGCAGCGCGGTCAACGGCAACCAGCAGACCAAGGCGACCGTGACCTACACCGACGGCACCACCGACACCGTCGACCTCTCCTTCACCGACTGGACCGTCGGCGGCGGAGGCGGCACCGTCCAGTACGGCAACGAGGTCGTCGCCAGGACCGCGTACCGCAACGTCGCGGGCGCCGACAAGGACCCGGTGGCGACGTACGTCTTCGCCACCAAGCCGTTCGCGGCGCCGGCCGGCCGGACCGTCAGGAGCGTCCGGCTGCCGGAGAACACGGACCTGCACGTGTTCACCCTCGCCACCGGCTGAGCGCACACACGACAGAGGGGGCGGACCCGAGCGGGCCCGCCCCCTTCGCCGTGCCGCGGTCAGGCCAGCAGCTCCACCTCCGCCAGCGTCGACTCGCCGTCGAGGACCAGGCGGTACTTCGCGTACGAGCCCGGTGCGGCGACGGTGAACGCCCGGGTCTGGCGGTCCCAGGTGAACGACTCGCCCGAGCGGTGGTCCAGGGTCTTCCAGGTCGTGCCGTCCGCGGACCCCTGCAGGGTCCAGCCGGTCGGTGCCTTGGTGTGGTCGGCCGACGAGGTCAGGGTGTACTGGACGGCCCGGGTGGCGGCGCCGACCGGCAGGTCCACCGAGGCGACCGTGGCGCTCGTCGCCGACGTGTCGTCGAACAGGGCGCCGTCACCCTTCAGCACGTCCGCGCGGGGCGTCGGCACCTTGTCGTCCTGGGTGACGGACACCGGTGCCGCGTTCTTGCCCGTGCCCCAGGTCGAGGGCCTGGACCCCATGAAGAACTCCAGCACGCCGCCCTTGGCCAGCAGCGAATGGGGGAGCGAGGTAGACGTCCAGGGGCGGCCGTTGACCTTCAGACCCTGCACGTACACGTTCCGCGCGCTGTTGCGCGGTGCCTTGATCACCAGGTCCCGGCCGTTCTCCAGATGCACGGTCGCCTTCGTGAACAGCGGGGAGCCGATGGCGTACTCGCCGCTGCCCATGACCAGCGGGTAGAAGCCCAGCGAGGAGAACAGGTACCAGGCCGACTGCTCGCCGTTGTCCTCGTCGCCGTGGTAGCCCTGACCGATCTCGCTGCCGGTGTAGAGCCGGGACAGCGCTTCGCGGACGTTCGCCTGCGCCTTCCAGGGCTCGGCGGCCGCGTCGTACATGTAGATCACATGGTGCGCGACCTGGTTGGAGTGGCCGTACATGCCCATCCGGACGTCCCGGGCCTCGGTCATCTCGTGGATGACACCGCCGTAGGAGCCGACGAAGTCCGGCGAGGCGGTCTCCGGGGTGCCGAAGTAGTCGTCGAGCTTGTCCGCGAGGCCGGTGCGGCCGCCGTACAGGTTGGCCAGGCCCCGGCTGTCCTGCGGGGCGGTGAAGGCGTAGCCCCAGCCGTTCGTCTCCGTGTAGTCGTAGCCCCACACGCGCGGGTCGTACTTCGAGGAGTCCACGCGCCAGGCTCCCTTGGCGTCCCGGCCCTGGAAGAAGCCCGCCTTGGGGTCGAAGAGGTTCACGTAGTCCCGGGCGCGGTTGAGGAAGTACTGCGACTCCTCCTGGTAGCGCTTCTCGCCGGTCTTCTTGTAGAGGGCCTCGCCCATCTTCGCGATGCCGTAGTCGTTGACGTAGCCCTCCATCGCCCAGGACAGACCCTCGTGCGTGTCGGTGCTGGTGTACCCGAGGAACGGCGAGGTGCTCATGCCCTTGCGGCCCACGCCCGAGGACGGCGGGACGACCGTCGCGTTCTTGACCGCGGCGTCGTACGCCGCCTTCGCGTCGAAGTTCACGCCCTTGACGTACGCGTCGGCGAACGCCACGTCCGAGGAGGTGCCGGTCATCAGGTCGGCGTAACCGGGGGAGGACCAGCGCGAGGTCCAGCCGCCGTCCTTGTACTGCTGCACGAACCCGTCGACCATCTCACCGGCCTGAGAAGGCGTCAGGAAGGAGTACGCCGGCCAGGTGGTCCGGTAGGTGTCCCAGAAGCCGTTGTTGACGTACACCTTGCCGTCGACGATCTTCGCGCCGGTGTGCGTCGGGGTGTCCGGACCCGGCATGGGGGAGAAGGGCGAGGCGTACTGGTCCTTGCCGCCGACCTTCTCGAAGCCGGAGTTCGGGTACAGGTACAGCCGGTACATGCTGGAGTACAGCGTGGTCAGCTGGTCCGGGGTCGCGCCCTCCACCTCGACCTTGCCGAGCAGCCCGTCCCAGGCCCGCTGGGCCTGCTTCTTCACGGTGTCGAAGGTCGTGCCGTCGGGGATCTCCTGGCGCAGGTTGTCCTTCGCCTGGTCGATGCTGATCAGCGAGGTGGCCAGGCGCAGGGTGACCGTGCGGTCGGCGCCCGCGTCGAAGCGCAGGTAGCCCTTGACCCCACTGGCGGAGCCGTCCGTCACCGGCTTGTCGAAGACGCCGTACACGAACAGCCGGGTGGCGCCCGTGGAGAGGCCCGACTTCACGTCCGAGTAGCCGGTGACGACCCCGTGTTCCTTGTCCAGGGTCAGGCCCGCCTGCTCGGTGACGTTGTCGAACAGCACGCTCGCGTCGTCGCCGGGGTACGTGAAGCGCAGCGCGGCCGCGTGGTCGGTCGGCGTTATCTCGGCCTTCAGGCCGTTCTCGAACCTGACGCCGTAGTAGTACGGCCGCGCGGTCTCGTTCTCGTGCCGGAAGGCCAGCTCCCGCGTCTCACGGCCGGTGTCCGGGGTGCCGGGCACGGCGGACGGCATCAGCTGGAAGGTCTGCCGGTCGCCCATCCACGGGCTCGGTTCGTGGCTCGCGCTGAACGCCTGGATCGTCGGCAGGTTGTCGTCGTTGTTCGCACGTGCGTACTCGTACAGCCAGCTCAGCGAGGACGCGTTGGTCACCGGCGTCCAGAAGTTGAAGCCGTGGGGGAGGGCCGTGGCCGGGAAGTCGTTGCCTCGCGAGAAGCTGCCGCTGGAGTTGGTGCCACGCGTGGTCAGCGCGTAGTCCGACAGATGCGCCTTCGGCTTCTCGGGAGCCACCGGCCTGAGGGCCACGTCGTCTATCCAGCCCCGGAACTTCGCCGGGCCGCCCGGGGAGTCGTAGCCCACCAGGATCCGGTCGACGGTCTTGCCGGCCGCGACCGGACCGATCCGCGAGAGCACGTCGTTCCACTGGTTGACGTACAGCGCCTTCGCCGTGCCCTGTCCGCGCGGCGACAGCGGGAAGCCGTGCTGGTCCAGCGCGCCCAGGTCGCTCAGATAGGTGCCGTCGGTGAAGGCCAGGTCCACGGAGACGTTGGTGGCGTCGTAGTCGCGGTCGCCGTCGGCCATCGACGGGAAGATGCGGTACGACAGCTGTGTGTCGGCCGCGACCTTCACGTTCACGTCGAAGACCTTGTTGTACGAGTACGCCCGGCCGGCCGCCGTGTGCCGCCCGGCGTAGCGCAGGGCCCGCTTGCCGGTGAAGCCGGCCCGGGCCTTGGCCGTCGGCGAGCCGCTGGGGCCCTTGTCGACCAGCGACAGCATGTCCTGCGGCACCGGGCCGCCCCCGCCGCCGGTCGAGAACTGCACGTCGGCGAGCTGCAGGATGTCCGAGGCGCCGTTGTTCTCCGTCACGTCCAGCCGGAAGAACTGGTACTCGGCCGGCTCGGCCAGCTCGTACGACTTCGTCTGGAAGCGCTCCGAGAAGGACTCGCCGGAGCGGGTGTCGACGGTCTTCCAGTCCTTGCCGTCCGTCGAGCCGCTGAGCGTCCAGTCCTTCGGGTCGCGCTCGTCGAAGTCGTTGGCGGAGGTGAGCGCGTACGTCACCAGCTTGATGGGCTTGTCCAGGTCGAACTCGACCCAGCCGGTGGGCTGGAAGGTCAGCCACTTGGTGCCGGGCTCGCCGTCGACGAGGTTCTCCTTCACCTCGCCCGCGCCGTCGTTCTCGCCGCTGGCCCGGACCTCGGTCACATGGTCGGTGACATTGCCCGGAATGCCCGTGCTGTAGCCGCCGTCCACGCCCGCGGAGCGCTTGCTTCCGTCCGGTGCCGTGTCGACGGTGTTCAGCCAGTCCGGCGCCGGGTCACCGGCCTCGAACGAGGATGCGAACTCCTGGTCGGCGGCCGCGGCCCCGGCCGGCCGGGCGACCGCGGCGCCCTGCGCGCCGACGGCCATGACAAAGGCGGCCGTGAGGACGACCGCCGGACCGTATCTGTGCCGAGTTCTCCGCTGCCTCTTGCGCTGCATCTACGGATTCCCCTCCTGCGCCCGCTCTGGACAACGTTGTCAACTTCGATGCGCAGGAACCAGTAGGTGGTCAAGTGGCCCTTGATGTCAAGGGTGTTGGGTGTGGCATTCAGGGGCCTATGTCGCCAATTTTTCCGCCGCGTCGCCCACAGGTCGCTCATATTTCCGAGAGGTCTCAACTCGGAAAAGACCCATCGCCAACCTTGCATTCGATCTTGCTCCGCTGGCGGGAAGTGGACTATACCTGTCGGCGTTTCCCGCATGACCCTGCACTACCCGACAGCGGTGCCGGGGAGGATCCGGTTCACCGCCTGAGTCCTGGAGAAGGCGAGGACTTGAGCATGGGATCCACTGCGCACCACGGTGGCGAGGGCGTCGGCCGCCGCGATCTGATCAAGCGTTCGGCCGCGCTCGGTCTGGTGGCCGCCCCTGGTATGGGTCTGCTGTCCGCCTGCGCGAGCAGCGGCGGCGACGGCCAGGACAAGGCGAAGGCCGGCAAGAAGACCGCGAAGAACCCGCTCGGCGTCAACGAGACGGCGAAGATGGAATTCGTCCTGTTCGACGGCGGCTTCGGCAAGGAGTACGCCCAGGACGCCGTGAAGATCTACCAGAAGGACTTCCCCAAGGCGACGGTGAAGTTCTCCGCCACCCAGAAGATCCAGTCCACCCTGCAGCCCCGCTTCAACCAGGGCAACCCGCCGGACCTCATCGACAACTCCGGCGCCGAGCAGATGGACATGGGCGTCCTCGTCGGCAAGAACCAGCTCGCCGACCTCACCCCGCTGCTCGACGCGCCGTCGTACGACGACCCGGCCAAGAAGGTCCGCGACACGCTGCGCCCCGGCATCGTGGAGATGGGCCAGTTCGACGGCAAGCCGGTCTGGATCCTGTACTACGCCTACACCGTCTACGGCGTCTGGTACTCGCAGAAGGCCCTCGACTCCCTGGACGCGACGTACCCCGAGACCTGGGACGACATGCTCGCGGTCTGCGCCAAGGCCAAGAAGAAGGGCATGGCGGGCTGGACGTACGCGGGCAAGTACCCGTACTACATCCCCTTCTCGCTGTACCCGATGATCGGCAAGGTCGGCGGCCGCGAGGTGCTCGACGCGATCGACAACCTGGAGCCGAACGCCTGGAAGCACCCGGCGGTCAAGGCCTGTTTCGAGGCCTACTACGAGCTCTACAAGAAGGGCTACATCCTCAAGGGCACCCCGGGCCTGGACCACATCCAGTCACAGACCGCCTGGGCCAAGGGCAAGGCGCTGTTCATCCCGAACGGCTCCTGGGTGGAGAACGAGTCGGCCAACGTCATCCCGGCCGACTTCAACCTCGCGGTCTCCGCGCCCACCGGCATCGACAGTTCGGACAAGATGCCGTTCGGCACCATCTGGGCCTCCGGCGGTGAGCCCTTCGTGGTGCCCGCCAAGGCGGCCAACGCCGAGGGCGGCATGGAGCAGCTGCGCATCATGCTCTCCGAGGCGTCCTCGAAGAACTTCACCGCCAAGGTGAAGTCGCTGACCGCGTACAACGGCGGCACCAGCGGCATCAGCCTCACCCCGGGTCTGAAGTCGGGTGTGGCGGCGCTGGACAAGGCCGGATCCAACGTGGTGAACCCGCGGCTGCAGGACTGGTACGTGCAGCTGCAGAAGGAGAAGATCGGTGTGGCCGGTCTCGGCGAGATGATGGCCGGCCGGCTCACCCCGGCGGAGGCCATCAAGAAGATCCAGGGCTTTGCCGACGAGGCGGCCAAGGACAGCTCCATCAAGCACTACAAGCACCAGTAACCAGCACCTTTACCGCACCGGAGTGGCGATGCAGCACGGCAAGTACCGGTTCATCGTGGGGTTTCTGGCACTGCCCCTGGGACTGTACGCGCTCTTCGTGGTGTGGCCGTTCATCCAGTCCATCTACTACTCGTTCACGGACTGGACCGGCCTCAGCCCCGAATTCAAGATGGTCGGCTTCGGCAACTACGAGAGGATGTTCCACGACGACATCTTCTGGAAGTCGTTGCAGCACAGTCTGATCTTCGCTCTGGTGCTGCCACTGGTGACACTCGGTCTGGCGCTGTTCTTCGCCTTCATGATCAATGTGGGCGGACGGCGGAGAAGGGGCGGCCCCGTGATCACGGGTGTCCGGGGCTCCTCCTTCTACAAGATCGTCTATTTCTTCCCGCAGGTCCTGTCGATCGCGATCGTGTCGCTGCTGTTCGCCTTCGCGTACAACCCGGACAGCGGCGCGATCAACTCACTCCTGCGCGGCATCGGCCTCGACAGCGTCCAGCCGCTGTGGCTCGGCGACCCGAGCCTCGCGCTGTGGTGCGTGATGGCGGTGCTCGTGTGGTCCACGGTCGGCTTCTTCGTGGTCCTGTTCTCGGCGGGCATGGCGTCGATCCCGGCCGAGCTGTACGAGGCGGCGCTGCTGGACGGCGCGAGCCGCGCCACCACGTTCTTCCGCGTCACCCTGCCGCTGCTGTGGGACACGGTGCAGTCCGGCTGGGTCTACATGGGCATCCTCGCGCTCGGCGCCGAGTCGTTCGCGGTCGTACAGATCATGACGACCGGGCCGGGCGGTCCCGACTACTCGACCACCGTGATGGTCCTGTACGTGTACCAGAAGGCGTTCCGGGACGGTCAGGCCGCCTACGCCACCACCATCGGCGTCGCCCTGCTCGTCGTCACGCTCGCGTTCGCCGCGATCGTGATGCGGCTGGGCCGTCGCGAGCGGCTGGAGTACTGAAGCGATGAAGACGACCGAGACCTCCGCTCCGCTGCCGGCCGAGTCCGGCGCGACCGTCTCCAAGGTCGACGTGCCGTCGGCGAAGCCGGCCGCCGGGAAGAAAGAGGGCAGCGTCCTCAACGTCTTCTCCCACGGCATGCTGATCCTGTGGGCGATCATGGTGGTCATGCCGCTGCTGTGGGCGGTGATGACCTCCTTCAAGGACGACAGCGCCATCTTCGGCTCACCCTGGTCCCTGCCGACCAAGCTGCACTTCGACAACTGGTCGCGAGCCTGGACCCAGGCCAACATGAGCGACTACTTCCTGAACACCATCCTGGTGGTCGGCGGCTCGCTGATCGGCACCCTGGTGCTCGGCTCGATGGCGGCCTACGTACTGGCCCGTTTCGACTTCCCGGGGAACCGCTTCATCTACTACCTCTTCATCGGCGGCATGAGCTTCCCGATCATGCTGGCGCTGGTCCCGCTGTTCTACGTCGTGAACAACATGGGGCTGCTGAACACGATCCACGGCCTGATCCTGGTCTACATCGCGTACTCGCTGCCGTTCACGGTGTTCTTCCTGACCGCCTTCTTCCGCACGCTGCCGACCTCGGTGGCGGAAGCGGCCTTCGTGGACGGCGCCTCGCACACCCGTACGTTCTTCCAGATCATGCTGCCGATGGCCAAGCCGGGCCTGATCAGCGTGGGGATCTTCAACTTCCTGGGCCAGTGGAACCAGTACATGCTCCCCACGGTCCTCAACACCGACCCCGACAAGCGCGTCCTCACCCAGGGCCTGGTGCAGCTGGCGGTCAGCCAGGGGTACAAGGGCGACTGGTCCGGCCTCTTCGCGGGCCTGGTCATGGCGATGCTGCCCGTCCTGGCGGCCTACATCGTCTTCCAGCGCCAGGTGGTCGCGGGCCTGACCGCGGGCGCGCTGAAGTAGGGCGCGTCCTCACGAGCGGGCCCAGCTCAGCTGGGCCTCGCTCAGCGGGGGAGTGAAGCCGTCCGGAAACATCAGCATGCGCGGGTCCGGCCACAGGTTCTCGGGCCCGTGCTCCGCGCAGTGCAGCGCGATCAGGTGGGGGCCCTCCCCGCAGGCCTGGTGCAGATAAGCCCGCCCGTGCGCCCGGCAGACGTACCAGAGCCTCACACAGTCGTCCTCGTCCCCCGGCTCGTGGAACCCGGGATCACGAACGATCACGGTCACCGGCTCCTGCCGGTTGAACCGGGGGAGGGGCCGCGGGTCGCACCACAGCAGTCGATCCGGAAGCACCGCCCCATCCTGGCGCACACGGGGCCCACCCCTCGAACCCGGGGCTGCAGCCAGGGGCCACCGCCCGAGCCGCTCCCCGAGCCCTCGCGCTCCGCCGCCCGCGGCCTGGCGGCGGTCTCGCCGCCACGGCCCCGAGTCCTACCCTGCTGTCGGCCTCGCGGCCCGTGCGGGCTGCAGCTCTCAGGAGTCTCGCGGTCTCGCTGCTGGTACGTCGCCGCGCCTGCCCCCGGCCGCCTCACCGAGCCATCCGGTCTACCGGACTGGGCAGGGCCGGGTGACAGCGTGCGTTCGCGGTTGCTATTCGCTTGTGGTCCATCCGGCTTCGGTCACCGCGCGGTCACGGACCGACGCCGGATTCCGGGGCCGAACGACCCGGCCGGTTCGGTGCGGGGGCCGAGTGGTGCGCCTCGCACCCTGTCCCGTAACCCCGTGCGGATGGTCTCCCGCCCTGCTCAGGGTGGCATTCACGTGTCCGTGAGGTGTCCTGGGCGGACCACGGAAGTGACAGCGATTTCCGTCAAGTACTTGACTGCGGTAACCCGTACAGCCGAGCTTGGAGTTCATAACTTGTAAGTGGCCCGGTTCCGCAGATGTGACCTGGGCCACGGGCGGCGCAGGGGCCGCCCGGCCGATGGCGGGAGTGGATGGGTCGATGGAGACTCCGGGGTCGCAGTCGTCGCTGCACCGAGCCAACCTGGAACGAGTCGTACGGGCCGTGCGGCTGGCCGGGTCGCTCACGCAGGCGGAGATCGCGCGTACGACCGGCCTGTCCGCGGCGACGGTCTCCAACATCGTGCGGGAGCTGAAGGACGGCGGGACGGTAGAGGTCACGCCCACGTCGGCGGGCGGGCGACGGGCCCGCAGCGTCTCGCTGAGCGGGGACGCCGGCATCGTGATCGGCATCGACTTCGGGCACACGCACCTGCGCGTCGCGATCGGGAACCTCGCGCACCAGGTGCTGGCCGAGGAGTCAGAGCCGCTGGACGTCGACGCGTCCGCCACCCAGGGCTTCGACCGTGCGGAAGAGCTGGTCAATCGCCTGGTCGCGGCAACCGGCGTGGATCGGTCCAAGGTGGCGGGAGTGGGGCTGGGCGTGCCCGGCCCGATCGACGTCGAGTCGGGGACTCTGGGGTCCACCGCGATCCTGCCCGGCTGGGGCGGCACCAAGCCCGCCGAGGAGATGCGCGAACGCCTCGGCGTGCCCGTGCACGTGGACAACGACGCCAACCTCGGCGCCCTGGGCGAGCTGGTCTGGGGCAGCGGCAAGGGCGTGCGTGACCTCGCCTACATCAAGGTCGCGAGCGGTGTCGGCGCAGGTCTGGTGATCAACGGGAAGATCTATCGCGGCCCGGGTGGCACCGCAGGTGAAATCGGACATATTACACTCGATGAATCCGGCCCGGTCTGCCGCTGCGGCAACCGCGGCTGCCTGGAGACCTTTGCGGCCGCGCGGTACGTGCTCCCGCTGCTCCAGTCCAGTCATGGCACCGACCTGACGATGGAAGGCGTCGTACGGCTGGCCAGGGACGGAGACCCGGGCTGTCGTCGGGTGATCGCCGACGTCGGCCGCCATATCGGCAGTGGAGTGGCCAATCTCTGCAACCTTCTGAACCCGAGCCGGGTGGTCCTGGGCGGTGATCTCGCCGAGGCCGGAGAGCTCGTTCTCGGGCCCATCAGGGAGTCTGTCGGCCGCTATGCCATCCCCAGTGCGGCGCGCCAACTGTCCGTTCTCCCGGGGGCACTTGGAGGCCGTGCGGAGGTGCTCGGGGCGCTGGCTCTCGCGCTCAGCGAGATGGGCGATTCGACCCTTTTGGACGGCTCCGTGAACGGCTCGCTGTCCGCCGCCACGCCTGCCTTCACTTAGAGAACGGATGGCACCGTTGCCATCTCGTTAAGGATTTACTTCTTGACGTCGCACGTGTGGCCGAGTTGACTTCCAGCCACCTCGGCCGCAACGACGCGGCCTCGTCAGGGAGGTTTCAAAGAGTGAACATGCGTATGCGTCGTGCGGCCTTCGCCGTTGCTGCTGGTGCCATGGCCGTTTCGCTGGCCGCCTGTGGCAGTGCCAAGGAGTCCAAGGGCAGCGACAGCTCTTCCTCGGCGTCCGCCAAGAAGGGCGACAACATCAAGGTCGGTCTCCTGCTTCCGGAGAACAAGACCGCCCGCTACGAGAAGTTCGACAAGCCGCTGATCGAGAAGAAGATCATGGAGCTGACGAACAACAAGGCGGACTTCCAGTACAACAACGCCCGTCAGGACGCGAACCTGCAGGCGCAGCAGGTCGACACCATGATCACCAACAAGGTGGACGTCCTGATCCTGGACGCGGTGGACGCCAAGGCCATCCAGAACTCCGTCCAGAAGGCCGTGGACGCCGGCATCAAGGTCGTCGCGTACGACCGCCTCGCCGAGGGCCCGATCAGCGCCTACACCTCGTTCGACAACGAGGAGGTCGGCAAGACCCAGGGCGCGGCCCTGCTGAAGGCGCTGGGCAGCAAGGCCACCAAGTCCTCCAAGATCGTCATGGTGAACGGCTCGGTGACGGACCCGAACGCCGCCATGTTCAAGAAGGGCGCGCACTCCGTCCTCGACGGCAAGGTCACCATCGCCAAGGAGTACGACACCAAGGAGTGGTCGCCGGACAACGCCAACTCCGAGATGGAGTCGGCGATCTCCGCGGTCGGCAAGGGCAAGATCGCGGGTGTCTACTCCGCGAACGACGGCATGGCCGGCGGTATCATCACCGCCCTGAAGGCCGCGGGCCTCTCCGTCCCGGTCACCGGCCAGGACGCCGAGCTGGCCGGTGTGCAGCGCATCGTCTCCGGTGAGCAGTACATGAGCGTCTACAAGCCGTACGCCCCCGAGGCCGACGCCGCCGCCACGATGGCCGTGTACCTCGCCCAGGGCAAGTCGCTCGACTCCGTCGCCAAGGACAAGGTCTCCTCCGGCTCCGCCAAGGACGTCGCGTCGGTCCTGGTCCCGGTCACCTCGCTGACCAAGGACAACATCAAGGACACCGTCATCAAGGACGGCGTCTACACGGCCGCCGACATCTGCACGGGCAAGTACAAGTCCGCCTGCGACAAGCTCGGCATCAACTAAGCAGTCCCCAAGTCCCCTCCCGGTCACGGGCATTCGCACCCCGAACGCCCGTCCGGGACCGGACGGACTGACTCAGGCTCCTCCGGCGCCCCGCGCATCGGACAGCCCCGCAAGCTCGGCGCGGGGCGCCGGACGGAATTCCCCCAAACTTCTGCACAACCTCCCGCCGGGTCAGGCGGCGAAGGAGATGGTTCACGTGTCCGCTACGCCCGTGCTGGCGTTGCGCGGGGTCTCCAAGCGATTCGGTGCCGTTCAGGCGCTCACCGACGTAGAGCTTGAGATCCACGCCGGTGAGGTGGTCGCCCTCGTGGGCGACAACGGAGCCGGAAAGTCCACGCTGGTCAAGACGATCGCCGGCGTGCACCCCATCGATGAGGGCGTCATCGAATGGGACGGCAAGCCTGTTTCGATCAGCAGGCCGCACGACGCCCAGGCCCTGGGCATCGCGACGGTGTACCAGGACCTCGCGCTGTGCGACAACATCGACGTCGTCGGCAACCTGTTCCTCGGCCGCGAGCTGAGGAAGTGGGGCGTCCTGGACGAGGTGGAGATGGAGCGCCGCGCCCGCGAGCTGCTCACCACGCTCTCGATCCGCATCCCGAGCGTCCGCATCCCGATCGCCTCGCTCTCCGGCGGTCAGCGCCAGACCGTGGCCATCGCCCGTTCGATGCTCGGCGACCCCAAGCTGGTCATCCTGGACGAGCCCACCGCCGCCCTCGGTGTCGAGCAGACCGCCCAGGTCCTCGACCTCGTGGAGCGCCTGCGCGAGCGCGGTCACGCCGTCATCCTCATCAGCCACAACATGGCGGACGTGAAGGCGGTGGCCGACAAGGTCGCCGTTCTGCGCCTCGGCCGCAACAACGGCGTCTTCGAGGTCAAGTCGACCTCGCAGGAGGAGATCATCTCCGCCATCACCGGCGCCACCGACAACGCCGTGACCCGCCGTGCGGCGCGCACGTCCGGGGAGGTTTCCAAGTGAGCATCGACAAGACCTCCGCGAACGTGGACAAGACCGACGCCGGCGCGGACGCGCCCGTCGTGAACCCCGAGGCCGCGGCCGCCGCGGTCACCGCGGTCGACCCGCGCCTGCTGGTGCGCGAGCAGGGCCTGCTCGGCTACTGGACCGAGTTCAAGCGCAAGATGAAGGCCGGTGAGCTGGGTTCCCTCCCGGTCGTCCTGGGCCTCGCGATCATCTGCATCATCTTCCAGGTCCTGAACTCCGAGTTCCTCTCGGCGCAGAACATCAGCAACATCACGGTCACGATGGTCGGCACGGGCATGATCTCCGTGGGCATCGTCTTCGTGCTGCTGCTCGGTGAGATCGACCTGTCGGTCGGCTCGGTCAGTGGCGCGGCCAGCGCCCTCGCGGCCGTCCTCACGGTCAACCAGGGCTGGCCCGAGTGGCTCGCCGTGCTCGTCGCCATCGCCGTCGGTGCCGCCATCGGCGCGCTGCACGGCTTCTTCTTCGCGGTGCTCGGCGCGCCCGCCTTCGCCGTGACCCTGGCCGGTCTGCTGTTCTGGCTCGGCTTCATGCTCAAGGTGCTGGGCGAGGACGGCACGATCAACCTCGACAGCGACGGTCTGATCGGCAAGCTCACCACGTACACCTTCGAGGACGTGGCCGCCGCCTACGGGCTCGCGGTCGTCGTGGTCGCGCTGTTCTTCATCAGCTCCTTCCTGGGCAACCGCCGCCGGGAGGCCGCGGGTGTCCCGTCCCGGCCGCTGAGCGACACGATCCTGCGCACCGCCCTGCTGGCCGTGGTCTCCTTCGCCGGTGCCTACATGTACAACCAGTACAAGGGCCTGCCGCTGGCCACCGTGATCTTCCTCGCGTTCCTGGTCGCCACCGACTTCCTCCTGCGGCGCACCGCCTACGGCCGCAAGATCTTCGCGCTCGGTGGCAGCGTCGAGGCCTCGCGCCGTGCCGGTATCAACGTCACCGCGGTGCGCATCTCCGTCTTCGCCATCTCCGGCGGGTTCGCGGCGATCGGCGGCCTCTTCCTGGCCTCGAAGATCGCCTCCGCCAACCAGAGCGCCGGTACGGGTGACCTGCTGATGAACGCGATCGCCGCGGCCGTCATCGGTGGTACCTCGCTCTTCGGCGGCCGGGGTCGTACCTGGAACGCCCTCCTGGGTGTGCTGGTGATCGTGTCGATCCAGTACGGTCTTCAGCTGGAGTCCATCGCGGAGCCGGTGAAGTACATGATCACCGCCGCGGTTCTGCTGACCACCGTGGTCATCGACTCCATCACGCGGAAGACACAGAAGACCGCGGGCCGCGCGTAGCGCGCCTTAGAGTCGGACAGTTGCCCGGTGCCTCAAAGGTGCCGGGCACTGTCGTGTCCTGCAAAGCCGGAACATTAGACTCGTCAAGCCCGGCAACAGCTCGATCAGCTCTACTTGCAAGGAGGCACGGGTGCCGCTGCTGACCCGCATCAGGGGACCGCGCGATCTGGACCGGCTCAGCCTGGAGGAGCTGGACCAGCTGGCAGAGGAGATCCGGACCTTCCTCGTCGACGCCGTCTCCAAGACAGGCGGCCACCTCGGCCCCAACCTCGGTGTGGTCGAGCTCACCATCGCCCTGCACCGCGTCTTCGAGTCCCCGAAGGACAAGGTGCTGTGGGACACGGGCCACCAGTCCTACGTGCACAAGCTCCTCACGGGCCGGCAGGACTTCTCCCGGCTGAAGATGAAGGGCGGTCTGTCCGGTTACCCCGCGCAGGCCGAGTCCGAGCACGACGTCATCGAGAACAGCCACGCGTCCACCGTGCTCGGCTGGGCCGACGGCATCGCCAAGGCCAACCAGCTGAAGAAGCGGGACAGCCGCGTCGTCGCCGTCATCGGTGACGGTGCGCTGACCGGCGGCATGGCCTGGGAGGCGCTGAACAACATCGCCGAGGCCAAGGACCGCCCGCTCGTCATCGTCGTCAACGACAACGAGCGCTCCTACGCCCCGACCATCGGCGGCCTCGCCAACCACCTGGCCACCCTGCGCACGACCGACGGCTACGAGCGCTTCCTGGCCCGGACGAAGGACATCCTCGACCGCACCCCGGTGGTCGGAAGGCCGCTGTACGAGACCCTGCACGGCGCCAAGAAGGGGCTGAAGGACTTCATCGCCCCGCAGGGCATGTTCGAGGACCTGGGTCTGAAGTACGTCGGTCCCATCGACGGCCACGACATCGAGGCGCTGGAGTCCGCGCTGGCGCGGGCCAAGCGGTTCGGCGGGCCGGTCATCGTGCACTGCCTGACCGAGAAGGGCCGCGGCTACCAGCCCGCCCTCCAGGACGAGGCCGACCGCTTCCACGGCATCGGTCCCATCCACCCCGACACGGGCCTGCCGGTCAAGGCCTCGGGCGCCGACTGGACCTCCGTCTTCGGCGACGAGATGGTCGAGCTCGGCAAGGAGCGCGAGGACATCGTGGCCATCACGGCGGCGATGCTGCAGCCCGTCGGCCTCAAGAAGTTCGCGGACACCTTCCCGGACCGGATCTACGACGTCGGCATCGCCGAGCAGCACGGCGCCGTCTCCGCGGCGGGCCTGGCCCACGCCGGTGTGCACCCGGTGTTCGCCGTCTACGCCACCTTCCTCAACCGCGCCTTCGACCAGGTCCTGATGGACGTGGCCCTGCACAAGTGCGGGGTGACCTTCGTGCTGGACCGGGCCGGTGTCACCGGCACCGACGGCGCCTCCCACAACGGCATGTGGGACATGTCGATCCTGCAGGTCGTGCCCGGGCTCCGGCTGGCCGCCCCGCGCGACGCCGACCAGGTGCGGGCGCAGCTGCGCGAGGCCGTCGCCGTCGAGGACGCGCCGACCGTGGTGCGCTTCTCCAAGGGCGCCGTGGGCCCCGCCGTACCGGCCGTGCGCCGGGTCGGCGGCATGGACGTGCTGCGCGAGCCGGGCACCGAACGCCCGGACGTGCTGCTGGTCTCCGTGGGCGCTCTCGCCCCGATGTGCCTGGAGATCGCCGGCCTGCTCGACAAGCAGGGGATCTCCACCACCGTCGTCGACCCGCGCTGGGTCAAGCCCGTCGACGAGGCCATGGCCCCGCTGGCCGAGCGGCACCGGGTCGTCGTCACCGTCGAGGACAACAGCCGCGTCGGCGGTGTCGGCTCCGCGGTCGCCCAGGCCCTCAGGGACGCGGGCGTGGACGTGCCGTTGCGCGACTTCGGCATCCCGCCGCGCTTCCTCGACCACGCCTCCCGCGCGGAGGTCATGGCCGAGATCGGGCTGACCGCGCCCGACATCGCCCGCCAGGTCACCGGACTGGTCGCCAGGCTGGACGGCCGGTTCGACCGCACGGCCGACGAGGTCGACTCCGTGGAAACCGCCCGCGACTAGGCAATTTCGGGAAAACCCCGGATGGCCGGTTTCGCCGCCTTCCCAGGTGGCGGAGCCGGTCCTTTTGCGTGAACCTGCCTGTGCCGGGGCAGACGCATCCCCAGCCCTCTCGATCATGTCGAGGACGACGAGCGCGTGGGAGGTAGGCCCCGTGAGCAACAGCCTCTTCCGGACGAAGAAGGTCGAGCAGTCCATCCTCGACACCGAGGAGCCAGAACACGCGCTCAAGAAGTCCCTGACCGCGCTGGACCTGACCGTGTTCGGTGTCGGTGTCATCATCGGCACCGGCATTTTCGTCCTCACCGGCAAGGTCGCGAGGGAGACCGCGGGTCCCGCGGTCTCCCTGGGCTTCGTGGTGGCCGGCGTCGTCTGCGCCCTCGCCGCGCTGTGCTACGCGGAATTCGCCTCCACGGTCCCGGTGGCCGGGTCCGCGTACACCTTCTCGTACGCCTCTATCGGTGAACTGCCCGCCTGGATCATCGGCTGGGACCTGGTCCTGGAGTTCGCGCTCGGCACGGCGGTGGTCGCCGTCGGCTGGTCCGGATACATGCGTTCGCTGCTGGACAACGCGGGCTGGCACCTGCCCGACTATCTCGCCGGCCGGGACGGGGCCACGGGCTTCGGCTTCGACGTTCTCGCGGCCGGGCTGGTCCTGGTGCTCACCGCCATCCTCGTCATCGGCATGAAGCTGTCCGCGCGGGTCACCGAGGTCGTCGTCGCCATCAAGGTGGCGGTCGTCCTGATCGTGATCGTCGCCGGTGCCTTCTTCATCAACAGCGACAACTACAAGCCGTTCATCCCCAAGGCCCAGACGGTGCAGGCCGGGGGCACTCTCAAGGCGCCCCTCATCCAGCTGATCGCCGGCTGGGCGCCGTCCAACTTCGGGGTGATGGGCATCTTCACCGCCGCCTCCGTGGTCTTCTTCGCCTTCATCGGCTTCGACGTCGTGGCCACCGCGGCCGAGGAGACCAAGAACCCGCAGCGGGACATGCCGCGCGGCATCCTCGGCTCCCTGTTCATCTGCACGGCGCTCTATGTGGCGGTGTCCATCGTCGTCACCGGCATGCAGCACTACAGCGAGCTGTCCGTCGACGCCCCGCTCGCCGACGCCTTCAAGGCCAACGGCCACCCCTGGTACGCGGGCGCGATCAGCTTCGGCGCCGTCATCGGCCTGACCACGGTCTGCATGATCCTGCTGCTCGGCCAGACCCGGGTCTTCTTCGCGATGAGCCGCGACGGCCTGCTGCCCCGCTTCTTCTCCATCGTCCACCCGCGTTTCCGCACCCCGCACCGGCCGACCATCCTGCTCGGCGTGCTCATCGCCGTCATCGCGGGCTTCACCAGCCTGAGCGAGCTGGCCGAACTGGTGAACATCGGCACGCTGTTCGCCTTCGTCGTCGTCGCGGTCGGCGTGGTCGTCCTCCGCCGCACCCGCCCGGACCTGCACCGGTCCTTCCGCACCCCGTGGGTGCCGGTCATCCCGATCGTGTCCGTCGCCGCGACCCTGTGGCTCATGCTGAACCTGCCCGCCGAGACCTGGCTCCGGTTCGCCATCTGGATGGTCATCGGCTGTTTCGTCTACTTCCTCTACGGCCGCTCGCACAGCCGCCTCGCCCGGCAGGAGGAGACCACCGTCGGCCAGGTCATGAACCCGCCGAACGGCAACGACAAGTAACCACCCCGGTCTCTGATACGGCCCCGTATGTCCTGCTTCAGTGGGAACTGCGGGTCCGGATAACGTGCTCCCCATGCTTGCCGCCCCGCTCGCCCCCGCACGGTCCGTGACGACCAGGACGGCGTACTGGACGCGGCTGCTGCCCGCCCTCGCGGTCCTGGCCTGCGTCACCCGGGTGCCCTCCTTCGTCGGGCCGGTGTGGAACCCCGACGAGGGCTATCTCGCCGTACAGGCCCGCCTCCTCGCCCACGGCGGGCACCTGTACGAGACCGTCGTGGACCGCAAACCCCCGCTGGTGCCCTGGCTGTACGAGGCCGCCTTCGCGGTCTGCGGCTCCGGCTCCCTCACGCCGGTGCGGGTGCTGGCGGTCCTCGCACAGACGCTCACGGCCGCGCTGCTCGCCTCCCTGGCGCGGCGCCGCTGGGGCGGTACGGCGGGCCGTACCGCGGGCGTGCTGTACCTGCTGGTGTCCGTCGGCCTCAACCCCGAGGACGCACAGGCCGCCACCTTCGAGGTGTTCATACTGCCCGCCACGGCGGCGGCCCTGTGGTGCGCGGACCGCGGCCGCTGGGGCGCGGCCGGGGCCGCCGTCGCCTGTGCCTTCCTCGCCAAGCAGACCGGCGGCGCCGTGCTGCTGCCGGTGGCCTGGCTGCTGCACCGTGCCGGCATCCCGGGCGCGGGCGCGCTGCGGCTCGGGACCGGGTTCGCCGTACCGGTGCTGTGCGCGGCCCTGGTCACGGACCCCGCCGGATTCCTGTTCTGGACGGTCACCGGCTCCGCCGCCTACGCCTCCTTCACCGGCTCGGAACTCCACGCCCTCGGCCGTGGCCTGGCCAACACCGCACTGCTGGCCGTGGCCTGCGCAGGCCTGATCCCACCTGTCGTACGGTCCCTGCGTGCCTGCCGCACCGCCCGCACGGGCATGGCCGACGCGGCCGACCTGTGGCTGTGGCTGGCGTCCTCGGCCGTCGCCGTCACCCTCGGCTTCCACTTCTTCGGCCACTATTACCTGCAACTCACCCCGCCCGCCGCCCTGCTGGCCACGGCCGCTCTGCGGGCGGAGCCCCGCGAGCGGCCGGCGGCCGCCGTCTTCACCTCGGCCTGCTGCTGCGCCCTGTTCCTCGCCTGGGGCCTGCTCGCGCCGCGCCCCGAACTCGCCCACGCCCAGCGCCTCGCCGCGGCCCTCGCCCAGCGCACCGTGCCCGCCGACCGCGTCCTCGTGTGGGGCATGCACCCGGAGACGTACTGGCTGGCCCGCCGCACTCCCGCCAGCCGCTACCTCACCGCGGGCCTGCTCACCAACTACAGCGGCGGCCGCGACGCCCCCGAGGTCGGCGAGAAGTACGCGGTCGAGGGCGCCTGGCCCGTCTTCCGGGCGGAGCTGACCGCACACGCCCCCGCTCTCGTCGTGGACGACTCCCGCGGCAAGCCGTACGCACCCGACCGCGTGCCGAGCCTGCGCCGGGTGCTGGACGCAGGCTACGAGGAGGTGGGGACGGTGGACGGGGCGGTGCTCTATGCCCGGATTCCGCGCGGCTGAGGGGGAGTTGGCCGTGGCGCCCGGCGGCCCTGCTGTTATGCTGACCGCAGTGATTTGAACACGTTCAATTCAGGGGGATCTCATGTACGTACCGACCGCGCCGGGCCACAAGGACTCACCCGCCGTCGCCCTGGGCCCCACCTCACTCGTCTTCGGGGTCGTCGCGGCCATCGGCGCCTGGCCCTCCCTCATGCTGGCCGTACTGCCGTGGTCGTTCATGGCGGCACCGCTCGCCCTCACCTTCGGCCTCGCGGGCGTCCACTACGCCCGCCGGGGGATCGGCCGCATGTGGACAGCCGTCGCCGGAACCGCCCTCGGAGTCGTCGGGATCGCCGGTGTCCTCACCCTGTTCGTGGCGTTGGCCGAGTGGTAGATCCGCCTCTGCCCGCTCAGCCGAGGACGGTGCGCGGCCCGGTCACCTCCGCGCCCAGTTCGGTCACCCGGCGCCGCAGTTCACGGTCGGCCGTGACCACGAGACGGGCCCGGCCGGGGTGCTCGGCGGTCAGCTCCACGATCCGGTCGTCCCCGCTGCCGGGCGCCTCCGCGACCCGCACTCCGGGCACCGACTCCACGCCACGGGCGGCGCCCTCGACCACGAGCACCAGCTCCACGGCACCCTCATGACCCGGCAGCCCCTCACTGGCCAGCCGGTCCCGCAGCCGCTCGGCGGCGCCCCTGCGGTCCCGCCACCAGCCGTCGGGCCGCGACCCGACGACGTTCGCGCCGTCGACGATCACAAGCAGCGGGCCGTCCGGGTCCGGGGAACCGAGGGGGGCGTCCATGGGGCAAGGTTCCCACGCCACCCGCGAGGGGGCGGGCCCCGGCCTGCGACCAGGGCCGCTTAGAGTGAACCGGTGAACGGCGACTGGCTCCTACGCGGCCGTGACGGCCGCCTCAGTGTCTACCAGCTGTCGGGTGACGCCGTCCTGTGCCGGACGGAGCGCGGCCCGGACGGCGGTCCCTGGACCGACCCGCACAAGGTGGGCGGGGACCAGAAACTCCACCCCGTACTCGCCGTCGGCCAGGGCGCCGACGGCTACGCCCACCTGGTCTCCTGGCGGTCCACCACCAAGGGCGAGTCGGGCCTGGTGCACTCCACCCACTTCCGTCCGCGCCTCGCGGCCCTGGACTGGAGCCCGATCGGCCACCCGGACAAGAAGGGCGACCGCACCGGCACCCCCGCCGTCGCCGTGGACGCGCAGGGCCGCGCCCATGTCTTCGTACGGAACAAGGGCGGCGGGGTGAGCCTGCTGGCACAGAAGGAGAAGGGCGGCTGGGAGCCCTGGCGGGACCTGAAGGGCCATGAGGTCCAGGAGGGCCTGGCGGCGGTGACGGGGGAGTCCGGCAGGGTCGAGCTCTACGCGGCCGCCCCGGGTGTCGTCCTGTACTGGCGTCAGGAGGAGCCGGGCGCCCGGCCGGTGCTCCAGGAGGCCCTGGAGACGGCTGTGCGCCCCGGCACCCTGCACGCCCTGGCCACATCCCCCGCCAGCACGACGGTCTACTACACCGACGACTCGGGCGACCTGTGTGCCTGGCGCCCCGGCACCAAGCCGGTCGCCCTGCTCCCCGCGGCGGGTTCCGGCCGGGTGGCGGCGGTCCGCTGCGAGCTCGACGGCCATGACTGCACGTTGCTGGCCCAGCGCTCGGCGAGCGGCCGCGTCGCCTTCGCCGCCTACCCGACCGAGCTGGAGTCGGCGGGCGCGTGGTGGACGGAGTCGGGTCCGCACCTGCCGGTGGACGCGCTGGTGTCCCTGGCCGTGGACGAGGACGACCGGGTGGTGGCGGCAACGTTGTCCCCGTCCACCGGCCAACTCCTGCTGACCGGACGCAAGGACGAACCCGGGCTGGCGCTCCAGGCGTGGCGGCCGCTCTGACCATGCAGAAGGGCCCAGCCGAAGCGGGGCCCTCCTTCATGTCACCAGGTGTTACGCGGGAACGCTCGCCACGCCGGGAGCGAGGAACTTCTTGCCGTTCACGCGCTCCGAGACGCCCTCACGGTCCAGGTACGGCGTGATGCCGCCCAGGTGGAAGGGCCAGCCGGCGCCCGTGATGAGGCAGAGGTCGATGTCCTGGGCCTCGGCGACGACGCCCTCGTCGAGCATGAGCCCGATCTCCTGCGCCACCGCGTCCAGGACACGGTCGCGGACCTGCTCCTCGGTCAGGACGGTGTCGCCCTGCTTCAGGAGCGCGGCGACCTCCGGGTCCAGCTCCGGCTTGCCGCTGTCGTAGACGTAGAAGCCGCGCTTGCCCGCCTTGACGACGGCCGCGAGGTTCGGGGAGACCGTGAAGCGGTCCGGGAAGGCCCGGTTGAGGGTCTCCGAGACGTGCAGACCGATCGCGGGGCCGACCAGCTCCAGCAGCACCAGCGGGGACATCGGCAGACCGAGCGGCTCGATGGCCTTCTCGGCGACCTCGACCGGGGTGCCCTCGTCGATGACGTTCTGGATCTCGCCCATGAAGCGGGTGAGGATGCGGTTCACGACGAACGCCGGGGCGTCCTTGGTGAGGACCGCGGTCTTCTTCAGCTTCTTGGCGACGCCGAAGGCCGTGGCCAGCGAGGCGTCGTCCGTCTGCTCGCCGCGGACGATCTCCAGCAGCGGCAGGACCGCGACCGGGTTGAAGAAGTGGAAGCCGACGACCCGCTCGGGGTGCTGCAGCTTCGACGCCATCTCCGTGACCGACAGCGAGGAGGTGTTGGTGGCGAGGATCGCGTGCGCCGGGGCGACCGCCTCGACCTCGGCGAACACCTGCTGCTTGACGCCGATCTCCTCGAAGACCGCCTCGATGATGAAGTCGGCGTCCGAGAAGCCCTCGGCCTTGTCCAGGACACCGGTCACCAGCGCCTTGAGGCGGTTGGCCTTGTCCTGGTTGATCCGGCCCTTGCCGAGCAGCTTGTCGATCTCGGCGTGGACGTAGCCCACACCCTTGTCGACGCGCTCCTGATCGATGTCGGTCAGGACGACCGGCACCTCCAGGCGGCGCAGGAAGAGCAGCGCGAGCTGGCTGGCCATCAGACCGGCGCCGACGACGCCGACCTTGGTGACCGGGCGGGCCAGGTTCTTGTCCGGGGCGCCCGCGGGACGCTTGCCGCGCTTCTGCACCAGGTTGAACGCGTAGATGCCGGAGCGCAGTTCGCCGCCCATGATCAGGTCGGCGAGGGCGGCGTCCTCGGCGTCGTAGCCCTGCTGCAGGTCGCCGTTCTTGGCGGCCGCGATGATGTCCAGGGCGCGGTAGGCGGCCGGAGCGGCCCCGTGCACCTTGGAGTCCGCGATGAAGCGGCCCTTGGCGACGGCCTGGTCCCAGGCCTCGCCGCGGTCGATCACCGGGCGCTCGACCTCGACGTCGCCCTTGAGGACGTTCGCGGTCCAGATCAGCGACTGCTCCAGGAAGTCGGCGCCCTCGAAGATCGCGTCCGCGATGCCGAGGTCGAAGACCTGCTGGCCCTTGAGCTGCTTGTTCTGGTTGAGGCTGTTCTCGATGATCACCGAGACGGCCTTGTCGGCGCCGATCAGGTTCGGCAGCAGCGCGCAGCCGCCCCAGCCCGGGACCAGGCCCAGGAAGACCTCGGGGAGGGAGAACGCCGGGATCGCCTTGGAGACGGTCCGGTAGGAGCAGTGCAGGCCGACCTCGACGCCGCCGCCCATCGCCGCACCGTTGTAGTACGCGAAGGTCGGGACCGCGAGGGCCGCGAGGCGCTTGAAGACCTCGTGGCCGCCCTTGCCGATGGCCAGCGCGTCCTCGTGCTTCTTCAGCAGCTCGACGCCCTTGAGGTCGGCGCCGACCGCGAAGATGAACGGCTTGCCGGTGATGCCGACGCCGACGATGTCGCCGGCCGCGGCCTCCGCCTCGACCTGGTCGATCGCGGTGTTGAGGTTCGCCAGCGAGGCCGGACCGAAGGTGGTCGGCTTGGTGTGGTCGAAGCCGTTGTCAAGGGTGATGAGCGCAAAACGCCCCGCACCGAACGGCAGGTCGAGGTGGCGTACGTGCGCGGACGTCACGACCTCGTCGGGGAACAGCTCGGCCGCACCCTTCAGAAGCTCAGCGGTGGTGCTCACTTGTCCCCCTCGAAGTGCGGGTTCTCCCAGATGACCGTCGCGCCCATGCCGAAGCCGACGCACATGGTGTTCAGGCCGTAGCGGACGTGCGGCTGCTCCTCGAACTGGCGGGCCAGCTGCGTCATCAGACGGACACCGGAGGAGGCCAGCGGGTGGCCGTAGGCGATGGCGCCGCCGTACTGGTTGACGCGCGCGTCGTCGTCGGCGATGCCGTAGTGCTCCAGGAAGGCGAGGACCTGGACGGCGAAGGCCTCGTTGATCTCGAAGAGACCGATGTCGGAGATGGACAGGCCCGCCTGGGCGAGAGCCTTCTCCGTGGCCGGGATCGGGCCGTAGCCCATGACCTCGGGCTCGACGCCGGCGAAGGCGTAGGAGACCAGGCGCATCTTGACCGGCAGGTTGTTCTCGCGGGCGAAGTCCTCGCTCGCGATGATCGAGGCGGTGGCGCCGTCGTTCAGACCGGCCGCGTTACCGGCGGTGACCCGGCCGTGCACGCGGAACGGGGTCTTGAGGCCCTGCAGGTTCTCCAGGGTCGTACCCGGGCGCATCGGCTCGTCGGCCGTGACCAGGCCCCAGCCGGTCTCGCCGCCCTCGGGGTTGGTCCGGCGCACCGAGATCGGCACCAGGTCCTGCTGGATCTTGCCGTCGGCGTACGCCTTGGCGGCCTTCTCCTGCGAGCGCACGGCGTATTCGTCGGCGCGCTGCTTGGTGATGGTCGGGTAGCGGTCGTGCAGGTTCTCGGCGGTCATGCCCATGAAGAGGGCGGACTCGTCGACCAGCTTCTCGCTGACGAACCGCGGGTTCGGGTCCACGCCCTCGCCCATCGGGTGGCGGCCCATGTGCTCGACACCACCGGCGATGACGGCGTCGTAGGCGCCGAACGCGATCGAACCGGCGGTGGTCGTCACGGCGGTCAGGGCGCCGGCGCACATGCGGTCGATCGAGTAGCCCGGGACGGACTGCGGCAGACCGGCGAGGATGCCGGCCGTACGGCCGAGGGTCAGGCCCTGGTCACCGATCTGCGTGGTCGCGGCGATGGCGACCTCGTCGATCTTCTTCGGGTCCAGCCCGGGGTTGCGGCGCAGCAGCTCCCGGATCGCCTTCACGACGAGGTCGTCGGCGCGGGTCTCGTGGTAGATGCCCTTCGGGCCCGCCTTGCCGAACGGGGTGCGGACGCCGTCGACGAAGACGACGTCCCTGACGGTACGAGGCACGATGGCTCTCCTCCAGGTGCGGGATGGCACTGCTGCGATGCGCTGAGCGCGCGCTCAGGCCCCATGCTACTTATGAGTAACGTAGCTGCCCAGTCCCGGCGGCGGGAGCGGCGAACGTCACATCCCCGGTGGCGCCGTCGAGCCCGCGGGGTCCCCTGCATGCCCTCCCAGGATCTTGGCGTGATCTCGACGTCCCTGTTCCGCTTCCGCGGCCCGTACCGCAACGGTTTCGCGTGAGGAACGGCCTGGCGCGCCGCTCAGGCCCCCTTGGCCGACAACGCCGCCACCAGCACCGGCGTGACCTGCTCCACCTGCCAGGCCCGCGCGCCGTAACCGGCCAGTGCGAGCTCGACGGACCCGGCGTCCACCACCTTCGGCGGCTCCCAGCAGATCCTTCGCACCGTGTCCGGGGAGACCAGGTTCTCCTGGGGCATGTTGAGCTGCTCGGCCAGAGCCGACACTCCCGCGCGAGCCGCGGACAGCCGAGCCGCGGCCGCGGGGTCCTTGTCGGCCCAGGCCCGCGGCGGGGGCGGCCCGGCGACCGGCTGCCCGGGCTGCGGCAGTGCGGAGTCCGGCAGGGCCTTGGCCCGGTCGACCGCCGCCTGCCACTGCTCCAGCTGTCGCCGCCCGACCCGGTGCCCGAACCCGTTCAGCATGGCCAGGGCGTGCGCGTTGCCCGGCAAAGAGAGCGCGGCCTCCACGATGGCCGCGTCCGAGAGCACCTTGCCCGGCGACACATCCCGTCGCTGGGCGATCCGGTCCCGCGTCTGCCAGAGCTCCCGCACCACGGCCAGCTGCCGGCGCCGGCGCACCTTGTGCATGCCGGACGTGCGGCGCCACGGATCCTTGCGGGGCTCGGCGGGCGGAGCGGACGCGATCGCGTCGAACTCCTGGCGTGCCCAGTCAAGCTTGCCCTGCCGGTCCAGCTCCTTCTCCAGGGCGTCCCTGAGGTCGACGAGGAGTTCCACGTCCAGGGCGGCATAGCGCAGCCACGGCTCGGGCAGCGGACGGGTGGACCAGTCGACGGCCGAGTGCCCCTTCTCCAGGACGAAGCCGAGGACGCCCTCGACCATCGCGCCGAGGCCGACCCGGGGGAACCCGGCGAGCCGCCCGGCCAGCTCGGTGTCGAACAACGATGTCGGCATCATGCCTATCTCGCGCAGACAGGGCAGGTCCTGGGTGGCGGCGTGCAGCACCCACTCGACGCCGGACAGTGCCTCGCCGAGACCTGACAGGTCGGGACAGGCGACGGGGTCGATCAGCGCGGTGCCGGCGCCCTCGCGGCGCAGCTGCACCAGATAGGCGCGCTGGCCGTAGCGGTAGCCGGAGGCGCGCTCGGCGTCGACGGCGACGGGGCCGGAGCCGGCGGCGAAGGCCGCGATCACCTCGGCGAGGGCGTTCTCGTCGGTGATCACCGGCGGAATGCCCTCGCGGGGTTCGAGAAGTGGCGTCGGCGCCCCCGTCACAGAAGATCCGGCGTCGTCCGGAGGAGTGCCTCCGGTGGTGCGCAGGGCACTGTCTGCTGCGGTCTCTTGGGCGTCGGTCACCTGTCAAGGGTATCCGTGTGTGGACAGCGCCCGTCGACGGAACGTTCCGTCGACGGGCACCGGAGGGTCGTAAACCAGTCAGGCCGGTGAAACTCACGGTTCACATGCGTGAACCAGGGGCTCCGCCGAGCGGTTCGGCGGCGGTGTCGGTCAGGGGCTCAAGGGCTTAGCGGTTCAGGGGGATCGGGGAGATCGAGGACGGGGGTGGAGGGGGCAGGGGTCAGTGGATGATTCCGGTGCGCAGGGCCACGGCGACCATTCCGGCCCGGTCGCCCGTGCCGAGCTTGCGCGCGATGCGGGCGAGGTGGCTCTTCACGGTCAGGGCGGACAGGCCCATCGAGACGCCGATGGCCTTGTTGGACTGGCCTTCCGCGACCAGACGCAGCACCTCCACCTCGCGTCCGGACAGCTCGCGGTAGCCGCCCGGGTGGCTCGGGGCACCCGGGGGGCGGCGGTGCATCCGGGCGGCGCCGCCGAGGGGGGCGGCGCCGGGTCGGGTGGGGAGCCCGATGTTCGTCCGGGTGCCGGTGACGACGTAGCCCTTGACCCCGCCGGCCAGGGCGTTGCGGACGGCGCCGATGTCGTCGGCGGCCGAGAGGGCCAGCCCGTTGGGCCAGCCCGCGGCGCGGGTCTCGGACAGCAGGGTCAGGCCGGAGCCGTCGGGCAGGTGGACGTCGGCGACGCAGATGTCGCGGGGGTTGCCGATGCGGGGACGAGCCTCCGCGATGGACGAGGCCTCGATGACGTCGCGGACACCGAGCGCCCACAGATGGCGGGTGACGGTGGAGCGGACGCGCGGGTCGGCCACGACCACCATGGCGGTCGGCTTGTTCGGGCGGTAGGCGACCAGGCTTGCGGGCTGCTCGAGGAGAACGGACACCAGGCCTCCTGGGGTGGGGGGACGGGGCCGGCTTGTGGGGATGAAGCCGGGACGAACCGTGCTTTGAAGGTCACAGTCGTCTTCGGCAGCAAACGCGTCCGCCTTTAGAGAATGATCACGATCTAGTGAGTAACAATCCGTGCAATTCGGACACGCGATCGATCATCCGAAGATCGAGTCGGTTCGGGCCGGTGCGATTCGAGTGCGCAAAGTGGCCGTATCGACAAAGAGATGGTCAACAAGGGGTCCATGAGGATTACGGAGCCCCGTGAGGAGTATGCCGATACGGCCGGGATCACGTCACCGGGACTGCGGACCCCTGCGCTGCGGCAGGGTCACCACCGAGGCGTCGCCCGGTCCGGCCGGGGGCAGCCCGCCGATCTGGGCCAGCAGATCGCACCACGAGGCCAGGTGGCCGGCGGTGTCCGGCACTCCGCCCAGGCCCTCGCGGGGCGTCCAGGAAGCCCGGATCTCGATCTGCGAGGCCGCGGGGCGCTCGGACAGACCGCCGAAGTAGTGCGAGCTGGCACGTGTGACGGTGCCGCTCGGCTCGCCGTACGTCAGCCCGCGCGACTGCAGCGCACCGGTCAGCCACGACCAGCACACCTCCGGCAGCAGCGGATCGGCCGCCATCTCCGGCTCCAGCTCCGCGCGCACCAGCGTCACCAGCCGGAACGTACCGTGCCAGGCGTCGTGCCCGGCCGGGTCGTGCAGCAGCACCAGCCGCCCGTCGGCCAGCTCCTGCTCGCCGTCGGCCACCACGGCCTCCACCGCGTACGCGTACGGCGCCAGCCGCTGCGGAGCCGGCGTCGGCTCCACCTCGACCTGCGGCCTCAGGCGCGCGGCCCGCAGCGCCTCGACCGCGGCCCGGAACGCCGGCGGCCCCGCCGCACCCGCATGCCCCTCCGCCTCCGCGTTCCCCTTCGCGTCGTCCATTCCGCCAGCGCCGTCCGACAGTCGTCCCTGAGCCGCAGCCATGCGGGGAAGAGTAAGGGGAACCGGGGCTTTGTGCAGGGCAACACACCCCGCGCCCGATGTTGCCGTGGCCACGTGCGTTCCGCTCGACGGCGTCGTGCGAGACTTGCCCCGTGACCGCCAACGACGCCTCCACGGGCCAGCAGCCGACAGCCACGTACGACAGCGCCTTCCTCAAGGCGTGCAGGCGCGAGCCCGTGCCGCACACCCCCGTGTGGTTCATGCGTCAGGCCGGCCGCTCGCTGCCCGAGTACCGCAAGGTGCGTGAGGGCGTCCCCATGCTGGAGTCCTGCATGCGGCCCGAGCTGGTCACCGAGATCACCCTGCAGCCGGTGCGCCGCCACAACGTGGACGCGGCGATCTACTTCAGCGACATCGTCGTCCCGCTCAAGGCGATCGGCCTCGACCTCGACATCAAGCCCGGCGTCGGCCCGGTCGTGGAACAGCCGATCCGCACCCGCGCCGACCTCGCCCGGCTGCGCGACCTCACCCCCGAGGACGTCCCCTACGTCACCGAGGCGATCGGACTGCTCACCCGTGAGCTGGGCCCGACCCCGCTGATCGGTTTCGCGGGCGCGCCTTTCACCCTCGCGAGCTACCTGGTCGAGGGCGGTCCGTCGCGTACGTACGAGAACGCCAAGGCGATGATGTACGGCGACCCCGAGCTGTGGGCCGACCTGCTGGACCGCCTGGCCGACATCACGGCCGGCTTCCTGAAGGTGCAGATCGAGGCGGGCGCCTCGGCCGTCCAGCTCTTCGACTCCTGGGTCGGCGCGCTGGCCCCGGCCGACTACGTGAAGTCCGTGATGCCCGCCTCGGCGAAGGTGTTCGACGCCGTCGCCGGGTACGGCGTCCCGCGCATCCACTTCGGTGTCGGCACCGGTGAGCTGCTCAGGCTCATGGGCGAGGCCGGTGCGGATGTCGTCGGCGTCGACTGGCGCGTCCCGCTGGACGAGGCCGTCCGCCGTGTCGGCCCCGGCAAGGCGCTGCAGGGCAACCTCGACCCGACCGTCCTGTTCACCGACAAGGACACCGTCGAGGCCAGGGCCCGCGAGGTGCTGGACGCGGCCGCCGGTCTCGAGGGTCACGTCTTCAACCTCGGCCACGGCGTGCCGCCCAACACCGACCCGGACGTGCTGACCCGGCTCGTGGACTTCGTCCACTCGGCGAGCGCCCGCTGAGCCGGCCCGCTCGTAGGGGGCCCGCTCGGAGGGAGCCCGGTCACCACACCTGACGGGGCCGGGCCTGCCTGCCGAACAGCAGGCGGGGCGGCTCCGGGGGCGGCGGAGTGCCGGGCTTGAGCGGCCAGGCGAGCAGCATGCCCGCCACGAAGCCGACCACATGGGCCGCGTAGGCCACGGTGCCGGCACCGGAGATGCCGTGCCCGGAGGAGTACACCGCCTGCAGGGCGAACCAGAAGCCCAGCACCAGCCAGGCGGGCAGCCTGAGCGGCAGGAAGACCAGGAACGGGACGAGGACCCACACCCGCGCCCTCGGATACAGCACCAGATAGGCGCCGAGGACTCCGGCGATCGCCCCGGAGGCGCCGATCAGCGGGTCGTGCGAGGAGTCGTTGAGCAGCGCGAAGCCGTAACCGGCCGCGTAGCCGCAGACGACATAGAAGACGAAGTAGCGGATGTGGCCCATCCGGTCCTCGACGTTGTTGCCGAAGATCAGCAGGAAGAGCATGTTGCCCAGCAGGTGCAGCCAGCTTCCGTGCAGGAACATCGCGGTGAACACGGACAGTGGCGGGGACTTGTGATAGCGGGCCGGTCCCACCACACAGCCCGGGCCGTGCGGGCCCAGGCCCACGTCGCCCGTCGGGACCAGCTGCGGCAGCTGATGGTGGATCAACTCCCTTGGGACCGCCGCGTAGTGGTCCATGAACGCCTGCAGATGGCACAGCTGCGCCAGATCGCTGCCGCCCGCCACGGAGCCGGCCATGCCGGGCATGGTGAGGAAGACGAGGACGTTCGCCGCGATGAGCGCGTACGTCACGTAGGGCGTGCGGCGTGCGGGGTTCACGTCATGGACGGGGATGACCACACAGAAGTAGTTCCCGCGATGGGGCGCGCGAATCGGTGAACGCGGCCGGGCGGGGCTGCGTATGTGTTCTCAACCGAGGTGAGGACAGGCGATGGAAGCTCCGCAGGTTTCGGCGATGCATGCTCTGCCCGATGGTGAGGCCGAGCTGTCTTTGGTGGTGAGGCTCCCCTGGGAGGACGTTGCGCGGCTGGGTCAGGAGGCGGGGCGGCTGGCCTCGCAGATGCAGCGGCCCGTGACGTTGGACGAGGCGGTGAGCCATCGGCTGCGGTCGGCTCGGACGTCCGCCTCTCATGCGAAGCCTTCGGCCGAACAGCCCGCGGCCGTGACGTCGAGTGCGGGGGTCACCTCATTGCCGCGGATCAGCACCGGGACGGCCTAGGAGCGTTGCGGGGCGCGGGTGATCCGCGGCCGGTCGCGCCCGTGCGGCGGAGCCGCGCATCCGCAGCCCCGCGCCCCGCAGGTCGGTCACGTCGCCCGTACCTTCGACGTGGCCTTTCTCGCCGCCACCAGTACCGGGTCCCACACCGGTGAGAAAGGCGGGGCGTAGCCCAGGTCCAGGGCTGTCATCTGTTCCACCGTCATACCCGCGGTGAGGGCCACCGCCGCGATGTCGACCCGCTTCGCCGCGCCCTCCCTGCCGACGATCTGGACGCCGAGCAGACGGCCGGTGCGGCGTTCGGCGAGCATCTTGACCGTCATGGGCGAGGCGCCGGGGTAGTAGCCGGCGCGACTGGTCGACTCGATGGTGACGGTCTCGAACTGCAGGCCCACGCGGTGGGCGTCCTTCTCGCGCAGGCCGGTGCGGGCGATCTCCAGGTCGCAGACCTTGCTGACGGCCGTGCCGACCACGCCCGGGAAGGTGGCGTAACCGCCGCCGGCGTTGGTGCCGATGACCTGGCCGTGCTTGTTGGCGTGGGTGCCGAGCGGGACGTACTGCTCCTGCCCGGAGACCAGGTTCAGCACCTCGACACAGTCGCCGCCCGCCCAGATCTCCTCGTGGCCACGCACCCGCATCGCGAGGTCGGTGAGCAGGCCGCCGTGGGCGCCGAGGGGGAGGCCCGCCGCCCGGGCGAGCGCGGTCTCCGGGCGTACCCCGATGCCGAGGACCACGACGTCCGCCGGGTACTCGGCGTCCTCCGTGGCCACCGCGCGGACCCGGCCGTCCTGCCCGGTGAGCAGCTTGGTGACTTCGGCGTCGTTCACCATGGTGATGCCGAGTCCCTCCATGGCCCGGTGCACCAGGCGGCCCATGTCCGGGTCGAGCGTCGACATCGGCTCGCTGCCGCGGTTGACGACGGTCACCTCGTAGCCGCGGTTGATCAGCGCCTCGGCCATCTCCACGCCGATGTATCCGGCGCCGACGACGACCGCGCGCCGGCCGCCCGTGTGGACCAGCGAGTCCAGCAGGGCCTGGCCGTCGCCGAGTGTCTGCACGCCGTGCACGCCCGGGGCGTCCGCGCCGGGCATGTCCGGGCGGATCGGGCGGGCGCCGGTCGCGATCACGAGTCCGTCGTACGACACCCAGGACTCGCCCCCGGAAGCGAGGTCACGCGCGCGTACCCGACGGCCGGCGACGTCGATCTCCGTGACCTCCGTCCGCATCCGCAGGTCGATGTCCCGCGCGCGGTGCTCCTGCGGTGTGCGCGCGATCAGCCGGTCCCGCTCGGGCACGTCACCGCCGACCCAGTACGGGATCCCGCACGCCGAGTAGGAGGAGAAGTGGCCGCGCTCGAAGGCCACGATCTCCAGTTCGTCCGGCCCCCGCATCCGGCGCGCCTGCGACGCCGCGGACATCCCCGCGGCGTCACCGCCGATCACGACCAGCCGTTCCCTGTCGCCCCGCCCGCTACTCATGCTCATGTGAACACGCTAGAGGGCGAGATCATTTCAGTCCTCGTCGGGCACGCTCGACGGGTCCGGTACCCGGCGGGCCCGGGGCAGCGGGGCGGTGGTCGGCGCCGCGGGTGCGGGCTGGGCGTGGCGTGGCCGGCGGGGACGTACGACGCGCAGCCACAGCAGCGCCAGCAGTGCCGCGAGCGCGGCGAACGGCAGGACCGCGCCGAGGGCCAGTGCGATCCAGCGCAGCATCGTGACGAACACGTGCCAGCCGCCCGACACGGCGTCCACGAAGCCGGGGGTGTCGTCCTCGGCGGCCTTCTTCACGGGCGTCTCGGACAGGGCCAGGGTGATGGTGGCGAGGCTGGTGCGGTCCTTCAGGGACGCCTGCTGCGCGAGCAGCGCCTCCAGGTCCGCCTCCCGGCTGCTCAACTCCCCTTCCAGGGTGACGACGTCGCTCAGCCTGGTCGCCTTGTCCATCAGCTCGCGGATCCGGGCCACGCTGGTCCGCTGCGACTTGATCCGGCTGTCCACGTCCACGACCTGGTCGGTGACGTCCTGCGCCTTCGCCGTGCGCTCGACCAGCTTCCCGGCGCCCTGCAGGTCGGCGAGGACCTCGTCGTACTTCTCGGTGGGCACGCGCAGCACGACCCGGGTCTGCTCGTGGCCCTCGGCGTCCCGGCTGGTGCTCTCCTTGCCGACGTAGCCGCCCGCGCTCGCGGCGGTGGTGCGGGCGGCCTCCAGTGCCTTGGGCACGTCCTTGACCTCGACGGTCAGGGAGGCGGTGCGGATGATGGCGCTCGGAATCGGCCTGGGCGTTCCCGGGGCCGACTTGGCGTCCTCCGCCTTGGCCCCGGCGGCGCCCGCCTGCGGTGCCGGGCGCCCCGCGGCCGACTTCGCGTCGCCCGAGTCGTCCGCGCCGCTGCACCCGGCGAGCGCGAGGGCGGCGGCGAGCAGGACCCCGGCCAGGACCTGGACGGAACGTGCGGAGTGCGGTGTGCGCATGGGCGGACCCCCGATGACGGTGACTTGCGACGACGCTCCTTCGACGCCGGTGCCGCGGGGAACGTTGGATCGCGTCGGTTCCGATGCGGTCACGGTCCGGACTCGTCCCGGACTCCGGGCCTTGGGCGGGGGGTGCCGAAGAGGTCTGAGAGAGTGGGGCCATGAGCGCAACGGGTACGCACACGGGGCACGCCGTCGTCATCGGAGCCGGTATCGCCGGGCTGGCGGCCGCCCACCGGCTGCTGGAGCGCGGGCTGCGGGTGACCGTCCTGGAGGCCTCCGGCCGGGTCGGCGGCAAGCTGCTGCCGGGCGAGATCGCGGGCGTACGGGTGGACCTGGGCGCCGAGTCGATGCTCGCCCGCCGCCCCGAGGCGGTCGCCCTGGCCCGCGAGGTGGGCCTCGCCGAGCAGCTCCGGCCGCCGGCCACCGCGACCGCCTCGATCTGGACGCGCGGCGCCCTGCGCCCGATGCCCAAGGGCCATGTGATGGGCGTCCCCGGCACGGCCGGCGCCCTGGCGGGTGTCCTGTCCGACGAGGGCCTGGCCCGCATCGAGCGCGACGCCGCACTGCCCCGCACGGAGGTCGGCGACGACGTGGCCGTGGGGGAGTACGTGGCGGAGCGGCTCGGCCGCGAGGTCGTCGACCGCCTGGTCGATCCCCTGCTGGGCGGGGTGTACGCCGGCGACGCGTACCGCATCTCGATGCGCTCGGCCGTCCCGCAGCTCTTCCAGGCGGCCCGCACCCACGACTCGCTCACGGCGGCCGTCCGCGACATCCAGGCCAGGGCCGCCGCCGGCCGGCAGACCGGGCCCGTGTTCATGGGCATCGAGGGCGGGGTGGGCCGGCTGCCGCTCGCGGTCGCCGAGGCGGTGCGGGCGCGCGGCGGCGAGATCCTGACCGGGACACCGGTGACGGAGCTGCGCCGGGCCGGGGCGGATCCGGACGTCTCGGACGGGGCGCCGGACGGCGTGGCCGCGGGTGCGCACGAGGACGCCGGGGCGCCGCGGCCGGACGCCGCGTGGCGCGTCGTGGCCGGTCACCGTGTGCTGTACGCGGACGCCGTCGTCCTCGCCGTCCCCGCCCACACGGCCGCCGGCCTGCTGCGCGCCGAGGCCCCGGCCGCGGCCGCCGAACTCGCCACCGTCGAGTACGCCTCCATGGCCCTGATCACCCTCGCCTACCGGCGTTCCGACCTCGCCCTCCCCGAGGGCAGCGGCTTCCTGGTGCCGCCCGTCGACGGCCGCACCGTCAAGGCGTCGACCTTCGCCTCCCAGAAGTGGGGCTGGATCGCGGACGAGGACCCGGACGTGGTGGTGCTGCGCACCTCCGTCGGGCGTCACGGCGAGACGGAGATCCTCCAGCGCGAGGACGCCGAGCTGGTCGAGGTCTCCCGGCACGACCTGCGCGAGGCGACCGGCCTGGCCGCCGTGCCGCTGCAGACCCGGGTGACCCGCTGGACCGACGGCCTGCCCCAGTACCCGGTGGGCCACCACGCGCGCGTGGCCCGCATCCGCGAACACGTCGCCAAGCTGCCGGGCCTCGCGGTGTGCGGCGCGCAGTACGACGGCGTCGGCATCCCCGCCTGCATCGCGAGCGCGTACGCGGCGGTGGACCAGCTGGGCGGCGACCTGAGCGGGGTCCGCGAACTGACGGCCAACCCGGTGCAGAGCCTGCACGGCGGAGCGGGAGAATAGGGACCATGAGTGACGACGCCCCCACCACCGAGTCCGGCAGGGTCCCGAACAAGGGCAAGCTGGCCAAGGACCTCAACGAGGTCATCCGCTACACCCTCTGGTCGGTCTTCAAGCTGAAGGAGGTCCTGCCGGAGGACCGCGCGGGTTACGCCGACGAGGTCCAGGAGCTGTTCGACCAGCTCGCCGCCAAGGACGTGACGATCCGCGGCACCTACGACGTCTCCGGCCTGCGTGCCGACGCGGACCTCATGATCTGGTGGCACGCCGAGACCAGCGACCAGCTGCAGGAGGCGTACAACCTCTTCCGCCGCACCAGGCTGGGCCGCCACCTGGAGCCGGTCTGGTCGAACATGGCGCTGCACCGCCCCGCCGAGTTCAACCGCTCGCACATCCCGGCGTTCCTCGCCGACGAGACGCCCCGCAACTACGTGAGCGTCTACCCGTTCGTGCGCTCCTACGACTGGTACCTGCTGCCGGACGAGGACCGCCGCCGCATGCTCGCCGACCACGGCAAGATGGCCCGCGGCTACCCGGACGTGCGCGCCAACACGGTCGCCTCGTTCTCGCTCGGCGACTACGAGTGGGTGCTCGCCTTCGAGGCAGACGAGCTGTACCGCATCGTCGACCTCATGCGTCACCTGCGCGCCTCGGAGGCCCGCATGCACGTCCGCGAAGAGGTTCCGTTCTTCACGGGGCGCCGCAAGTCCGTGGCCGACCTGGTCGCCGGGCTCGCCTAGGCGGCCTTGCCCTTCAGGGAGTCCCGCAGGGACTTCCTGGGGGCGTTGTCCGCCGGCGCCTCGGGCTGCGGCTCCGGGCGCGGCGCGCACGCCGTGTGCCGCCCCGGGAGCCGGCCCTCCAGCAGGTAGGCGTCCAGGTGCGCGTTGACGCACCGGTTCGGGCCGCCCCCGATCCCGTGCGTGCCCGCGTCCCGTTCGGTCACCAGCACCGAGCCGGCCAGCCGCCGGTTCATCTCCAGCGCCCCCGCGTACGGCGTGGCCGCGTCCCGCTCGGCCGCCAGGATCAGCACCTGCGGCACCTCACCGGGTCCGGTGCGCACGTCCAGCGGCTGCTGCCGGGGTGCAGGCCAGTAGGCGCACGGCAGGTTCATCCACGCGTTGTCCCAGGTCTCGAACGGCGCCACGCGCGCGAGCCGTGTGTTGTCCCGGTCCCACACCTTCCAGTCCGTCGGCCAGGACGCGTCGTTGCACTCGACGGCCGTGTACACCGCGCTGCCGTTCTCGGCCTCGGCGGCCGTCTCCGGGCTCGGCGCCGCCAGCCGGACCAGCGGCTTCGCATCGCCCTTCAGATACGCCGACAGCGCGGCGGCCCGGCTCGGCCAGTAGTCGTCGTAGTACCCGGCGCCGAGGAACACGTTCTGCAGCTGCCCCGGCCCGACCTTCCCGTCCGCGGCCTTCGCGGCCAGCCGCCCGCGCGCGGTGTCGTAACTGCGCTGCACCTTCGCCGCCGTGTCGCCGAGCCGGTAGACGTCGTCGTGCCGGGCGGCCCACTCGCGGAAGTCGGTCCAGCGGTCCTCGAACGCGGCCGACTGGTCGAGGTTGTCGCGGTACCAGACCTTCGCCGGGTCCGGGTCCACCGCCGAGTCCAGCACCATCCGCCGTAGGTGCGAGGGGAACAGCGTCGCGTACACCGCGCCGATGTAGGTGCCGTACGACGCTCCCATGAAGGTCAGCCGGTCCTCGTCCAGCGCCGCCCGCAGGACGTCCAGGTCACGGGCGTTGTTGAGCGAGTTGTAGAACCGCAGCCTGCCGCCCGACCGCCCGCCGCAGCCGCGCGCGTAGGCCTTCGCCTGGTCGATGCGCTGCCGCTTGTACTGCTCGGAGGGGTGGGTCGGCGACTGGGTGGGTCCCTTGAAGAAGTGCTTGGGATCCACGCACGACAGCGGTGCCGAACGGTCCACCCCGCGCGGGGCGTAGCCGACCAGGTCGTAGGCGGCGGCGATCCGCTTCCACTCGGGGAACGTGCCGATCATCGGGAAGTACATGCCGGACGCGCCGGGACCGCCCGGGTTGTAGACGAGGGCGCCCTGCCGGGGCACCTTCCGCTTGCTGTTGTGCGGGTCCTTGTGGGTGGCGCGCACCCGGCTGACGGTCAGCTCGATCTGCTCGCCGTAGGGGTGGGCGTAGTCCAGCGGAACGCTCACCGTGCCGCACTGCAGGCCGGCCGGCGCGTGCATCTCGGCGGCGCACTTGGCGAAGTCGACCCCGGCCGTACGGGCGCGCGCGGCGGCCACCGCGGCCCCGTGCAGCTCCGCCGCGCCGGGAACGGCCGGGGCGCCGCCCGCCGGGGCCGCGGCCAGGGTGGTCAGGAGCAAGGAACCGGCGGCCGAGTACAGGGCGGCTGCTCTCATCGCGTATCCCTTTCCGTGCGCGGCGGCGATGGCACGGCTGCCACGGCCCCGGCGACGACAGAAGGGATGTTTCGTTCGGTCGCCGGTGAAGGCAAGCACCGCCCGGCGGGTGTCGCGGTCAATGCCCCCGATGCGCCCCCGGGTCCGGCCTCACTCCCGCCAGGGCTGGTCGCGGTGGGTGAAGGCCGCGCGCAGTCCGGGTTCGCCGATCGCGCGGACACCGCGTACGGCGACGGAGGTGAGGAAGGAACGCTCGTCGCCGTCACCGGCCGAACGCCGGGGCAGCGCACCCAGCAGCCGCTGTCCGGCGGGGGAGGCCCAGCGCGAGTACGGATGCACCTCGACCCGGGCGATGGCCAGACAGCTGAGGGTGAGGATGAGCGGCAGCGCGAACCACAGGGCGACGAGGAGGCGCGGCATGCCGGTCTGACCGGGCATCAGCAGCGCGGTCAGACCCAGCGCGGACACGACCAGTGCGGCGCCGCGCACCTGGCGCACTCCCGCCGCCACGGTCGTACGCGCGCCGTCGGGCACCGCGAGTCCCGCGCGCACCAGACCGTCGGCGAGCCGGAGTACGGCCTCCGCACCGGCGGCGGCGGCGCGCACCGGCGCGATCCGGGCCTGCCCCTCGGGCCCTATCGCCCCTATCACGGACTGCTCCATCTCGTCGTGGCCCCGCGGGTCCACGACCGTGGCCCACCCGGTGTGCGCGAGCAGCAGCCGCCGCTGCCGGGCCATGGACACCATGGTCACGTCGGCGACGCGTGCCGGGCCGCCGGACAGGAACGCCGCCTCGTACAGCGTCAGGGCATGCCCGTGGTCCGCGGCGGTGCGGTCCGTGTCGACAGCCACGGCGCGAACGGCGGCCAGGCACAGCCGGGTGCACGTGATACCGGCGAACGCCCAGGCCAGGAGCAGCAGAAGGACCCAGAACATGACGTGTTTCTATGCCAGGGGCCTGGGAAACGCCATGCCTTGTTCACCATCCGGACCGAGTGTTGCAGGTCTGTGACGTTCCGTTTTTCCCGCAGGTCAGGGGCTGTTCGTCGGGGGCGGCCCGACGGCGGCGGGCGGCAGGGAGTAGGTCGCCGACGGCGAGGGCGCCACCGGCACCGCGGAGGCGGGGTCGACCGCGGGGGGAGTGGGCACGGGGGAGGCGGACGCCGCGAGGTCCCGGGCGAGCGCCGAGAAGTCGACGTACCCGGTCGCCTCCAGGATCTTGATGTGGTCCAGCACGGTCGCGTTGGCGTCGTCGGCCAGGTCGCGGACCAGGGTGTTCTGGGTGCCGGCGCGGACCTGGGCGACCAGGGAGAAGACCCGGCCGTGGGCGAGGCGCAGGATGCTCGTGAACTTGCGGTCGAAGTCCTGGCCCTGCGCCGAGTTCAGGGTCACGAGCCACTGCCTCTGCTGCTCGTTGGGCTCGTCGGGCAGGGGGATGCCGAGCTGGGTGGCGACGGTGCGGTCGTGCGCGTCGAGGGAGGTGTGGCCGTTGACCAGGTGCTGTCCGGCGTCGCGTACGGCCTGTGTGGTCCCCTTCCGCTCCGCCATCTGTCCGGCGGGCAGCTCCCACAGGCCCGCGAGCCGGACCTTGGTGACGAGGTCCCGGTCCTGCGCGGACAGCGGGCCGTACGGGGTCGTCACGGTCTGTGTGCTGAGTGTGTTCGCGTCGGTCGTGCCCGATCGGTCGGCGTAGGACCAGACCGGAAAGAGCAGCGCCGCGGTGGTCGCCGCCAGGCCCGTGATGATGAGTCCTGTGCCGCTGAATATGCCTCGGCCCTTGATGGGGGGTCGCGGTCGCATGGTGCCTCCTGCTCCGCGCCCCGGGGGTTCGTGCGGCGGGGGCGGGCTTGGCATATTACTTCGGCGTCCGGGGTGACCTTGCACCGCGCCGTCGAGCAGCGGCCCGCGGGCCGGTTCCGGGTGCGTTCCGGCTGGTCGCGCCGCTGTTCAACGTCTCCGCAGCAGTACCTTCGCCCGCGCCGACAGCCCCGGCGGCCGCGGCGTCGGACCCGACCGGTCCAGCCACCACTCGCGCAGCCGGCGCCGTGCCCTCGCATCCTCGGGGCGCCCGACTTTCAGCAGATGCTCCGCGAAGTCCAGCGCATCCCGCCGGTACCCCCCGCTCATCGGCCGCACCCGCGCGTACGCGAGGAACGCCACCCGGTATCCCTCCCCGAGCAGCACAGGCAGCTCGGGTGCCACCTTGGCCACGACATCCGCCCGCTTCGCCGCGAGCGCCCGCGCCTGCACCCCCATCCGCACCCGGTCGAACCCCTCCGGCACCGGCGTCCCGGCCACCAGCGAGGACAGCACCGCGGCCTGCGCGACACCGAGCCGCTGCCGGGCCTCGGGCGGGGCCAGGACGGCGACGCCCCCGCCCGGCTTCGCCGTACCACCGGCCGGCGCGGTCGCCCGGCCTGCCGTCATGGCTCCCCGGCCGGCCGTCACGGCCCCCCGGACCGCCCCCAACTCCCGCTCCAGCTCGGCCGGATCGGGGAAGTTCTCGTCCCGCTCCAGCAGCACCCCGGGCGGTGCGACCCGGGACGCGAGGTCGGTCAGGATGTCGAGCACCGGACGCGGCACGGGGTGCGCGTGGCTGTCGTGCCAGACGCCGTCGCGCTCGAAGCCGCCCGCGACATGGACGTAGGCGATGGCCTCCAGGGGCAGCGCGGCGAGCGCCTCGGCCGGGTCCTCGCCCCGGTTGACGTGGTTGGTGTGCAGGTTGGCCACATCGATGAGCAGCCGCACCCCGGTCCGCTCGACCAGCTCGGCCAGGAACTGCCCCTCGGTCATCTCCTCGCCCGGCCAGGAGAACAGCGCGGCGATGTTCTCCAGGGCGAGCGGCACCGGCAGCGCGTCCTGTGCGATCCGCACGTTCTCGCAGAGCACGTCGAGCGCGTCCCGGGTGCGCGGCACGGGCAGCAGATGGCCCGCCTCCAGGTGCGGGGAGGCAGTGAGCGCGCCGCCCGCCCGCACGAACGCGATGTGCTCGGTGACCAGCGGCGCGCCGAGCGCCTCCACCCGCTCGGCCAGCGCCGTCAGCCGGCCCTCGTCGGGCCGGTCCGCACCGCCGAGGCCCAGGGAGACGCCGTGCGGTATCACGGTCACCCCGCGCTCGCGCAGCCCGAGCAGCGAGTCCGGGAGGTGTCCGGGGCAGACGTTCTCCGCCACGACCTCCACCCAGTCGATGCCCGGCATGCGCTCCACGGCGTCCGCGATCTCCGGCCGCCAGCCGATTCCCGTCCCCAGTCGCCGCACCGCTCCACCCCCTCCTTCTCCGAGTGACGGGGGTATGGCCCCGGCGCCCGGCCCCCAACCCCCGGGCCCGTGCCTTCAGAGCAACATTTGAGGTTCGCCGCTCGTCACCCCCGCACCGGCCACTCCTGCGGGGCCCGGCCCAGCAGGCGCAACGCCTCCTCCAGGGGCCCGGACCCGGCCGGCACCTCCAGCGCAGGGGCGAAGGCGAACCCCGGTCCGCGCCGGGCAGGGTCGCCGGGCACGCGCCGCGCCACGGCGAGCGCGGCGTCGAGCACATGGTCCGGCAGTTCCAGGCGGGCGCCGAGGGCGGCGGCGACATCCCAGGCATGCACCACGTAGTCGACGAAGTGGAAACTGACGGCCCGGCCGCCCGGGACGGGCCCGCCCAGCTCCGGCAGAGCGAACTCGCGCTCGGCCGCGCCCGGTTCGGCGAAGGCCGCGAGTACGGCGGTGGCGGCCACCCGGTGCGCCCCGGCGGGGTCCCGCATGTCCTCCGGCTCCCGCCAGTGCGCAGCCTCGTGCCCCGCACCCCGCGCGGCCGCCGCGAAGCCGAGGTGCTGCGCGGTCATGTGTGCCACGAGCCGCCGCAGGCTCCACCCCGCGCACGGGGTGTCCCGCTCCCAGTCCGACTCCTCCGCCAGTCCCACCATCCGCACGGCCTCGTGCACGGCGATGCGGTCGAGTTCCACGATGTCGCTCTCGGTGACGGTCATGCGGGCGAGCATAAAACTGTGCGAACGGTCGTGCTAGTTTTTTTGATCGGCGCCCCGCCGCACTTCTCAGCGCCCCGCCGCAGTCCTCAACGACTCGTCCCCTCAAGGGGCTTCGGGAACCGGGACCTCTCCCGCCGCCGTGTCCCGCAACCGCCGTGCGATGCCCGCCCGGGCTCTGCGGTAGGCGGTCTCCTCGGCGTGCAGTACGGACAGGGCGTTCGCCGTCTCCAGCAACGCCACCAGCTCGAAGGCCAGTTGGGCGACGTCCGTGTCGGCGCGCAGCTCACCCGCGGTGCGGGCCTCCTTGATCGTGCGCTCCACATGGGCCGACCAGTCGCGCTGCGCGCGGACCGCCGCGTCGTGCAGCGGGCCCGTCCGGGCGTCGAACTCGGCCATGACGCCGTAGAAGAAGCAGCCGCCCGGGAACACCCGGCCCCGCGAGTACTCCAGCCACAACTCACACAGCTGCCACACCCGTCCGATGCCGGCCGGCACCTCGCCCGCGGGCCGGATCACCCGCTCGGTGAAGATCCGGGCCGCCTCCCGCACGGTGGCCAGCTGCAGTTCCTGCTTGGAGCCGAAGAGCGCGAACACCCCGCTCTTGCTCAGCTCCAGCTCGGTGGCCAGCCGGCCGACGGTCAGTGCCTCCAGCCCCTCGACCGAGGCGATCTCCACGGTCCGGCGCAGCACCAGCTGCCGGGTCCGGTTGCCCCGTTCGACGCGCCCGTCGAGGCGAGTCACCGGCGCCCCTACCGCAGCGCGGGGTGGTCGGCGACCACCGTGCAGGAGCCCGGCGCGATCTCGGTGAAGCCGGCGTCGCGCACCAACGGCAGCCCGCTGCCGGTCAGCCGGCCCCACTCGGCGGGCTCGGCGATGCGGACGGCCAGCGGGAATCCGGCCTCCCGCCACGCGGTCCGCTCCTCGTCGGACAGCGCCCACCAGGCCAGCTGGGCACCGTGCCCCGCCTGGGCCATCGCCTTCCCGGCCGACATCTCGAGTTCCGGGTTCAGCCACAGCACCGGCACGCCGTGACCGGCTGGGACGGGCGGCTCCGGATCGTCCAGCTCGGTCCCCGACACCTGCAGCTTCGCCAGGTCCTTCGGCCAGCCGTCCAGCGGAACCGGCGGGAAGACCCGCACCTCGGCGGACTTGCCCTGCACCGTGATCCCGGGCAGCGCCTCGGCCCGGCGCCACTCCGATCCCCGGGCCCGCCGTACGACCTTCCGGATCCGCGCGTCCTCCCAGTCCCGCACGGTACCGGCCCACTCGCCGTCCCCGACGGCCCGCTCGTCGCTCAGCAGCAGAAGCACCGCCCGAGCGGCCGTCTCCAGCGCATCGGTACGGGCGGGAGGAGCACTGCGCTCGATGCGGACGACAAGAGGCAGCACGTACTGCCGTGCCTCGTCACGAGGGTTGGGCTCGGTCTGGAAGGGACTGTCACTCGAGGGCGCGGGAACATGGCTCACACCAGCCAACCTTAAGGGGCGCGGGACCGTGCGGTTCTTGCGGCTCCGACGTGCGGGCGCGACCGGCACGGACGTCTCGAAGACCGGACCCAGGATCAGCCCCTGCGGCGGGACCGGACAAAATCTCCCCATGCAACATGACCTACGACTGACCGCCGTAGGCCGCCGCTACGGCATCCGCGGCCCCTGGGTGTTAAGAGACATCCACCTCACGCTCACCCCCGGAACCCTGACCCGCATCGAAGGAGCGAACGGCACCGGAAAATCAACCCTTCTTCGCGTCATCGCCCGCCTGGACGCCCCGACCGAAGGCCGCGTCACCGGGCGCCCGCGCACGGCCTACGTCCCCGAGCGCTTCCCCTCGGCCCTGCCCTTCACCGCGTCCGGCTACCTGACCCACCTCGGCACCATCCACGGCCTCTCCCGGAGGACCGCCGCTGACGCCGCACACAGCTGGCTGGAGCGGTTCGGCGCCGCCGCCTACGCGGGTACGCCCATGTCACGCCTCTCCAAGGGCAGCAGCCAGAAGGTCGCCGTGGCGCAGGCCCTCCTCGCCGACCCGGAGCTGATGGTCCTGGACGAGGCGTGGACCGGGCTGGACACGGCCGCGCGCGCCGAGCTCGAGCGGGCGGTCGCCGAGCGGACCGCGGCCGGGGGTGCCGTCGTCTTCGTGGATCACGACCCGCGCCGCCTGGCCGGAGTGCCCGACGCGACGTACACCGTCGTGGACGGCGGCATCAAGCCCGGTGCGGACGGCCGGAGTTCGCCGCCTGCCGGGCCGCTCACCCGCGTCACCGTGCAGGGACCGCCGGGGGTGCAGCTGGCGCCCGACACGGTGCGGACGGTCACCTCGGCGCAGGAGACGGCCCCCGGCGTCCACCGCCTCGCCGTCCCCGCCTCCCATTCGGACGTTCTCCTGCGCGCCCTGCTGACGGCCCGCCCGCCCTGGCACGTGGTGAGCGTCGAGCCGGACGGCGCCACCCCACTCGAACCCGGAAGCCGCCCATGACCGCTCTCCTGCGTTACCAGGCCGACCTGCTGCTGCGCTCTCAGCGCTGGCTGCCGCCGGTGATCCTCTACGTCGCCTTCCTCGGGGTCGGCGTGCAGAGCGGTCAGCCGGTGCTCGACTCGCTCGGCTACGCGGCCGCCGGTCTGTTGCCGGTGGCCGCCTGGCTGGTGCGGATCTGTGTCACGGGCGAGCCGGACGCCGCCCGTGCCTGTGCCGCCGCGGCGCGCGGACCCGTCCGCGCCCACCTGGCCTGCCTGCTGACGGCGCTGTTCGCCTCGGCGGCGCTCGGGGTGCTGGCGACCCTGGTCATGACGCTGATCAGCGACCCGGTGAGCAACGGCCATCGGACCCGTGTCCCGCCACTGGAGGCCGGCCTGGCCGGGCTCCTGGCCGCCCTGGCCTGCGCCCTGCTGGGCAGTGCCGTCGGTGCGCTCACCAACCGGCCGGTGCTGCATTCCACCGGCCGCGCGGTGCCCGCGATGCTCCTGGCCGCGCTGCTGTCGGTGGTGGTCGCCGGCTCCCCGGCCCAGGCCGCGGTCAGCGGTCTGGTGACCGGTTCGCAGTCCGGCCGGATCCCGGTGCCGCTGCTGCCCCTGGCCGGGGCCGTCCTCGTCACCGCCGCGGCCTTCGCGGCGGCGTGCGCGCTCACCACCCGCCGCTCACCCTGAACAGGCGGTGCGCTGTGCCTCCTGCCACTCGCGGACGGGGCACAGCCTCCGTCGGCCGACGGCCCGCCGCGTCGCTCATGCCCTCGGCGCAGAACGGTCAGCGGTGGCCGTTCGTCTCGCCGATCAGCTCGGAGACCTTCACGAACCGGTAGCCCTGCTTGCGCAGCTTCGGTACGACCGTCCGGACGACCTGCTCGGTCGTCGGGGCGGCGCTGCGGGTGCAGTGCATGACGACCACCGACCCGGGCTTCACCCCGTCCAGCACCTGCCGGACGACCGCGTCGGCGTCCGTGGCGAACGCGTCACCGCTCACCACGTCCCACTGCACCGCGGTGACCCCGACCCCGCTGAGCGCGCGCAGCGCCTGACGGTCGTAACAGCCGCCGGGGAAGCGGAAGTACGGCAGCGGGTGGGGCACACCCGCCGCGCGGAAGGCCGCGTACGCCCGCTCGACGTCCTTGCGCATCCGGTCCGGCTCGACGGTCGGCAGGCCGTAGCAGTCGGCGGTGAAGGCGTAGTGGCTGTAGGAGTGGTTGGCCACCTCGAACTGCGGGTCCTGGCCGAGCGAACGGGCCTGCGCCGGGTACTGCTCGGCCCACCGGCCGGTCATGAAGATGGTCGCCGGCACCTTCAGCGTGCGCAGGGTGCCGATCAGGTCCGGGTTGTCGAAGTGCTCGCCGGAGGCGGCGCGGGGCCCCTGGTCGGCGGTCATGTCCGCGTCGAAGGTCAGTGCGACGGTCTTGCCCAGGCTGCGCGGGCCGTGCTCGAACACCGGGGTCTGACCGCCCGGACCCGGGGCGAGCACGGGCGGCCGCGAGGCGGACGGGGAGGCGGCCGGTTTGGCGTGGGCCGGCCGTGCGGGGCCGGGGGTGCCCGCGGTGCCGCAGGCGGCGAGGGCCGCGCCCAGGGTGCAGACGGCGGTGATACGGAGTGCTGATGCAATCACCGTACGAAAGTAGGACCGAATGCCCGGTTATGCGGTGATATGACATTCGACTCCGAGGTCACGCCGCCCGTACGGCGTACGTACGGCGTACGGGCGGCTAGCGGCCGTACCTTCCGGTCAGGGTGCCCGTCGCCAGGGTGTGGCCGGACAGGGCCCGGAGCAGGTCGGCGGGCGCGGCGTCGGGGGCGAGGTCCGGGCGGCGGTCGGTCGCGTACACCGTGAGGACGTAGTGGTGCGGGCTGTCGCCGCGGGGCGGGCAGGGGCCGCCGTAGCCCGTCTTCCCGAACCCGTTGCGGCCCTCCACCGCTCCCTGCGGGCGCTCGCCGGCCGTCAGGTGCGTGGTGCGCGGGCCGATGTCCCACACCAGCCAGTGCGTGAAGGTGCCGCGCGGGGCGTCGGGGTCCTGGAGCAGAAGGGCCATGGAGGCGGTCCGCGGGGGTACGCCGGTGACGGCGAGCGGGGGTGAGACGTTCTCGCCGTCGCAGGTGTAGCGGCTCGGGATCGTTGCGGCGTCGGCGTACGCGGGGCTCGTGACCGTGAGCCTCGGCGTGGTGGCGGGGGAGGGGGCCGAGGACGAGCCGCCCCCGTCCGCGCAACCCGGTACGACGGCCATCACGGCCACGGCGATCACCCAGCCTCTGCGCATGTCCGGCACGCTAGCCGGAGGGAGGGGCTCCGTCCGCGTGCGGCGCGAGCTCCTGCCGGCCCTTCTCCTCCCGCTGGCTCCTCTCCCCCTGTTGGCCTCTCTCCGGTTGCTGGCCTCTCTCCAGGAAGTGCAGCAGTTCCACCGGGATCGGCAGGACCAGCGTGGAGTTCTTCTCGGCCGCCACCGCCATCACCGTCTGCAGCAGCCGCAGCTGGAGCGCGGTCGGCGTGTCGGACATCTGCTGGGCGGCCTCGGCGAGTTTCTTGGAGGCCTGCAGTTCGGCGTCGGCGTTGATGATCCGGGCCCGGCGCTCCCGGTCGGCCTCGGCCTGGCGGGCCATGGACCGCTTCATCGCGTCCGGCAGGGACACGTCCTTGATCTCCACCCGGTCGACCTGGATGCCCCAGCCGACGGCCGGGCTGTCGATCATCAGCTCCAGGCCCTGGTTGAGCTTCTCCCGGTTGGACAGCAGGTCGTCCAGGTCGCTCTTGCCGATGATCGACCGCAGGGAGGTCTGCGCCATCTGGGAGACCGCGAACTTGTAGTCCTCGACCTTCACCAGCGCACTCACCGAGTCGACCACCCGGAAGTAGACGACCGCGTCCACGCGCACCGTGACGTTGTCGCGGGTGATGCCCTCCTGGGCCGGGATCGGCATGGTCACGATCTGCATGTTCACCTTGTGCAGCCGGTCCACGAACGGGATCACCAGGTTCAGACCCGGTTCGCGTACTTCACTCGTGACCCGCCCGAGCCGGAAGAGCACCCCCCGCTCGTACTGCTTGACGACACGTGCCGCCATCGCGAAGTACACGACCCCGACGGAACCCAGCGCCGCAAGCGCCCCCAGTAGATCCTGGAGCATGGTGACCTCCTCAGGGAGAGGCCTTGCTTTGTCCGCTGTTGTAACGATAGTTCCGGGCCGGTACGGAAGCCATGGGCGTACCGAAAGGCCCGGCCGGGGCGCCGAGGGGTGTCGGCGCCCCGGCCCGGGGCCGGCGGCCGGATCAGGCGACCGTGGCTCTGGCAGGCTCCTCGGGTGCGGTCACCTCCACCGGCTCGGTGCCCGACGCGCTGTGGCGCTCGGCCCAGTTCTCCAGGGCCGTGCGGCAGGCGTGGTCCAGGTGGTGCAGGCCGGACAGGTCGAGCCGGACGGGGCGGTCCTGGGGCAGTGACTCCAGGCTGTCGAGCATCTTCGGCAGCCGCAGGAAGGTCGCGTTGCCCGACAGGTACGCCTCGACGGGACCCGCGCCCTTGTCGACGATGTCCAGCCGGAGGTGCGAGGCTTCCCAGGCCGTCTTGACGATCGCCAGCGCGAGGCCGATGAGCACGCCCTCGAACATGCTGACCGCCACGATCGACACCGCGGTGACGGCCAGGATCAGCGCCTCGCCCCGGTGCCCGTGCCACAGCACGACCAGCGCCCGGACCGGCACCAGCTTGGCGCCGGAGTAGATCAGGATGCCCGCGAGGGCCGGGATCGGGATGTAGGCGAGCACGCCCGGCAGCAGCGCCGCGAACAGCAGCAGCCAGACGCCGTGCAGCACGCGGGACGCCTTGGTCCGGGCGCCCGCCTGCACGTTGGCCGCGCTGCGCACGATCACGGCGGTCATCGGCAGCGCGCCGAGCAGCCCGCACACCGCGTTGCCCGCGCCCTGGGCGATCAGCTCCTTGTCATACTTGGTGCGCGGACCGTCGTGCAACCGGTCCACGGCCGCCGCACTGAACAGCGACTCGGCGGACGCGATCAGCGTGAACGCGACGACCGTGCCGAGCACCCCGACACCGGCGAACTCGGTGAAGGCGTCGAGCGGCGGCGGCTGGACGGAGCCCAGCAGCCCCTTCACCTCGACGGTGGCCACCGGCAGGCTGAGCACCAGGGCGGCCAGTGTGGCGAGGCCGACCGCGGCGAGCGGACCGGGCACCGTGCGCACCTTGGCCGGTGCGTGCTTCCACAGCGCCAGCACCATGACGGTGCCGGCGCACAGGGCGAGCGAGGTGAGGGCCGGCCCCGCCCCGAGGGCGTCCAGGAACGCCCTCGGCAGCCCGGCCATCTTGCCCAGGCCCGAGTCGGGAGCCTTGGCCGCCATGGCCGGGTACAGCTGGCCGGCGATCAGGACCAGTCCGATGCCGGCCAGCATGCCCTCGACGACCGAGACCGAGATGGCCCGGAAGTACCGGCCCAGCTTCAGCGTGCCCATGAGCAGCTGCAGCACGCCGGTGGTGAGCACGATGGCGCCGAGCATCGGCAGCCCGAACTCCTTGACCGCCTCGAAGACGAGCACGGTCAGTCCGGCGGCCGGCCCGGACACCTGCAGGCTGCTGCCGCGCATCAGCCCGGTGACCAGGCCGCCCACGATGCCGGTGACCAGCCCGAGTTCGGCCGGCACTCCGGAGGCGACGGCCACGCCCACGCACAGCGGGAGCGCGACCAGGAACACGACGAGGGAGGCGGCGAAGTCCTGCCTCAGATGAGGGAAACGGGATATGAGAGGACTGTTCATCGGCGCGCTCACAGGGCTTCGAAGGTGTCGGACTGCGGGCGGTGCGTGCGTACGGCGCCGGTGTGCACCTCGTAGTACCAGGCGTGCAGGTCCAGCTGCCCCTGCGCCAGTTTCCGCTCGATGCACGGGTACGAGCGCAGCCGCAGCAGCTGCGTCAGGACATGGCTCTGGACACCCTCGGCGACCTCCGGGTCCTCGGCCGCGCCGGCCGGGCGCGGGGTGGCGTGCGCGAGCCAGTCGCGCACGGCGGGTACCGCGGTCAGGTCGTCGCCGCGCACCAGCGCGCCGACGGCGCCGCAGTGCGAGTGGCCGCAGACGACGATGTCGCGGACGCCGAGCACTTCCACGGCGTACTCGATGGTGGCGGCCTCGCCGCTGGGGTGCCGTGAGGTGTACGGCGGGACGATGTTGCCCGCGGTGCGCAGCTCGAAGAGCTCGCCGGGGCGGGCGCCCGTGATCAGGGCCGGGACGACCCGGGAATCGGAGCAGGTGATGAACAGGACCTGCGGTGACTGGCCTTCTGCGAGTTTGGCGAACTCCTCAGGGCGTTGTCCGAAGGTACGGGCGTTGTCGATGAGGGGCTGCATGTGTGTGGACTCCTCCTGGCGCGCCGCAGCGGCGCGTCGGGCTTGCACGGCGTTCGTGGGGGATGAGCCGTCGCTCAGCAGCGGAAGACCTGAAGAGCTGCCGGGGAGTGGGCTCTGGAGGATCTCGTGGTGCGGTGGTGCGGGGCACCGGACGTGCCCGGCGATCGTGGGGTCGCCGCCTGCCCGGCTATGAGCGGGTGTTCCTGCGCCCAGCCGGAGGCGGGGCCGCGCTGCCGGTCGCGCAGGTGGTGGCCCCCGCCGGGATCCTGGGTGCAGCCGCCGTCACGGAGTGCGATCGTGCTGTTGCGCACGGGATGCGAGGGGCGCACGGTTTCGGGTGCGGCTTTGGCCTTCGCATGGCTGAGCGTATGCGCGGATGCGAAGGTTCCCGTGGGTGCGAAGAACTGCAGGGCGAGCAGGGTGGTGGCGAGCAGGGCAAGCAGGGTCCGGGCTGTCGTACCTCGGAACACGCACCCTCCTCCCAGGAGTTCACACCTCTTCCACGCACCAAGCATTGGTCAATGGTTGGTCAAGAAACACGTTAACCCTGCAAAGTCCTTTGCAGGGTTAACTGGGCGTTACGAGTCCAAGAGAGCGTGAAAAGTGCCGGTCGGGTGGCGAGATCCGGCTCTTGACTACGAGTCGACGAGGCCCTTCGCGTCCCGGGCCAACGCGGTGAGCCGGGATATCGCGCGGAAGTACTTCTTGCGGTAACCGCCGTTCAGCATCTCCTCGCTGAACAGCTGGTCGAAGGGCAGGCCCGAGGCGAGCACCGGGACCTCGCGGTCGTACAGCCGGTCCGCCAGCACCACCAGCCGCAGCGCCGTCGACTGGTCCGGCACCGGCCGCACGTCGGTCAGGCACACCGCCTTCACCCCGTCGGTGAGGGCGCCGTACCGGCTCGGGTGCACCTTGGCCAGGTGCTCCAGCAGGTGCGGGAAGTCGTCCAGCGAGGCGCCCGCGGTGGCGTACGCCGCCTTGGTCACCTGCTCGTCCGAGTACGGCGCGGGAGCCTCGGGCAGGCCGCGGTGGCGGTAGTCCTCGCCGTCGATGCGCAGGGCGCGGAAGTGGGCGGACAGGCCCTGGATCTCGCGCAGGAAGTCGGCGGCGGCGAACCGGCCCTCGCCGAGCTTGCCGGGCAGTGTGTTGGAGGTGGCGGCGAGTGCCACGCCCGCCTCGACCAGCTTGCCGAGCAGCGTGGAGACGAGCACGGTGTCGCCCGGGTCGTCCAGCTCGAACTCGTCGATGCACAGCAGGCGGTGCCCGCTGAGCGTCTGCACGGTCTTCTGGAAGCCGAGCGCGCCGACCAGGTTGGTCAGCTCCACGAAGGTGCCGAACGCCTTGAGCGCGGGCTCGGCCGGGGTGGCGTGCCACAGGGAGGCGAGCAGGTGGGTCTTGCCGACGCCGTAGCCCCCGTCCAGGTAGACGCCGCGGGGGCCCGCCGGGGCCTTGGGCGCCTTGGCCCTGCCGAACCCGAAGAGGCCGCGCCGGCCGGCGCCGGAGGCGTGGGCGCCGCCGAGCCCGGCCGCGAAGCCGTCCAGCACCCCCACGGCCTCGGTCTGGCTGGGCTGGTTCGGGTCCGGGATGTACGTGGCGAAGCGCACCGAGTCGAAGCGCGGCGGCGGCACCATCTCGGCGACCAGCCGGTCCGCGGGGACGTGCGGCTCGCGGGTGCACAGAGAGAGGGGGCCCGCATCGGTCAGAGGGCTGGAACCGGGGGCGGTGGTGGAGGACGACACGGTTACCCATGCTAAGCGCCGTGTCACACTGCACGTCATGCGACGCCTGTTCCCTGTGACCTACGAAACAGCACCCCAGGCCTTCGGTGGGGGCCCGGAGAGGGAGGGGGCTGGCGGGGCGGCAGGGGCTCCCGTGCCGGGTGGGCCCGCCGGAGCCGACGCACTCGTGAACCGCGAGTGGAGCCTCGCCGAGCTGGCCGCCGCCTACGCGTATCCGGAGACGGGTTCCGGGGCCCGGCAGCCGTGGCTGCGGGCCAACATGGTCTCGACCCTCGACGGCGCCGCTCAGCACCAGGGGCACTCCCAGCCCATCTCCAGCGCGGCCGACATGCGCGTCTTCGGCACGCTCCGGGCGCTCGCGGACGTGATCGTGGTGGGTGCGGAAACGGTACGGCAGGAGGGGTACCGCCCGGCACGCGCGCGTGCGGAGTTCGCGGCGGCCCGGCAGGCCGCAGGACAGGGCCCCGCCGCGGCGATCGCGATCGTCACCGCCGGCCTCGACCTCGACTTCTCCCTGCCCCTGTTCACCTCGCCCCTGGTGCCCACCGTGATCCTCACCGGTGCCGCCGCGGCCCCGGACCGGGTCGCGGCCGCCGAGAAGGCCGGTGCCCGGGTGGTCGTCGCCGGGGAGGGCATGGGTGTCGACCCGGCCCGCGCGGTGCGCGCCCTCGCCGACCTCGGTCACACGCGCCAGCTCACCGAGGGCGGGCCCCGCCTGCTCGGCCAGCTGGTGGCCGCGGACGTGCTCGACGAGCTGTGCCTGACCGTGTCGCCGATGCTCAGCGCGGGGGACGCGCAGCGCATCGCCGGAGGGCCGTCCGTCACCGTCCCGCGCCGCTTCGGACTCGAGTCCCTGCTGGAGGAGGACGGATTCCTGTTCAGTCGTTACCGCCGGTCCTGAAAACGGCGGAATCTACCGTTCCGTTTAGCTTCGGACGGGCAGACTAGGTCCGGCACAACTCGTGCGACACGGGGCAGGATGGTTTCCGCAGGGCCATGCCGGGCCCACGGAGGGAAGAGGCGCCGCGTGTTCACAAGCGTTCTGATGATCGAGAAGGCACTGACGTCCGCCGACGTGGAGTTCGTCACCACCTTGCACGGAGACGAGCAGGTCTCCTTCCACGTGCTCCTGCAGCCGCGCGGCGACCAGGCGGACCGGCTGCTGCGGGCCATCGACGACATCGCGCTCGGCGAACTCGAGGAGGCCCGCCGCGAGGGCAGGACACCCGAGGGCGACGAGGCGCGGAGCGTCGGGCAGCAGGCTCTCGACGTGTCCCTCCAGGCCCTGCGGGCCGCCGGCGCCGAGGCCGTGGGGCGGCTGGTCGAGGACCATCCGCTGGATGCGCTGAAATCCCTGGTCGCCGAAGCCGGCGCGGACGAGGTCATCGTGCTGACCGACCCGCACTACGTGGAGGAGTTCTTCCACCGGGACTGGGCCTCCAGGGCCCGGCACAAGGTGGGGGTGCCGGTGCTGAAGCTGTTCTCGCACAGCAAGGCCTAGGTGTATTGATCACGAGCGTTGTTGACACTGGGTCTTGATCATGGCGAAGACCTCCGGTGTGGTGGAGCTGTCTAGGAACGCACCACAC
>NZ_VISR01000023.1 GCF_007827595.1 Streptomyces sp. BK340
TGAAGGATCTCGGTGGCATCCCCGCCTACGGCAACCAGCGCACCGCCTGGGACGCCGGCTGCCGCCGCGACTACGAGAACCCCGAGCACCGGTAGCGAGATGCCGAAAACAAGTCCGCCCTCGGCATCACCCACCAGTGGACAGTCGGACACCGGCCGGCCCCGGCACGCGACCGGGCTGACGAGGGCGGGCGGGATCGCGGGCATCCCGGCGGACCCTCTCGCGGACGTGCTGCCCGTGACAGTCGACGAGAGCTTCACCCACCGGCCGCACCGAGCGCTGGGAGGCGCTCGATGCGGCGCACACGCGTGCCACCACTGAACTGTCAAGTGGGAGGGACTGCGACGGGACGCCCCCCGTTCTGCGGGCCCGCTGTCCGCCCTGCCGGTCAGGCCCCCTCGGGCAGCGCGAACACCGCGCAGGTGGTGGTGGCGTGCGCGTAGAGCTTGCCGTCGGCGGTGCCGGTGATCCTGGCCTCGGCGGTCGCGGTCGTGCGGCCCGCGTGGATCACGGTGCCCTCGCAGTGCAGGGTCGGGGTGTCCGCGAAGACGGGGCGCACCATGTGCACTCCGAGCTGGATCGTCGTGTACGCGCGCCCCACGGGGAGTGTCGACATCACCGCGCTGCCCAGCGCCGAGTCGAGGAGCGTGGCGAGGAAACCCCCGTGCACCGTGCCCATGGGGTTGAGCAGGTGTTCGCCGGGTTCCCCCTCGAAGACGGCCCGGCCGTGCTCGGCCGCCACGAGACGGAATCCGAGCGTCCCGCCGATCGGCGCCTGGGGAAGGCGGCCCTCGACGCACATCCGGAGCACCTCCAGACCCGAACGGCCGGCACCGTCGGCATAGCCGGTGGGCGGTGCCCATGTGTGGGTGCGGGAGCGGACGGTGGGCCCCGCGTCGCGCCGGGCCCCGGCTTCCGTCGCCGGCGCGGGGGTCATGGATGTCATGGTCGGTGGATCTCCTGTGCGTCGGGGTCTCGGGGGCGCGGTACGGCGTGCGGGGCCGCTCAGGGCAGCTTGACCGCGAGCAGGTCGACGGGCCGGATGTCGGGGGCCGAGGCGAGCATGGTCTCCGCGGCACCCATGAGCGCGGCGGCGATCCGCCCGCGCAGGTGCTCGGTGCGGCCCTCGTCGTTCTCGAAGGTGTCGAAGACACCGAAGGTGGTGGCGTCCTCCCGGAAGGCGAACCAGGTGACGGTCCGCTGCTCCTCCTCGGCGAGCTTCACGGCCTCGGTCAGCATCCGGGCGATCTCATCGGCGTGCTCCGGCTTGGCCTCGATACGGGCCAGCAGACCGATCTTGTTCATGGTGGGCTCCTTCGGCTCGGTCGTGTGTCCCCTCACCGGGGCACACCATTCACGCTAGGTCGGTGAGCCGTCCGGCCCCAGTGTCGGAAACGACTTCTCTGGTAGCGTTTCCGACATGAACGTCTCGGTGCTGGTCTACGACGGCGTGTTCGACTCGGGGCTCTGCGCGGCGCTGGACGTCCTGGAGGCGGCCAACGCGATGCGCGGCGAACTCCCCCAGCCGCCACCGGCCTGGAACGTCACGACGGTCGGCTTCAGCCCGCAGGTGCGCACCGGCGCCGGGCACATCGTCACGACCGAGCCCGCATCCGGCGCGGGGGCCGCGGATCTGCTGCTCGTTCCCGCGCTCGCCGAGCGCCGGCCGGACGCCCTCCTGGAGCGGGTCGCGGGACCCGGCCTCGCCGACGTACGGGAGCTGGTCGCCGGTCACCGGGGCCGGGGCGCACCCGTCGCCTCGGCCTGTACGGGCACTTTCCTGCTGGCCGAGTCGGGCATCCTGGACGGCCACCGGGCGACGACCACGTGGTGGCTGGCGCCCGTCTTCCGCGGTCGCTATCCGGCCGTTGCGCTCGACGAGACGAGCATGGTCACCACCTCGCAGGGGGTGACGACGGCGGGGGCAGCCTTCGGGCACGTCGATCTCGCCCTCGCCGTCGTACGCATGGCCAGCCCCGCGCTGGCCGACCTGGTCGCCCGGTACCTGGTCGTCGACGAGCGCCCGTCACAGTCCGCGTACACGATCCCGAGCGCCCTCGCGCAGAGCGATCCGCTGATCTCCGCGTTCGAACGATGGGCGCGCCGGCACCTCGACACGCCGAACAGCCTGGCCGAGGCGGCACGGGCCCTGGGTGTCAGTGAGCGCACGCTGCAGCGCACCGTACGCCGGGTCCTGAACACCACTCCGGTGCGGTTCGTCCAGGACCTGCGCGTCGAGCAGGCGACGCATCTGCTGCGGACCACCGACCTGTCCCTGGAGAGCATCGCCCGCAAGGTCGGTTACGAGCACGCCGCCACCCTGCGCACGCTGCTGCGCGATCGCACCGGCACCACCACGGCGGGGCTGCGCACACGCTGAGCAGCACCGGGGATGCCCTCGCTCCGGCTAGAAGCCCGTGTGGGCGAACCAGCGGTCCAGCGTCGCGGATTCCCCCGTCACGTGGAAGGCGGCCTCCCGGTACGACCGCCGTCCGTAGAGCAGGAGCAGGAGGTCGGCGGCCCGGGCCCGCACCGTCGTCGTGCGTGCGCCGGACGGTTCCCCGTCCTCCGCTCGGGGCAGCTCGCGGAATCCGTCGGCCTCCAGTCGCACCCGCCACTGCTCACCGAGGCTTTCGCCGGGGCCTGCGCACTGGAACACGACGGTCTCGCCGTCGCCTTTCAGCTGGGCCACGGCAGGGGCGAACAGGTGCGCGTGGGGCAGGTTGACGAGGAACTCGTCGATCCCGTCCGCCGCCAGCGCGGGGTCGACGGGGGACTCCCGGCCCACGGACCGCTCGGCGTCGACGCGGTGGACCAGTGTCTCGAACAGCATCCGGCGGGCCCAGAACCGGGCGTGCTGGTCCTCGCCCCAGGCCCACATGGGCGCGTGGGGGTCCGTGGCCCGCAGCACGGCGGCCACCTGGGGGATGCCGGCCGCCACCCAGCGGGGGTACTCCTGCGCGCTGTCCGGCAGCTCCAGTTCCACCTCACGACTCCGCGGCTGCTCCTGCACCAGCCGGGTCAGCAGGGTGGAGAACCAGCGCTGCAGACTCCCGACGTGCCGGGTGAGGTCGGCCATCGTCCAGTCGGGGCAGGACGGCACGGGGGATGCCGGATCCACGCCCTCGGCCACCTCGGCGAAACGCGCCGTCTCCTGCTCGACGGCCCGCTGGTAGGTCGTGTACGGCAGCGGGTGGACCGCCGCTCGGCTGCCTTCCATGTCGCGTCCGCCCTTTCGTCCGCGGGAGGTGTCGCACCGTCATCGACCACGCGCGCCCCATGTGCGCCGGGCGCCGTCCGCGGTCCCGCATCATGATCCACCATCGCCGGTCATGCCTGCCCCGGCGCACCGCCCCGCTCACCGCCTTCCGGACCGGTCCACGGAGACGGAGCCCCGTGAACCCCAATCAGTCACCGAGGAAAAACGGACGGCCATGTTCAACCGATGTGGGCCACTTGGCGACATGTGCGTACGGATGTCTCCGGATTGCGCTGGGATGGCCGACTCATCGAGCCGCGGATCGAGGATGGACATGAGCGACTTGGCCGAGGCGGTGCCGTCCGGTTCCACCCACATGGCGGAGCGGGCGACGTGCGAGTGCGGCGGCGACATACCCGGGGGCAGGCCCCGGGGCGAGGAGGACCGTTTCCGGGGGCTGCTGGAGGCGGCACCGGACGCGATGGTCATCGTCGACGACACCGGCATCATCAGACTCGTCAACGCCCAGACCGAAGCCCTCTTCGGCTACCGACGCGAAGAACTCCTCGGCCGCCCAGTCGAACTCCTCGTCCCCGGCCGCTTCCGCACCCACCACACCACACACCGCAACGGCTACGCCCACAACCAGCAAGTACGCCCCATGGGCGCCGGCCTCGACCTCTACGGCCTCCGCAAGGACGGCACCGAATTCCCCGTCGAGATCAGCCTCAGCCCCCTCGAAACCGCCGACGGACTCCTCGTCTCCGCCGCCGTACGCGACGTCAGCGAACGCAAAGCCGCAGAGGAACGTTTCCGGGGGCTGCTGGAGGCGGCACCGGACGCGATGGTCATCGTCGACGACACCGGCATCATCAGACTCGTCAACGCCCAGACCGAAGCCCTCTTCGGCTACCGACGCGAAGAACTCCTCGGCCACCCAGTCGAACTCCTCGTCCCCGGCCGCTTCCGCACCCACCACACCACACACCGCAACGGCTACGCCCACAACCAGCAAGTACGCCCCATGGGCGCCGGCCTCGACCTCTACGGCCTCCGCAAGGACGGCACCGAATTCCCCGTCGAGATCAGCCTCAGCCCCCTCGAAACCGCCGACGGACTCCTCGTCTCCGCCGCCGTACGCGACGTCAGCGAACGCAAAGCCGCCGAAGAGCGCATCAACGAACTCGCCGCGCTGGTCGAGTCCTCCCAGGACGCGATCCTCGCCAAGACCCTCGACGGCCGGATCACCTACTGGAACGCCGCCGCCCAACGGTTGTACGGGTTCTCGGCCGCCGAGGCGGTCGGACAGCACGTGTCGATCCTGGCCCCGCCCGACATGACGGACGAGATCCGGCTGCTCCTCGACCGGTTGCGCCGCGGCGAGAAGGTCGAGCACTTCGAGACGCTGCGGGTGACCCGGTCCGGCGCGATGCTCGACGTCGACGTCACCCTGTGGCCGACCCGGTCCCCGGACGGCACGGTCATCGGCGCGTGCGCGATCGTCCGCGACATCAGTGACCGCAAACGGGCCGAGGCGGAACTGACCGAACTGTACGAGCAGCAGCGGCACATCGCGCTCACGCTGCAGCGCAGCCTGATGGGCACGCCGCCCGCGATTCCCGACCTGGCCACCGCGAGCCGCTACCTCCCCGCCACCCAGGGAGCCGGTGTGGGCGGCGACTGGTTCGACCTGATCCCGCTGGGAGCCGGCCGCGTCGGAGTGCTGATCGGTGACGTGATGGGCCGCGGTCTGGAAGCGGCCGCCGTGATGGGCCAGCTGCGGTCCGCCGCGCACGCGCTGGCGAAGACGGGTATGCGGCCCCGTCAGCTGATGCAGGCCCTGGACACGGTCGTGGCCGACCTGAACGTCCCCGACCAGCTGGTCACCTGCTGCTATCTCGTCGTCGCCGCGGACTCCGGCGAAGTGGTCATCTGTTCCGCGGGACATCTGCCGGTCCTGGTCGCCGTCCCCGGCGAGGGTGTCAGGGCCCTTCCCACGCCGGTGAACGCGCCCCTCGGCGTCGGCGGCGTGATCTTCGAGCAGCACACCGCGACCATCGCACGCGGCGCCACGCTCGTGCTCTACACCGACGGTCTCATCGAGACCCCGGGCACCGACATCGAGGACCAGCTCACCCAGCTCATCGGCACCCTCGACAAGCTGGCCAGCTCCGGCCTCGACCTGGAGGCCGCAGCCGACCACGTACTGAAGACGCTGCTGCCCGACGCGAACGGGCACGACGACGTCACCCTGCTGCTCACACAGGTGCCGGCCGCCCCGCTGGCCACGGCCGGGGCCGAACTGTGCGCGGAGCCGCGCGCGGTGCGTGACGGCCGCGGATTCCTCGCCGCGACCCTCTGCACATGGGGCTTCGTCGAGCGGACGGACGACGCGTGTCTGCTGCTGTCGGAGATTCTCACCAACGCGGTCCAGCACGCGCAGGGCCCGATCGGCCTGCGTGTGCGTCGCACGGACACCGAGCTGACCGTCGAGGTCAGCGACCCCAGCCCGCAGTTGCCCCAGCCCCGGGTCGCGGCCGAGGAGGAGGAGTCCGGCCGGGGGCTGCAGCTCGTTCGGGCCCTCGCCGACGACTGGGGAGTCCGGCCTACCGACGAGGGCAAGACGACGTGGTTCAGCCTCCGGATGGGGCACGCGGTCGCCCTTCGGCCGGCAGGCCCGTAGGACCCGGACGGGCCGGAGCCGGTCGACGCGGGCGCACCGGGCGGGAGAAGCCGACGCGGGCGCGGCGCGGCGCTCCCCGGGAGCGGCGCGCCGCGATGCGGGTGGTCGGGTGCCGAGGCAGGTACGTCGGCACACCGGGGACGGTCAGAAGCGGTGGTCGCCGCGGTGGCTGGGGTCGTCGCCGCGGTAGTGACGGTCGCCTTCACCACGGAAGTGACGGTCGTCATCACGGTAGCCGCGGTGGTCGTCACGCCGGCTGCCCCAGGACTCGGCGTCGATGAAACGGCCGTGGTCGTTGCGCAGGGTGGCGGTGTCGGCGTCGCGGTCCCACACCGAGAAGCGGCGGTCCTGGAAGACGTCGGTCGAGCTGTCGCGGCCGACACCGGTGTGGACGCGAACGGTTGACCGGCCCCCCAGCCAGTAGTTGCGGAAGGTGTAGGTGTTCCCGTCCCGGTCGGACAGGGTCCAGCCGCTCAGGTTCACGCCGTGACGGCCGTTGTTGGTGATGTCGACCCACTCCCGGTTGAGGGCCAGGTTGGATCGCTCGTAGCGGCCGTGGAGGCTGGACTGCACGTCGCCGATGACCACCTGGGCGCGGTCCGGGTACGCGCTCGCTCGGTCCGCGGCGGAGGCGGGCAGCGCCACCGCTCCGACCAGGGCGGCCGCCACGGCGGCGGCTGCGGTCAGACGACGCGGGGTCACAGAAACGGAAGCGGACACAGGGTCCCCCTTTCAGGGTGTGGGCACGTCCTGGCCACACGGCTTCGGGCCGTGGGCCGGGGTGCGGTAGGTGAGGAGCGGCCGTGCGGCCGCGCATCCACACCCTCGTGCCCCGCACGAGAAGAGCGCGGCACATACGGCGTGTGTTACAAAACGCCCACATATTGGTGACACTCGGTTGCATAGTCCATCTATGCACTGAATGACCGTTTCAAGGCTTCATCGAGCGACCTTTCACCTGCGTTCGCACCGGCTCGTCACCCGAAAGTGAGCAACAGTCCCCGGGCATATGCCGCGCGTACACCCACCGACCGTCGGTCACGAAGTGGCCGATTTCGAGCCTTACTTCAAGGAGGACTTGCGAGTCTGGTGGGACTATATGATCAAATCTCCCGATGCGTACCCCCCACGTACCGACGCATCAACCTGCCCTGTCCGACGGGGATTCCGCCGACGGGGTTCCACACAGTCGCAATCCGTACGACGAACTGGCCGCGCTGGCAGACAATCCGCTGGAGGACTTCCTCACCGACGACACCGCGCCGACCTCGCGGAACGACGAGGCCGAGGAGCCCTGGTCCCCGCCCAACCACCGGCGCGGCAGCCGCCGCCGCAACCGGGCCACCGGCCTGCCCACCATGGTCAGAGTCCTCGCCTGGGCGCTCACCCTCGCCTGCCTCGTCACCCTCGCCGACCGCTGGGCGCTGCTGTATGCCGAGCACAAGGCGTCGGACCGGCTCAAGGACCAACTGCATCTCGCCGCGGCCCCCGAGGTACGGATCGGAGGATTCCCGTTCCTCACCCAGCTGGCCGCACAGCGCCTCGACTCGGTCCGGATCACCGTCCCCGGCATCCCGGCCCGCCGGGTCACCCTCACCCAGGTCACCGCCACCGCACACGACATACGCATCGACGGCGACGGGCCCACCGCCGTGCGCGGCGCCCTGGTGCGGCAGGTGCACGGTCGGGTCCTGCTGTCCTTCGCCGACATGAACCGCGAACTCGGCGCCTCCCAGGTGTCCTTCACGGCCCGCGGACCCGGCCGCGTCCGGGCCCACGGCGATCTGCGCGTCGCGGGGAACGATCTGCGGGTACGAGCCGACGTCCGCATCCGGCGCGAAGGGGAGCGCGGCATCGCCACCTCCGTGGACGGCATGCGGCTCGACGTCGGTGACCTCGCGACGTACCGGCCCGGCACCGGGCCCGCCGAGGGCCTCCACCTGACCCGCGCCTCGGCGCGCCGGCTCACCCGGGAAGCGGAGAAGATCAGGGCGTTTCTGGCCGTCCCGGAGATCGTGCGGCGCCTGGGTGTGCCCGACAGCGCGGTGCGGGCCGCGCTGCACGACGAGGACCGGCTCCATCAGCTCACCGGCGCACCGCGGTTCCTGCACGACCTGACCCGCATGAACCTCGTGGACGTGGCGCTCGCCCACCCGGCGCTCCTGAAGCGGCTGGGCCTCGACCTCTCCCTCCTCGCCGCACTGACCAAGCTCACTCGCCCGCAGATCGCGGACCGCTTCTCCTTCTCCTTCCAGCTCCCGAAACCGCCTTCGGGCGCCCTGCGCCTGGCGGGCGTGACGGTGCACAAGGACGGCATCCACGCCGACGTCACGGGGTCGGGGCTGCTCCTGGGGCACTGAGCATCCGCACCGGGGACACCGGCGGTGCCTCAATCCGTCGGTCTGCCGAGGCGGTTGATCCAGTCACGGATCGCGCGTGCCGTCGTGGGTGCGTGTTCCCCGGCGACGGTCCAGTGGTCGCCGGGGACGTCCACGGTCTCGGACAGCTGTGGCCAGGAAGCCCGCCAGTCGTGGCTCTCCGGCTCGCGGCTGCCGTGGGTGCCCATCTCCGGCAGCCGGTCGGTGGCCCGCACCAGCAGTGTGGGTACGTCCAACGCTTCGGGGCGCCAGCCGCGGAGCATCCGGGTGTAGGCCCCGAGTGCGGCCAGCGCCATGTCCTCCACCGCGGTGTCGAACTCCTCCCCCATGGCCAGGGCCGCGCGGGCGGGGAGGGCGAGCAGCCATGGCTCGGCCTCCCGCTCGGGGGTCACGTGGTAGGTGTCGACGAGGACCAGGCCGGCCGGCGGGGTGCCGGTCTCCGCCAGCCGCGCGGCGACCGCGTGTGCCGGGCAGCCGCCCATCGACCAGCCCAGCAGGACGGGCCGGCGCTCGCCCAGTCGCTCCCGCAGGGTGGCTGCGTGCAGGCGCACCAGTGTCTGCCAGTCGCGGGGCAGCGCGTCGCCCGAGGTGAGCCCGGGGTGCCGCATCTCCAGAACGTCCCGGTCGTCTTCGAGGTGTCGCGCGAGCGCGTCGTACCAGGGCCGGCCCAGGTCCGGGGAGAAGCCGGGGAAGCACACCAGAGGTGACCGGTCGTCCGCGCCGATGGCCAGCTGGAGTGGCGGCAGGGCGTGCGCGGCGCCGTCCCCGGGGCCGAACCCGGGGACGGCCAGTGAGGCGGTCACGAGCAGGTGCATCGCCGAGACGACGTCGCCGGTCCCGCACACGCGGCGGTAGAGGGAGGCCAGAGTCTGTGCGGGGCGTGCGGGCCGTGCCCCGGTGGCCGCCTTGCGACGGGGCAGCGCCTCGTGCAGTTCGGCGAGCAGGTGGCTCGTCAGTCGCTCGGTGGTGGGCAGGTCGAAGGTGAGGGTGGCGGGCAGCTCCAGGCCGGTGAGCAGACTCAGCCGGTTGCGCAGCAGAACGGCGGTGAGGGAGTCGAGACCCAGTTCCGTGAAGGAGCGGTCGGCCGTCACGGCGGCCGCGCCGGGATGGCCGAGCACCTCGGCGACCGCTTCCCGGACGAGCGTGAGCAGGGCGGAGTGCCGGTCGTCGGCGGGCAGCTGCGCCAGCCGTACTCGCCACGCTCCCGGCGAGTCGTGGGTCGGCCGGGTGGTGGTGGCCGCCGGTCCCCCGCCCCTTCGGTCCGCGCCCGGGCCCGCTGCCGAGCCGGACGGGCGCAGCAGATGCTGCAGCGGAGGCGGAACCGGCCTCCGCTCCGTACCGGCCTTCGGGTCCAACGGCAGCGGTGCCAGTACGGGTTCGTCCGCCGCCAAGGCGGCGTCGAACAACGCCATGCCTTCGGCGGGTGTGACGGCGCGCAGCACGCCGTCACCGGTCCGGCCGGTGCGGGCCGCCATCCCCCCGGCCCCCGACCAGGGGCCCCACACCAGGGAGAGTGCGGGCATTCCCAGGGCGGCACGGTGCACCGCGAGGGCGTCGAGGAACGCGTTCGCGGCCGCGTAGCCCGCCTGACCGGGATTGCCGAGCAGTCCCGCCGCCGAGGAGAAGAACACGAACCGCGACAGGGGCAGGTCCTTCGTCAGCTCGTGCAGGTGCCAGGCCGCGTCCGCCTTCGGGCGCATCACGGCCGCGATCCGTTCGGGCGTCTGCGCCTCCAGCACGCCGTCGTCGAGGACACCGGCCGTATGCACCACGGCGGTCAGGTCCGTTGCGTACCGGTCGACCACCTCCGCCAGTGCGGACCGGTCGGCCGCGTCGCAGGCGATCACCTCCACCCGGCCGCCGGCCTGCTCGATCTCCGCCTGCAGCCGGTGTGCGCCGGGCGCCTTCGGGCCGCTGCGGCTGGTGAGCACCAGGCGGCGCACCTTGTGATGTTCCGTCAGGTGGCGGGCCAGCAGCCCGCCGAGAGCACCGGTGCCCCCGGTGATCAGTACGGTGCCGTCCTCGCCGAACGAAGCCGACCGGGACGGTGTGGCGGCCGCCTGTGTCAGCCGTGGCACCAGCACCTTCCCCGCGTGGAGGGCCAGTTGGGGTTCACCGGTCTCCAGGGCCGCCGTCAGCCGGCGCAGCGACTCGGGGTGGTCGTCGACGTCGACGAGGGTCAGGCGGCCGGGGTACTCCGACTGCGCACTGCGCGCCAGTCCCCAGACGGCTGCGGCGGGCAGGTCCGGGGCTGGACCGGTGGCTCCGCGGGTCACCAGGACCAGGCGTGATCGCGGAGCCAGGGTGGGCAGCCGGCCGCGCAGCAGTTCCAGGGCGCGTGTGACGAGGGCACGAGTGCCGGAGGCGGGGCCGGTGGACGGGGTCGGCGCGGTCAGGGAGACGACGACGGCCGGTGCATCGCCTTCGCGGGAGCCGGAGCGCCGTGTCCCGGACAGCGCTGCCCCCAGGTCCAGGTCGTCCGGGGATTCCACCGCGAGCGCGGAGGCGGTGGTGCGGTCGGCGGCCACGGCGGTCCAACTCGGCCGGTACAGCGGTCCGGCCTGCCGGCGGTCGTCGGTGCGCGGGACCGCACGGGTGGTGAGCGCCTCCACCCGCAGCACCGGCCTGCCCGCCGGGTCGGTGAGGTCCACGGCGACCGTGTCCTCTCCGGTACGGCACAGGCGTACCCGCAGCGCGTTGACGCCGGTCGCGTACCTGCTGACGCCCCGCCAGGCGAACGGCAGCCGGGGTGTTCCGGACTCCTCCCGGTCCCCTGGGACCAGCAGTGGAACGTGGATCGCGGCGTCGAGCAGCGCGGGATGGATGCCGTACCACTGCGCCTCCGCCGCGGCGGCGTCGGGGAGCCGGACATCGGCTAGGAGGTCGTCTCCCTGCCGCCAGACGGCCCGTACGCAGCGGAAGGCCGGGCCGTAGGCGTAGCCTTCGCGCGCCAGCCGGTCGTAGGCCTCTGTCACGTCGACCGGTACGGCGTCCGGCGGCGGCCAGGAACCCTGCGGTCCGGGGAACGGGGCGGGACCGGTGGCCGATGCTGCCAGCCGGCCGGTGGCGTGACGGGTCCAGGTGCCGACCGGGCCGGAGTCCTCGGGGCGCGCGTGGATCTCGACGGTCCTGCGGCCGTCCGGGTCCGGTTCGCCGAGCGCCACCTGGAGCTCGACGCCTGCGCCGCCGGGCAGTTGCAGTGGCAGCAGCAGGGTCAGCTCTTCCAGGACGTCCAGCCCGCAGCTGCTGCCGGAGTGGAGTGCCAGGTCGGCGAGGGCGGACGCGGGTACCAGCAGGCGTCCGTCGACGACGTGGTCGCGCAGCCAGGGCTGGTCGGCGTCCGACAGGTGGCCGGTGCACAGCAGGCGGCCGGTGTCCGGCAGGCTGGTCGTGGAGGTCAGCACCGGGTGACCGCCGGAGGCGGCGCGTGCGGCCGTCGGTGTGGGGTCGACAGGCTCGGTGAGCCAGTAGCGTTCCCGCTGGAAGGGGTAGGTGGGCAGGTCGACCCGCCGGGCGCGGCTGCCCGGGTGTGCCGCCTGGTGCACGGTGTCCCAGTCGATCGCCGTGCCGTGCTCGTGAAGCCGGGCGAGTGCCGCCAGAACCGTGCCGGGCTCCGGGTGACCGGCCCGCGCCGTCGGGGTGAACACCACGTCCCCGGGCGCCGCGACCGTGGCCATCGCGGCCGAGGTGAGCTGTGTGCCTGGTCCCACCTCGGCGAATGCGGTCACCCTCCCTTCACGCACCAGATGACGTACGGCGTCCGCGAACCGCACCGTTTCGCGGGCGTGACGGACCCAGTAGGCCGCCGAGCGCAGGTCGTCACCGGTGGCCTGACGCCCGGTCAGCGTCGAGGCGATCGGGATGCGGGGCTCACGGTAGGAGGCCCGGGAGGCGGCTCGGGCGAACTCCGCGAGCGCCGGTTCGATCAGCGGCGAGTGGAAGGCGTGGCCGGTACGCAGCCGTACGGTGCGACGCCCGAGGGTCTCGAAGCGCTCGGCCACCGCAGACACCGCCTGCTCCGCCCCGGAGACGACGACCGACCGTGGACCGTTCACCGCCGCGACCGCCACCGGCCCGGCTGCTGCAGGCAGTTCGGCCAGGACCGCCAGCGCCTCTTCCTCGGTGGCGTCCAGGGACAGCATGGCGCCGCCTGCCGGGAGTTGCCGCATCAACCGGCCCCGGGCGGCGACCAGGCCGACGGCGTCGCTCTCCGAGAGGATCCCGGCGGCGTGCGCCACGGCCAGCTCGCCGACGGAGTGGCCCGCCAGGAAGTCCGGTCGCACGCCCCACGATTCGAGCAGCCGGAACAGCGCGACCTCGAAGGTGAACAGGCCGGCCTGCGCGACATCCGTCCTGTGCTGCTCTGCGTCGGCGAGCCGTGTGCCCTGACCGTCCCACAGAGCCTCGCGCAGGGGCCGCTCCCCGACGCCGACGGAGTCGAACCGGCCGCACAACGCGTCGAAGGCGTCTGCGAAGACGGGGTACGCGGTGTGCAACTCCCTGCCGAGGCCCGCCCATCCGGCGCCCTGACCGGTGAAGAGCAGCGCCAGCCGTCCGCCCGTACGGACCGGGGAGGGCACGGCTGCCGCCCCCTCGTCCGAGAGCCGGTCCAGTTCACCCAGCAGGGCGGCGCGGTCCTGGACGGGCAGCGCCGCCCTGTGGCGGAGCGCGGCGCGGGCGGTGGCCGAGGTGAACGCCAGGTCCGCGAGCGGCAGTTCGGGCCGTTCGCGGAGGAAGGCGGCGGTACGCCGGGCCTGGGCGCGCAGCGCTCCGGCGGTCGCGCCGGACAGAAGGAGCGGCGGTTCCGGAGCGGTCCGGGCACCCTCGCGGTGCGGGGCCGCCTGCTCGTCGACCGCTTCCTCCAGGATCACGTGGGCGTTGGTTCCGCCGATGCCGAAGGCGGACACCGCGGCGCGCCGGGGTTTTCCGGGAGCGGGCTGCCACGGCTGCTCCCGCTGCAGCAGCCGTACGGCGCCGGAGGACCAGTCGACGCCCGGTGACGGCTCATCGGCGTGCAGCGTGCGCGGCAGGACGCCGTGCCGCATGGCGAGCACTGTCTTGATGACCCCGGCGACACCCGCCGCGGCCTGGGTGTGCCCGATGTTGGACTTCACCGATCCCAGCCACAGCGGCCGCTCCGCCGGGCGGTCGTGCCCGTACGCCGCGAGGAGCGCCCGGGCTTCGATGGGGTCGCCGAGCGGGGTGCCGGTGCCGTGTGCCTCGACGGCGTCGATGTCGGCCGGGCTGAGTCCGGCGGCGGCGAGGGCGTCGCCGATCACGCGCTCCTGGGCGGGCCCGCTGGGCGCGGTCAGGCCGTTGGAGGCGCCGTCGCCGTTGACGGCGGAGCCGCGGAGCACGGCCAGCACCGGATGCCCGTTGCGCCGCGCGTCGGCGAGCCGCTCCAGCAGGACCAGTCCGACGCCCTCGCCCCAGGCCGTGCCGTCGGCCGCGGCCGAGAACGGCTTGCACCGTCCGTCGGGCGACAGGCCGCGCAGCCTGCTGAACGCGGCGAACGGCACCGGGCTGGCCATGACGGTGGCCCCGCCCGCCACGGCCAGCGAGCACTGGCCCGAGCGCAGTGCCCGTGCCGCCCAGTCCATCGCCACCAGTGACGAGGAGCAGGCCGTGTCCACCGTCACCGCGGGTCCCTCCAGGCCCAGGGTGTAGGCGATGCGCCCGGAGGCCACGCTGCCGGCCGAGCCGAGCGCGAGGTGTGCCTCGTACTCGTGTCCTCCGCGGTGCAGCAGCCGGCCCGCGTAGTCGCCGTGCATCACGCCGACGTAGACGCCGGTGTCGCTGCCGCGCAGGGCGCTGGGGGCGATGCCCGCCCGTTCCACGACCTCCCAGGCGGTCTCCAGCAGCAGCCTCTGCTGCGGGTCGGTGGCCAGTGCCTCCCGGGGCGACATGCCGAAGAAGGCCGCGTCGAAGTCGGCGGCCCGGCGCAGGAAACCACCGCGGCGGGTGACCGAGGTGCCGGGCCGGTCCGGGTCGGTGTCGAACAGTCCGGCCAGGTCCCAGCCCCGGTCGGCGGGGAACGTGGAGGTGGCGTCCGTGCCGTCGGCGATCAGCCGCCAGAGCTCCTCCGGTGAGGAGACGTCGTCCACGGCTCCCGGGTAGCGGCAGGCCATGGCGACGATGGCCACCGGTTCGTCGGGCTGCGGTGTGTCGCCGGGTGTGCCGGGCCCGGCCCCGCGCACCGCCGGTGTCGGGGCGCCGAGCAGCGCGTCGTGCAGGAACTCGGCCACCGCGTCCGGCGTCGGGCGGTCGAACACCAGGGTCGCGGGCAGCTGCAGGCCGGTCACCGCGCCGAGCCGGTCGCGCAGCAGGACACCCTGCAGGGAGCTGACTCCCAGATCGGTGAAGGCCTGGCCGGGCTCCGGCTCGGACTCCCCGTCGCCGCGGAGTTCGGCCATGACGAGGTGCAGCAGGGCGCGGCGCCGCTCCGGGGCCGGCAGCGCGAGCAACCGGGCCCGCAGGGCGGCGGAGGCGTCCTCTCGCTCGCTGACGAGCGCCTCGGCCAACTGGCCGGCGAGTACCACACGTTGGATCTTGCCAGAGGATGTGCGGGGCAGCGGACCGCTCAGCCGGATCTCGTCCGGCACCTTGAAAGCGGACAGCCGCTCCCGGCACGCGGCCCGCAGCGGCGCGGGGTCGACTCCGTCCGGGCCGGGGACGACGCACGCCACCGGAACCTCCCCCAGCACGTCGTGCGGCCTGCCCACGACCGCCGCGTCGGCGACACCGGGACACGCCAGGAGCACCTGCTCCACCTCGACCGGGTTGACGTTCTGCCCGCCGCGGATGATCAGGTCGCCCACCCGGCCGGTGACCCGCAGACCACCGTCCGGCTCAAGGCGGCCGAGGTCACCGGTCCGGTACCAGCCGTCACGCAGGACCTGTGCCGTGCTGTCGGGGCGACCGTGGTAACCGGTCATCACGCCGGGGCCGCGCACCCAGATCTCGCCCTCGTCACCGTCGACGGCGCCGGCACCGGCACCGGAGTGCGGGTCGGCCACCCGGACCTCGACTCCGGGCACCGGCTGCGGCACGCGCTGCGGACCCGGCACCTCGAGCCGGTCGACCGCGATCTTGCCGGAGGTCTCGGTGGAGCCGTAGCCGTCCAGCAGCGGAGCGCCCAGCAACTCCTCCACGGAGGAGCGCAGTTCCGGCGGGCAGGGGGCTCCGGCGGTGACGCACAGCCGGAGCCCACCCGGTGCGCGCGGCGCCTCCCGCAGTGCGCTCACCAGCAGGTGGTAGGTGGCCGGTACCCCGGCCAGCATGGTGAACGGCCCCTGCAGCGGCTGCTGTTCGAGCGCGTCCAGCACGTCCACGCCGCGGTCGAGGAGGTAGGCGCTCGCCCCCGTGGCGACCATCCCGAGGATGCACAGCGAGTACGCGTAGGCGTGATGCATCGGCAACGGCCACAGGAGCCGGTCCTCCTCGGACATGCCGAAGAGCGGTGCGTAGGCGGCGGCCGTCGACCACAGTACGGCCCGCTGGCTGGTCACCACGCCCTTGCGCTCGCCGGTGGTGCCCGAGGTGTAGAGGATCCAGGCCGGTTCGTCCAGGCCGAGGCCGTCGTACGGCGGGCGGTCCGGATCGGTGCTGACGAGTTCCTCGTAGGAGACCGCGCCCGCGGGTGCTCCGGGCGGCAGTGCCCGCGCGCCCACGACGACCACCAGTCGCGGCGAGCGCGGTCCTGTCGCCACTCGGGCCAGGCGCTCCAGCAACGCCGCCTCGGTCACGACGGCCACCGCGCCGCTGTCGCCGAGGACATGGTCCAGCTCGGCGTCGGCCACCCCGGGATCCATGGGCACACCGACGGCCCCCGCGCGCACGGCGGCCAGGCAACTCTCCGCCATTTCCACGCGGTTGGACAGCCAGAACACCACCCGGTCGCCGCGGCGCACGCCCAGCCGTGCCAGATGTCCCGCGATCCGTGCCGTCCGCCGGTCCAGCTGCTCCCAGGTCACCCCCCTGCGCGCGTCCCGGAAGGCGGTCCTCTCCCCCGCGCGTGCCGCATGCGCTTGGACGGCTTCGGTCAACGGACGGACAAGTTCCCCGCGAACCCCCGTCATTCCCACCCCTCTTGTGCGTCCTCCCCCGACGCCCATCGACTATAGGGTCACGATCCGTTCACGGCCGTCAGCTCCGGGCCGCGTCGCGCGCGCCGCCGAACGGGTGACGGCTCGCCGGGTGAACTCCGCCGGGGAGACGGCATGCCCCCGCGTGCTGCCGGTTCCGGCAGGTGTCCCTCTCCGGCGCGGCACACTGCAGCCGCGGCACCGCCGCGGTGCCTTGTCAACACGGCCGGGCCGGGAGGACGGCGCCCGCGGGCGGGGGTGGCCGGGCCGCGGTACAGGAGAGTCATGAGACGGTCCCGCATAGCGTCCTGTGTGTCCTCCGCGCTCGTCGCGGCCGCCTGTACCCTCGCCGGTCCCGCGACGGCGCCGGCGGCGCCGAGCGCCGGAGCCACGCACTCCGAAGCCCTGGACTACGTGGCTCTCGGTGACTCCTATTCGGCCGGCGTCGGAGCCGGCAGCTACTTCACCTCCGCCTCGGACTGCCTGCGCAGCGGCCGGGCGTACCCGGTCCTGTGGGCCGCGGCCCATGCGCCGTCGTCGTTCAGCTTCACAGCGTGCAACGGCGCCCGCACGAGCGACGTCTTGTCGAGTCAGCTCGGCCCGCTGACTTCCCGTACCGACCTGGTCAGCATCACGGTCGGCGGCAGCGACTCGGGCTTCTCCGGCGTGATGGCGACCTGCGTACTGCCCGGCACCGAGGCATGCTTCTCCGCCGTCGCGAAGGCACGCGCCTTCATGGGCGGGACCCTTCCCGGCAGCCTGGACCGTCTCTACTCGGCCATCCGCAGCAAGGCGCCCGCCGCCCGTGTCGTCGTGCTCGGTTACCCGCACCTCTACCAGGTCCACGGCACCTGTTCGGGCGGCCTGGCGGACACGGAGAGGTCGGTGCTGAACGAGGCCGTGGACCAGCTCAACGGGGTGATCGCCGAGCGTGCCGTCGACCACGGGTTCACTTTCGCAGATCCCCGGGCCGCCTTCGCCGGGCACGAGATCTGTTCGTCCACGCCCTGGCTGCACAGCGTCGACTGGCTGGATCTGACCGAGTCGTACCACCCCACCGCACCCGGGCAGTCGCTGGGCTACCTCCCTCTCCTCACCGGCGCGGCCTGATCTCTCCATACATCGGATGTGTCAGGGACTCGTGACCGCACGGGTGGTTGACACGCCCATGCGGTACTTCTAGGTTCCGCCATACACCCGATGTTTCGACGATCCGTCAGCCCGGGAGGACGACGATGACCTCGCAGCCGGAGAAGCGCTCGCCGGTGCCCCGCAGAGCCGTGCTCGGCACCGCGCTGGGCGGAGCGGCAACGGTGGCCCTGCCCGGGCCGGCCCACGCCGGGTTACCCGCACAGACGACGGGATCCGGCAGACCTGGTCCGGCGGAGGCGGCCGTCAGGCGCCCGTGGCGACTGCGCGACACCATGACCACCGACGACGCCTGGGACCGGTTCCTGCACGGCCAGGACCTGCTGTGGACCAGGATGCCCACCCTCTGGCACGAGGGTCCGTTCCTCGGGGACGGGCTGCTCGGCAGCATGGTCCACCAGGAGCCGGGGGCCAACCAGGTCCGCTTCACCGTCCAGCACGGCCGCGTCCAGGACCACCGGCCCGAGTTCGGCAGCGGCTGGGGCACCTGCCGCCTCCCGGTCGGGCATCTCACGCTCGAACCGGTCGGCACGATCACCGCCGTCGACTGGCGGCTGAGCCTGTGGAACGCCGAACTCACCGGCACCATCACCACCACCGCGGGAACGCTCACCCTCTCCGTCCTCGTCCACGACGAGGTCCTGGCCGCCCGGGTGCTCGCCGGCGGCGGCGAGCGGGTCTCCTGGACCTTCCACCCCGAGGAGGCCGTCAGCCCCCGGCACATCAGCGAGGCCCCGCCCGCCGGCTACACCGCCAACCCGCCCTGGACCACCCGGACCGCCGCCGACGGCACCGAGCAGGTGCTCCAGCCGCTCACCGGCGGGGGCCAGACCGCCACCGCATACCGCCGCACCGGCGACGACCTGCTGCTGAGCGTCGGACACAGCTCGCCCTCCGGCACCGCAGCCGAGGCCGCCTCGCTGCGCAACCTCGGGCGCGTGGCGTCGTACAACGCCCTCAGGCGACGGCACCTGCGCTGGTGGCATGCGTTCTACCGCAAGAGCTTCGTCTCCTTCCCCGACCGGCGACTGCAGAGTTTCCACTGGATCCAGCTCTACAAGGTCGCCTCCGCCAGCCGCGCGGGCGGCCCCGTCATGGCCACCTCCGGGCCGTGGCTGGAGCCCACTCCCTGGCCCGCGGTCTGGTGGAACCTCAACGTCCAGCTGGAGTACTGGCTCATCCATGGCTTCAATCACCCGGAACTCGACGCGCTCGCCACCACGCTGCGGCAGAGCCAGGAACAGCTCATCGCCAACGTGCCCGCCGCCTACCGCGCGGACAGCTCCGGGATCGGCCGCAGCTCCGACATGTTCGCCGACCGCGGCGTGGGCGTGCCGGGCAGCGGCGCCGAGACCGGTGACCTCACCTGGGCGCTGCACAACGTGTGGCTGTCCTACCGGCACTCCATGGACAAGGCCCTGCTGCGCGACACGATCTTCCCGGTGCTGCGCCGGGCCATCAACTACTACCTGCACTTCCTCACCCCGGGCAGCGACGGCAGGCTCCACCTGCCGAGCACGCTCTCGCCCGAGTACCCCGTCGTGCCGCCACAGGACACCAACTACGACCTGGCCCTGCTCCGCTGGGGCTGCCGGACACTGATCGAGTCCGCCGAACTGCTGGACATCGACGACGAGTTGATGCCGCGCTGGCAGGAGGTGCTGGCAAGACTCACGCCGTACCCGGTCGACGACAACGGCTTCATGATCGGCGCGGACACGCCGTACGCCCAGTCGCACCGGCACTACTCGCACCTGCTGATGGTGTATCCGCTGTACCTCGTCAACTGGGACCAGCCCGGCAGCCGCGACCTGATCGCGAAGTCGGTGGCCCGCTGGCACGCACTGACCGGCGCCCACCGGGGCTACAGCTACACCGGGGCCGCCTCGATGTACGCGATGACCGGCGACGGCGACACCGCGATCACCTATCTGCGCAAGTTCTTCGACCCCACGACGCGCTTCCCCTGCCGTGCCAACACGCACTACACCGAGGCCGGTCCGGTCATCGAGACCCCGCTGTCCGCCTCGCAGTCCCTGCACGACATGTTCTGCCAGAGCTGGGGCGGCACGGTCCGGGTCTTCCCGGCCGTCCCGTCCGCCTGGGCGGACGTCACCCTGCACAACTTCCGTGCCCAGGGCGCCTTCCTGGTCAGTGCCGTACGTAAGGCGGGGACGACCCGCTTCATCCGGATCAGGAGCCTGGCGGGCGAACCGCTCAAGCTGCGGCACGGTCTCAGCGGCACCCTCACCGTGCTGCTGGACGACGGCACCCCGGCCCGCACCCAGGACCTGGGCGACGGCACGCTCGCCATCGACCTGCCCCGGGGCCGCGAGGTGCTCGTCCACTCCAGCGTCCGACCCGAACTCGTCATAGCGCCCGTCGCCGGCGGCGAGCCGGGGCCTGCGTGGGGGCTGCCGTAGCGGCCGCCGGCTCGGCTGCGGCTCACGGCGTCAACCGTGCGCAGGACGGACGAGCTGTCGGGGGAATCTCCGTGTGCCACGGACTGTCCGGCCGTCTCATGTGCCAGGCTTCCGCCGAGCGCCCTTCCTCAGGAGTCCGGGGCAGGTTCAGTGCAGGAGGCAGCGACCCTTGATGGCCGGCGACGACCCCCTCGACTGGGACACCACCGCCGCAGCCGGCGCCTACCGGGACCGTGACATGCGGCTGGCCGAGAGGCTGATCTTCCCGGCGGTGCTGCAGCGGCTCGGCCGCAGCCCGGGCCCGGACCGGCTCGTGCTGGACGTCGGCTGCGGCACCGGTGCGATCGCGGCGCAGCTCGCCGGCGGCGGCGAGTGGACGGTCCAGGCTCTCGACCCGTCGGCGTACATGCTGGACTTCGCCCGCGCCGACCGCCCGCACCCGCGCATCTCCTACCGGCTGTTCGACGGCCGCACCCTGCCCTGGCTCGCCGACAACAGCGTCGACGGCGCCGTGTGCGGCCTGGTGTACTGCACCGACCCCGACGACGACCGGCTGGCAGCCCTCACCGCCGAGATCCACCGTGTCCTGCGGCCCGGTGCCCCGTATCTGCTCGCCGACCTCAACCCCGCCGCGACCGGTGTGGGTTTCTCCACCCTGCGCCACGGCGAACCAGGAGCCGTGTACTGCGACGGCGACACCGTGCCCGCGCTGCTGCGGCTGCGCGACGGCACCCCGATGACCAGCGTCACCCACTACCGCTCCCTCGACCGCTACCGGTCCTTCCTGACCGGGGCCGGCTTCCCCTCCCCCACCGTGGACCTGCCCACACTCCGCGTCGAAGCACCCGCGGAGGACGACCCGGCGGAGACCAGGACCGCGCCGTACATGATCTTGACGACGCACGCCTGAGGAAGCGTGGCTGCGTGAGCGGCCCTCCCCGCGCCCCTCGCTGCGTGCGCGCACGCGGGCACGTGACGTGAGGGGCGGGGCACGGCGGTCGCTCAAGGATGATGGCGCGTTGGAGCCGCGGTTAGATGGGGCTATGGACCGGCGGCCCGGGCGTCTGCGGTCCTGGCAGGGGCTGCGCACCGTCTCCGGCCAGGTCTTCATCCTGCAGGTCTTCGTCATCGTGGTTCTGTGGGCGGCCGCCGTCGTCGCCCTGCTGCTGCAGTCCCGGACGGACGCCGAGCGCGAGGCCCGCAACCGCACGCTCTCGGTGGCCTCGGCCGTCGCCTCGTCCCCGTCGGTACGGCAGGCCCTGGAAGGCCCGAGCCCCACCGCCGCGCTCCAGCCGCAGGCCGAGGAGGTCCGCAAGCGCGCCGAGGTGGACTTCATCGTGGTGATGAGTCCGGAGGGCACTCGCTACACCCATCCGAATCCGGCACAGAGGATCAAGCAGGTGAGCAGGGCGGCGGACCGGCAGGTACCGCTCGTCCTGGTCCCGACCGGAGTGGTGCTCCTGGCGGCCACGGCCGGAACCGCGCTGATCAGCAGGCGGCTGCGCCGTCAGACACACGGTCTCGGCCCGGTGCGGATGACACGCATGTACGAGCACCACGACGCCGTCCTGCACGCGGTGCGCGAAGGCGTTCTGATCGTCGATCCGCAAGGCTGTCTGCTCCTGGCCAACGACGAGGCACGACGCCTGCTCGGGCTCGCGGCGGACGTGGAGGGCCGTCCCGTCAGGAGTCTGGGACTCGAGCCGGGCGCGGAGCGGCTGCTGCTGGCCGGTACCGCGACCACGGACCGGGTGATCAGGGTCGGCGACCGGCTGCTGGCGATCAGCCTGCGCCCCATGGGGCAGCAGCCCGGGCCAGGGGGCGCGGTCGCGACCCTGCGGGACACGACGGAGCTCAGCGCGCTGATGGGCCGCGTGGAGGACGTACAGGAACGGCTCAAGCTGCTGTACGACGCCGGCATCCGCATCGGCACGACGCTCAACGTGACCCGTACGGCCGAGGAACTGGCCGAACTGGCCGTGCCCAGGTTCGCCGACTACGTCACCGTCGACCTGGCCGACGCCGTGCTGCGCGGTGAGGAACCGACCCAGGCGAACATGGCGGAGCTGCGGCGTGTCGCCCTGTACGGCATCCGGGAGGACACCCCGCTGTATCCGCCCGGTCACCTCGTCCACTTCGACGCCTCCACGCCGCAGGCCTCCGGGTTCGGCTCCGGGCGGATGGTGCTGGAGGCCGACATGGGGGCGTTCTCCGGCTGGCAGGCACAGGCCCCCGACCGGGCTCGCCGGCTGGTGGCCCATGGCATTCACTCCATGATCGCGGCTCCGCTCCGGGCACGCGGGGTGATTCTCGGCGTGGCCACCTTCTGGCGTTCGAAGGAACCCGCGCCCTTCGGCCAGGAAGACCTCTCGGTGGCGGAGGAGCTGGTCGCCCGTGCCGCGGTGAGCATCGACAACGCCCGCCGTTTCACCCGGGAGCACGCCATGGCCGTCGCGCTGCAGCGCAGTCTGCTGCCGCACGCGCTTCCCGAGCACAGCGCCGTCGAGGTGGCCCATCGCTATCTGCCGGCCGAGGCGGGGCTCGGCGGCGTCGGCGGCGACTGGTTCGACGTCATCCCGCTGCCGGGAGCCCGCGTCGCGTTCGTGGTGGGCGACGTCGTCGGGCACGGTCTGCACGCCGCCGCCACGATGGGGCAACTGCGCACCGCCGTCCACAACTTCTCCACGCTCGACCTGCCGCCCGACGAGTTGCTCTGGTACCTGGACGAACTCGTCACCCGCATCGACCAGGACCGGGACGACGAGAACAGCGAAGCGCCGACGCTCACGGGTGCCACGTGCCTGTACGCGATCTACGACCCGGTGCCGGGTCTGTGCACGATGGCCAGAGCCGGCCACCTGGACCCGCTGATCGTGCACCCGGACGGCCGCGCGGACCTGGCCGGGGTACCGACCGGGCCGCCGCTGGGGCTGGGCGGGCTGCCCTACGAGAAGGCGGAGATACGCCTGCCCGCGGGCAGTGCCGTCGTGCTGTACACCAACGGGCTGATCGAGGAGCGGCAGCGTGACATCGACGAGGGGATCGAGCAGCTGCGCCGCGCCGTCGCACACGCGGGACGGACCCCGGAGGAGATGTGCCAGGCCGTGCTGGACACGCTGCTGCCGACGGCACCGCGCGACGACGTGGCTCTGCTGGTCGCTCGCACCCGGCTGCTCGACAGCGACCGTACCGCGGTCTGGGACGTTCCCTCCGATCCCGCGGCCGTCGCCGGCGTGCGCGCCCGCGCCGGCCGGCTGCTGCACACCTGGGGTCTGGACGAGGAGGCGTTCACCCTGGAACTCATCCTCAGCGAGCTGGTCACCAACGCGATCCGGCACGCGACCGGTCCGATCAGCGTGCGCCTGATCCGCGACCGCACCCTCATCTGCGAAGTGTCCGACGGGAGCAGCGTCTCCCCGCACCTGCGCCGGGCCACCACCATGGACGAGGGCGGCCGGGGCCTCTTCCTCGTGGCCCAGTTCGCCGACCGCTGGGGCACGCGGTACACGCCGGACGGCAAGGTCATCTGGACCGAACAGCAGCTGCCCGTAGAGCCCTGACGGCCTCCGCCGGTTCGGGCCGCTGCGCAGCGACTGCCAGGTCCCGAGCGCCTCGCGTGTCCGTCGGCGGCCGCCCGGGGTCGGTCTGTGAGTGCCGTCCTATGGTTCGGGTATGAGCAACTCCGCTGCGGCCGCTGTCCTCACAACCGCCGACCTGCCTGAAGCGATACGTGCGGTGCGTACGTTGCTCGGCATGGCGGACATCGATCAGGGAGAGGTCGACTTCGAAGCCGTGATCAGATCGCCGGATGTCCTGGCGCGAGTACGTCGCGTACTGCCCGACCTCGAATGGTGGGCGTCGGCCGGCAAGGAGCACGGCTCGTCGGAGGCCGGCGACAACCCGGCGGACTGCCTGCCGATCCGGGTGTTCGACTGGGGTCGGCCGCTGGACCGCGCCGAGCCCTTCATCGTCGCCCTGGGGCCGGATCCCGCTGCTGTGCGGTGGGATCTGAACGCATGGCCCGCGGTTCCCGAAGCGGGACTGGAGGCGATCTCGCAGAAGTACGCGTACCTCACGCTGACAGTGAATTGCCGGGACCTCTACCAGGACGAGCCGTCGCAGGACCACACCATCCACGTGCATGTCCGGGACCGGAACGGCGACCAGACCGCCCGCGTCCATTGGCTCGCAGATCAGGTGGGTGGCCGGTTCACCGGCAGGGTGGAGTTGGCGCCTCTGTGACCCCTCGGCGGACGGGCAGGACGTCCGTCTCCATCTGCCTCGGCCAGTCCGGCCCGGTCACATGACCGGCCGGACACGTCCTAGCGGACGGCCACCGCGGGCGGGCGTTCCCGAAGCGCGCCGTAGCCGATGAAGTACGCGGGCAGGCGCCGCATCCATCGTGATCCGGCGACCCGGCGGGCGAGGCGCTGGGCCCGCTCCGGGCTGCCGAGCGGTGGACGGCCCTGCAGGACGGGAGCGATGAGGAGGGCGTGGGCCGTGCGCTGGAGGGCCTGGGTGACGACCGTGGTCGGAAGGCGCCGGCGCTGCACACCGCGTACGTCGCGCAGTCCCACGGTCCCGTTGCGCAGCGGCTCGACCAGGTGGCGGGCGGCGGCAACGGCGTCCTGGACCGCGAGGTTGATCCCGATGCCGAAGACCGGGGACATCGCGTGCGCGGCGTCGCCGATGCACAGCAGCCCCGGACGGTGCCAGCGGCGCAGCCGGTCCAGGCGTACGTCCAGGAGCTTGACCTCGTCCCACGAGCGCAGGGCGTGCGAGCGGTCGGCGATCCACGGGACGGCCGCGGTGAACTGGGCCAGGAAGCGGTCCAGGCCCGCGGCACGGCGTTGTGCGTCGGTGCCCTTCGGAATGAGCCCGGCGCACTGCCAGTAGTCGCCGCGGTCGATCATCGCGGTCAGGAAGCGGTCCCCGGCGGCGCCGAAGAGTCCGCGCGGGTCGCCCTCCTGCCGTGGCAGGCGGAACCACCAGGCGTCCATCGGACAGGTGAAGCTGCGCAGTCCCAGCTCCGGCCGGGAGCGCGCCAGTGATCCACGGCCGTCACAGGCGACGGTCAGCGCAGCCCGCAACTCGCCGCCGCGGCCGTCGGCGGTGCGGTAGCGCACCCCGTTGACCCGTCCGGACTCGATGAGGAAGGACGTCGCCTCGGTGTTCATCCTCAGCCGGAAGGACGGCTCGCGCCGGGCCTCGTCCGCGAGCAGCTCCAACAGGTCCCACTGGGGCACCATCGCCACGTAGTTGTACGGTCCGCGCAGCACCGTGAGGTCGGCGACGGTGACCGTCGAGCGGCCGGCTCCGACCGGCAGCTGGACGGTGTTCACCCGGCGCTGCGGCAGCTGGGCGAAGCGTTCGGCCAGCCCCAGGTCGTCCAGGAGGGCCAGGGTGGAGGGGTGGACGGTGTCGCCGCGGAAGTCGCGCAGGAAGTCGCCGTGCTTCTCCAGGACCGTCACCTCGACACCGGCCCGGGCCAGCAGCAGGGCGAACACCATGCCTGCGGGGCCGCCCCCCACTACACAGCACGTGGTCTGTTCCATCGCGGTCCTGCCCTTCACGATCACGAGAGCAGTAATTCATCAGTCGATGAATACTATACCCCTCACCGCGACGGCCGACCGGGAAAAGGTGCGCGAAAAAGCGCCGCTCGGCGGCCGGAAAGCACTTGCTTCGAGCGCGCTCCAACGATCTAGCGTGACGGGCATGAGTAACGCCATCGAACAGATCCACAAGGTCCGGCTGGGCAACGGCGGCCCCCTCGTGGGCGTGCAGGGCTTCGGCGCCATGGGCATCAGCGACGCGTACGGCGAGACGGACGTCGCGGCAGCCCGCGACACCCTGGAGGCCACTCTCGAGGCGGGTGTCACCCTCATCGACACCGCCGACATGTACGGCTCCGGCGCCAACGAGGAGTTCCTCGCACCGTTCGTGGCCGCGCACCGCGACGAGATCACTCTGGCCACCAAGTTCGGCATCGAGCGCCGCGCCGACGACCCGCGCTACCGCGGTATCCGCAACGAGCCCGCCTACGTGAAGAGCGCGGTCGAGGCGAGCCTGCGCCGCCTGGGCGTCGAGGTCATCGACCTGTACTACATGCACCGGCGCGACCCCGCCGTGCCGCTCGCCGAGTCCGTCGGCGCCATGGCCGAACTGGTGCGGGAGGGCAAGGTCAAACACCTGGGCCTGAGCGAGGTCACCGGAGCCGAGCTGCGCGAGGCCCACGCCGTGCATCCCATCACCGCGCTGCAGTCGGAGTGGTCGGTCTTCAGCCGGGACGTCGAGCGCAGCGCGGTGGGCGCGGCCGCCGAACTGGGGGTCGCGTTCGTGCCGTACTCGCCGCTGGGCCGCGGCTTCCTGACAGGTGCCTTCGTCGACGCGGGCACGGAACTCTCCAGCAGCGACTTCCGCCAGTACCAGCCGCGCTTCACCGGCGACAACGCCAAGGCGAACGCCACCCTCCTGGAGCCCCTGCGCAAGATCGCGGCCGGCCACGGCGCCACCACGGCGCAGACCGCCCTCGCCTGGGTGCACCAGCGGGCCCAGGTGCACGGCCTGACCGTCGTACCGATCCCCGGGACCCGCAAGCGCAGCCGCCTCCTGGAGAACGCCGCGGCCACCCGCATCACGCTGACCGCCGACGAACTGGCGCTGCTGGAGCCGATCGCCGCCCAGGTGGCGGGCGACCGCTACCCGGACATGTCGTTCACCTCCGTGGGGCGGGAGGCCTAGGGTCCTTCGTTCCCGAGGGTCTCGGCCGCGATTGCGGGAGGGTCGGTCGCGGCCGGGGCCGGTGGCGGGGTTGAGGCGGACGTCGGTGTCCGACAAGATTTTTTAGCGGACCCTGGTACATGTCGCCACGTCCCCATACGGGTTGACCGGACAGGATGGAAGCCTGGCCGGCCTGGAGCGGGCTCATGGCTTCGCCGCCCCCGGCCAAGCCATCGGGGCGATGACTCCTCAGCATCCTCAGCACGAAGGAAATTGATGACTCTCCGCGAGATCAAACCCGGCAACCGTGGCTTCCTCTACGTCAACTCCCACCCCGAGGGCTGCGCCGCTGTCGTCGACGAGCTGTGGCGGCGCACCCCCGAACCCACCGGCCCGGCCGTCGACGCGGGGCCGGTCGCCCTGATCATCGGCTCCAGCGCCGGCTACGGCCTCGCCGCCACCGTCGCCGCGTTGCGCACCTACGGCATGCGCGGAATCGGCATCGCCTTCGAGGGGCCCGAGACCGAGCGCCGTACCGCCTCCGGCGGCTGGTACCGGACGGCACGCACCGCAGCACTCGCCGGACCGGACGGCGACTTCGCCTTCCTCAACGCAGACGCCTTCTCCGTCGCGGCCAAGGAGCGCGCGCTGGACCACCTCGCCGCCCGGTACGGCAAGGTCGACTACCTCATCTACAGCGTCGCCGCGCCCCGCCGCACCGACCCTGTCACCGGCGAGGTCCACCACTCGGTGATCAAGCCGCTGGGATCCGCCTACCGGGCCAAGACCCTGCAGTTCGACGGCGACACCCCCCTCGTCGGCTCCCTGGAACTCGAGCCCGCCGACGACGCCGAGCTCGACGCGACCGTGCGGGTCATGGGCGGCGCCGACTGGAAGCTGTGGATCGACGCACTGGCGGACCGTGGCCTCATCCAGGACGGCTTCCACACGGTGGCGCTCTCCTACGTGGGCTCCGACCTGACCGCACCGATCTACCGGGCCGGCACCATCGGCGCGGCCAAGCAGCACCTGGAGGACACCGCGCGCCGCCTCCAGCAGGACTTGGCCCCGCTCGGCGGACAGGCGCACACCGTGGTCGCCGGCGCGGCTGTCACCCAGGCCTCGACCGCCATCCCGTCCATCGCGCTCTACACCAGCCTTCTCCGCGCCGTCCTGGGTGACGACTTCCAGAGCACCGCGCAGCAGGCCGCCGCGCTCTGGCAGCAGCTCACCGGCGCGGCGCCGCTCCAGCTCGACCAGGAGCAGCGGATCCGTCTCGACGGCTGGGAGATGGACGACAAGGTCCAGGACGCCGTCCACGAACGCTGGGCCGCAGCGGCCACCGACACCCTGGCCGAACTCGCGGACACCGACTGGTTCCAGGCGCAGGTCGGCCGGCTCTACGGGTGGCACGTCCCCGGAACCGACTACGACGCCCCGGCCCAGACCACGGTTCCCTGGCCGGCCACGCGCTGAGCCCGCACGGGGTCGTCGGGACCCACGTGAGGAGAGCCGCGCGATGAGGTGCGGCCTGATCGGCGCGACGGCAAGTTCGTCCGTTCGCACGGTCAGGCTGCACCAATGCTCCCGGATGCTGCGGCGTTCTCACCGCTGTCGCCGCAATTCGCTTGTGCCGTAGGGCACTTGGCCCCGGAACGGGCGGAAGCCCGGTGGTCGGGCGGAGGCCTTGGCGGCGTCGCGCGCGGTGGGAATTCCACGGGAGCGGACGAGTACCGGCAGCATCGCCGCGCCTGCAGCCACGGCGGCGGCTTGCAGAACGGCCACGAACGCGAGGTTCTCCGGCAGCGACACATCAGCGGGACGCGCGAGCGCGACGTACAACGTGATCGGCAGCCGCCAGCCGCTCCACGCGAACAGCGAACCGGTACCGAGCCAGCCGAGTGACAAGGGGACCCACCGGGGCAGCCGGGCAGGCCGGCCGCGGCTGAGCATCCATGTGGCGGCGGAGGCGACGAGCGCCCACAGTCCCCACACGCCCGTCAGCAGCCGTCCGCCGGCTTCCTGGTGCGCGGGACGGGCCACACCGGCCGTGCCGCCGAGCGCCCAGTAGACCCAGACCGCGCCGATCACCGCCGCGACGGCGGCCGCCCACAGCGCGGGCCGTCGGCCGCGCCCGCCGTCGTCCCCGACCCGCCCCTCGAACACTTCCGGCCAACGCCGTCGAAGGTATGCGGGCAGGGCGAGTGCGAGGCCGAGGCCCATCCCCACGAAGCTGATCTGGATCAGCGCCGCTTCCCAACCCGGCATGGCAGGACCCGAGCCCTCGTGGCGCTGCGACGCGTCGCCGGACAGGCCGAGCAACGGGTCCAGTACTGCATACGGCAACAAGGGAACGAGGAACCCCGTGCCCACCCAGGCGACGAACGCCACCAGCGGTCCCGGTATCCGCATCCCCCAGGGCCGTACGAGGGCGAGGGCCACGGCCATCCCGATGGCCGCCATGCCGATGGTCACCGTGTTGAGCACGACCCACCCCGTCAGGTCGAACCCGTCTCCGATGGGCAGCAGCCCCGCCACCGACCCGACCACCCAGGAGATCTTGATCAATGCGTAGGGCGTCATCACCAGCGCCGCCCCGTACGCCGCCAGCCGACCCACCCGGTCCAAACGGTCCACCCGGTCCACCCGGTCCACCCGGTCCACCCGGTCCACCCGGTCCATCGAAGGTCCCCCCTCTTCTCCCCTTGGGAGATCCACCCTCGTCGGCAGCCCGACGCGCCGCGTCACGCGCAGGTCGTATCCCTCTCCCCCGTCCGGCGGACACCGTCCTCCAACCATGACCCGGCCTCCGGAACATGCCGCCAAGCGGAGTAATCACCGGTGTGCCGGGACGCCGCGCAGGACGCTGGACCTCTTGCAGGGGTCGTGCGATCAGGAGTCCGGTGTGCGAAGGCCGCGTAAGCCGAACCGTCAGGCAAGTCGTCCACCGGCACGGCACGCCTCCCGGGCCGGTCTGGCAGCTCCGACGGCCTGCGCGTGCGGGAGCGCCGGGTGAGGCTCGGGCGTACCCGGGGGGAACCTGAGGCCGACATCGCCGTACGGACCCAACTGCCGGCGCCTCCGGCGTGGATGCGCTGGCTTCCTGCGCTGTTCGTCGCGGCCCTTCTGCTGATCGAACCCATCACGCCGGTGGACTGGCCGGTGAGCTTCGCGCTGATCACCGTGCCGCTGCTGGCCGCCTTCACCCAGGGGCCGCGCGCGGTCGCCGCCATCACGCTCTTCGCGGTGCTCCTCGAAGGGGTCCTGGCCGGCACCCCTTGCTGTGCGGGCCGGTCCGTCGGCTACCTGTGGGACCGCCACTACGTGGCCTCCTACATCTGCACGATCCTGGTGGGCACGATCGCCACGGTCCTGGCCGCCCATCGGACCCGCCGTGAACGCACGCTCGCCGACGTGCGGTTCGTGGCCGAGATCGCGCAGCGCGTGCTGCTGCGACCGGTGCCGCACCGGATCGGCAACCTCCTCCTGGAGAGCCTCTACCTCTCCGCCGCCGCGGAGGCCCGGATCGGCGGCGACCTCTACGAGGCCGTCCCCACCCGGTACGGGGTCCGGCTGCTGATCGGCGACGTCCGCGGCAAGGGTCTGCTCGCGGTCGAGACCGCCGCGACCCTGCTGGGCGCGTTCCGCGAGTCGGCGCACGACGAACCCGATCTGCCCGCCCTGGCCCGCCGCGTGGAGATCAGCATGGGCCGCAGGGCGACGCTGCTCGGCGGAAGCGAGGTCGGCGAACGGTTCGTCACCGCGGTCTTCGCCGAGATCCCGGCCGACGGTCATCTGGTCCGCATCGTCAACTGCGGTCATCCGCCGCCGCTCCTCATCCGCTCCGACGAGGTGCGCGAACTGGACCGGGGACGGTCGGCTCCGCCGTTGAACCTCGGCGTGCTGGTCGGAGAGCCGTACAACGTCGACGTCTACGACTTCCGCCCCGGCGAGCAGCTCTTCCTCTACACGGACGGCATCACGGAGACCCGCGATCCGCACGGCGCCTTCTATCCCCTGTCCGAGCGTCTGCGCTCCTGGGGCCCCCTTCCGCCGCGGGAGCTTCTGGAACAGCTCCACCGCGACCTGACGGCCTACAGTCACGACCGCCTCCAGGACGACACCGCGGCACTCACCGCCTGCCTGCTCGCCGACCAGCCGGCCGCGCCGCCTCCACCGCCCGGCGGGGTGGAGGAAAGCGACGGGCCGCGGTGATGCCGACTGCGGTCCCCGCGGCGTGCGCGGCAGGACGCTCGGCGACGGCCACGGGCCCCTTCGGACACCGTGGTAGCGTCCCGTCGGAGGCTCTGACGTGCCTGCCCCGGACGAGATGTGCGCCGTACCCGGCCCGCCAAGACGACGCACGCGCGGAGGCATCGTGGATTCCGGCACGCACCTGATCGACTTCAGCAGCACCCCTCCCCGGGCACGTCCGCTGGACGTGCGGTGGATCCACGGGTCGCCCTCGGCCAAGCACAACACCGACCCGGACATCCAGGTCCACGCCTATGACGAGCACACGTTCATCCTGCGGCAGAACATGGCGGTGCACTACGAGGCGCCGTTCCTGTTCCTGCTCTGCGGCAACGAACGGGCCGTGCTGATCGACACCGGCGCCACCGGTTCCGCCGAGTTCTTCCCGCTGCGCCGGGTGGTCGACGGGCTTCTCGCGGACTGGCTCGCCCGGCACCCCCGCGACGGCTACCAGCTGCTGGTGCTGCACACCCACGGGCACGGTGACCACGTCGCCGGTGACGGCCAGTTCGCCGACCGCCCCGGCACCACGGTGGTGGGTGCCGACCGCCCCGACGCCTGGCGGTACTTCGGGTTCGACGTGGACCCGGACGCCGTCGCCGGCGTCGACCTGGGCGGCCGGGTGCTGGAGTGCCTGGCCACCCCGGGCCATCACGAGGCGGCCGTCACGTACTACGACCCGGCCACCGGCTTCCTGCTCACCGGCGACAGCGTGTACCCCGGACGGCTCTACATCGAGGACGTCCCCGCCTTCGCCCGCAGCGTCGACCGTCTGATCGAGTTCGCCGGCCGCCGGCCCGTCACCCATGTGCTCGGCTGTCACATCGAGATGACCGCCGAGCCGGGCGTGGACTACCCGGTCCGCACCACCTACCAGCCGGACGAGCCGCCGCTCCAGCTGACCCCGGCTCACCTCCGCTTGATCCGTGACGCGCTCACCGAACTCGGCGCCGACCGCACCTGGCGCGCCTACTCCGACTTCGTCCTGTGCCCCCGCGCCTGAGCCCGGCGCGGACGGCAGTGCCCCTCAGGCGGCCGTAGCCTCGTCACGTCCTCTCTGGTCGTGGTGGATCGGATTCTTCGTGCCGGTCAGGGGAACGCCCGTACCGCCACGTCCGGCGGCGACGATCTCCGCCACGATCGACAGGGCGGTCTCCTCCGGTGTACGGGCGCCGAGGTCGAGGCCGATCGGGGAGCGCAGCCGGGCCAGCTCCCGCTCACTGACACCCTCTTCCCGCAGCCGCCGGTTTCGTTCCTCGTGGGTGCGGCGCGAGCCCATCGCACCGACGAACGCCACCGGCATCGCGAGGGCCGTCTGCAACAGCGGTACGTCGAACTTCGCGTCGTGGGTGAGCACGCACAGGACGGTACGGGCGTCGGTCTCGGTGTGCCGCAGATAGCGGTGCGGCCAGTCGACGACGACCTCGTCGGCCTCGGGGAAACGGGCCCGCGTGGCGAAGACGGGGCGGGCGTCGCAGACGGTCACGTGGTAGCCGAGGAACTTGCCGGCCCGCGCCAGCGCCGAGGCGAAGTCCACCGCGCCGAAGACGATCATCCGTGGGGGCGGCACGTTCGACTCGACCAGCAGGGTGAGGCCGCCGGGACAGTGCGAGCCGTCCGCGGCGACGTCCACGGTGCCGGTGCGTCCGGCCTCCAGCAGGGCCCGGGCCTCGGCCGCCGCCGTCCGGTCCAGCTGAGCGTGGCCGCCGAGACCTCCCTCGTGCATGCCGTCGGGTCGTACCAGCACAGCCCGGCCAAGGAGTTCGGCCGGGCCGCGGACGACCCGGGCGAGGGCCGCCGGTTCACCCCGGACCGCGGCCGACAGACCCGACGCCAGGACCGTCCGGACGGGCGCCCGCCCGGCCACCGGCGTGATCAGCACGTCGATCGTCCCGCCGCAGGTCAGTCCTACGGCGAAGGCGTCCTCGTCGCTGTAGCCGAACCGTTCCGTGACGCTCTCGCCCGTCCCGAGCGACTGCCGGCACAGGTCGTAGACAGCGCCCTCCACGCACCCGCCGGAGACCGAGCCGATGACGGTGCCCCCGCTGTCGACGGCGAGGGCGGCGCCGGGACCGCGCGGTGCGCTGCCGCCCACCGCCAGCACGGTGGCCACGGCAAAGTCCCGGCCCTCCTCGACCCACCGGAACAACTCCTCCGCGATGTCAAGCACTTGGTACCCCGGCCTGGATGACGCGGTCCGGCCGGATGGGCAGGCTGCGGTGGCGTACGCCGGTCGCGTGCCAGACCGCGTTGGCGACGGCGGCCGCGGCGCCCACGACGCCGATCTCTCCGATGCCCTTGATCCCGACCGGATCCCTCGGGTCCGAGTCGTCGATCCAGTCGGCCTCGATGTCCGGTACGTCGGCGTGCGTGGCCACGTGGTAGCCCGCGAGGTCGGCTCCGACGTGGCCGCCCGAGGCGCGGTCCCGGATCGCCTCCTCGTGCAGGGCCATGGAGATGCCCCAGATCATGCCGCCCGTGAACTGGCCGCGTGCCGTGAGCGGGTTGACGATCCGGCCTGCCGCGAAGATGCCGAGCATGCGCCGCACACGCACCTCGCCGGTGGTGACGTCCACGGCCACCTCGGCGAACTGCGCCCCGAAGGAGTGGCGTTCGGCGGGGGCGAGGGCGCCGATGGCCGCGGTGGTGTCCGACCGCACCGTGATGCCCTCCGCGGGGATGCCGGTGCCCAGCGCCAGCCGGTCGCGCAGCTCGTCGGCCGCTGCCGTGACCGCCCATGCCCAGGAGCGGGTGCCCATGGACCCGCCGGCAATCATGGCCGGTCCGAAGTCGCTGTCGCCGATGCGTACCTGGACCCGCTCCGGAGGCACGCGCAGCGCGTCCGCGGCGACCAGGGTGAGTGCGGTGCGGGCACCGGTGCCGATGTCGGCCGCGGCGATCCGGACGGTGAAGCTGCCGTCCTGGTGCGCGGTCACGGCCGCCGTGGACGGCATGGCACCCGCGTGGAAAGAGGCCGCCGCGGTGCCGGTGCCCAGCAGCCAGCGACCGTCCCGGCGCAGGCCCGGACGCGGGTCCCGGTCCGCCCAGCCGAACCGGCGGGCGCCCTCGCGGAAACAGGCGGGCAGATTGCGGCCCGCGAAGGGCAGGCCGGAGACCGGACCCTTGTCGGGTTCGTTGCGCAGGCGCAGCTCGATCGGGTCGATCCCGCACTGCTCGGCGAGTTCGTCGAGCGCCGCCTCCAGCGCGAACGAACCCGGTGCCTCTCCCGGGGCACGCATCCACGTCGGGGTCGGTACGTCGAGCCGTACGACCCGGTTGGCGGTGTGGTGGGCGTCGGCGTCGTACATCACCCGGGCCACCCCGGCGCTCGGTTCGACGAACTCGTGCACGGTGGAGGTGAGGCTGACCGAGCGGTGCTCCAGTGCGCGCAGTCGTCCGTCGGCGTCGGCACCGAGCCTGACACGCTGGACGGTGGGGCTGCGGTAGCCCGCGAGCGAGAACATCTGGCGGCGGGTCAGGACCACCCGTACCGGACGCTGCAGTACGGTCGCGGCCATCACGGCGGCCACCTGGTGGGCGCGGACGCCCTTGCTGCCGAAGCCGCCGCCGACGTGTTCGGAGCGTACGTGCACCGAGGCCGGGTCGAGCGAGAAGAGGTTCGCGAGTTCGCCGACGACCCAGGTGGTGCCCTGGTTGGAGTCGACCACCTCGAGCCGGCCGCCGTCCCAGCGGACGGTCGCCGCGTGCGGTTCCATCGGGTTGTGATGCTCTTCGGGGGTGGTGTACTCGGCGTCCAGGACGACGGCCGACGCGGCGAGTTCGGCGTCGAGGTCTCCCTTCTCCGTCACTGCCGGCATATGGCCGTCCAGCGGGTAGGCGTCCGGGTGTTCGCCCGTGAAGTCGACGTCGTGGGACTCCTGTTCGTAGTGCACCACGAGTGCCTCGGCGGCCTCCCTGGCCTGCTCGGACGTCTCGGCGACGACCAGTGCCACCGGCCAGCCCAGGTGCGGAATCCGGTCGTGCTGGAAGACGGCGCAGGTCAAGTCGGGCTTCGAGCCCATCAGGCCGACATAGTCGGTCTCGACGCGCGGGGCGTTGCGGTGGTCCAGGACGGCAAGGACGCCGGGGAGTTCGAGGACGGCAGCGGTGTCGATCTCGCGGATGCGGCCGCGGGCGACCGTGGACAGCACCAGCCAGCCGTGCGCGAGGTCGGCGAAGGGGACCTCGCCCGCGTAGCGGGCCGCTCCGGTGACCTTGTCCCGGCCCTCCACGCGGGTGTGCGCGGTGCCGACGGAGGGTGCCGGCGTGGGTGTCCCGGTGGTGGCGGTGGTCATCGGGCGGCCTCCTCGGCGAGTTCGGTCAGCACGGCCACCACGAGGTTGCGCATCAGGGTCACCTTGTAGCCGTTGTGCGGCAGCGGCCGCGCGGCCGTCAGCTCGGCGTCGGCCGCCGCGGCGTAGGTGTCGGCACCGGCCGGCGCTCCGGTCAGGACCCGTTCGGCCGCGACGGCCCGCCACGGGCGGGAGGCGACCGCGCCGAGCGCCAGACGGACGTCCCGGACGACGCCGTCACGGATGTCGAGGGCGGCGGCGACCGAGCCGACGGCGAACGCGTACGAGGCGCGCTCGCGCACCTTGCGGTAGCGGGAGTTGGCGGCCGCAGGCGTGGGCGGCAGGGTGACGCCGGTGATCAGCGCGCCGGGCGGCAGGGCGGTCTCACGGTGCGGGGTGCCACCGACAGGCAGGTAGAACTCACCGAGCGGCAACCGGCCCGGCCCGTCCGCGGTTTCGTACGAGACGACGGCGTCGAAGGCGGTGAGTGCGACGGCCATGTCGGAGGGGTGTACGGCCACGCAGTGCTCGGATGCGCCGAGGATCGCGTGGTTGTGGTGTTCGCCCCCGACGGCGGGGCAACCGCTGCCGGGGACCCGCTTGTTGCAGGGCTTGGTGACATCGGTGAAGTAGCCGCAGCGGGTGCGCTGGAGCAGGTTTCCGCCGACCGTGGCCATGTTGCGGAGCTGTCCGGACGCGCCGGCCAGCACCGCCTGGGCCAGCGCCGGGTAGCGGCGCCGGACTTCGGGGTGGGCGGCCAGTTCGCCGTTGGTGACGGTGGCGCCGATGCGCAGACCGCCCTGCGGTGTCGACTCGATCTGGTCGAGCGGGAGTTCGCGGATGTCGACGAGTCGGGCGGGGCGTTCGACACCGGCCTTCATGAGGTCGACCAGGTTGGTGCCGCCGCCGAGGAAGCGCGTGTCCGGATCGGCGCCGAGCAGCGCGACGGCGCCGGCGACGTCGGAGGCTCGCTGATAACCGAACTCCCTCATGCCACAGCCTCCTTGGTCCCGGCCCCGGAGCTGATGGGCGCCGCCGAGGCCGCTCCGGTGTCCGTACCGGCCCCGGCCGCCCGGGCCACCGCCTCGACGATGGAGACGTACGCGCCACAGCGGCACAGATTGCCGCTCATCCGCTCGCGGATCTCGCCGGCGGTCAGAGGTGGTGGTCCCGCCTCGGGCCGTACGTCGTCGGTGACCGCGCTCGGCCAGCCCGCCGCGTGCTCCTGGATCATCCCGATAGCCGAACAGATCTGTCCGGGGGTGCAGTAGCCGCACTGGAAGCCGTCCAGGTCGAGGAAGGCCTGCTGCAAGGGGTGCAACTGCTCTCCGTCGGCGACGCCTTCGATGGTGGTGATCTCCCGGCCCTCGGCCGCGACGGCCAGTTGCAGGCAGGCGACGGTCCGACGCCCGTCGAGCAGGACGGTGCAGGCACCGCACTGGCCCTGGTCACAGCCCTTCTTGGTGCCGGTCAGATCGAGGCGCTCGCGCAGTGCGTCGAGCAGCGTGGTGCGGTGGTCGACGGGCAGCGTGTACTTCTCGCCGTTGATCTTCAGGGTGATGACACTGGACGTCGGTAAAGCCATGAACAACTTCTTTCGCTTTCCGGGACGGTTGTGGAGAGTGCGTCGAGCAGGCCGCTGCCGGGGGGGTGAAACCGAAGGTGCGGGATGCTTGGGCCGAAGAAGGTGGCAACTGCTGACTGCCCCAGGGCGGCGTCCACGGCTACCGTGGACACAACCGGACAGCTGTCCGCTACCCGAGGAACCTATACGGACAGCTGTCCGGTTAGCAAGGGCGGGGTTCGGCCAGAACCCCTGAGGAGGACGAGTGCCACAGAAGAGGGCCCCGCTGCGGTCCGACGCACAGCGCAACCGCGAGCGCATCCTGGAAGTGGCACTCGTCGAGCTGACGCGCAGCGCGGACACCCCGCTCAGCGTGATCGCCAAGAAGGCCGGCGTCGGGCAGGGCACGTTCTACCGGAACTTCCCGAACCGCGAGGCGCTCGTCCTCGAGATCTACCGCCACGAGATGCGGCAGGTCGCCGGCAGCGCGGCTCAGTTGCTCGACACCCGGGCGCCCGAGCAGGCCCTGCGTGCCTGGATGGACCGGCTCGCGGAGTTCGCCATGGCCAAGGCCGGCCTGGCCGACGCGATACGTCAGGCCACCAGCACACCGGGGAGCCCGGCGAAGCCGGCCCACACGCCGGTGACCGCCGCGGCGGAACTCCTGCTCCGGGCCAACGAGAAGGCGGGCACGATCCGCCCCGGAGTGACGGCGGACGACTTCTTCCTCGCCATCGCGGGTCTGTGGCAGCTCGACCCGCACGAGGACTGGCAGGCACGGGCGGCCTGGCTCCTCGACTTCGTCATGGACGGTCTGCGGACGGCGGCGCCCGGCCGGTGAAGGACGCTCAGCCTGCGGCGGTCCGGCTGAGGCGGTGTCACGCGCGGCCCTCGGCCGACATCGCTCCCTGCTCCCGCAGCCGGGCGGCGGCCGGCTGTTGACCGCCGCGGGACGCCGACCGGACCGACGACCGGGATCGCGTCCGAACGGGTGACAGCGGAACGCTTCTGCTCCGACGGCCCGCATGCGAGGTGCTCACGGGGAGCAGGGCTGCAGATGACCTTGGTCGTCCTCACGAAACGAGAACTCCGTGCGTCTTTGGAACCCCGTCGCCGCCGTCTGCGGTGCCATCGCCCTGACCGCCGTCCTGGCCACGCCCGCCCAGGCCGCCACCGGCGATTTCGGCTACCAGTTCATCGGCCTGAACGGACGGCCCCAGACGGCCGCCCTGCACGACCCGCCGAGCGGCGAGTGCGTCACCCTGCCCGAAGTCGCGGACCCGGGCGCCTCCGAGCCCGCCTTCGCCCCGCACAACAACACCGACGAGTTCGCCGTCGTCTTCACCGACTCCGACTGCACGGGCGCCTCCTGGACCCTCCGCCCCCACGGCAACCCGGCCACGGACCGCCTGAAGCTCCGCTCGGTCGTCTTCCGCAGGCCCTGACCCTCTCGACCAGGGCCCCGGAATTCGCCCCTGCGGGGCCCTGCCCATGCTTCCCGCATTGCGGCCCGCCACCGGGTGCGGATCATTGATCTCATGACGGCTCAGGCCCGGATCCCGGGACGGCATCGCCGACGGACACGGGGAGCCCCGACGGTTCCGGGGTGACCAGGAGGAACTCGACATGGCCGCGGCGAACGCCGAGGTGGAGGTACTGATCGTCGGCGGCGGCCCGGTCGGGCTCACCGCCCGCGCACTGCTGGAACGCTGGGGCGTGCGCCTGCTGCTGGTCGAGAGACACAACGAGCTGTCACCGTTCCCACGGTCCCGGCTCGTCAACGTGCGCTCGATGGAGATCTACCGCCAGCTGGGGCTCGCCGACAGGATCGCTGCCCGCGCGTTCGCACCGGAATACGGCCGCATCCGCTTCCGTGACACCCTGCACGAGCGGGACTTCGCCACGGCGGCGATGGTCGGGGTCAACGCGCCGGTTCCCGAAAGCCCCGTGATCGGCGTGGTCACCTCGCAGGATCGCCTGGAACCCGCCCTGCTCGCCGCGGCAGAGGCGGAAGTGCGGTTCGGGGTCGAACTCGTCGGCCTGACAGAAGAGGCCGAGGGCGTCGTGGCCCTGCTCTCCGACCGGCAACGCGGAGCGGAGACGCGCGTCCGCGCCCGTTACGTCCTCGCCGCCGACGGCGCGAGCTCCACCGTCCGGCCACTGCTCGGGATCGGCACCGAGGGTCCCGGAGCACTGGGCGGCTTCACCACTGTCGTGTTCGACGCCGACCTCAGCCGCTGGTGCGCGCACCGACCCGCCGGGGTCTACTTCACCCCGCACGGCTCCTTCGCCCCGCTCTACCCCGAAGGAGGCTGGGCCTGGTTCGGTGCCACACCCGAACACAGCACGGAGGCCGACTGGCCCGACGTCGTCGCACGTGCCCTCGGACCCGGAGCGGACGTGGAAGCCGAGGTGTTGCGGGTCCAGCACTGGGTGATGAACGCGTTCGTCGCCGAGCGCTTCCTGCACGGCCGGACCCTGCTGGCCGGCGACGCCGCGCACGCACTCCCCACCATCGGCGGCCTGGGCATGAACACCGGCCTCGCCGACGTGCACAACCTGTGCTGGAAACTGGCGGGCGTGCTCCGCGGCTGGGCCGAACCAGGGCTGCTGGAAACCTACGAGAGGGAACGCCACCCCGTCGCCCTCCGCACGCTCCGCCAGGCGGTGGCCAACACCGAGCTCATGGTCCACGTACAGACCAGACGCCGCGACCAGCTCGCGGCCGGCGAACCGATGTCGTCCGAGATCGAACTCCCCTGGTCGGAAAGGTACTTCGCCCAACTGGGTCTCGTGCTCGGCGTCGCCTACCGCTCCCCGGCCGTCCTCACGGGCAACAGTGCCCCGCCCGAACCGTCCGACGGAGACACGGACTACGTCCCCACCGCAGAGCCCGGCCACCGCATGCCCCACTTCTGGCTCGCACCCGGCCGCTCCACGCTCGACACCGTCGGCGAGTGGTTCACCGTGCTCACCCCGGACCCCACCCACTGGGACCGGCACACCGACGCACGATGGCCAGTGCGCATCGAACCTCTTCCGAGGGAGCACGCCGACCGCTGCGGCATCCACCCGCGGGGAGCACTCCTCGTCCGGCCCGACGGTCACATCGGCGCCCGCTGGCAGGACCGCCCGTCGACCGACGGCACCCTCCCTCGCGCGCTCGCCTCGATCACCCGCTCGGCACCCTCCTGACAGCCGGCCCTGGGACCGGGTCGGCTGCGGGGGCCGGACTCCGGCAACGACTGCGAGCGCAGGCCCGGTCATCCGGCGGGACAAGCACAACGCCGATATTCACTTGCGCACCGGCGTCACCCGGGTCAACGTCGCCTGGCACCCTGACGAAGGCAGAGAAGAATGATCACGCCGGACCACCCGGTCGACCACGAACTCATCGAGGCCGCGGCCCATGTCGCCCGCACCCGCTGCCGGGGCGACAACCACACCATGGCAGCCGCCGCCCGCGCCAAGGACGGCCGGATCATCACCGCGGTGAACGCCTACCACTTCACAGGAGGTCCCTGTGCAGAACTCGTCCTCATCGGCGCGGCAGCCGCCCAGGGGGCCTACGACCTGGAGACGATCGTCGCCGTGGGCGACCGCGAACGGGGGGTTGTCCCCCCGTGCGGCCGTTGCCGTCAGGTCCTTCTCGACTACTTCCCGGCCCTCGAGGTCATCGTCGGCGCGGGCGACCGCATCCGCAGCGTCCTCATCACCGACTTGCTGCCCGAGAGCTATGTGTGGGCCGACCACCAGCTGGACGCGGAGCAACCCGCGTCTGACGGGCCGGGTGCCGCAGGTGGATGAGGGTGAACCGCTCCCCTAACCCCAGTACCCGGCATGCACGGCTGCCGCCTCCTCGTACAGGTACGGCCCGGACACCTCCACCGTGTTCCCGCCCGACTCGAAGACTTGGCGGCACGGCAGGTCGAGCAGCGGTTCGTTGGGGTCCGCCCCCGCGAGTACGTTCAGCTCCGGGGCCGCGAGCGCGTACACCACTCGGCGGATGCCGCTCCAGTAGACGGCGCCGGAGCACATCGCGCATGGTTCGGTGCTGGTGTACATCGTGGCCTCGATGAGCTGGTCCGGCTCCAGCGTGCGCGACGCCAACCGCACCAGGTTGATCTCCGCGTGACCGGTGACGTCGCGTTCCGTCAGCACCGTGTTCTCGGCCGTGAGCAGGACGTTTCCCGCGGAGTCGGTCAGCAGCGCGCCGAACGGATGGTTTCCGTGCTTCCGCGCGCCGGCCGCGAGCTCGATCGCTGCCAGCAGGTGAGTTCGGTCCTGATCGGCCGGCTTGTTCGGTGATGACTGCATGGCACGCTCCTCAGCGGTCGGACACGGAGGCAGGTTATACGTATGACCCAAGCTCCGCCAGAGTCCTCACCTGCCCTTGGAGGACATCTAGAGACTCAGCGTTATCGCAGCGGCGACCCCGCCCAGACCGAGGGCGAACGCCGCCTCGCCCCAGCCGCCCGCGCCCCAGCGGAAGAAGCGGTCCAGGGCGAGGCGGCCCGGACCGATCGCCGCCACGGCGATGGCGACCACGGCGATGCAGACGTTGTACTCCACGCCGCCGTGCTCGTCCCACAGGCCGTTGGCGGCCGAGACGGTCGCCATGGCATTGATCATCACGCCGATCAGGGCGGCGGCCGCGAGCGGGGTGAACAGTCCGAGAGCCAGGCCGAGGCCACCGAGGCACTCGGACAGGCCGCCGATCGCGGCGAACAGCTTTCCCGGTCGGTAGCCGATGCTCGCGAACGCCCGGCCGGTCGCCGTCAGGCCGTCTCCGCCGAGGATCCCGAACAGTTTCCGCGCGCCGTGGGCGGCCATCAGCAGCCCGAAGGTCAGCCGGACCAGCAGCAGGCCCCAGTCGGCGGCGGAGGCCGTGGGTTCACCGGCGGCGTGCGCTCCTGTTCCCGCCGGGCTCGAAAGACGTCGCAAAAGGTGATTCGTATCCATGTCGATGCTCCGGTAACAACGCCGGAACGGGCGTTACCCCCAGCTCGGACGGACGCCGAGGCACCGGCCGGTGGTGAGCCCCGCGCCGCGTCGCGGGGCGTGGACCGCCTGGGCCGATCCTTCTGTTCCGATCCTTCCGCCGCGAGCGTGGTCATGCATCCGGGAGGGCGCAGGGAACGGCCCACGGGTCCCGAACGCGGTCGGGCGGTAGCCTGCTCGTGAGGGCAGCCATGGCCGATGAGGTACACATCCGGCTCCTCGGTGGTTTCGCCGTTGCGGTCGGGGACCGCCCGGTCGCCGCCGGGGCGTGGCGGCTGCGCAAGGCCCGGAGCCTGCTGAAACTGCTGTGTCTGTCACCGGGCCATCAGCTGCACCGGGAACGGCTCTACGACCTTCTGTGGCCGGACCTCGACGGGGCGTCCGCGGCGAACAATCTGCACCAGGTGCTGCATGCCGTGCGGCGCGCTCTGAACTCCACGGGAGCGCCGGGGGACGTGCTCGTCCTCCGCGACGACATGGTGGTGCTCGCCCCCGACGGCGGTGTGCGGATCGATCTCGACGCCTTCGAGCAGACGGCTCGGCGGGCCTCGGACGGCGGCGGTGCCGCGGACTACCGTGCCGCGCTGGCTCTGGCCGATGCCGGGCTGCTGCCCGAGGACCGGTACGAGCCCTGGGCGAGCGAGGCGGCCGAGGCGCTGGAGGCACGGCGGGCGGCGCTCCGGCTGGGGCTGGGCGAGACGCTCGAGCAAGATCATCAGACGGCGGAGGCCCTCGACGTGCTGCGGTCCCTGACCGCGCAGGACCCGCTGCACGAGCCCGGCCACCGGGCGCTGATGCGGGTGCTGGCCGAGGCCGGGCAACGGCGGGAGGCACTGGCCGACTTCGAGCTGCTGCGGGACACACTCCGCCAGGAGACAGGTGCCGATCCCGATCCGCAGACCCGCCGTCTCTACCGTGAGCTGCTGGCCGACTCCGTCGAGGCACGGGAGCAGCGGCCGGCGGCGCCGCGGCACCGTCTGCCGGCACCCGCGACGGCCCTCATCGGGCGGGAACGCGAGATGGCCGAGGTGGAGAAGCTGCTCGGGCGGGGAAGGCTGCTGACCCTCACCGGGGCCGGTGGGTGCGGCAAGACCCGGCTGGCGCTCGCCGTGGCGGCTCGTCGGGGCGACGACTTCCGGGAGGGGGCTTGGTTCGTGGACCTCGCCGGGCTCGCGGAACCGCACCTCGTGCCCGAGGCGGTCGCCGCCGCCCTGGGACTGCAGCTGCCGCCGTCCGACGGCGGCCGGGAAGCGCTGATCGCACAGCTCGGCGGCCGCGAGATGCTGCTGGTGCTGGACAACTGCGAGCACCTGATCGACGCGTGCGCCGCTCTCGTCTCGGAGGTCCTGGCCCGCTGCCGCGGCGTGCTGGTGCTCGCGACCAGCCGGGAGCCGCTGCGCAGCTACGGGGAACGTACCTTCCGGGTGCCTTCCCTGGGGCTGCCTGATCCCCGCCGGCTTCCGTCCGTGGCGGAACTGGGCCGGTTCGCCTCGGTACGGCTGTTCGTGGAGCGGGCCGGGGACGCGGACCCCGGTTTCCGGCTGACCCCGGGGAACGCGGAGGCCGTCGCGCAGATCTGTTTCCGGCTCGACGGCATGCCCCTGGCGCTGGAGCTCGCGGCGGCGCGGGTGCCCGTTCTGGCCCCGCGTCAGATCGCCGAACGGCTCGACGACGCACTGGCTCTCCTCGGCCGGGGCAGCCGGCGCGGCGCGACCCGCCAGGAGACGTTGCTCGCCACCCTGGAGTGGAGTCACCGGCTGCTCGACGAGGAGGAACGGCGCCTGTTCCGCCGCCTGGCGGTCTTCGCCGGCGGGTTCTCCCTCGCCGCGGCCGAGCAGGTGTGCGCGGACGGTGTGCAGGGCACTTCGGTACTGGATCTCCTCGGCCGGCTCGCCGACAAGTCCCTGGTGTGGGCGGAGCCCCGGCAGGACGAGGTCCGCTACCGGCTGCTGGAGACGATCCGGCAGTACGCCGCCGAGCGGCTGCGGGCCGCCGGGGAACCGGCCGCCACCGAGGCCCGGCATCGCCGGTTCTACCTGGAGCTGGCCGAGGCGCGGGACCGCGAGCCGCCCACCGGCATCTGCGGAGCCACCTCGCTCGAGCTGGAGGCCGACTACGGCAATCTCCGGGCCGCCCTGCGCTCCTTCCTGCGCCACGAACCGGAGGACGCGCTCCGCCTGGCCGTGGCCCTGCGCTCGTTCTGGCCCGAACGGGGACGCCTCGCCGAGGGCCGGCGCTGGCTGGAGGACGCCCTGGCCGCCGCACCGGAGCCCTCCCTTCCCCGGGCGAGGGCGCTGATGGGGCGCGCCGTGCTGGCCATCCGCCTCGGTGACGGCTCCCCGCTGGAGGACATCGGCGAGCAGATCGTAGGGATCCACCGGCTGGGGGCGGACCCGGCGGCGCTGGCGTACGCCCACCTGCAGCAGGCGATCCTGCTGTGGATGCGGGGTACTTGGGACCGCGGCCGCACCGCCCTGGACCTGGCCCGTGCCCTCGCCCGCGACGCAGGCGATCCCTCGGTGCTCGCCGCCGCCGCGCACCTGGAGGGCGTCTGTGCCGTCTACCGGGGTGAGAACGCGATCGCACGCGAGGCCTGCGCCGAGTGTCTCCGGCTGCTGGACGACGTCCAGGGCGGGAGCGGGCCGTTCTTCCCGGTGATGACACCGGGATACGTGGTCGAGGACGACGAGGCGGGGCAGGTGTCGCTGTTCTACGAGGAGACGGTGCTCGTCGGCCGTACGGTCGGCCCCGCCCGGGCGCGTGGCTACGCCCTGGCGACTCTTGCGTGGGCGAGCCGCTGTGACGGCGACACCGGCGCCGCCGTCTCGGCGGCCGAACGCAGTGCCGACTGTTTCCGCGCGCTCGACGACCCGCACGGCGAATCGCTGGCCCTCAACATCCTCGGCAACATCCACCGGAACCAGGACCGCCACGATGCGGCACGCGAACACCTCGAGGCGGCTCTCGCGGTCCGGCGCCGGCTCGGCGACCGCCGGGCCGAGGGAATCACCCTCGGTTGCCTGGGCCTGCTCCACCTGGCCGCCGGGGACACCGACCGCGCGCAGGCGACCCTGTGCGATGTCCACGCGGGCTTCGAGGAGACCGACGACATCCCGGGCACCACCAACACCCTGCTCCACCTCGGGCTCGTGGCCAGGGCCGCGGGTGACTCCGCGCGAGCCCGCACCCTGCTGACCCGCGCCCAGCACCTGGAACACGTCGCGGGGTCCACCTGCACCGCCGGCTGGGTCGCCCTCATGCTGGCGCGGCTGCTGTGGGAGGAGGGCGACCGCGAGGCGGCCGAGGCGGCAGCCGCCCGTGCCCGTGTTCTCTTCGCCGACCTGGGCGACAAGCGCGGCCCGGCCGTCCTGCGGCGCACGCTGCCCTGGTCGTCCGCCGGTCAAAGCGGCTGCTGAGTGGATGCTAAGTGGCGTTGCCTACGGTCCTGAATGTCAGCCCGACAAACACACACCAAGGAGCCGACCATGTCGATCGACACGGCAAAGGGCATCCTGGGGGACGCCACTGTCGCCGAACTGGAGGCAGGCCTGCGCGGCACTGTCGTCCGTCCCGACGACGCCGAGTACGACCGGGCCCGCGCGGTCTGGAACGCGGCACATGACAAGCATCCGGCGCTGATCGTGCGGTGCGCCGGGACCGCGGACGTGATCCGCGCCGTCGAGTTCGCCCGCAGCCAGGACCTGCTGGTCGCCGTGCGCGGGGGCTCCCACAGCATCGCCGGGTTCTCGACCTGCGACGACGGCATCGTCATCGACCTGTCGCCCATGAAGGGCGCCATCGTGGACCCGGTGCGCCGCCGGGTCGTCGCCCAGACCGGTATGACCTGGGGCGACCTCGACCACGAGACCCAGGCCTTCGGCCTGGCCGTGACCGGTGGCCTGGTCTCCTCGACCGGCATCGCGGGCTTCACGCTCGGTGGCGGCGTGGGCTGGCTGGTGCGCCGCCACGGTCTGGCCTCCGACAACGTGACGGCGGCCGAGGTCGTCACGGCGGACGGCCGTGTGGTGCGCGCGGACCAGGACGAGAACCCCGAACTGTTCTGGGCCCTGAGAGGTGGCGGCGGCAACTTCGGTGTCGTGACCTCCCTCGAGTACCAACTGCACCCCGTCGGGCCGCAGGTCCTCGGGGGCCTGATCATCTATCCGCTGGAGCAGGCCCGGCAGGTGGTCACGGGCTGGCGTGAGCTGACCGGGAACATGCCCGACGAGCTGACGACCCTGATCAACTTCACCACAGCGCCCCCGCTGCCCTTCCTGCCCCCGGAGGTCCACGGCACCCGCATCGCGGTGCTGGTCGGCATGTACGCGGGCGACCCCGCGGCCGGCGAGGCGGCCGTCGCCCCGCTGCGCACGCTGGGGACGCCCATCGTCGACCTCATGGGCCCCATGCCGTACACCGGCATGCAGACACTGCTCGACCCGCTGTGGACGGCGGGTGCGCACAACTACTTCACGTCGGCGTTCATCGAGCCGTCCGACGCCGCACTCGACGCCGTACTGCGTCACCACCTGACGACGCCCTCGCCCTCGAGCGAACTCCATCTGCACCAGCTGGGCGGTGCCTTCGCCCGTGTGCCCGCCGAGGCCACGGCCTTCAGCCAGCGTGATTCGAGCGTCCTGTGCAACGTGATCGCACGGTCCCCGGACCCGACCGACTTCGACGCGCAGATCGCCTGGGCCCGCGGCGCCCGCGAGGAGATCGCCCGCCACGGCCGCGGGACCACATACGTCAACTTCACCGGCGACGCGGCCGAGGACAAGGTGCGCGCCGCGTATCCCGGCGCGGTCCACGAGCGGCTGGTGCGGGTGAAGGACACCTTCGATCCCACGAACCTGTTCCGCCTCAACCAGAACATCCGGCCCTCCAAGGCGGCCTGATCGACCCTCTGGAGCTACTGTCCATCGCGCGCTGATCGGGCTCCGCTCCCGGTCGGCGCGTCCCAGCGCACAGCTGATGCCGCGCTGGTCGCCGCATCCTTCAGGAGGGAAACCGGCAGATGGATGCCGGGTCTGTGGGCGGTACCTGAGCGGGCCACCAGCGAGGTCAGCACAGGGAAGTCACTGCTCCGTACGCGGCTGTCGGGCATCCCCGTCAGCGGACCAGCCGCACTGGGCCGACAGGCTCGCGGACCCCGGCGTCGGCATGGCACACGACGGTCCGAGTACGACGAGACCTCTCGGTGATCATGCAGGTTCGGTGTCCTGCGTCCGCTCTCCCTCCGCCTGGGACGGCTCGGTCCTGGGGACGTCCGGGTGCTGCTCCATGGCCGCGCGCTCGGCCGGCTCGTCGCGCTCACCCTCGGCCTGGGAGGGCGTGTGCGAGTACAGCCAGGCGTCGTAGTCCGAGGCTCCGGTCTTCATGACGGGCCCCCTTTGCTCGCCTTTGTTCACTCACCTCCCATACTCCTCCGGGAGGCGCGGCAAGGCGAGAGCGGCTCCTACCCCGATTCCTCTGCGGAGGACCTCACCAGCTCCGATCCGCGGGCCGGCGGCAGCGATCCGCTCGGGTGTCCAGCATCAGCCCATCGAGCCGATCGACTGCCAGTCGTTCCACCTCCCGTGCCACCACGCGTTGTAGACGCGCCCGTCGGTGCCCATCGCGAACAGATCCATCTGGTCGGAGTTACGGCTCTGGGCCGCGATGGGGGTGTTGGGGGCGAAGGTACGGGTGCCGATGGGCTGCCAGTCGTTCCACTCGCCGTGCCACCACGCCACGTACACCCGGCCGTCCTCCCCGACCGCGAACACGTCCATCCACCATCTGGTCGGAGTTGCGGCTCTGTGCGGCGATGACGGTGCCCGGTGCGAAGGTGCGTGCGTAGATGGGCTGCCAGGCGTTCCAGCCCCCGTTCCACCAGGCGACCCGTGCCACTCCGTCCGCGCCGACCGCGAAGATGTCCATCCAGTCGGGGTCACGCGACAGGGCGGTGATCGGGGTGTGCGGGACGAAGGTGTGCCCGGCGATGGGCTGCCAGTCGTTCCACCGGCCGTGCCACCACGCCACCCGTGCCAGGCCGTCCCCGCCGACCCCGAAGACGTCCATCCAGTCGGGGTCACGGGTCACGGTGGCGATGTGGCCGGCCTCAAGCGCCGCTCGGTGGCAGAAGGAGAAGAGCCCCGAGGACACGTCCCGGATGACTTCGGTCATCTCGGTCCACGTCGGCACGTACTCCGTACTGAACTCCACGAAGAATCCGTGGACCTTCTCCCTCCCGGGGTCGACCAGGTGCCGGGCGTAGGCGTAGTCGTCGACCGTGCCGGCAGTGACGTAGGTGACCACGCCCTGTTCGGGTTGGTACGCCGTGCCTCTGACGGCTCGCAAGCCGTCGGTGAAGGTCTGGGTCAGTGACTGCACGATGCCGAGGTCGGCGGCGGGAATGTACTCCCGGTAGACGGCCTCCAGGGGCCGGTCGGGATGAAACGTTCGGGTGACGCCGCGTTTCCCGTCGTACGCGGGGTTCCGGAAGTTCATGCCGGGATCGGTGATCTGGTTGTCGTCGTTGTTCCAGTTGTAGCCGAACACCTGGGTGTAACTGTGCACGTCGACCTGCCAGCGCACCCGGGGATGGGTGTCCAGCAGCCATTTGACGTTCAGGGTCTCGGCCTCGGAGAAAGGCCTCGGCCCCTGGTACACCTCGTATTCGTTCGGGTCGGCGGAAGTGGCTCCCAGCACCTCACCGCCCTCGCTGCTGGGCGCCCAGTGTTTTCCGAGATCGAAGAGGAAGTCGTAGTTGCGGTTGAGGTCGACACCGCTCACCTCGGGCACGCCGTAGGCGGGGTTCCGGTTCTTGCGCCAGTCGCCCTTGTGGTACTGGCTGTGGTGCCGGCCGTCGGGGTTGACCATGGGGAAGACGAGGAGGTGCAGGCGTTCCATCACGGTCCGCACCTCGACGGGCGAGATCTCCCGGCCGCCGTAGCGCAGGCCCGTACCGCCCCGGTAGGCCTGGAGGAGGTCGGCCGCGAGGTTCACCAGGATCTCGCAGCCTCCCCACTCCCGGGCGTGCTGCCCGCCGAGCAGCAGTACCGTCGGGCGGCTGTGATCCGCTCCGCCGCCCAGCCGCAGGGCGTGGCTGACACGGTGTGCTTCGGACGCGGTCCGTTCGGGGAGTTCGATGAGGCGGCAGAGATCGCCGTGGGTCGCCGCGAGGTTGCGGACGGCGGTGTCCACCTCTTCGACGTTCAGATAGAGGTCGCCCAGGCCGGTACCGCCCGGCACGCCGAGCCCGGAGGGTGCCGTACCGTCGGCGAATCGGTTGCCGCGTCCCACCTCCTTCTGCCGGTCGAGCCAGTACTGGGTGTTGTCGTCGACCACGTCGACGGTGAGGCCCCGGGCCCGGACGGCGTCCAGCCGCTCCACCGTGGCGTAGACCTCTGCGCGCGCCGTTCCGGACTCGTCCCGCTGCACGCCGCCCACCGCGCGTACCTGCGACTCGGCGAGTGCGGCCTGCAGTCCCTCGTAGTCCGGGGCCGAGACCTGGGCGCGTTTGACGCGTAGCCATGGTGCGGCGGCGTAGCAGGAGTTGAGGTTCTGCAGCGCCCATGCCTCGCCGGGGTCGCTGCGCAGCTCGCGATAGAAGCCGGTGCCGTCGACGGCGGTGTCGATGGCCTCGGCGAAGGACCGCAGGTGTCGCAGGTAGGAGCTGAGGACGACGAGGGTGCGGGCCAGGTCCGGACGGTCTCCGCGCCGGCGGTGGATGTCACAGCACTCCCGCCCCGCCACCACCGACTGCTCATGCAGCCCCGCCGCCGAATACCGGTTCGCCAGATTCTCCAACCCCCAGGCCAGATCCGGCTCGTCCGCCAACTCCCGGTAGATCGAAACGCCTTCCTCGGCCGCCGCCACCGCCTGCGCGTACGCGGCGGTGTGAGACTCGTACGAGCTGAGCACGATCAGGGTGCGGGCGAGCTCCGGACGGTCTCCGCGCCGGCGGTGGATGTCACAGCACTCCCGCCCCGCCACCACCGACTGCTCATGCAGCCCCGCCGCCGAATACCGGTTCGCCAGATTCTCCAACCCCCAGGCCAGGCCCGGCTCGTCCGCCAACTCCCGGTAGATCGAAACGCCTTCACCGGCCGCCGCCACCGCCTGCGCGTACGCGGCGGTGTGCTGGAGGTACGCGGAGAGGGTGATCAGGGCCTCGGCCAGTGTGGATCGGTCACCGAGTCGCCGGAGGATGTCGCAGCGCTCGCGGGCCGCCGTCACGGACTTGTCGTGCTGTCCGGCCTCCGAGTAGCGAGCGGCGACGTTCTGCAGCGCCCATGCCAACTCGGCGTCGCCGTGCAGCTCGCGGAAGATCGAGACAGCCTCTTCACCTGCCGCGACGGCCTCCGGCAGGCGGCCCGCGTTGCGCAGCAGCGCCGAGAGCCTGATCAACGCGCGGGCAAGGCCGGGCCGGTCTCCGGCCTGTCGGCAGCGCTCGACTTCCTGCTGCGCCTCCTGCAGTGGGTCGTCGGCGCCGACCCTGATTCCGGTCATGTGTTTCCCCCCGGTCCGTACGGCGGTGGTCAGTCGCCGTCCTCGCCCCGAAGGCGTGCGCCCTGGGGTGCGGTGCGGGTGTGTCGATGAGGGGGTGCCCGAAAAACCCGAACCTCACTCGGACGGTCCGCCGATGCGAGCCAAAAGGCTTCTCCGAGTGCCGAGTTGGAGAGTGAAGCGGGCATGTTAGGGCAGCGTTCAATTCCTGCACATACTTTACCGTTGCTATAACCTCGAAATGATTAACCACTTTCAGCCAATCACTCCTTTCCGGCCATCTTTCAGGGCGTCGAAGCCTGCAAATCAAAGCCACAAAAAGCCAATTGACGCATAACTTCGCGGGCCTTTACGCTGGTCGTCGACCATGGGGGATACGTGAGCGCACAATTGTGTTGCTCAGCGCGGGGGTGCCGTGTGGTGATCAGCAAACTCGACGGAACACTTCTCTCTCGTCTCCGGACCCTGCAGGAACTCGCCCGCCGTGCCGAAGAGACCGCCGGACCAGCCGCGGCGCAGGCTGCCGAGCAACCCGTTCCGCTCGGGGACGCGGCTGTGGAAGCCGCCCGGATCGCGGCCGAGGCCGTGCAGGCCGCGGGGCAGGAGCAGGTCCGGGTCCTGGCGCACATCGAGGGGGACTTGGCGGCCGCGGAGAGCGCCGGGCTGTGGACCGAGTTCCGCACGGCGCGGGTCGCGGTCGGCAGAATCGCGGTGGCCGACCTCGAAAACGTGGCCGCGGTGACCGACGTCGTCGCGATCCACGGTGACCAGCCGGTACGTCCGCTTCGGCCGGACCAGGCAGCGCCGGCTCATCCGGAGGCGGAGGCGGTCACCGCCTCCGGCACACCGGTCACGGACATCGCGGACACCCACGCCGAAGCCATGCCGCCGTTGCCCGACGGGGTGACCGGGAAGGGCACACTCGTCGGCGTCATCGATTCCGGCATCGACATCTACCACCCCGCCTTCATCAAGCCGGGCAGCAGCCCTCCCCGGACCCGGATCGTCTCACTGCTCGACTTCACGCTGCGTCAGACCATCGAGTGCACCGGGAACCCGACGGGCTCCGTGGTCCTCACCTGGCTTGCGCCCGGGGCCCAGGCGTCGGACATCACGCCGTCGCTGGCCTTCCCGCTGCAGGCGGCCACCGTGCAGACCGCGCTCGAGGCGTTCAACTCGATCGATCCGGGTGATGTGAAGGTCACCGGTGGTCCGCTTCCCGGGACCCCCGTCGTCGTCGACTTCACAGGCCACTACGACGGCAAGATCGTCGAGGAGATCGGCCTGCGGCCTTCCTTCACCGGAGGCGCCTCCCCGAAGATCGCCGTCCGTCGCGGTCGCGTGATCACCGAGGCGGAGATCAACGCAGCACTCCAGGCCAGCCCGCGCGTCCCCTTCGTGTCCCGCGACGGCACCGACCACGGCACCCATGTCGCGGGCATCGCCGCGGGCGTGGGGAAGGCGTCTCAGGCCTGCTGCAAGCGTGACCAGCCGATCGGTGTCGCACCGGACGCCGACCTGGCCATCGTCAGGGCCCTCACGAAAGGTGACATCGTCGCGGGTGCCACCCACGTCTTCGGTCAGTCCTGGCTCGCCCCCGGGGTGTTCAAGAAGCCCGCCGTCGTGAACGTGAGCCTCGGCTCCTTCGGCAGCGCGGGGGACGGCTCCGACCCGACCGACCTCGCACTGGACGACCTGCTGGTGGGAAGCAACGCGCGATCCATCGTGGTGGCCGCCGGGAACGAGGGCGACTCGTATCCCATGCCGTCGCCCACCAACACCACGTTCACCGTGCCGACGTATCAGCGCGGCGGTGGGCAGCACGCGCGGGGTTTCGTCCCGGCACACGGAACGACGGTCCTCAAGCCGCTCCGCTTCTTCGTCGAGTTCGCGGACAACCGGCCGGACTGGTTCGACCTCTGGTACGAAGGCCCTGGGGAGCTCGCCGTCGATCTGTACGGGCCGCCCAGCGCCCCGGGCGCCGTCTCGGCCACCGTGGGACCTCACCTCCACCCCCAGCTGACCCCCAGTCCGAACCCGAAGAGCACCCAGGTCGACCTCGGCGGAACCGGGGGACATCCGCTGACGTACACGTATTACTCCGCCGTGCCGCCGAGCGGCAAGCGCCATCTCCGGCTGACGATCTCTCCGCCCGCCGGCCAGGACATCACCATGGGGTCATGGGAGATCGAGCTGCGTGAAAGGGCGGGGTTCGACACATGGTTCGACGTGTGGTTCCTGGAGGACAGGACGGATCCGTCGGGGCGGTTCGACACCGCCAACCAGGACCGCAGCAGGACCGTCACCTCTCCCGGCACCGCACGTCAGGTGATCACCGTGGGGTCCTTCAACCCCGAGGACGACCGACTCGCGCCGTACTCCAGCCGCGGCCCGACCACGGACTCGCGGTTGAAGCCGGAGCTGTGCGCCCCTGGAGAGCAGATCACCTCGGCCAAGAACGGCGGAACCCCACCCGACGGCCTCTACGCCGTCGACAGCGGCACCAGCATGGCCTCCCCGTACGTCGCCGGCGTCGTGGCCCTGATGTTCGAGGTCAACGGCATTCTGGACCAGGGGGCCATCGTCTCCCACCTCATCAGCACCTGCGACGACCCGGTGCCTCCCGTTCCGCCGGGCCGGCTGGACAGCGGCTGGGGCAAGGGCCGGGTCAATCCCGAGAAGGCGGTGAACGCCGTCAGAGCGGCCTCCGCCGCGCGCCGCACCGTCACCCCGCACACGCCGGACGAGCCCCTCGTCCTGCCCGCCGCCGCCTACCCCGCCGCGCGTGTGCCGTTCACGACCCGGGTACGACAGGTGCGGTCCCGTATCGAGAGCACTCCAGCCGGGCGCCATCTGGCCTCGCTGGCCGCCACGCACCAGCCGGAGGTGCAACGGCTGGTCACGGGCGACCGGCGGGTGACCGTGGCCTGGCACCGGATGCACGGGCCGCTGCTCGTGCGGCTGTTGCTGTTCAGCGAGCTGTACCCGGACGCGCCCGTGCCCCGCACCCTCGGCGGGAAGTCCGTCGCCGACGGACTGGCACGGCTGCTCGAAGAGTTGCACCGTGCCGGGAGTCCCGCGCTGCGGGCCGGAATCACCGCACACCGCGCCTTCGTCCTCGCCCTGCCCGGAGCCCGGCTGTCCGAACTCGACGTACCCACGGGCGAGGTGAGCTGACATGGCGGCCGGGACGCTGGAGCTGCTGGCCCGGGAGATCGCCCGGGCGCTGCAGCCCCTGGAGCAACGGCTCGGTGCGGAGCAGCGGCAGCGCTTCTTCAAGGAGCTGGGGCTGTGGCTGCCCGGCGGACTGGATTCCGCCGCGGGTGCCATCGGCGCGGTGGCCGTACAGGCGGCCGGTCTCGCAGCCGCCGTCGACGAACTCACCAGGGCGATCGAAGGGGACAGCACACCGGAGATCGTTCGGGCGGGCACGTCGCTGCTGGGGGCTCTCGGCCAGGTGCTCTCAGCCATCGGCACCCTCGGCCCGGCCCTCGAGACAACGGTCGCAGCCGATCAGTACCTGACGGACGCTCAACGTGGCCGACTTGCCGCCGAAGTACAGCAGTTGCCCAAGCGGCTGCTCGACCACACGCTGATCACCTATCTGGAGGGCCGAAGCCGAGAGGTGGTCGACGCGCTGACCCTCGTCGGCATCGTCGAGAGCATTCCGGCGGTCTACGACCCGGCGGATCCGACGCGGCTGCCCGTACGGCGTCGCGTCCTGCACCTGGACCGCCTGCTCGGCCTCCTCGCCGATCCTGCCGGACTCCTCCGCGACGTCTTCCGCTTCGGCACACCGGAGTTCGACGGCCTGGCGCTGTTCCGCGTCGTCGCCGAACAGCTCATCGCGCGGGGGCAGCCCTACCTGTACCAGGGGCCGCCCGAACAGCCCGACCTGCCACCGACGTTCGACGTGCTCCTGACGCGGCTGATCGTCGACAAGTCGACCACACCGCCCTCCTTGCCCGTGGAGACCGCCGGTACGTCGGCCGCAAAGCTCTCCACCGCGGTCGAACTCAGCCCGCTCTGGAAGCTGGCTCTCGACGCGACCGCCACCTTCGACGCCGGACTGCGGGCCGTCGTCACCCCGCCCCTGGCTATCGCCTTCCGTCCCGAGGGCGACCTCGCGCTCTCCGCCGAGCTCACCCTGGAGGCGCGGCACGCGGACGGCAAGCCCATGCTGCTCCTCGGGCAGGCCGGCGGCTCCCGCCTGGAACTGGGGCACTTCGCCCTCGCCCTCGGACTCCACGCCGAAGCGACCGCCGGTGCCGACGTCACCGTCGAGCCCTCCGCACGCCTGAGCCTCCAGGACGGGCACCTCCTCATCGACCTCTCCGAAGCCGACGGATTCCTGCGTACCGTCACCCGCGGAGGGAGGATCGAGTCCGACGTCGACGTCACCGCACTGTGGGCGCCGTCCTCCGGGCTGCGGCTCGAAGGCAGCGGCTCCCTGGATCTGTCGATCCCGGTGCATCTCGAGCTCGGTCCCGTCGAGGTCACCACGCTCTACCTCAGCGTCGGCATCGGCGACGGTCCCTCGGTGCCGGTGGAGATCTCGGGGGCGTTCACCGCGGAGTTCGGCCCCGTCAAAGCGGCCGTCGACCGGGTGGGGCTCGTGGTGACGCTCGGTTTCCCGGCGGACGGCGGGGCATTCGGACCGCTCGACCTCGGATTCCGGTTCAAGCCTCCGAACGGTGTCGGGCTGTCGGTGGACGCCGGGGTGATCTCCGGCGGTGGGTACCTGTACGTCGACGCCGAACGCGGCGAGTACGCGGGCGCCGTGGAGCTGGAGTTCGCCGGCCTTCTCCAACTCAAGGGAATCGGGCTGATCTCCACCCGGATGCCGGACCGGCCCGACGGATTCTCGCTGCTCGTCGTCATCACCGCGGAGTTCGGCACCGGGATCCAACTGGGGTACGGCTTCACGCTGCTCGCGGTCGGCGGGATCATCGGGCTCAACCGCGCCATGAACCTCAGGGCGCTGACCGAGGGCGTGCACAGCGGGCGTGTCGAATCGGTCATGTTCCCGCGGGACGTGGTGGCCAACGCGCCGCGGATCATCAGCGATCTGCGGCAGTTCTTCCCGCCGGAGGACGGGAAGTTCCTCATCGGGCCGATGGCGAAGATCGGTTGGGGAACCCCGACGCTGGTCAGCGTCTCGCTCGGCCTGATCGTCGAGATCCCCGGGAACCTGGCCGTCCTCGGCGTGCTGAGGTGTGTGCTGCCCACCGAGCAACTGCCCTTGCTCGTACTGCAGGTGCAGTTCATCGGGGCCATCGAGTTCGACAGGTCACGGCTGTGGTTCTACGCCCGGCTGTTCGAGTCGCGCATCCTGTGGATGACCATCGACGGGGGGATGGGTCTGTACGTCGCCTGGGGCGACAGCCCGGACCTCGTGCTGTCCGTCGGTGGGTTCCATCCCTCGTACAAGCCGCCCACGCTCCCCTTCCCGGTGCCCGACCGGCTGTCCGTCGACATCATCAACATGCCCGGCCGGCTGATCCGGGTCTCCGGATACTTCGCGATCACCAGCAACACCGTCCAGTTCGGAGCCGAGGCCCTGCTGCGCTTCGGGTTCGAGGACTTCGGCATCGAGGGGCACGTCAGTTTCGACGCGCTGTTCCGGTTCTCGCCGTTCGCGTTCGTCATCAGCGTGTCCGCCAGCGTCACGCTCAAGGTGTTCGGAGCGGGGATCTTCGGTATCGACCTGAGGTTCCAGCTCGAAGGCCCGTCACCGTGGCGGGCGCACGGGCGGGGCTCCATCTCCCTGCTCTTCTTCGAGATCTCCGCCGACTTCGACATCAGCTGGGGCGAGGAGCACAACACGACGCTCCCGCCCGTGGAGGTCCTCGCGCTGCTCGCCGGTGAGATCGCCAAGACTGAGGGGTGGGAGACCCGGCTGCCCACCGGGAACACCCGAACCCTGGTCACCCTGCGCCGGTTGGCGGACACCGAGGACCTGGTGCTGCACCCGCTCGGCACTCTCTTCGTACGGCAGCGGGCCGTTCCGCTCGGGGTGCGGATCGACCGGGTGGGCGCGCAGCGGCCGAGCGACGGCAAGCGGTTCACCATCGCTCCGGACCCCGCCGGAGGGCTCGTCCGGCTCTCCCTGCCCGACGAGAAGTTCGCGATGGCCCAGTTCCAGGACATGGACGACGCGGCCAAACTCTCCCGGCCGGCCTACGAGGACCAGGACGCGGGCCTCGAACTCAGCGCCGCCCCCGATGCGCTGGCCACTCACCGCGCGGTACGGCGCAGCGCCCGTTACGAGGCGCACGTCTTCGACTCCCGTAAGCCCCACACCCGGCCGGCCCCGAACTCGGCGGCGGCTGCGGCGCCCCGGGCCGTCGTCGCCCCCGCAGGCCGGACCAGGCGGTTCCAGAACGTGGACGCGGCCGTGTTCCGCCGGCTCCTCGACGGCAGCAGCACCAGCCGCTCGCCCCTGTCCCGCACGGAGGCCGGCCGTCGGCAGCCGTTCGCGGCCGAGGACACCGTGCGCGTGGCGGCGCAGCGGTTCGTCATCGCGTACGTGCGCAACAACGTCCAGGCGTTCCCGCCACGCGCGGGACTGAGTGCGACCACGTTCCGGTCCCAGGCCACCGCCGAGGACGCGCTCTCCGACTGGATCGCGGCGGATCCGGGACTCTCCGGGAAGCTGCACGTCATCCGGGAGTCGGAGGTCTCCGCACCGCTCGCGGCGCCGGACACCTGGACGGCCGCCGCACCTGCGCCCTTCGCCGCGGCGGGCGGTGAGGCCGTCCGGCTCGCGGGCGGGGTCGTACTGGTCACCGGGGGACGGGGCGAGACGGGTGCGCCGGTCGCGTCCGCCGCGCTGTTCGACCCTGTCGGAGGGGTCTGGGAGGCCGCCCCGGACATGGCGGTGGCCCGTCAGGGTCACACGGTCACGCTGCTCGCCGACGGCCGGGTACTGGTCGTCGGCGGACTCGGCACCGACGGCGAGGTGCTCGGCTCGGCCGAGGTCCATGACCCGGTGACCCGCGTCTGGAGCACGGTCGCGCCGCTGCCGGGCGCCCGCTTCGGTCACAGCGCCACCCTCCTCGGCGACGGCACGGTACTGATCACCGGTGGCTCCGGGCCGCGCGGCGGGCAGGGCCACGCCTCACTGGCGTCCGCGGAACTGTTCGACCCCCGTACCGGGGCCTGGGCCGAGGGCGAGCGGCGGCCCGCTCCCATGGGCGACGCCCGGTCCGGGCACCGGGCCGTCCGCCTGACCGACGGACGGGGCCGAGTGCTGGTCGTGGGCGGTGCGCTGCACACCGGAGCGGGGCGGGCGGCCCTCGCGTACTGCGAGCTGTACGACCCCGGAAGCCGGACCTGGACGCCGGCCGGCAGTCTCGCCGTACCGCGCACCGGTCACCAGGCCACGCTGCTCTCCGACGGGACCGTCCTGGTGACCGGTGGCGACCCGGACGGCACCCCGTCCGGCGCCCGGTTCTCCACGGCGTGCCAGGTCTCCGTGGAGCAGTACCGCCCGGGCACCGACACCTGGGTCCCGTGCCCCGGCCTGCCCCTCGCCGGACGCGGCCGCCATCAGGCCGTGGCCCTGCGCAGCGGCGGGGTCCTGGTGTTCGGCGGTACGCCCCGGCGCGAGCCGGCCTCGCCCGGGCTGCGGGGCGCGGTGCTCTACGACCCGGCGGCGCGCACCTGGACGGCCACCGGAGGCCTGGCCACCGGCCGTTCGGAGGCGGTGGCCGTCGAGCTGGCCGACGGACGGGTGCTCACCACCGGCGGGCTGGTCCGCTCGGGTCCCGCCACCCCGGACGGCGGCGACGCCGTCACCGCCACCACCGAGCTCCACACGCCCTGACCCCCCACGCCCCACCACGAAGGGTGCATCCACGATGACCAGTCCCACTCCGACGGCCGTCGGCAGCTGGACGAAGACCGGCGCCCTGCCCGCGGCGGCCGGCTGGCACGGGCAGGACGACGGCGCCGTCCTGCTGAAGAACGCCAAGGGCGTGCTGCTCGTCGGCGGCTCCGACACCGCCTCGGCCGCCACCAACCGCACCAACGTCTACGACCTGACGAAGCGGGAGTGGAAGGCGGGCAGCCCGCTCGCCTTCCCGCGCCGCCTGCACACCGTGACCGTGCTCGACAGCGGCAAGGTCCTGGTCACCGGCGGGACGGGCGGCTCCGGTCCGCACCCGGCCGGGCTGGCCGCGGTGGAGCTGTACGACCCGGTGCAGGGGACCTGGAAGACGGTCGCCGGCCTGCGCGAGGCCCGGTGGGGGCATGCCGCGGTACTCCTGGAGGGCGGGAAGGTGCTGGTGACCGGCGGGTCCACCAGCCGCTCAGGGGACTCGGTCCGGGCGCTCGCCTCGGCGGAGATCTTCGATCCGAAGGGCGACCCGGACGATCCGGACAAGGGCTCCTGGACCCCCGCCGCGCCGATGACCGACGCCCGGACCGGGCACTGCGCCCTCGTCTTCAAGGGCGGCAAGGTCCTGGTGGCCGGCGGCACCGCGCCCGTGTCCCCGACCGGCGTGGCCGCGCTCGCCTACTGCGAGGTGTACGACCCGGGTGCCGGCCCCGCGGGTGCCTGGACGCCCGTCGCGAGCCTGTCGGAGCCGAGGAGCGGCCATCGGGCGGTCCTCGCCTCCGACACGGCCGCGCTGGTCGTCGGCGGAGCGACACCGGGCACCGCGGGCGACGGCACCTACGACCCGTACGACGAACTGACCGTGGAGCGTTTCGACCTGGCGTCCGGAAAGTGGACTGCGCGGCCGTCGACGCCGGGCGGCCGGGCCCTGCACCGGGTGGTCCCGCTCGGCTCGGCGAAGTTCCTCGTCGTGGGCGGCACCACCGACGACGGCAACGGCATCGGCTACCAGAGTGCGCTGGTCTACGACGACAACGGGCCGGGCGGCTGGAGCACGGCCGCGGGCCTGGCCGAGGGCCGCTGGGCGTTCGCCGCGACCGCGCTCGACGCCGGCACGGTCCTGGTCACCGGCGGGACCCTCGCCTCGGGTGTCGCCGCGGCGGACCCGACGAAGGCCGAACTGACCATGACCACCGAGGTCTTCACGCTCACCGGAGGCGGCTCGTGAGCGGCGGCGCCTACTCCTTCCTGCCGTGGCTGCGCTCCGGAATCGTCACCCGTGTCACCGAGGCCCCGACCGCGCCCTCGACCCGGGCGACCATCCCGGTCAGGCTCATCGTGTCCGGGGATCCGCTCCAGGGGTCCGACCCCCTGGAGAAGCCGGTCGAGCGGCGGGTCCAGCTCTACGGTCCCGGTGACGTCGTCGGCGTCGACCCGCGCGCGATCTCCCGCACCGAGCCCCGTCCGTGGGTCACCGATGTCGAGCCCAACTACCTTGCGCACATCGAGTTCTACGCGGAGGACTTCCTCTGGCGGTACAGCCCGGCCGCCCCCGAGGCGACCGGCCGGCTCAAGCCGTGGCTGGCGCTGGTCGTGCTGGAGGGTCCGGGCGAATCCGGTGAGCCGGGCGAGTTCACCGAAGGGACCGCTCCGGAGCGCCCGCTGCCCTTCGTCACCGTCACCGACCCCGCGCGCACCCTGCCCCACCCGGACCAGCTGGGCGCGTGGGCGCACGTGCACGTCAACGGCGAACTCGACGGAGCCGTCGTCTCGGACGAGCCGCGCATGCCGGCCGTCGTGGACGCCCTGCGCGCGGTCCTGCGCGACCGGCCGGACGACGCCTGCTGCCGGCTGCTGTGTCCCCGGCACCTGCTCCCGAACCGGCCGTACCACGCCTTCCTGGTACCGGCGTTCGAGACCGGCCGGCTCAGCGGACTCGGCCTCCCGCCCGTCCTGCCTGCCGACGCGAAGGCCGACTTCCCGGCCTGGGGGCGCGGCTATCCGAACCGGCCCGCCGCCGGGCAACTGCCGTACTACCACCGCTGGTTCTTCGCCACGGGTGACGCAGGCGACTTCGAGTACCTGGTACGGCAGCTCGTGCCGGAGCGGCCCGATGTGCGCGTGGCCCGGCGCGATGTCGACGTGCGGCAGCCGCCGGGCGCGAATCTGCCGCCGATCGACACGCCGGCAGCGCTCGGCGGCGTCCTGAAGCTGGGCGGCGCCCTGCGGGTGCCGGGACGCGAGCGCGATGTGTGGGACAACTGGGACGGCTGGTTCCCCGCCACGGACCCCTCACAACCGCCTCCCCCGGACCACCCGCATCCCTTTCAGGAGGCGCTCGCCGGGCTGGTCAACCTGGCAGACGCCTACCTCGACACCGCCCCGGCGGAGGCGCACGCCCGGCTGGCCGCCGCCGCACCCGACGGCGCCGCCCACCCGGTGGTGCCCGGCGCGCCCGAGGTGCGGATGCTCGCGGGTCAGGTCGACCCGGTCGTCACGCCGCCCCTGTACGGCAGGTGGCATGCGGCGACCTCGCGGTTGCTGAGGGAGCGGGACGGTACGCCGGTCCCGGAGCCACGGAGCCGGAACTGGGTGCACCGGCTGAACCTGGACCCCCGGTTCCGTATCGCGGCGAACTTCGGCACCCAGGTGGTGCAGGCACGCCAGGAGGAGTTCATGGCGGCCGCCTGGGCGCAGATCGGCGAGGTGCTGGAGGCCAACAAGCGGATCCGGCAGGCCCAGTTGGCCCGCGAGGTGGGGCACGCCCTGCAGAAGAAGCATCTCGATCCGCCCGCCACGCCGGCCGGCGGTACCGCCTTCGCACCTGCCGCCCGGTCCGGCCGCGCGCTGCGGCTGACCGCCCCGGCGGGTGCCCGTGTCACACCGGAGCCGACGGGCGCGGCGCTGTTCGCCGCCGCGGGCCAGAACCTGGCCGTCGGCTTCCAGCTCGCCACCAGCCGCGTCGGCTCCGCGCCGGTGTCGCCCGCGATGCGGCGGATCACCCGGCCCGGCTCCCGGCTCATGCGGACGCTGGCCTTCGGCACGGCGTCCCCGGACGAACTGCCGGAGAAGATGGACCGGGACACCGGGGCGGTCACACCGGCGCCCGTGAAGACCACACCGCCGGCCGTGGTCACCGCGCAGCGGCTGGAGGACCTCCTGCGCCCCCAGGCGCCGACCCGGGCGGCCGCCGACGACCCCGACGAGATCAAGCGGCTGAGGACCAGCGCCCAGTTCGTCGTCACCCTCCCCCGCGAGGGCGTCGTGCCCCCGGCCGGCGGCGACCACGACAGCCCCGAGGGCGCACGGTTCAAGGACGGTCTGCGGGACCTCTACCGGGCACGCGCGGACGCGGAGGCGGGCGCCAGGGCCAGGGAGCGTGACCCGCTCGGCGTGGACCTGACCGTCTCCCGCCTGCTCACCGGACTCCGCTCCGACCTCACCGTGCCCAGGGACCTGTTCCACTCGGCCCGCGTTCCTGAGCGGCTGCGGAGTTTCGCCGACCGGTTCCTGGAGGTGATGGCGTACCCGGTGATCGACCTGCCGATGTTCCAGTCCCTGATCGACATGTCGGTGGACACCTTCGTGCCGAACCTCCGGATGGTCCCGCCGAACTCGGTCACCCTGCTGGAGACCGACCAGGAGTTCATCGAGTCGTTCCTGGTCGGGCTCAACCACGAGATGGCGCGTGAGCTGCTGTGGCGCGAGTACCCCACCGACCAACGGGGCTCGCCCTTCCGGCAGTTCTGGGACCCGCGCCCCGCGCTGGCGCTGCCCGGCGAGAGCGCCGAGCAGCGCCGGGAACGCCTCTACGACATCACGCCCGTCGCCGGCTGGGACCCCGGCTCTCGGCTCGGCACGCACGACAACCGCGACCAGGGCGTGCAGGAGCAGGAACTCGTCCTCGTGATCCGCGGCGACCTGCTGAAGAAGTACCCCACCGCGGCGATCTACGCCCACGCCGCCGACTGGGACCGGGACGAGGACGGCACACCGCGCCCGGAGCGGGAACGGGTGCTCGCCGCGTTCCCGGACTCCGAGCACCCGCCGCCGGACAAGGTGAGGCTGCCGATCTACGAGGCGAAGGTCGAGCCGGACATCACCCTGCTCGGGTTCGACCTGACGGCCGAGGCGGCACGCGGGCGTGTCCCGGACGACCCGGGCTGGTTCTTCGTCATCAAGGAGCGGCCCGGCGATCCACGGTTCGGGGCCGACGAGGAGGGCCAGGGCACCGATGCCGTCGAGGTGTGGAACGACCTGTCCTGGAACGACATCGACCCGGGCGGAACCCGGTTCATCAGCCTCGACCCGGCCGTGCGGCAGCCGCTGGCGCCGTTCGACGGGTCCGAGGACGACCAGGAGAAGGAGGAGCAGCGCCGCGAGGACGCGTTCCTGCCGCGCTGGGACGAGACGCTCGGCTCGGCGGACATCGCCTACATGCTCTTCCAGGCTCCCGTACTGATCGCCGTTCACGCGCAGGAGATGCTGCTCGATGCCGCTGAGTGACGACTTTCCCGTGCTGCTCGGACCGGTCCGGGTGGAGACCCGGTTCACCGAGAGCGAGCTGCTGGTACGGGTGTTTCCCGACGAGTGGTGCGTCTCCACCGAGGAGACGGTGCCGAGCGACGCGGAGTTCGGGGCGCTGTCGGCGTACTGGACGGCGCTGTGGCGGGCCGCGGGGCGGCAGAGCGCCGAACATGCCGCCTGGCAGGAGCTGACCGGCCGCGTCCCGGTCGGCCGGGCCGCCTGGCTCACCGACACCTACCGGCCCGCCAACCCGGACGACCGGCCCGCCCAGGCGCAGGCCGAGACGGCGGTCCTGGTGATCGTCAGCGAGGCCGCGCTGCCCGCCGCCGACCGGCAGCCCGCCGTCACGTACTGGACGTCGGTCTGGCGGGCCCACGGTGACCGGTCCCGGCTGCGGGCCGCCGACGTCGCGCTGCTCGCCGCCGTGGGCGCCGGCCGCGCCGACGCCATCCGCAGCCGGCTGCCGTCCGGGATCGACGCGGCGCCGGTCACACCGTACGAGGGTGTCGTGGTCGCCTTCCTGGTCCTGCCCCGGCCGCAGACGGCCGCCGACTCCTGGACCAGGCCCGCCAGGGCGGCGCTGCTGCCGGACCGGTTCACGGTGTTCGGGTACGTCGGCGACGACCTGGTGCTGACCGCCGACGGTGCTCCGCTCGCCCGGCAGGAGCTGGCCGTCAGCCCCGACCCGGGCGAGCAAAACCAGCTGAGACTCGACGAGAGCACCGGCGTGCTGAACGTGCCCGACGAGCTGCTGTGGCTGGTCGACTTCCGCGAGGCCGTCCGGATCGGCATGGGACTGAGGATCCCGCTCGACGAACGGACCCAAAACGGCCTCGACCGGCTCGTCGTACTCGGCCTGCGCGAGGGGCCGACGGCCGGGGGGAGTGCCCGGGATCTGGCAGATCTGATCACTCGTCAGGTTCGCAGCTCGACCGGGTTCGCCTTGCTGCCGCAGGGTACTCCGACCATCAACACCGGGCAGGCGCCCGCCGGCCAGGACGAGAGGACGGCGGCCGTGGCCGGGCTGCGCAGCCTCCGGCAGAGCTTCGCCGCCGCACCCGGCGACTGGCGCGGCCGCACCGACGGGCAGTGGTTCGCCGAACTCCTCGGCCTCGACCCGGCCGTGCTCAGCGGGGTGCCGAACGCCGACGGCACCGATCAGCGCGACGCCCGCGCCGCGCACACCGCGCTGTGGCCCGCGACCTGGGGAGCGTTCCTGGAGGGCGCGCTGCACCCGGTCCTCCCGGCGGAGGCGGTGGCCGAGACCCGCGAGTTCTTCCTGCGATACGTCTCCGGGCGCGGCCCGGTCCCCGCCGTCAAGGTGGGCCGACAGCCCTACGGAATCCTGCCGACCACCGCCTTCTCCCAGCTCCGGTGGCCGGACTCGGCACACCGGCGGGCCCTCGGCCGGATCCTCGACGTGGCGCAGGGCGCCTGGGAGACGGCCACCAGCAAGGTGGCCCGCGTGCTCGGCGACGACGAGGACCCGCCGCCCGGCTACGACCCGCACCAGCGGCTCCTGGACGTCCTGGCGCTGCACCCGACCTCCGCCGAGTACCACCAGCGGTACGCGCTCGGCGTCGAGGACTACTACAACCGGGAGAACCTGGCCGCCGCCGGACCCCACGCGCTGGACCTGCTCAGGAACGAGCTGCGCCATCCGCAGCCGATCGCCGACCTCCTGGCGCGCTTCGGCTACCAGGTCGAAGACCCGCTGCTGGACGGGCCCGAACTGGTCCGGCGGCTGTTCGCGGGCACCCAGTACCCGCTGGCCGGTCCGCTCGTCGACGACCGGCCGCTGTCCGAGACGGCTCCGGTGCGCGCCTGCACCCCGGGCCCGGACGGCCGGAACTACCTGCACTGGCTGGCCGAGACGGGGCGCACGGACCTCGACGCGCTGCGCCTGGAGGACGGCTTCACCGACGGGCGGCCGCCCGCCGCCGTGCTGTACCTGCTGCTGCGGCACGGGCTGATGCTCGGCTGGGAGGACGCGGCCCGCCGGCTCGCCCTGACCGCCGGACGGGCGCCCGCGCCGCCCGTCGACCCGCCGTTCGTGCATGTACGCCTGCGCCGTCCGCCGGAGCCGGCCGAGCCGCCGAGCGAGAGCCGCTGGCGCCTGCTGTACGCGCCCGATCCGGCGATCACCGGGAACCCCGACGACCTGGTGCACCGGTACATCCCCGAGGTGCTCGGCACCCGTCAGGAGACGGCCCGGCTCAAGGAGCAGACCGACGCCGTCGAACTGCTCGCGGACCTGCCGACCGCACGTCTGGAGCGGGTCCTCGCCGAGCACCTCGACTGTGCGACGTACCGTCTCGACGCCTGGCGTCTCGGGCAGGCCAACGAGCTGCTGTCCAACCTGCGTTACGGCACCGGCACCCCGAAGCGGGGGCTGCACATCGGCGCCTACGGCCTGCTGGAGCAGGTCCGGCCGCGCAAGCCGGCCACGCTCACCCGGGTGTCCCTCACCGGGAAGCTCGCCGAGGTGTTCAAGACCGACTCCATCGCGCAGGACAGCCGGGGCGGCGGCTGGATCCACGCCCCTTCGCCCGCTCAGGCACGTACCGCGGCCGTGCTCCGCGCCGGGTACCTCGCCAACGGATCGCCGCAGAACGAGGACGCGTTCGCGGTGAACCTCAGCTCGGAGCGGGTCCGCCGGGCACTCGCCCTGCTGGACGGGCTCCGGCAGGGCCAGTCGCTGGGGGCCCTGCTCGGTCACCGGTTCGAGCGCGGCCTGCACGAGGGGCATCCGGGTGTCGAACTCGACAAGTTCCTGCCCGCGCTGCGCGGCGCCTTCCCGTTGCGCGCGGGCAAGCTCTCCGGCGCCCCCGCGACGGAGGGCGGCGCCCCCGTGGACATCGACCTGGCCGAGGCCCGCAACGTCGTCGACGGCCTCGAACTGGTCCGCCGGGCCACCCGGCCACCCGCCGCGCCCGCCTATCCGTTCGGCGCCGAGCACATGCCCGAGGCGAGCAGCGCCGAGCAGGCCGCCATGAACACGGAGGTGCGGCGCCTGCTCGACCTGCACGACGCGCTCGCCGACCTCGCCGTCGCCGAGGGCGCCCACCAGGCCCTGCTCGGCAACCCCGAGCGCGCCTCGGCCACGCTCGACGCCTACGCCAAGGAGGGCTTCCCGCCCGATCCGTCGGTCGTGCGCACGCCGCGCAGCGGGGTCACCCTCACCCACCGGCTCGGTCTGCTGCTGACACCCGGGCTCCGCCCCGACCACGGCACCACGCACTTCGCGGGCAGCGGCCCCCGCGCGCAGGCCGAACCGGCGCTCAACGCCTGGCTGCCCGCCCTGCTGCCCGGTCAGCTCGACGTCGCGGTCCAGGTCACCTGGACCGACCCCGTCGGCGGACAGCAACGCAGCCGGGTGGTCACCCAGTTCGAACTCGGTCTGCAACCGATCGACCTGCTGTGGGCGTTGCGCCCGGCGGGCGAGACCGGTCGGACCGACCTGGACGACCGGATCATCGGCGCCGTGGTCAGCCGCGACCGGCCGCGCCCCGACGCCGTGCTGACCATCAGGTACACCGAGCGCGTCCGCGGCAAGCTAACCCTGTTCGAGGTGTCCTCCCTGGTCGATGCCCTGCGCTCGCTGCTGACCACCGCACGCCCCCTGCGCCCGACCGACCTGCGGGCGGCGGCCGGTCCGAGTCCCGCCGCCGCAGCCGACGACGAGGCCGTCACGGTCCCCAGGGAGCGTCCCGCCGCCGTACGCACCGCCCTCGACGCCCTCCGCAGGGGTGTCGACGCCTACCTCGCCGACCTCACCCCGTTCCTTCCGGCGCCACCGGCTGTCCCCGCGCGCGGTGAACTCGTCTCCGGTGTCGACGACTTCATCTCCCGCTACTGCGGACTCGTGGCCACGGCGAGCGGGTTCGGCATGGTCCGCAGCGGCTGGGGCGAGGCCGTCGAGTGGCGGCGCGGGGTGTACGCGGACCTGCTGGCCGCCGTCGCCGTCGCCGCCGACCGGATGGACCACTCCCTCACCAAGGCGGACGCCCTGATCAGGGCCTACGACGACCTGCCCGGCTCCGCCCCGGACGAGCAGCGCTTCGCCCTGCTGGAACAGGCCGAACGCCTCCTCACCACCGCACCCACCAGCCCTCGCCCGTCGAGCCCGACCCGCCTGCGGACCACCGTGGCGCTCCGGCGCGGCGAGTTCGCCCACCGGCTGGACGGTCTCAAGGACGTGGCAACCACCACGGAAGCCACGCTGAGCGGCCTGTTCGCCGAAGTCGCCGCTCTGCTGCCGCTGACCGGGTTCGACCCCATCGGCCTGGACCAGGGCCCGATGGCGGACCGGGTCGTCACCTTCGCCCGCGACCTGCTGCAGCGCACCCAGGGCCTGCGCACGGAGATCCGCGAGCGGCTCGACGGCGCCGACCGGGACCTGAAGGCGTACGACGACGCCGTCACCGGACCGGACAAGGTGAAGGCCGCCGTCGACGCGCTCAAGGCGATGATCGGCGAGGACGTCCTCGTCGTACCCGAGTTCAAGCCGTCCGCGGACCTCGCCGACGACTGGCGCAGGGCGCGCGGCGACAGCACCCGGCTGACCGCGCACCTCACCGCGGAGCACGACTATCCCGTCGACGACTGGGTGCACGGCGTCGCGCGGGTCCGGGAGAAGCCGCGACTGTGGGAGAAGGCCGTCCACCTCGGCGACGCGCTGCGCGGTCCCGGCGGTCTGCTGGGCAACCTCGACGGCTGGCAGGAACCGCAGCTGACACCGGTTCAACTGCCCCACCGCGAAGACGACTCCTGGCTGGCCATGGAGTTCAGGGCCGGTACGCGAATCGTGGAGGACCGGCTGCTGTTCACCGCCCACTACGCCCCACAGCCCCTGCTGGGCGGCGGCAGCTGGTGCGGGCTGCTGCTCGACGAGTGGACGGAGGTGGTCCCGGCGGCCGAGGAGACGACCGGGATCGCCGTGCACTACGACGGCCCGGACTCCGAGCCCCCGCAGGCCATGCTGCTCGTGGTGCCGCCCGTGCGGCGCGAGAACGGCACCTGGCTGCGCTCCGACCTGCTCGCCGCCGTCAACGAGACCTTCGCCCTGGCGAGGATCCGCGGCGTCGAACCGCACCACCTCGACGACACGGCGTACGCCCAGTTCCTGCCCGCCACGCTGATCTCGGCGACACGGCAGCCGATCACCATCTCCACCGATCTCGCGGTGTCCAACCTGCGCTGGAAGGCCCAAGCCCATGACTGACATCGACTTCCGTGCGGCGAGCCCGGCGGCCGGGGGGCCGGACCGTGCCTGAGCCGCGTATCGACGACCTGCGCAAGGCCCTGGACGAGCGCGCCGCGCCGACGGTCGGCCTGTGGAACCGGCTGGAGGGCCGGCCCCGGACCACCGACTTCGACCGTGCCCTGCGCGTCGAGGTGCGGGACGCGCTGTGGATGCTGACCCGGCAGTGGCAGCTCGGCGAGTTCCACGGCACGGACGGCGGCTCACCCGTCACGGCCACCTACTCGGTGGCGGCCACCCGGCCCGGCCGGTTCAGGCCCGCGGCCGAGCACACGAGCGTCGAGGACCTGAAGGACGACCGCCCGCTGGAGGCGATCGCCGAGCGGCGCCCGCTGCCCTTCGCGGCCGGGACCGAACCGCTCGCGCTCGACCTGCGGCTCGCGATCGGCCGCCGCTGGCTCAAGCTCGTCGGCGCACGGCCGCGGCTGAACGTCCTCTCCCTCGGCATCCGGCAGAAGTACATCGACCGCTACCCGTTCGCCCTGCCCGACCCGGACGTCCCCGCAGACACCCCGCGGGTGGCACACCCCGAGGTGTGGTCCGAGATGCAGGCGGTGACCGGCCGCCGCATGGACGGGTACGCGTTCTATCTGCACCTCAAGGGCGGCGGGGACGCCTCCGCGGGCATCGGCGGGCTGCTGGGGCTGCACCGGCAGGAACTGCGCAGCCTCGGTGCACGGCTGGTCACCTGGTTCGACCGGCTCATCGACCAGCCGGTCGTGAACCCGGCCCTCGGCACGACCAACGCGACCTGGGACCCCACCCGGCTGGAACACCGCTTCTCGGTCGCCGCCGGCACACCCGAGATCGGCGGTGCGGGTGCCGAGAAGGTGCTGACCGTGCAGGAGTACCCGGGTGGCACCCTCGGCTGGCAGGACTTCTCCCTCGATCCGGAGCACCCGCTCGGCGGTACGGCCCCGGACTCGGTGGAGTTCCACCGTACGGTCTTCCCGGCGCCCGTCCGGTTCTCGGGGATGCCGCTGCCCCGCTGGTGGGCCGTCGAGGACGGCCGTACGAACTTCGCCGCCGTGGCCCCGGACAGCACCGACCTGGCCCGGCTGGTCTTCCTGGAGTTCGCGCTCGTCTACAGCAACGACTGGTACCAGCTGCCCTGCGACCTGCCGGCCGGGACGTACGCCTCGATCCGGGGGCTCGCCGTGACCGACGTCTTCGGGGAGAAGCTGTGGATCACCCCGGCGGGCGCGGGCAGTGATGCCGACTGGCAGCGCTGGTCGATGTTCACCCTCGACACCGTCGGCGACGACGACGTCCCCGCCGACACCGGTCTGCTGCTGCCGCCGGGCGCCGTTGCGGTGGCCGACGGACCGCCGCTGGAGGAGGTCGTCCTGGCCCGGGACGAGAGCGCGAACATGGTGTGGGGTGTCGAGGCGACCGTGCCCACCGCCACCGGTACGGCACGGCGTGGCACCGAGATCTCCGCCGAGGAGCTGGCCCACCGGCTTCGGCTGCGGACACCGCCCACCGTGCCGGCACCGGCGGCGGCCGTGGCGTACCGGGCCGTGAACTCCGTACCGGAGCACTGGATCCCGTTCATCCCGGTGCATGTGCCGGGTCAGGACCGGGCGATCCGGTTGCAGCGGGCCGCGATGCCCAGCACCGTCACCGGGCTGCCCGTTCCGCCGCGGACCTCGCTGCTGCGGCAGGGCCTGGACCAGGGGCAGCAGTACTACGTCAACGAGGAGGAGGTCCCGCAGAGCGGCACCCGGCTGTCCCTGGCCTACAACCGCGCCCGCTGGCGCGACGGCCGTGTCTGCGTCTGGCTCGGCGCCCGCCGGGGTCTGGGCCGGGGCGAGGGCTCCAGCGGGCTGGCGTTCGACTTCCTGGCGGACACCACGCCGCCCGGCACGGGGACGGGTGCGACAGGGGCTTCGTGACACCGCATCAGGTGTGGACCTTATGAGTCCCATCGGGCACTCTGCATCCTCGGAGTCACACCACCCGCCCCAGGCGCCACCCCCCAACTACCGAGGGCTGTCCACATGTCGATAGCACCAGTTGTCCTGCGTCTTGCCGCAACAGCCGCGGGCCTCCTGCTCGTGGCCGCACAGACGGCAACGGCGTCCGCCGCCACGCCGCCACCGCGCTCGTCCGCCGCTGTGCCGGCCTCGGCCACGTGGACCGCGCCCTTGTCGACCCAGGGCCGCTACATCGTCGACGCCCAGGGCAACCGCTTCCGGCTCAAGGCGGCCAACTGGGACGGCGCGCAGGGCTCGTGGACGGGCAGCGGCAGCGTCTCCGACCCCGCCAACCATCACGCCGGCCAGGACTCCCACGGCATTCCGCTCGGCCTCGACCGCGTCCCGCTGGACGGACTGCTCGCCGACTTCCACCAGCTGGGCATCAACACCATCCGGCTGCCGTTCTCCAACGAGATGATCCACAGCACGACCCCCGTGCCCGACAGCGCCGTGAGCGCCAATCCCCAGCTGCGGGGCAGAACGCCCCTGCAGGTCTACGACGCCGTCGTCGGCGCGCTCAGCGACAGCGGGTTCGCCGTCATCCTCAACAACCACACCAACACGTCCCGTTGGTGCTGCGGGGTGGACGGCAACGAGCGGTGGAACAGCGGACAGTCCACGCAGCAGTGGGCCGACGACTGGGTCTTCATGGCCCGCCGTTACGCCGCCGTGCCCCGCGTGGTCGGCGCCGACCTGTACAACGAGGTGCGACGCGACGTCCTGGACGACCCCAACTGGGGCCTGGGCGACAACCACGACTGGTACGCGGCCGCCCAGCTCGCCGCCGACCGGATCCTCACCGAGGCCGACCCCCGTCTCCTCGTCGTCATCGAAGGCATCAACTGGACCGGTGTGCCCGTCGACGGGCTGCCGCACGGCCGGCCGGTGCTCACCCCGGCCCGCACCCTCTCGCACACCCTCGTCGACTCCCACAAGCTGGTGTACTCCGCCCACTTCTACGGTTACACCGGCCCCCGTCACAGTGGCGCCACCGGCATCGGCGAGACGCACGACGCCCGCTATCAGGATCTGACCCGCGACCAGCTCGCGACCGCTCTCGACGACGAGGCGTTCTTCGTCGAGGAGACCGGCAGGCACTACACCGCGCCCGTGTGGGTGAGCGAGTTCGGTATCGGGAGCAACGAGACGAACGCGGCGGCCCGAACCTGGTTCGGCAACGTCACCGACTACTTCGCCGAGCACGACGCCGACTTCGCGTACTGGCCGCTGGTGGGCTTCGCCGGCCACGACGACTGGGCACTGCTGCGCTACGACACCGCCGGGCACCGCGACGGCATCCTCGACCCGGGCGACTGGCGCGGTACGGCATGGCAGCACCTCATGTCCGCGCCGAGCACGTCCGGTCCCGTCGCGGCCGTTCCGGTGTGGCGGATGCTGAGCACCGACCACGCCGACGCGGTGGAGTCCCTGCGCGTACGGGCCACGGGAGACTGGGATGCGGGGGCCTACAAGGCGGCCTGCCCGGACGGGCTGCGGCTGATCGGTCTGAGCCACACCACCGGTCGCGGTCTGTGCACCGACACCGGCGCGGCGAACCTGCGGACCTCCGCCGCGGGGCAGACCGTCGTCGTCGACGAGCGGTACGTCCCCGCGGGCGGCGACTGGGCGTCCGGGTACACCAAACTCCAGTGCCCACAGGGCGGTTTCCTGGCCGGCTACAGCCTGCGCGGGCAGCGTGTGTCGGCGGCCCTGTGCGTACCGGGTCGCACCGCGCTGTCGGGAACCGGACGCACCGTGTGGTTCGACCGGTCCGACAACCGCCCCGCCGACGGGGCGGGCGGCGACTTCGCCTACGGCGACTACAAGGGCCAGTGCGCGGCGAACGAGTACGCGGCCGGGATCGCCTTCACGACCCGCTTCGGCAGCCGTCCGGGACCAGCTGCGCTGCTGTGCCGGACGCTGCCCTGAGGAAGGCCGCGCGAAGAGGCCCCTCAGGACGACGGATAGAACTGGCGGGCCCAGTGGCGGAACAGGCCGATGCCCTCGTCGTTCGCCGCGCGGCGGGGGCGCGGCTCGTACCGTTTGGTGTTCCAGCTCCTCAGGTCCTGGCGGACCTTGCCGACCGCGGTCCTCAGCATCGCCCGGGCGAAGGCTCGGTGCAGGCCGTGCCGTGGGAGCGACACTCCGGTGGCGTCCGGCGCGCGGAGGTCCGCGCAGGCCGTCGCGACCAGCATGTGGGTACGGCGGGGCCCGGTGGGTGTGTGCATGGCCCACAGGTAGCCGACGAGACCGAGCGAGGGCAGGGGCAGCTCGACACGGAGGTAGCCCAGCCCTGCCATCAGGAGCGTGTGGTCGGCGCGCAGCCTCTGCCTGAGGGCGGTGGGCCGGTCCGGTCCGGGGCGCAGCCGCGTGCGCAGGAGGGGGCCCTGGGCCGCCGGCGGTCCGAGTTCCTGCCCGCCCCTTTCGTGCGGGACGGGCAGATGCCGGTGATCCACCGTGTTCTCGATGATCTCCTGGGGGTGGGTGCGCACCTCCGTGCTCCAGGCGGCCGTCGGTACGACTCCGGCCTCGGCGGTGTCGGGGACTTCCCAGGCGGGCGCGGCGCCCTGCGGGTCGTACCAGGCGAGGACGAGGCCGTTGCGCTCGCTGAGGGTGTGGTGTTCCGCGCGGAGCCGGCCGCCGCGGGAGCGGTGGAGGACGATGTCCTGGTCCAGGAAGCGGCGGGTCAGTACACTGCCGGGGGCCAGTTCGCGTGCGTGCGCCAAGTAGAACCAGCCGCTGGGGTAGGGCAGTTCGTCCGTCGTCGTCATGGCCGGCAGCCAAACACGGGACGAGACGTCGAAGATCACATACCCGGCAAGGTCACTCGTATGAGGTAGCTTCGGTCCTGTCTCCGGATCAGGAGTCCAGCGAGGAGGCCCCCCATGATGTCGCTCGATCTCCATCCCCTGTTCCGCAACAACCGTGACATCGAACTGGCGCTGCGGCAGTTCGTCTTCAAGGCCAACCACTCGGGTGAGCCGGTCGCGGAGATCATTCCGGGCAAGGGGTCGGGACAGCTCAGGGCGCGCGTCCTCGCCTTCCTGGACCAGAAGCACATCAGGAAGCTGTACGTCCGCCGGGAGGTCGACTCCGGCAACACCGGGCGCATCCTCGTCCACTTCAAGTGACCGACGGCTCCGGCCCCGGCCCCGGATCAGTCGACGAACTCCATCGCCGGGTACCGGGGCGAGGGAGCGTCCAGCAAGTGGTCGTGGCGGCCGCGCAGCCAGCGGTCGAAGAACGCCGAGACATAGGCCTCGTCGGTGCGGACGGCGGTGGCCGGGTCGATCGTGCCGATGTCCTGCGTCAGTGTGGCCGCTGGCAGACCCAGCTGCGGGAGCAGGGCCTCCGCGTCCGTGAAGGAAGCGTGTTCGGCGCCGCGCAGTCTGAGCTGACGGTTCCAGCCCGGTGTGTGAGCCCGGAACGCGGTCCAGCCGGGGCCCGTGTCCGTGGGGCCGTCCTTGCCCATCAGCAGGAACGGCCGGGTAAGCCCGTGCTCGGCCACCGGCATCAGCGTGCCGTCGAAGTTGGTCAGGTTGCCGTCCATGTCGATTCCGGCGGTGATGCGCGGGTCTGCGTCCATGGCCGTGGCCGCCGCGGTTCCGCCCAGTGAGTGGCCGAACATGCCGACCTTGGTGAGGTCGAGCGCGCCGGCGAGGCCGCAGGGCAGTGGGTGGTCGTCCACGTCGGGGTTCAGACCGGCGTTGAGCAGGCCCAGTCGGTCCAGTACGAAGCCGGTGTCGGTGTTCCGGACGCGGAGGGCCTTCCTGATGAAGGCGTCGGGGTCGCCCGGGGTGACCATGGTGGCCAAGGAACCGTCGGGGAACTCCACTTCCGGTGATTCGTAGGTGTTGTCGATGGTCACCACCACGTAGCCCCTGCCGGCCAGGTCCGTGACCAGAGTGGTGCCCCAGGTCCGGGGTTCACCGAGGCCCGGGGAGTAGATCAGTACGGGCCGCTTCCCGCCGGCGTCGGCCACCGGAGCACCCTGCGACGCGTGCGTGACCGTTGCCGCCCAGTCGGCCTGTCCGGCCGGCAGGCCCATCCCCAGGTAGTCGTCGGCGGTCACCGAGTCGAAGTGGGCTGCCGCCCTGGGCAGCATGTAGGGCGCGGCCGGACGGCCGGCTGCGCGCGTCGTGGGGTAGTACACGCCGACCATCAGCTCGCGGCTGTTCCTGCCCTCCTGCCAGGGGTCGTGGCGGGAGGTGTCGGCCAGGTGCAGCGTCACTTCACCGACCTGGAAGCGGCCTGTAGGGGCCGGTAAGCGCATCCGGGCAGGAGGTGCGGCCGGTCCGCGCTGCGTCGCGGCCTGAGCGGGAAGGAGCGCCATCAGTGAGCTGACGGCCATGACCGTGCAGACGGCCACCGCCCGCAGGCCTCGGTGCTGATGGGGTCGACGCCTGGTCGGCTGTGCCTTCGTCATACCGCCCATCGTGGGGCTCGGCTCCTGCCAGCGCATCGGGGACATCCCCCACTCGAACCCGGAGGTCAGGGTGTGCACCCCCTCCGGGCAGGGCCGGACACGGCGTCACGGGGCGGTCGGGTCGGCGGTGCGTCAGGTCCGGGTGTACTCGCGGGCCCGTTCCGAGCGCCGGCCAGAATGAGTCATGACATCGAACTCCACACCTTCTGCGACCAGTTGGTCCCGGCGACGCACAGCACTTCTGGCTTCTCTGCTGAGTGCGGCGGCCCTCGGACGGACCGCGGTTGCCCTTCTTCGGCCTGGGGTGACGCCGGCGTAGGCCGCTCAGCGATGACGGCGCTGCAGGAGGGCCGACCTGTGCCGGCCCCCTGCGTGACGTCACCCCGGGCCGAAAACGTCAGTGGCGCCCGGCCACGTAGTCGCTGATCGCGTACTCGGCCTCGTCGTCGACGGCGTTCGCCGACCAGTCCAGGGTGATGCGCAGTGGGTGGCCCATGGTCGAGTACTCCGCCTCCGCCGTGTCCGCGCCGTCGCGACGGGCCTGTTCCAGTTCCTTCAGCAGCCCGCCGATGGTGGGCACCGCTCCGGGCGACCGCTTCACCACCCTGCGGCCCTGCTCGTCCAACCCCACCGCCCGCACCGTTTTCCCGTTCCGCACGGTCACCCGGAAGGTGCCGATCAGGAGCCGCTCTCCCCCGCTCGACTTCAGGGTGTACGTGTACGCCGACGGCTCCTTCCAGGCGGTACTCTCCGCCCGCGCAGCTCTGTTGACCTCCGCCTCCCCCTGGCACGCGGCGGTTGCCCAGACAAGGCACGCCATCAGTGCGAGGCGTGGCAGAGCGAACCGGGGAACCGGACGGACGGATCTCATGTCGGGGCCTCTCACCTGCGCGGGCTGTTTCTCCTTCGACGCCGGAGGACCGCCGTTCGTTCGGCCGGCCGGCCTGGACTTCGATTCAGGACCGGGCGGTGGCCGGGGACAGAGTCCGTCGCACGCGGATGCCCACCGCCGTGACGAGCACGACCGCGCACGCCGTGAACACCAGACCGGCGCCGCGCAGCCCCAACGCCAGCGTCATGGCGCCCACCCCCACGACCGGCAACGAGATCCCCACGTACGCGACGACGAAGTACGCCGAGATGGTGGCGCCTTGGTGCGCCGGGGGCGCCGCGGTGCTCACCTCGGTCAGACCGGCGCGGAACGCCATCCCCTGCCCCACGCCACCGGTCACCGCCCCGGCCAGCAGCAACGGGAAGGACTCCAGCAACAGCGAGGACGCGATGAGGAGGAGTCCGGCGACGAGCACCGTACAGCCCAGGGGCAGGGCGCGGCGCGGACCGACCCGTCCCATGAGCAACTGGCCACCGGTCGAGGCGCAGAACACGCCGAAGACGACGCCCCCGGCGACCGCCAGGTTGTGCTCCCCCAGCGTCTGCGTGAGGAAGGCCGGGGCGACGGCCGTGAACAGGCCGAGCATGGCGAAGCCCGCGAAGGCGGCGAGGGCACAGGGGGTGAACACCCCGCGCGCCTGCGGCGGAACCCTCATGCCCTGAGGTCGCAGCGACGGCCGCGGAGCGGTGCGGCGTACGGTCTCGGGCAGCGGGCAGACGACCGCCGTGGCGACGGCCAGGAGCACCAGGTGGGTGGCGAACGGAAGCTTGAGCGGCCACGGGGCGTACTCGGCGAGGAATCCGGAGACGAGCGGGCCGAGTCCCAGACCGCCCATGTTGGCCGCGGTCGCGGCCAGTCCGGCACGGCCGCGTTTGCCGGGCGGGGCCAGTTCGAGTACGGCCGCGGTGCCCGTGCCGCTGAGCAGACCGGCCGAGAAGCCCGACAGCACCCGGCCCGTGTACAGCAGCGGCAGTCCGGCCTCGAAGAGGAAGCACACCGCGCTGAGGGCGGCCAGGCCGAGTGCGGCCAGCAGCACCGGCCGCCGTCCCAGCACGTCGGAGAAGCCGCCGGCGACCAGCAGGGCGGTGATGACGCCCACCGCGTAGACGGCGAACACCACGGTGACGATCAGCTCGGAGAACCCGATCTGCTCCCGGTACAACCCGTACAGCGGTGTGGGCAGGGTGGTGCCCATCATTCCGATGGCGAAGACGCCCGCCGCGGACTTGTACCCAGGGCGTCCGCCACCCCGCCGGCCAGGCTCTGCGTCGCTGCTGATCACATCCCACCATAGGCATCGGCTGCCGGGCGCGGTGCGCCCCGCAACGCCGTGCCGCGCCGTCCGGTGCCGCCACGCCCGGCCGGGGGCTCAGCCCCCGGATGCGGGACACCCCGGCAGGGGCTCAGTCCGCGAATGCCGGATAACCCGGCAGGGGCGTGGCCTGCCACCCTCCGGCGACCTTCCGCAGCAGCAGTTCCATGGTCTCCGTGAACGCCGGGAACTCCTCGGTCCCGCTCGCCATCTCCCAACGGTGCCACAGCACCTGACGCATCGTCGGAACCGGACGCCGGGTCCGGTGCATCGGCCGGTCCTCCGCGGTGCGTGGGAGCAGCCGCACTGTCACGTCGACCGTCCAGACCGCGATCGCCTTGCGCATTCCGGCCTCCCACACCGCGTCCTCGGCGAGGGCCGGGTAGGCGGTCACGACCTCCGTGCGGAAAGCCCGCTCGATCTCCTCGGCCAGGCCCGCCGGGAGCCTGAAGACGCACCAGCAGCTGGAGAAGGGCATCCGGCAGTAGGCGGCGGTGAGGAACACCGACTGGAAGCAGGCCGCCTCGAAGTCGATCAGTCGCAGACCGTCCGCGGTGAGCAGGTTGTTGTCGGGGCAGGTGTCCCCCGGAGTGAACGCGGGGTACTGGTCGCCGCCCGCCGTCCCGATCCGGGCCAGTTCGGCCGGCAGTTCCGGTGGCGCGGTGACTCCGGCCTCGGCCAGCAGCGGGAGCAGGTCGGCGGCGTTCCGCCCGATCCACGGCTCGTCCCCCCAGGACGGCAGCCCCTTGTCGTACCGGGCCGCCAGCCGGTTGAAGTCGGCTCGCCTGTGCACCGACGTCGCAGCGAGTCGGCCGAGCCCCGCGGCCCAGGTCATCAGGCCTTCCGCGGCGGCCTTCGGGTCGTCTCCGAGCAGCACGTCCGCCAGCGTGGGCGCAGCCCCCAGATCCTCCATCACCAGCAGCGGTACGTCGGTGTCCACGCCGAGCAGCGCCGGGCCGGCCACTTGAAGGCCGAGCCCGGCGGCCTCGGAGGTGAACGAGCGCAAGGCGTCCGGCTCGTCGGTGAACGACTTGACGATCACGCTGTCGCCGGCCGCGGTGCGGCAGCGCACCACGGTACTGCGCCGGCTGCCGCCCAGGTCGACGGGATCGGAGAGCCGGGTACCCAGCAGGTCGCCGGCGGCGCGGAGGATCTGGTCCATCCCGGCATCGTGCCATCCGCTCCGGCCGGCTCCCCAGTTCCGTGCCGGCTACACCAGGAAGGCGTTGACGCGGCCCGCCGCGATCTGCTTCTTGCCCGTGACCGGCTGCGCGACGGCGGCCTGGGGCGTGGAGGAGTTGAGGCTCCAGCGGTATCCGGCGAAGAGGGACGTGTCGGGGTCCGCGTAGAAGACCATGTGCCCGTAGCCCACGCCACTGTGCTCGGAGTAGGTGGAGTTGTCGTCCGCGATCTCGGCGCGGCTGTCCGGGTACGAACGGTAGCGGTCGACACTGGACTGGCTGGTGAGGTCGGGCCCGCCGTGGGGGCTGTTGGTGCAGTCGACGATCTGGAAGAGGTGCGGGACGACCCCGGTGATGCCCAGCTTGCTGTCGACGGAGGAGGCGTAGGTCCCGAGGTAGGCACGGATCATCACGGTGTGCCCGGTGTAGGGGACGCTCTTGGCGTTGGGGTCGTAGTCCCAGGCCACGATGTCACCGGGACGCAGGTTCACCGGCTTGGTCACCGGGTCGATGTGCGGCACGTTGGAGGCGTTCAGGAAGCCCGCCTGCAGATCCTCGGCGTTGGGGAACGAGGCGGTGCGGGGCAGGCCGTCCTTCGGCGGGAAGTACTGGTTGAAGTACGCCGTGGTGGCCCAGCCGTACGCGGTGTCGGCGCCGTAGGAGCGCTGCAGCAGGCTCGTCATGAACGAGGCGCACTGGGAGAGGTTCTCGAACTCGTCGGGGTGTCCCGGGCGACCCCAGGTCACCTGGGTTCTGCCGAGGTTCTCACCGTTGGTCTGTTCGACGTTGTACCGGTTGTGGTCCCACTGGTTCGCGCGCAGCCGCAGGTACTCCACCAGCGTCTCGGCCTCCAGCAGGTGCGGCGGCTTGAGCTGGTAGAGCGCGGCGCTCGCCGGCTCGGCCGCGGCGGCGCGGGTGGGCGAGATCAGGGAACCTGCGGACGCGGCGAGCGCCAACCCGGCGCTCCCGGTCAGCAGGTGACGACGGGACGGACCCGAAAAGGACGACGTGGACACATGACCCCCCTGGTATGCGGACGGCGAGGACGGTCGGGCCTCGCCTTCGATCGCCGGACGATACCAGGCGATCTGATCTTGGTCGGGCTGCCCGCCTTGGCAGTGATCCAGATCGGGCATATGGTCCCGATAGGGCAATATTTGCGTCGCGCGGCCGGTGCGCAGACAGGTCGACGGGTGGATCGGTGGCGCCGCCCGGAAGCGAGGGGCGCCGCCCGGGAGCGAGCGGAGAGCACGATGCGGCCCGGTGATCTACCGAAGGGTGGCGGGTCGCTGGACGATGCGCTCGGGACGGGTCTGACGGACGTCATGCGCCGTACCGGCGCCGTGATCGGCGGCCTCTACCTGATCGAGGAGGCGGAGCCCATGCTCCGCCTGGTGGCGCTGTGCGGGCTTCCCGTCGAGTTCGCCCGGACCTGGCAGCGCCTGCCGCTCACCGCCCCCGTCCCGGTCGCCGACGCGATCCGTGACGACCGGCTGGTGTGGATCGGCAGCCAGGACGAGATGACCCGTCGCTATCCGGTCGCCGCGGCCGTCCTGCCCTACAGTTTCACGCTCGCGGCCGTCCCTCTGACCGGCGCAGGCCGGTGCTGGGGAGGGATCGTGCTCATGTGGTCCGGTGACCACCCGCCGCAAGCCTCGCCGCGCGAGCGCGGCCACATCATGGCCAGTGCGCGCCGACTCGCCCGCCTGCTGGACGACGCACCCCGGCCACCCGGCTTTCCCGAACAGCCGCGCGTCTGGCCGCTCGACGCCGTATGCCACCCGGAGCAGACCGGGATGGCCGCGGCCGACTATCTCGAACGCCTGCCCGAAGGTGCGGTCGCCCTGGATCTGGAGGGGCGCGTCACGTTCGTCAGCGGCGCCGCCGCCCGCCTCCTCGGGCGCCCCGCTGACCAGCTGCTGGGCGAGCGGCCCTGGCAGGCGCTGCCCTGGCTGGACGACCCCGGATACGAGGACCAGTACCGCACCGCCGTCGTCAGCCGTACGCCGGTCTCCTTCGACGCGCTGCGGCCGCCCGACCAGTGGCTGACCTTCCGGCTCCACCCGGACACCAGCGGTATCAGCGTCCGTATCGTCCCGTGCGGCCGGCGGCCGTCGGGCACGGCGGCGCCCGCCGCACAGCGGCCCGTGGCGGCGCCGACCGGACGTCTGTACCAGTTGGTCCACCTGGCCGCGGCCCTCACGGAGACGGTGACCGTACGCGACGTCGCCACGCTGATCACCGACCAGATCCTCCCCGCCTTCGAAGCCCAGGGCATGGTCCTTTCCGCGGCGGAAGCGGGCCGCCTGAAGATCACCGCCCACCACGGCTACCCCGACGACGCTGTCGAGCATCTGGACGCACTCCCCCTGAACACCGATCTCACGCCCGCCGGCCAGGTCCTCGCCAGCGGCGTGCCCGCCTTCTTCGCCAACCCCGCCGACATGGCACGCAGCCACCCCCGGGCGCCCGAGATCAGCGGCAAACAGGCCTGGGCCTTCCTGCCCCTCGTCATCACCGGCCGGGCGGTGGGCTGCTGCATCCTGTCGTACGACCGTCCACACACCTTCACGGCCGACGAGCGTGCCGTTCTGACGCCGCTGGCCCGTCTCATCGCCCAGGCGCTCGACCGCGCCCGCCTGTACGACGTCCAGCACCGTCTCGTCAACGAGCTCCAGCAGACTCTGCTGCCCCGCGCCCTGCCCGCCCTGCCCGGCCTCGACGTCGCCGCCCGCTATCTGCCGGCGGGACGCGGGCTCGATGTCAGCGGAGACTTCTACGACCTGCTCCGCCTGGACGACACGACGGTCGCGGCATTCATCGGCGACGTGGAAGGCCACAGCATCGCCGCGGCCACCCTCATGGGACAGGTCCGCACCGCCATTCACGCCCACGCCACCGCCGGGGCGGCACCGGACGAGGTCTTGTCCCGCACCGACCGGCTGCTGGCCGACCTGGAGTCCGACCTGCTCGTCACCTGCCTCTACGCACACATGGACCTGGCCCACGGACGACTGACCCTCGCCAGCGCGGGTCACGTCCCCCCATTCCTGCTCGAGCCCGACCGCCGCGGAAGGATTCTGGACATCGAGCCCGGCCCGCTCCTGGGCATCGGCGCGGACGTGCGCTATCCCGTCACCGCGACCCCGCTGCGCGACGATGCCGTCCTGGTCCTCTACACCGACGGGCTGGTGGAGAAGCCCGGACGCGACGCCACAGACACCACGTCCGACCTGCTGAAGCACGCGGCGGGCACGGACGCCTCCGACCTCGGCCACCTCGCCGACAGCCTGATCCGCCACACCTGGCCGACCGGGCAGTACACGGACGACGTCACCGTCCTGCTCCTGCGCGCAACGCACAACCACGTGACCGGGCATGGGAGTTGATGTGCGAAGCTGTCGCGAACCGTTCGCGCGTGGGGCCGTGGCGGTCGTCGAGAGGAGCGCGGTGTGGGACAGGACGACGGCTTCGGCGTCAGGGAGATCGACACCAGCAGGCCGCACCCCGCGCGGATCTACGACTACCTGCTGGGCGGCAAGGACAACTACGAGGTGGACCGGCGGGCGGGCGACGAACTGGCCGCCGCCGCACCCGAGGTGCGCATAGGTCTGCAGGCCAACCGCGCGTTCCTGAGGCGCGCCGTCCGGTACGTCGTCGGCAGCGGGGTACGCCAGATTCTCGACATCGGCACCGGGCTGCCCACCTCGCCGAACGTGCACGAGATCGCCCACGAGCTGGCGCCCGACGTCCGCGTGGCCTACGTCGACAACGATCCGATCGTGGCCGCGCACGCCAACGCGCTGCTCAGCAGCTCCGGGGTGACCAGTGTCGTACTCGCCGACGTGCGCGACCCCCTGGCCGTCGTGAACCACCCCAAGGTCCGCGGGGCCATCGACTTCGACCGGCCGGTCGCGCTCCTCCTGGTCGCCGTCCTCCACTTCCTCACCGACGCGGAGAAGCCCGCGCAGGCCGTCGCCGCGCTGCGTGACGCGCTTCCGGCCGGCAGCTGTCTGGTGCTCTCGCACGCCACCGGCGACTTCGCCGACCGCAGCGCCGCCCAGGCCGTCTACACCAAGGCCACCGCCACGCTGAACCTGCGCTCCCGCGCCGAGGTCGAGAGGTTCTTCGACGGCTTCGAACTGGTCGATCCCGGCCTGGCCCAGGTCCCGTTCTGGCGCCCGGACAGCCCGCCTCCCCCGAGGTCGGCCGAGATCGGCTTCTACGGAGGAGTGGCCCGCAAGTCCGCCTGATCTCAAGGTGGTTCGGGAAGCATGGACGGTCCCGGCCGGCCGGCGTTCACCGGTCCGGAAGCCCTCAGCATCGGGTCACGGTGCGTTTCGACACGGAGCCATGCCGGGCCGGCCCGGAGGCCCCGCCCGATCGGCCGGGACTCCAGGCCGGGCGCGGCCGCCGGCGAGTGGCTCCCGCTCGCCCTCCGCCGCGACGGTCACTGGCCGGCCGGGCTCCCGGCCGCTGCGGGGACGGACGGGTTTCGCCACACGAACACCTCGGTGCTGGGCCCCCGTTCGCTGAAGCGGCCCGTCGGGGAGGACGAGCGCAGCAGGCGGCGCAGGTCGGCCTCGAAGGCGTCACGGCGCGCGCCGAACAGGCCGGGTGCGGAGTACGACATCGAGAAGGTTCCGGCGACGACGTCGTCCTCGCTGCGTTCCAGTACCTGCCCGCCGGGGACGACATGACGCTCGGGCCCCAGGTATCCGGCGCGGGCGATGACCGCCGCTTCACCGCCGGGTGTCCCGTCGGGCAGCACCCCGCGCCCGGCACGGCGCACCGGTCCCAGGTACCGCTTGACCAGTTCACCGACGGCGCCGTACGGCACACCGGGGTGGGGCAGGCCCTCGATGCCGGGCTGCTCGCCCTTCAGGTCCGAGACGTGCACCAGCGCCCCGCCGGGCCGGAGCATGCCGCGCACGGTGGCCGCCACCAGGTCTCGGTCCGTCCAGTGGAAGGACTGGGCGAAGACCGCCACGGTGAAGGTGCCGAGGTCGGCCGGGAGATCCTCGGCCCGCATCCGCACCCAGCGGGACTTGGCGGCCCCGCCCACGGCGGCGGCCCGGCGGGCCGCTTCGTCGAGCATGCCCGGGTCGGGGTCCACGCCCACGACTTCGCCGAACAGGGGCGCGAGGGGCACGGACAGGGTGCCGGGGCCGCATCCCACGTCGAGGAGCCGCCCGGTTCCGTCGAGCCCGAGCACGTCGGCCAGCACGGTGACGAGGGTGGGTGCGTACGGCAGTCTGCCCCGGTCGTAGTAGGGGGCCGCGCCCGCGAACAGTGTTTCGTCCCACACCCAGTCTTCGGTCACGGGAGCATTTTCCCCGTGTGCGGGGCGCGGGGTACGGTGTTTGCCGGTGAGGTGCGGAGCGACACCAGAGGCTCAGGGAGACCCTTCTGCACGTCGCGGGACTCCACGAAGGTAGGTTGATCGCCATGAGTGACAACGTGTACTTCGACATCAGCATCAACGACGAGCCGGCCGGCCGGATCGTTTTCAAGCTCTTCGACGACGTGGTTCCCAAGACCGCCAAGAACTTCCGTGAGCTGGCCACGGGTCAGCACGGCTTCGGTTACGCCGGTTCCTCGTTCCACCGGGTCATCCCGCAGTTCATGCTGCAGGGCGGCGACTTCACCAAGGGCAACGGCACCGGCGGCAAGAGCATCTACGGCGAGAAGTTCGCCGACGAGAACTTCACTCTGAAGCACGACCGCCCGTACCTGCTGAGCATGGCGAACGCCGGCCGGAACACCAACGGCTCGCAGTTCTTCATCACCACGATCGTCACCGACTGGCTCGACGGCAAGCACGTCGTCTTCGGTGAGGTCGTCGAGGGTCAGAAGCTCGTCGACCAGATCGAGGGCCTGGGCAGCCGGAGCGGCGCGACCAGCGCGAAGATCACGATCACCGCGAGCGGCACGGTCTGACCGACGCTCCCCCGCACCGGCGGGTGACGCGAACGCCCCGGTGACGACGCCGGTCGGTTCTCACCTGACCGGCCGTCTCACCGGGCGTCGCCCTGTCCACGGCCGTCAGTGCGCGAAGACCGTACTGGCCAGCGCCACATGGACGGCGGTGCCGCCGAGGATGCTCAACAGGGCGTTGCGGCGCCACAGATGCAGGCCGACGGTGACCGTGAGGGCGGCCAGCGGGGCCACCACGCGCGCGTGGGTCACCGGCAGGTCGCGCAGACAGTAGACGACCAGGATCACCATGATCCCGGCAGGCATGCGCGTGCTGAGGTACTGGACCGTACCGCTCGCCCGCAGCGGGGCGAGGGCGGCGAAGGGGAGGGCGCGCAGGGTCCAGGTCACCGCGGCGGATATCAGGACCGCGGCGACGAGATAGGTCGTGTCAGGCATGGCTCGGCTTCCTGCTGGTGATGAGGTGCCGGGCCAGGAGTCCGGCGGTGAACAGGGCGAAGGCGACCGGCAGCAGCTGGCCGGGGAAGAGCAGCCGGGCGGCCAGGGCGCTGACGAGGGCGAGCAGCGGGGTGGGCAGATCACTCCGACGGTCACGGACGGCGTCGAGCGCCAGCACGGTGAACAGGGCGGTCAGGGCGAAGTCCAGCCCGGTGACGCTGTCCGGGACGAGGGAGCCGAGCAGGGCTCCGGCGGTGGCGCCCCCGGCCCAGTACAGGTGCATGAAGAGCTGCAGCCAGAGAATGCGCCGGCTCGGCCAGGAGCCGGCCTGCTGCCCGGCGGTCAGGGCGTACGCCTCGTCGCACAGGGCGAAGGTGCTGTAGGCCTTCCCGAGCCGTCCCTGCACCCGGTCCAGCGGGAAGGACAGGGCGTAGAAGACGTGCCGCAGGTTCACCAGGAACGCGGACACGGCGATGGAGACCAGCGGCACGGCCGCCGCGACCATGCTGATCAGCAGGAACTCGAACGATCCGCCGTAGATGACCGCGCTGGACAGGCCCGCCCACCACCAGCCGACTCCGGAGTGGGTGACGAGCACCCCGAAGGCGACGCCGAGCGGGACGAATGCGAGACCCACGGAGGCGGAGTCCTCGAAATATGTCACGTCATATGGTTGCCCATAATGTCCGTACCCTGGGCTTATGCGCAATGAAATGAAACTCGACGCCACCGATCGGGACATTCTGTTTCACCTGCGCCAGGACGGCCGGCTGACCAACGTCGAGCTGGCCCAGCGGGTGGGGCTGACGCCGCCGCCCTGCCTGCGCCGGGTCAAGCGGCTTGAGGAGGCGGGCGTCATCGCCGGGTACCGGGCCGTCGTCGACCCCGAGGCCCTCGGCCGCGGCCTCGAGGTCCTCATCGACGTCGAGGTCAGCGCCCACGACCGCACGACGTTCCTGGAGTTCGAGGACACCGTGGCCGCCTTCGACGAGGTGATCGAGTTCCGGCGCATGTACGGCCGCCCCGACTACTTCGTCCGCGTCGCCGTCGCCGACCACGCCGCCTACGAGTCCTTCCTCACCGAGAAACTCAGCGGCCTGCCGTGCGTCCTGCGCATCGACTCCCACCTGACCATGAAGACGATCAAGTCGGGTGCCTGACGGCCGCTCCCGCTCGGGAAGTTCTCCGGGTGGCCCTCCTCGGCATGTCCGGCCGGGCGATTCGGCGGCTTTCGTCCGATCATGTCACCAGAGACTCAACGAGGGCCGCCCGGGCGAAACCGGCGGCGGACGACCGTCGGCGACGACGCCTGGTGCGGCGAGCACGGGAGGAACCCGTGAGGCAGTGGCGGCGCGGCCTCCACCGCGCTTGGGAGTGGCTGCGTCTGCGCGCGCTGCTCCAGCACGGCCGTGAACTGGAGCTGATGCACCGGGCCATGGGGTTCGCCACGCTGGCCCTGGTGACGCTGGCTCCGCTGCTGATCACGGTCGCCGCGGCCGATCCGCTGGTGCGGGGAGGCTTCGCCTCGTGGCTCACCGACGGCATGGGACTGTCGGGACAGTCCGCCGAGGCGCTGACCGGCATCATCAGCCCCCCGCGCAAGGTCATCGGCACCACCAGTGTGCTGAGCCTGATCCTGCTCGCGGTGTTCGGCGTCTCCTTCGCCGGCAGCGTGCAGAACGGCTACGAGCGGATCTGGGGTCTTGCCTCGGGACCCTGGCACCGGGTCTGGCGACAGGTGACCTGGCTGGCGGTGCTGACCGGGTACCTCTATCAGGAGGTGCAGACACGGACGGCGGTGCAGGGTACGCAGCGGATCTCGCTGTCCGTGCTCAGCGGGGTGCTGTTCTTCTGGTGGGGCCAGCGCTTCCTGCTCGGGGGCCAGGTCCACTGGCGCACCCTGCTGCCGGGCGCGATCGCCACGGTCCTCGGCCTGGTCGGCCTCAGGGCCTTCTCGTTCCTCGTCTTCGCCCCGCTCATCGTCACCAACGCACTGAACTACGGCGCGGTCGGCACCGTGCTGGTGGTGGAGTCGTGGCTGATCGGCGTCGGGTTCGTGGTGTACGGGGGTGCGCTGTTCGGCCGCTGGTTCGTCGAACACCACTGGATGCCCACCCACGAGGAGTGAGCGGTCCGTCAGCCGGTCGAGGCCATGACCTGTGGGTTTTCGAGGTTGCGCGTCATGCGTTCCAGGACGCTCACAGCGGTGCCGTACTCCTCCAGCGAGATGCCCGCGATGACCGCCTCCCGGAAGAACGCGACCCGTTCGGTGACGGTGGCCAGGCGGGCTTCACCCTGCGCGGTGAGGGTGAGGAGGCCCTCGGCGGGGCGTGCCACCCAGCCGTCGGTGAGGACGGTACGGATGGCGGCGGCGAGGGCGACGGTGTCGGCGTTGGCGGCCAGGGTGGTGTGGACATCGGTGTCGGCGGCTCCGGGAGCCGCGTGGACGACGTTGAGGACCTGCCAGGTCAGGCGGGTGAGGCCGTACTCCGTGAGCAGGGCGTCGAGGTGCCGGGTGAGGGCCTGGTCCGTGCGGTTGAGCCAGTAGCCGATGGGTTTCATGACAGGGCGGGTCCCTTCGGATCCGGGGCGAGCAGGGCGGGCCAGTCCTGGGCGGCCGCCCAGTCGGCGAAGGTGTGCCAGCCGACCTCGGGGTGGGCGCGGCGCAGCCCGGTGACGTCGACGTCGAGGCCGGTGGTGGCGAAGTAGGAGAACATCTCCGCGAGGTCGTCGGAGTGGGTGCGGACGTGGGACAGGGGCACCTCGCGGTGCGTGACGGGGCGGCCGGTTGCGGCGGACAGGGCCGCGGCGATCTGGCCGGCGGTGAGTTCGTCGGACGCGATGTCGACACGGCGGCCGGTGAACGCGGACCGGTGCCGCAGGACCAGGGCCGCGAACGCACCGATGTCGTCGGCCGGGATGAGCGTCAGGGGGCGGTCGGCCGGCATGGGCCAGGCGAAGGTGTTCTCGCGCAGGCCCTCCAGGGTCCAGCCGGACGCGAAGTTGTCCATGAAGGCCGCGGGGGCGATGACCGTCCAGGGGACGCCCGTCGCCCTGAGGCGGCGCTCGATCTCGTCCTTGCTGTCGTAGTGCGGGATGCCCGTCCCACGGTCGGCGTGCGCCGCCGACCGTGGGAACGATGTGGCCGACCCGGGCGGCCGCCGCCGCGTCCAGCAGGGTCCCGCCCTGGCGGACCTCGGTGGCGGTGTCCGTACCGAACGGGGTGGTCACCGCGAAGAGGGAGTCGGCGCCGGCGAGGGCGGCGTCCAGGGAGTGACGGTCGTCGAAGTCGGCGTACCGGACGTCCGCACCGAGCCGGCGCAGGGCCTCGGCCGCCGGTGCGGCAGGGGTGCGGGTGAGGGCGCGGACCCGGAGTCCGGCGGCCAGCAGGGCGCGGGCGGTGGCCCCGCCCTGGGCGCCGGTCGCACCGGTGACGGCGATGGTGGACATGTGGGCTCCTGAAAGCAAGGCAGCGCGTATCTGCGCTGCACATTAACTGCGTTACGCAGAGAATAGCCCACATCTTCGCTGCGTCGCACAGATAAAAAATTGTGAAGTGGACCGCTCTCACGCCAGGCCGGCCCGTGTCAGGCCCGGCCCTCACTTCATGCAGTCCCCCGAGCCCGTGAACTCGGGGAAGCGGCTGTTGCCCTCCCACATGAGGACGGACCAGCGGGTGTACTGCCAGGACTTGTTGCTGCTGTACTCGGAGACCAGCTTCCGGCAGGCGGTGGTGGTGACGACGTCCTGGAAGTTGTCCCGCTGGGCGCGGCCGATCATTGTGCCGTCGGGGTCGTGCATCCACACGTAGGCGGCCTTCTCGACGGGATCGAAGCCGAGGCTGATGTCGTTCTGCGCGGCCGCGGGATCCACCCCGTTGCCCTCGGCGACCCGGACCTTCCAGGCCGCCGTGACGGCCTTGTCGGTGGCGTCGGCGACGCGGATCTCCGCCCGGTCGCTGCTCGGTATCTGTGCGGTCGCCATGCCGGACTCGTCGCCCTGCCACTGCCCCGCGGTCAGGTTGTAGCACCCGTCGGTGGCCTCGCCGAAGCCGAGGATGTTCGGCTCCGGATCGGTGTCGGAGTCCTTCCAGAAGACCGAGTAGCGGCCGTAGGGCCAGGCGGTGGGGTCGTCCGCGAGCCGGCGGGCGAGTGCGGTGCAGGCCGCCATCTCCCCGCTCCTGCGGAACACTTCCTGCTGGTCCTCGGGAAGCTGGGAGATCGGGCCGCCGGTCACCATCAGCGTCTGTGCGCTCTTGTTGAAGGTGACCGTGGGCTCCATGAATGTCCTTGGTGGCGAGCATGGTCCTGATGTCGTCCCGCACCGCCGTCGCCACGTCCGTCTCGGCCGCGGTGCTCGCTCCGGTGCTGGCTCTCCACTCGTCGTCGCCGGGCTGGGTCTCGTCCCCGGCACGGGTGAAGGCGGGGTCGGTCACCCCGGCCAGCGGGTCGGCCGGGACGGCCGCCCTGCGCGGATCGACCGCCGGCTGCGCCGGTTCCGTCGTCCCGTCGGGCGCGGCGGAGCCGGTGTGCTGTGCGGTGTTGCCCGCGTGCGCGGCCGTGGACGCACCGGCCGTGGCTCCCCTGGTCTTCGCCCCATGGTCGTTCCGCCCGCCGGGGAGGGCGATCACGGCACCCGCGAGAGCGCCGGCCACGGCCGCGGCGACGAGGACGGTCGTGACGGTCCGCTTGCGGGAGGACGGTGTCGCCGGGGCGTGCCAGCGGGGATCGTCCAGGGTGGGCAGATCCCACCGGGCCATGACCGGTGCACCGGCACGGGTGGGTCCCAGGTCCACCTCGCCGCCGACGACCTGGGTGGTCTGCGCCGCGAGCAGCCCTGCGCACCTGTCCGCCGCCGTGACGGCGCTCGTCCGGTCGGCGGGCTCCTTCGCGAGGGCCGTCTCCACGATCTCCCGCAACTCCCGCGGAACTCCGTCCAGATCGGGCTCCCCCGACATGACGCGGAACGCGACCGCGTCCGGCGCGCCGGCGCCGAACGGGAGGCGGCCGGTCGCGGCGTACGCCACCAGCGCACCCCAGGCGAACAGGTCGCCCTCGGGCCCGGCCGTGCCGCCGCGGTAGTACTCGGGGCTGATCCAGCCGGGGGTTCCGGTCAGGACGCCGGTCCGGGTCACGCTGGTGCCGTCGGCGGCGTGGGCGATGCCGAAGTCCAGCACGCGGGGCCCGGCGGGCGTGAGGATGACGTTCTGCGGCTTCACGTCCCGGTGGACCACACCGGCCCGGTGAATCGCCGCCAGCGCCTGGGCCGTGCCGGTGGCGAAGGCGTACAGGGTGCCGCCGGTGAGGGGGCCGTGCTCGGCCAGGTGCTCGTTGAGGGTGGGGCCGGGTGCGTAGGCGGTGGCCAGCCAGGGCTCGGCGGCCTCGGGGTCGGCGGCGAGCAGGGGCACGAGGCAGGGGCCCTGCACCCGGGCGGAGAGCTGGACCTCGCGGCGGAACCGGGCCCGGAACTCCGGGTCCTGGGCCTGCGCGGGGTGGATCACCTTGACCGCGACCCGGAGTCCGTCGTCGGTGAGGCCGGCATGGACCGTGCCCATGCCGCCGGAGCCGAGACGGCCGATGATCCGGTACGGGCCGATGCGGGCGGGGTCCCCGGGCTGGACAGGCCGCACCCGCCCGCCCGCGCCAGTAGTGCTCACGGAACTCCCCCCAGGAGCATGCCGATGGACCGTGCAGAAGATGTGGAGAATGTGTATACCACGCAGATGGTTGACGTCGGCACACGTTCTCGGGGGGGGAGCGGTCGGGCCACATGGTCACGGCAACGCCCACCCCGTCCGACGCACCGTCAAGCCGCCACTCCCCGGGCGTCTCACGTGCGCGGCGCGGAAGGGCCGGCCGAAGTGGCAGCACGGAACTCGCCCTCCCGCACGGGCGGGAGGGCGAGTTCCGTGGCGTGCGGTCAGCTCGTCGCGCGGACCGCGTCTCGGATCAGTGCGGCGACCTCCTTGGGCCGGGACAGGGCGACCGCGTGGGACGCGCCCTCCAGCTCCAGGACGGTCGCTCCGGCCCGCTTCGCGCCGTAGCGCTCGACCTCCGGGTTGATCGCCTCGTCCGCGCCGGCGACCAGGGCCCAGGACGGCTTGGTCCGCCACGCGGCGGCGGGGGCGGTCTCCTCGAAGGCCGCGGCGGCGAGCGGACGCTGGGCCACCGCGAGGACCTTGGTGACCTCGGGGGCCACGTCGGCGGCGAACACCGACGGGAAGGCGTCCGCCGCGATGGTGACCTCGACCGCGTCCTCACCGTCCGGGCCGGGGTACGTCCATTGCTTCAGGTTGCTGACCAGCGGCGAGAGCGGGAAGCGGCCCTGCAGCTCACCGAGGCTCTCGCCCTCCTCGAGGACGTAGGCGGCCACGTAGACCAGCCCGACGACGTTCTCGACGGTGCCGGCCACGGTGATGAGCGCACCGCCGTACGAGTGGCCGACCAGCACGACGGGGCCGTCGATGCGGGCGGCCACGGAGGCGATGTAGGCGGCGTCGGAGGCGAGGCCGCGCAGCGGGTTGGGCGGCGCGACGACGGGGATGCCCTCACGCTGCAGTTCCTCGATGACCCCGGACCAGCTGCTCGCGTCGGCGAACGCGCCGTGGACGAGGACGACCGTGGGAGTGGAGGCGGTCATGTGGGTGCGGTCTCCTCGGCTTCAGGCGGTGTGCAGGGCCGCGTGCAGGGTGCGGGCGGCCAGGGTGATGGCGGCTTCGGCGGCATGGGTGCCGCGCAGGGCGTTGAGCATGACGAAGTCGTGGATGATGCCCTGGAAGCGCACCGCGGTGACCGGCACGCCCGCCTCGCGCAGCTTGTTGGCGTAGGCCTCGCCCTCGTCCCGCAGGACGTCGGCCTCCGCGGTGATGACGAGGGCCGGGGGGAGGTCGCTCAGCTGCTCCGCGGTGGCACGCAGCGGGGAGGCGGTGATCTGGGCCCGTTCGGCCTCGTCGGTCGTGTACTGGTCCCAGAACCACCGCATGCCGTCGCGGCGCAGGAAGTAGCCGGTGGCGAACTGGTGGTAGGAGCCGGTGTCGAAGCTCGCGTCCGTGACCGGGTAGAACAGCACCTGCTGCGCCAGCGGGAGGCCGCCGCGTTCCTTGGCCATCAGGGTGAGGGCGGCGGTCATGTTGCCGCCGACGGAGTCACCGGCCACGGCCAGCCGCGAGCCGTCCAGGCCCTTGGACGCCCCCTGCTCGACGACCCACCGGGCGACGGCGTAGTTCTGCTCGATCGCGACCGGGTAGCGGGCCTCCGGCGACAGGTCGTACTCGGGGAAGACGACGGCCGCTTCGGCACCGACGGCGAGTTCCCGTACCAGGCGGTCGTGCGTGTGGGCGTTGCCGAACACCCAGCCCGCGCCGTGGATGTAGACGATCACCGGGAGGATGCCGGTGGCGCCCGCGGGCTTGACGATGCGTGCCCGGACGCTGCCCGTCGGCCCGCCCGAGACGGTGATCCACTCCTCGTCGACGGCCGGCTTGTCGATCTCGCCGGACTGCACCTCGTCGACCGCCTTGCGGCCCTCCGCCGGGTCGAGTTCGAACAGGTAGGGCGGGTTGGCGGTCGCGCGGGCGAAGTCGGCGGCGGCCGGTTCCAGGACCGGCTGGACCGGGGCTACGGCATCGGACATCGGTTCTCCTCGGATTTCGGGGGCGCCGGATCGCATGGTGGATCCGCTCGGTACTCCGGCGCCGCTGAGCGCCACCGTAGATCCGCCGGGCGGAGGGCAATTGCCCGTGAGCGAACGGGCAGTGTGCCGACAGCGCACGGATTCGCGCGGCGCTGCTGCGGGTGCCCTGGAGGGAAGGGTCCGGTGCACCGGGAGGAAGCACGTGCTACCTGCTCGCGGAGTCCCGCCACTCGCGCGGGGTCATCCCGTACGTCGCCCGGAAGACACGGCTGAAGTGCGTGGCGCTGGCGAAGCCCCAGTGGCCCGCCACCGCGGCGATGGTCCGGGTCCCGCGGGAACGGTCGGCGAGTTCGCGCCGGCACTCCTCCAGCCGGCGCAGCAGGACCCGCCGGCCGACGGTGGTTCCTTCGTCGGCGAAGAGCTTGTGCAGGTACCGCACGGAGATGTGGTGGGCGCGGGCGATCCGCTCGGGGGACAGCTCCACGTCACTCAGGTGCAGGTCGATGAACCTGAGGATCCGGGACACCAGGGCCGACTGGTCGTCGGCGGCCGCACTACCGTGTTCCCGCAGGTGCTCCGTGGCGAGGGTGATGAGCAGTTGCACGGCGTTCCAGGCGAGCATGTCGCCGACCGTGGCCCGCGACGCGACGGCGGTGTCGGCGAGGTCGGACAGGAACGGTGAGAGGAGCGAGCCCATCCGGGAGTCGCGGCGCACCGGCACCCTGGTGATCCGGTGCACGTCGCGGTCGGCGAGCCCGAGCAGTTCGCGTGAGAGCAGGAACGTCTGCGTACGGCATCCCTCGGGGAGGTCCAGCACGGGCGGGCGGTGCAGGTCGTAGAAGCAGATGTCGCCCGGGCCGAGCCGGCCGTCCACGGAGGGTTCCTGCACTAACACCGGGCCGCCGCCCCGCACGCCCACGAAGAGGAAGTCGCCGCTGTCCCGGGCGATCCACCTGCGGGGCCCTCCGGTGAGGTCCGGCCCGGTGTACGGCGCGCGTTCACGGGGCAGCACGGCGGGGGCCGGGTCCGTGATGAGGATGTCGAGTCCCATGGCCCGTCGCCGCACCGGTTTCGGTTGCGGTGATCTCAGGTGTCCGCCGCTCGCCTCGATGCCGGTCGTCGCCGTCATCCGTCGTCGCCTCCGCTCTGTCGTCACGTGAAGCGGCGATGGAGAGGGCCACTTCGCCGGGAGCGTAGATCGGGGGATGTGCAAAAAGAGTGACAAGGAAGTGAGGGGGCTACTCGGTCAGTTCGGTGGCGAAGGCCCGCAGCAGCTCGTGCAGGGCGTAGTGGCCGGGCGCGGCTTCGGTGACGAGGTGCGCGTCGGTCAGCTCGCCGAGGAGGGTCCTGGCCTCGCGCACCGGCAGGTCGGCCAGTGCCGCGGCGGCACCGGCCGTGACGAAGGGGGCGGTGTGCCGCGGGAGCAGCCGGAACAGCCGGGCGCCGCCGGCCGACAGGGTGCGGTAGGAACAGCCGAACGCGGCGCGGGCGTCGGCTGCCCCCTTCGCGCAGGAGAAGGCGTCGAGGCTGCCGTGGGAGGCACGGAGTTCGGCGGCGAGGGCGGCCAGCGGGAAGTCTCTGCGGCTGGCGGCGCGGGCGGCGACGACGGCGAGGGCCAGCGGCAGCCGCCCGCACCGCGCCACGATCTCCTCGGCCGCCTCGGGTTCGGCGGTCACCCGCTCTGAACCGATCCGCCGGGCCAGGGCGGTGCGTGCGTCCGCCGCGGACGGCAGGTCCAGGGGCAGCGGGCGTGCGCCGGCGGCGATCAGGCCGGGTAGTCCGTTGCGGCTCGTGACCACTGTCAGGCAGCCGGGCGGGACGGGCAGCAGGGGGCGGAGCTGCTCGGTGTCGGCGGCGCCGTCGAGGAGGAGGAGAAGGCGGCGGCCCGCCAGCAGGCGTCGGTGGAGACCGGCGAGCTCGTCGACGCCTTCCGGCATCCGCTGGGCGGGCACTCCGAGGGCGGCGAGGAGCTGCCGTAGCGCCTCGGCGGGTTCCAGGGCGGCCCGGCGCGGGTCGAAGCCGCCCAGGTCCACGTGGAGTTGGCCGTCCGGGAAGCGGTCGGCGACGCTGTGCGCCCAGTGGACCGCGAGGGTGGTCTTGCCGATGCCCGCCATTCCGCTGATCAGGACGGTCGCGGGCCGGTGACCGGTGGCCGCCGTGGTGTCGGCGAGGGCGCTCAGCGTGTCGAGTTCGGTGCCGCGGCCCGTGAACACGGCGAGATCGGGCGGCAACTGGGCGGGCCGGACGAAGGGTTCCGGAGAGTGCGGTCGCGCCGACGGCGTGCTCCGCGCGGTGATGTGCCCGGCGGGACGCACCTCCTGGCGCAGGACGCGGGCGTGGGCCGCGCCCAGCTCGGGACCGGGTGCGACGCCCAGCTGGGCGGCCAGGTCGCGCCGGACGCGCTCGTACACGGCCAGCGCCTCGGCCTGGAGACCGCAGGCCGCCAGCGACATGACCAGTCGGGCGTGCAACGGCTCGTCGAGCGGCTCGACTTCGGCGGCTCTGCGCAGGGCGGGGAGCACCTGCTCCGACCTGCCGCACAGCAGGGCGGCGTCCGCTGCCATCTGTGCGGTGCGCACGATGTCCCGTTCCACGGCCGCGAAGTGCGGGTGCGCGCGGATGGCCACGGGTATCCCCGTCGCCACCGGACCGCGCCACAGGGCGAGGGCGTCGGCGAAGTGCCGTACCGCCTCCTCCGGCCGGCCGGTTGCGGCGGCCCGCATGCCCTGCCGGGCGAGGTCGCGGAAGCACAGCAGGTCGACCTCGTCGGTGTCCGCCTCCAGCAGATAGGCACCGGTGAGGCCGAGCAGGCGCCGTCCGGGCGCGCGCGGCGGCAGGCCCGGTTCCAGCAGCCTGCGCAGGGCACCGACATACCGGCGCACCACGTTGCGGGCACTGGCAGGGGGCTGCCCGGACCAGAGCACCTCGACGATCTCGCTCATCCGGATGGGCCGGCCCGTCTGCACCAGCAGCAGCCCGAGCAGGGCCCGTTGCTGCGGAAAGCCGAGATCCAGCTCGGTCTCCCCCCGCACCACCCGCAGGGATCCGAGCACTTCGAACCGCATCACTTCACCGAGCCCCGTCCCGCACGGCCACCGACCACCGACCACCGACCGCCGGCCAGCAACCGCTGTCCGCCGACCACCCATTACCGCCGCATCGCGCACATGCGGGCCTCTCACACCGCGCCGGGCCATTCGTCCCGTCCGTCGAGTCTGGCCCGGACCCGGTCGGCGTCGGGATGACCGAGGGCGGTGAGGAGGGTGAGTGCCTCTTCCCAGGCGGCCCGTGCGCTGTCGCGGTCGCCGGTGGCCAAGTGGGTCTCGCCGATACGGGTGAGCGTGTCGGCCTCCGGGTACGGCACCCCGAGCGCGCGGTACAGGGTCAGCGCGTTGCGGTAGCCCAGCAGGGCGTGCGGGTGGCGGCCGAGGTGGTGGTACGCGTAGGCGATGCTGTCCCAGGTCGCGGCCTGGCCGTAGCGGTCGCCCAGGTCCTGGAGCAGGGTCAGGGCTTCGAAGCAGTGGGCGAGCGCCTGCCGGTGCTCGCCGAGCAGGACGTGGTACCAGCCGACGGAGTTGAGGACGCTGGCCTGCGCCGGCCGGTGGCCCGCGGTACGGAACAGGTCGAGGGCGAGCCGGTTGTGCCGCAGGGCTCCGGCCAGGTCGCCCAGCTGCTCGCTCGTCCAGCCCAGGCTGCGGTGGGTGCCCGCCCGGCCGACCAGGTCACCGAGGCCGGCGAACAGCTCCAGGGCTCGTTCGAGGTGGGCGCGGGCCTCCTCGTGCAGTCCCAGTCTGCCGGCCGCCCGGCCGAGGCCGCGCAGGGCGCGGGCTTCCAGGGCGGGATCGGCGAGCCGCAGCGCGGCGTCGCGCGCGGTGCGCTGGGCGGCCAGTCCGTCGTGCCAGTGGCCGCGCCGTTCGAAGTACGGCTCCAGGGACCAGGTCAGCAGACACGCGAGCCGGTCTCGTCGGGAGGCCGCCGCCTCCTGGACGACGGCAGGCAGTACTCCGTACTCGGCGCCGAGCCAGGCCAGGGCCTGACTGTCGTCGGCGAACGGTTCGGCGTGCGCGCCCTCCGGCAGGGGTGGGAGATCCCCGCTCGGATCGAGGAGCGCACCGGCGGCGTGGGCGCGGTGCAGGTAGTACGCGAACAGCCTGTCGCTCGCCTCCTGCCGCTCGGCCTCGCCGTGGTGGGCCTGGAGCAGTTCGCCGGCGTGCGCGCGGAGCAGGTCGTGGAAGGCGTAGCGGCCGGGCGCGGGTTCGCCCACGAGGTGGACGCCGGAGAGTTCGGCGAGCAGCGGTCGCACCTGGCGGAGCGGCAGTCCGGCGAGCGCGGCCGCGGCGGCGGGGGAGGCGTCCGGGCCGGGGTGCAGGGCGAGGAGCCGGAACAACCGGGCGGCCTCGGCCGACACGGCTCGTACCGACCAGGAGAACACCGTGGCGACGTCCGCCGAGGTGTCGGGCCTGGTGAAGGCGTCGAGGCTGCCGTGGGCCTCGTGGAGTTCGGCGGCCACGGCAGCCAGCGGGAAGTGCGGGCGGAGGGCGGCGCGGGCGGCCACGCAGGCGAGGGCGAGGGGCAGCCCGGCGCACCGGGTGATGATCGCGTCGACCGCTGCGGGTTCGGCGGCGGTCCGTTCCGCGCCCAGCCGGCCGGTGAGGAACTCCCGCGCCTGGCCGGTGTCGAACGGCCGCAGGGTCAGGGAGCGGGCTCCGTGGGCGGCCACCAGGCCGGTCAGTTCGTCCCGGCTGGTGACGATGGTGAGGCAGCCGGGCGCACCGGGCAGCAGTGGCCGTACCTGCTCCGCGTCGCGCGCGTTGTCGAGCAGGACGAGCACCCGCCGTCCGGACAGCATGCTGCGATAGAGCGCGGCCCGGGCGTCCAGGCCCTGCGGGATGTGCTCCGGTGGCACCCCGAGCGCGTCGAGGAAACCGCGCAGGGCCTCCCCCGGACCGGTGACCGCCCCGGACGGCGCGAAGCCGCGCAGGTCGGCGTAGAGCTGGCCGTCCGGGTACCGGTCGGCGACCCGGTGGGCCCAGTGGACGGCCAGCGTGGTCTTGCCCACCCCCGCCATGCCGCCGAGCGCGGAGATCAGCACCGTCCCGGCGTCCTCCGCGCCGCCGGGGAACGAGCCGAGCACCTCAGCGAGCTCGGCGTGCCGTCCGGTGAACGTGGCCAGGTCGTGGGGCAGTTGGGCCGGTACGGCGGGGTGCGGGCCCGGCGTTTCCGGGGGCGGTGTACCGGCGCCCCGGCCGGTCGCCTCGTGCAGCGCGTCCCGCAGTTCGGGGCCGGGGTCGATGCCCAGCTCGTCGGCGAGGCGGCCGCAGGCGGTCCGGTGCGTGTCCAGCGCCTCGGCGCGGCGGCCGGTGGCCGCCAGGGCCAGGACCAGGCGGGCCAGCAGGGCCTCGTCCAGCGGGTGCGCGGCGGCGGCCTGCCGGAGTTCGGGCAGCACCCTGTCCGGTACGCCTGCGTGCAGTGCCGCGTCGGCAGCCTCGCGCACCGCGGTGAGGCGCTCGCGCTCCGGCCCGCCGACCGCGATGCGGTCGCGCACGTCCGGGGAGATTCCGGCGGCGACCGGTCCGTTCCACAGCGACAGCGCTCCGGTGAGCAGGTCCACGGCCCGTGCGGGCGAACCCTCGTCGGTGGCCCGTCGGGCTTCGTCCCGCAACTCGCGGAAGCGTACGAGGTCCAGGGCGTCGCCGTCGGTGACGAGCCGGTAGCCGCTCCCGCCGCGCACCAGGCGGCGGCCCGACGCTCGCGCGGGCAGCCCCGGCTCCAACAGACGGCGCAGGGATCCGACATGGCGGCGGACGACGTTGACGGCCGTGCGTGGCGGGTACGGGCCCCACAGCGCGTCGACGATCTCGGGCACCGACACGGGCTGGCCTGCACGAAGCAACAGGAGGGCCAGCAGCGCCTGTTCCTGAGGCCCCCCGAGTGCCAGCTCGCGCTCCCCGCGCCAGACCCGCACCGGCCCCAGCACCGCGAACCGCACGGCCGACTCGCCCGGCATGGCGCCCCCCTCCGGTCTGCCTCCCCGGACTCGACTGTACGTCACCGGATCAGTGACCGAGAGTTACCCCCCGAGATCCGCGGAACTTCCGGCATCTGTGCGTGCAACCATTCGCCAGGGTTCCGTGTCTCATGCCATAACAGCATGACTCGACCAAGGGGGACATCATGCGAAGAATTGGGGCAGTCATAGCAGCGCTCCTTCTGGCGGGCGCAGGGTTGGGGACGGCGTCGAGCGCGGCGGCCGCCACACAGGCGACGGCCTGTCCGACCGGCTGGGGCAGCGGCGACAAGGGCGGTTCCACCGCAGGCGCCGTGCCGCTCGACGACATCAGGACCGGTCGGCACGCCTGCTACGACCGCATGGTCCTCGAAGTGCCCGGCGGGGGCCGTTCCATCGGCTACTCCGTCCGGTACGTCCACCGGCTCCACCAGAGCGCCAGCGGCCGGGTCATCCCGGTCGGCGGCGGCGCGATCCTCGACGTCCACATCGGCGCACCGAGTTACGACCCGGAGACCGGCGCGGTGACCTACCCGGGACGGGTGGGCCACACCCTTCCCGGCGTGAAGGTCAGCGGGTACCGCACCTTCCGGGACACCCGGTTCGCCGGCAGCTTCGAGGGCGAGACGCAGGTCGGTCTCGGGGTCCGGGCCAGGCTGCCGTTCCGGGTGATCCAGCTGTCCGACCGTGTGGTGATCGACGTGGCCCACAACTGGACGGGCAGCCGCTGATCACGGGCCGCCCGCAGGCTTGCCCTGCCCTGCCGAGTCTGATTGGGTACCCGGCACCCCGTACCCACGGGGTATGGCAGGCGGGAGGGCGGGCGGCGTGCGGCCGACGGAAAGACAGGACACCGAGGGGCTGTTGCCCGAGGGACTCGGGCGGGCGATACGCGGGACCGCCGAGGACATCGCCGCGCTGTTGCGAAGCGTGCCCGACACGGCGGTTCCCGTACCGGGGTCGGCGTGGACCGTCGGTGAGGCGGCCGCACACCTGGCGCTGGCCAACGAGCTGATGGCCGACCTCGCCGCCGGGCGCGAACGCCCCTACGGCGACGGCACCCCGCAGAGCCTGGCCGCGGCGAACGAGGACTCGCTCGCCGCCTTCGGGGAGCGCCGGGCGGAGCCGCTGGCGACGATGATCGACGAGCAGGCCGGGGCGTTCCTGGACGCCATGACGCGGACGGCCGCCGATGCCCCCGCACCGACCACGCCACTGGGCCCCATGAACCGCGGTGTCCTCGCGTCCTACCTGCTCACGCACATGCTGGGCCACGGATACGATCTCGCGCGCGCCGTGGGCCGCCCGCACATGGTCGACGGCCGGCGCGTGAGCCTGTGCATGCCGTTCATGCTCTCGGTCATGCCGCGCGTCACGAACACCACGGCCACCGCCGGTCTCACGGCTCGCTACACGGTCAGGCTCCGCGGGGGCGAGGCGTTCGGTGTGGCCTTGGCCGACGGTGCCGTGCAGGTTACCCCGGGGCCGCCGCAGGGCCGCTCGGACTGCACCATTCTCATCGAGCCCACCGCCTTCCTGCTCGTCGCGCTGGGGCGGCTCAACCCGTGGCGTGCCATCGCCCGGGGCCAGATCCTCGCCTGGGGAGCCAAACCCTGGCTGGCGCCCCGATTCCCGAACCTGTTCACCGCGCCCTGAGCCGTCTCAGCCCTGGGAGCGGGTGGCTCCGAAGTGGGTCTCGTGGTTCCAGACGTGGGTGCAGGAGGGGCACTGCAGATGGAGCAGGCTGCCGGTGTTGGACAGCAGGTAGCGCCAGTGGGAGCGGCACTCGCCGCCCTGCGCGCAGGTGGCGCACTGCCGGCGGTCGTCGCAGTTCGGGCAGTCCACCCAGGCACGACGCCCGATGTCGGCCTGCGGATCAAGCGGCAGCATCGCCACCCCCGCGCCTGGGGAGCACCCCGGCCGCGACCAGCTCGTCGTAGATCCGCTGCTGCTCCGCGTCGAGGCCGGAGTACAGCAGGTCGTACGCCTCCTCCTCGCCGCGCAGTGCCGCGACGGGGTCCCAGTCGGGCCCCAGGGCGGCCAGGGCGTGCGTGCGCCGGAGCATTTCGTGCGCGGTCAGGTCGACGACGAATTCGACCGGCTCGGACTCGCTCACCGCGGCAGGCTGCTCGTCCGGCTCGCCAGGAAGGATGGGGTCAAAGGAGGACATACAACCGAACGTAGGTAAGCCATTCCCGCCACGGCAAGAGCAGGTGGGGGAAGTCACAGCGGCTCACTTCAGGATGTTCACGGCCCGCGCGACCACCAGGACCACGGTCACCAGGGACACCGAGGACTGGAGCATCATCAGCATCTTCGCCCACCGTGAGAGGGGCATCACGTCGGTCGGGCTGAAGGCGGTGGAGTTGGTGAAGGACAGGTACAGGTAGTCCAGGAACGCCGGCTCCCAGTCCGGCGGGGCGACCTCCGGGCTCTGCATCTGCGCGAAGAGGAAGTCGGCGTGCTGCTGCCGGCCGAGGGCCCGCGCCATCGGGCCGCCGCGGTCCCACTCCCAGTACCAGAGCGCGAACACGATGACGTTGGTCAGCCAGATGCCGCCGCCGGTCAGCAGCAGCGGCACCGCGTCCTCATCCGCCCGGCCGCTCACCAGGTCCGCGACGAGCCTGAGGGCCGCCAGGCCGTTGGCCAGGCTGATGACGGAGATCAGGCCGAGGCCCAGCCACCGCAGCCATCGCGTCTGCGGCTCGACCCGCCGGGGGTTCGCGGCGATCAGGCCGGCCAGCAGCACCAGCTCCAGCACCGGCAGCGCCCAGTACGGCTGGAGCGCGAGCCGGTGGGGCAGCATCAGCTGCAGGGCGACCGCCACCAGGATCACGGCGGTCACCGCCCAGCGCGGCTCCCCGCGCGTGGCCCGCCGCCACGCGGGGACCAGATCACGTTCGCCGGCCTCCAGCAGTCGCTCGACCCTGGCCAAGCGGTTCTCGGCGTCGCCCATGTCATCGGTCATGGCGACGATTGTCCCGCTTGGCGGGGCGCGCCTCGGAGAGGGTGCCGGGCACCGGGCGTACCGGCGCTGACCTGCGATTCAGCCGCCGATCAGCGCGGTGAACCGGGCGGTGTCGATGTTGCCTCCCGAGGCGATGACGCCGATCCGCCGCGGGAGGTTCTCGACGCGTCCGGCCAGCAGGGCCGCCAGGCCCGTGGCGCCGCTGGGCTCCAGGACGATCTTCAGGCGCTCGAAGGCGAACCTCATGGCCTGGACGATCTCCTCGTCGCTGACGAGCGTGACGGTGTCGACCAGGCGCCGGTTGATGCCGAAGGTGATCTCCCCGGGGGTGGAGATCGCCTGGCCGTCGGCGATGGTGCGGGGCACGGGAATGGTGACGCGCTCGCCGCTCTCCAGCGAGCGCTTGGTGTCGTCGCCCGCCTCGGGCTCGACACCGATCATCCGGATGCCCGGGTGGAGGGCCTTGGCGGCGGTGGCGCTGCCGGCGATGAGGCCGCCGCCGCCGACGGGCACGACGAGGGCGTCGAGTTCTCCGGTGTCCTCGAGGAGTTCGAGGGCCGCGGTGCCCTGGCCGGCGATGACGTGGGGGTGGTCGTAGGGCGGGATCAGGGCCAGGCCGCGGTCCTCGGCCAGGGCCTCGCCGAGGGCGGTGCGGTCCTGGGTGTAGCGGTCGTACGTGACGATCTCGGCCCCGTATCCGGCGGTGGCCTCCATCTTGGAGCGGGGGGCGTCCTCGGGCATCAGGATGACGGCGCCGGTACCCAGTTCACGGGCGGCCAGGGCGGTGGCCTGGGCGTGGTTGCCGGAGGAGTAGGCGGCGATCCCCTTGGCCAGCTGCTCGGGCGGGAGCTGGGCGGCCGCGTTGTAGGCGCCGCGGATCTTGAAGGCGCCGATCCGCTGGAAGTTCTCGCACTTGATGAACACCTCGGCGCCGACGAGGGCGTCGAGCGTGCGCGAGGTGAGGACGGGGGTGCGGTGGGCGATGCCCTTGAGGCGCGCGGCGGCCTCACGGACGTCGTCGAACGTTACGGGCGAAGCGGCGGCCATGGCGTGTCCTTGGAGTAGGGGGCGGGAGGTGGTCGGGAACCCCGGCGGGCGGGCTACCAGCCGCTGACGCGGTTCCAGACGCCCTGGATCGTGGGTGTGGGGCCGTCGGGCCGGCTGCCGTCGACGACGTGGTAGCCGTGGTGCTGGGCCGCCGTGGCGCAGGCGTGGTTGGGCAGGACGCGCAGGCGGGTGCCGAAGGGCAGGTCGGGCAGGAGGGCTCCGTCACGTGCGCAGAGGATGCCGTGCTCCTGGCTCGCGCCGGTCATGACGAGGCCGGGGATCAGCCGCCCGGTCAGGTCGGTGACCAGGCCGTAGCCCTGGTCCTGGACCTGGGCGGAGGTGCCCCGGTCGCGGGACATGGCCATCCAGCCGCCGTCGGTGATGATCCACCCGTACTCCGGGCGGTGACCGATGACGGTGACGACCACCGACAGGGCGAGGTCGTCGAGGTCGCAGACGCCCAGGCCGGCCATGACCAGGTCGAAGAAGACGTAGTTGCCGGCGCGCAGTTCGGTGACGCCGGCGAGGTCGTCCGCAGCGTGGGCGGTGGGGGTGGAGCCGGCGCTGACGACGGGCACGGGCAGCCCGGCGGCCCGCAGTGCGTCGGCCGCGGCGACGACGGCGTCGCGTTCGTTCTTCGCCGCCAGGCGCCGGTCCTCCGCGGTGTGGGCGAAGTAGGACTCCCCCGCGTGCGTCAGGACGCCGTCGAGGCAGTCCGCCTCGTACAGGATGCGGCCGATGCCGACGAGCCCGGGCGCGTCGGGTCTCAGGCCGCCGCGGTGGCCGTCGCAGTCGATCTCGATCTGGGCGGGCAGGGCGATGCCGGCTTCGCGCGCGGCTGCGGCGACGGCCGTCGCCTGTTCGGTGCTGTCGAGCAGGACGCGCAGCGTGACACCGCGGCGCAGCAGGGCGATCACACGGGTCAGCTTGTGGGGGTCGATGCCGACGGCGTAGGTGATGTCCGTGTAGCCGGCGCCGGCGAACGCCTCGGCTTCGGCCAGGGTGGAGACGGTGACCGGTCCGGGTGTGCCGTCGTGCAGAAGAGCTGCGACGTCGAGGCTCTTGGCCGTCTTGACGTGCGGGCGCAGGGTGACCCCGAGACGGTCCGCGTGCCTGGCGAGCCGTGCGATGTTGCGTCGTGTCCTGTGCACGTCGACGACGGCGAACGGGGTGTCGGGATCGGCCAGGTTCCGGGCGTGCGCCGACGGCGTGGTGGTCACAGGGTCACGTCCAGTTTCTTCAGAAGCGCCAGGCCGAGGTACAGGTCCTGCAGGCCGATGCCGGAGCTGTCGAAGAGCGTGATCTCGGCGTCGTCGGCGCGTCCCGCGGCCCGGCCGGTGAGGACCTCGCCGAGCGGGGTGAGCGGGGTTTCCTCGGGCGCGTGCTGGCTCTCGCCCATGCGGCGGGCCTGCTCGGGCAGATCGCAGAAGACGCGCGCCATGGAGAACAGTCGGGGGTCCAGTTCCCGCTTGCCGGGAGCGTCGGCGCCCATGCAGGAGACGTGGGTGCCGGGCCGGACCCATTCGGCCTGGAACAGGGGCGGGGCGTCGGCAGTGGCGTTGGTGGCGGTGACGATGACATCGGCCCGGGCGCACGCCTCCTCGGCACCGGTGACTGTCGCCGTACGGCCTTCCGCCGCGAGGGCGGCTGCCATCCGTGTGGCGCGGTCCTTGTCGCGGCCCACGACCAGGACCTCGCCCACGGGCCGGACCCGGCTGACGGCCCGCACCTCGTAGCCGGCCTGGTGCCCGGTGCCGAACACCGCCAGCGTGGTGGTGTCGGGGCGGGCCAGCAGATCGACGGCGAGGGCGTCGGCGGCCGCGGTCCGGTAGGCGTTGGCCCTGCCGACCTCCAGGACGGCGGCGATCCGGCCGATCGTCTGGTCGAGCAGCAGCAGGGTGGAGTGGTGGCGCGGCAGTCCCTGCTCCGGGTTGCCGGGCCAGTAGCTGCCGATCTTCACCCCGGCGTGTGTGGCGGAGGCCGACGGCTTGAGCGTGAACCGGTTCCTCGGGTCGGATCCGTGGACGGCCAGACCGGGGAAGACCGCGCCGTCCACCGTCGCGGCGAACGCCTCGCGGGCGGCCTGCAGCGCGAGGTCCTCGTCGACGACCGCGGCGGTCTCTTCCTCGGTGATGTGCAGCAGACCGCGGTTCATGAGTGGCCCTTCACTTGGTGTAGTTGTAGACGGTCGCACGGGACACGCCGAGCAGGTCCGCGATCGTCTGGGCGGCATCTCGCGAGTCGAAGTAGCCGTCCGAGTGCAGCTGCCGTACGAGTGCCCGCTTGCCGTCCCGGCCCAGCGACCTCGGGGTGCCACCACGTTCCGCGGCGAGTTCCTCCACCGCCTGGCGCAGCTCCCGGGCATTGCGGTCGCGCAGGGTCTCCAGCGGCTGTTCACGGTGCTCGGTGTCCGTGGCGACCAGGTTGGACAGGGCGAGCGTGACCGGTGACAGCACGGAGACGTCGAGGTTCAGGCACAGGGCCGCGATGTACTCGCCGGCGCTGTTCCTGATGCCGATCGACGTGCTCTTGGCCGGGCGGCCGTCGGGGAACCGGTTGGGGTAGTTCTGGATGACGCTCGGGTACTGCGGGTCGGCGATGCGGGCCAGTCCCAGCTCGGTTGCGGAATCGCCGACTTGCCGGCCTGAGAGGTTGTTCTCGATCGCCCGGATCGCGTGTTCCGGATCGCGCAGGTCGTGCAGGACCACCTCGCACAGCCCCGGGAACATCCGGCCCAGGGCGACGGCGATCTTCTCCGTTTCGCGGATGAGGTGCTCGTCCGCCTCGACCGCTCCGGTACGCACGACGTGCCCCTCCCACACAGTTCTTCGACTATTTTTCCAACTCTGGACAGTAAGCCTAAGTGGTTGTGCTGCCGCAGTCCAGCAGCCGCCGTCGAGGCCGCCGCTCCTGCTCGGCGCGGCTCCGGGGGAGGGTGGAGGCGCGCACGAGACCACGGATGCCCGTACCGTCGTACACACGCAGTCCAGGGCGCCCCGCCCCACAGCGGAAGCAGGAGGAACCAGCGCGTGACCAGCCGTGTCACTCTCATCTCACCCGCGACCACGCACTCCCTGCGGCGGGCCCGTTTCGACGACGGCGACTCGATCGAGGAGAGCGCGGCGGCGCGTGCCGGGTCGGCGGCCGGGTCCCTGCCCGCAGCAGGCCGCGTTCTGGCCTCCCCCAGCGTGCGCTGCCGGCAGACGGCCGTCGCGCTCGGCCTCGACGCCTCGGTGGAACCGGAGCTCTCGGGCCTCGATGTGGGCCGGTGGCGGGGGCGGACGCTGGACGAGGTCGGTGCTGCCGAGCCGGAGATGGTGGCCCGCTGGCTGGCCGATCCCGGGTTCGCACCGCATGGCGGCGAGTCGGTTCGGGAGCTGTGTGCACGGGTCGCTCTCTGGCTGGACACGAGTGGACGGGCTGACGTGCGGACCATCGCCGTGGTGGAGCCCGAGGTCGTACGGGCTGTGGTGGTGCACGCGTTGGGCGCGCCCGAGGCGGCGTTCTGGCGCCTCGATGTTCCGCCGCTCATGGCGACCGAGGTCACCGGTCGTTCCGGACGCTGGAACGTGCGCCTCGGACACGGCCTCGCCCGGCCGGGCGACTGACGGCGGTCAGGGAGTCGCGTCCCGATGGCGACGCAGCAGTGCCGCGATCGCGCACCGCAGGCAGTCGGTGTCCATGCCGCCGGTCGTACCGTGGCCGCCGTGGCAGTCGGCCGTCGCCCGTCGGCCCGCTCCCTCGTCCGGTGTGCGGCAGAAGGCCGTTGGGACACCGACCAGGGCCTCCAGCTCGTCGAGAAGTCGCTCGGTCCGCTTGACCTGCTGGGCGAGCACCCGTACCCGTGCGCTCTGGCCGCCGATCTGGCGTCGGCTCGCCACGAGTTGGGCGTACTCCTCCACGGTCAGGGCGACCGCCTCGCGTCCGCCGAGAGTGATGTGGCGCGGTTCGGGACGTTGTCTGGCCACTCGGCTCCCCCGCTCGTCGCCTGCACCGGTGTCCCGGAAACGCGAGAGGACCCCCGGACGGTTCCGAAGGGCCCTCTCGTGTCCTGAACAGATCAGTGTGTGGCGGGAACTCTCCGCCCGGACGCAGCGGTCGCGGGCTTGGGGTTCAGCTGCCGCTCGGCCAACTCGCCGAAGAGCAGGCCGAATCCACCCCACAGGACTGCCTGGATGGCCAGTGCGGAGAGGCGGAACCGCCACAGCAGGGTGGCCGGGAAGTCCTTCGGCACCTCGTTGATGACGGGCAGGAACTCGTAGGCCAGGCCGATCACGACGGCGAAGGCGGCCACCGCGACGACGGTCGCGTACCAGGTGCCCAGGGAAGGCGCGAGGCGTTTGCCCAGGATGGTGGCGGCGACCGCCAGAAGCACGCTGAGCAGCATCATCAGGAAGTACAGGGTCGTCCGCTTGCCGATGGTGTCGGGCTCGCCGACCGACGGCGGGTTGGCCGGGTACTTCAGGAACGGTACGACGTAGACGGCGAGGAGTGCGCAGCCCGACAGCAGCAGCGCGGTCGCCCGCGGGCTGAAGCGGCCGACACGGCCGAGCGCGACGCAGAAGGCGAGCGCGGCGATGCCGCCGAAGGCGACCCCGTAGACGAGGACACCGGTGGCGAGGCCCAGGGTGGACTGCAGTGAGCGGGAGACGACCTCCATCTCGTGCTCGTGGGAGTGGGCGTCCTCGAAGCTGATCGCGCTGTCGACGTTCGGCTCACCGAGAAGGTAGGCGACGACGAGGGCGAGCACGCCGGCGGCCAGGCCGGCGAGCATGCCCCGCACGAGAAGGTTTCTCACGGTTGCGGAGTTCATGGTCGAGCGGCGTCCCTCGCGTCAGTGGCAGGGGAAGCCGAGCAGGTGGCGGGCGTCGTGCACCCACTCGTGGACGTCCGTGCCGTTGAACACGGAGGTGGCGCCCTGCTCGGCGCCGACGAAGTACAGCAGGACGAGCATGAGGATGCCGAAGAAGACCGCCCACGGAGCGATCGCCTTGAGCGGCAGCGTGGCGGGAACGGCGGGGGTGGTGGCTGTCGGCTGGGCGACGGTCTGCGCCATGGCAGGACCTCCTCTGGGAGTTCGCGTCCCATCTCGGTGGTGCACATGACGACGGCCACGGGTCTGACTCACGGGACACCCAGGGGTGTTCCGCATACAGTGGCGCGACCGTGCCGGATTTCCACCGGCTTCCGTCTCGCCGTCGTCGATATCGGACAGACCGTACCGCGTGGCGCGTGCATGGCCAAGACCGCGTGGTCCGTCGTGATCTTCCTCTCGCCTCGGCCACCGCGATGACGGCGGGTCAGGCCCGCCGGGCTGTGCGGCCCGGCGGACCTGCCCCTCGTACGACTAGCCGCGGCGGCCCGACGGATCGGGTGCGACCGTGTCCCGGTCCTGGCCGGGAACCGAACCGGCGTCCGGAGAGCCGGCACCGGCCGGCACCTCCCGCGCCTGGTCCCCGTGGCCCGGCCACCACGCCGCGTGGCCGATCAGCGCGGTGAGGCTCGGCGTGAAGAACATCGCCATCACGAAAGCGGCGACCGCGATACCGAACGAGACCGCGAAACCCATCTCCGTCAGCAGCGCGTTGCCCGCCAGCATCATCGTGGCGAAGGTCGCCGCCAGGATGAAGCCGGCCGCCGCCACGGTGGGCCCGGCGTGCCGGAGGGCCATGCCCGCCGCCTCGCGGGGCTCGCGGCCTTCGCGGGCCTCCTCACGGAGCCGGGCGATCATCAGGATGTTGTAGTCGGTGCCGATGGCGACCACGAACAGGTACATGATCACCGGGAGCATGAACATCAGACCCGAGTGCCCCTGCCCCTCCTGGAAGATCCAGACCGTGGCGCCGAGGGTGGCGCCGAAGCCGAGACCCACCGAGGCCATCAGGTACCAGGGGGCGACCACACTGCGCAGCAGCAGCCCCAGGATGATCATGATGAGGAGGGCGGCCACGGGGAAGACCGTCCGGTAGTCGTGGTTGACCGCCGTGGCGATGTCCTTGTAGATCGAGGACATGCCGCCGACGACGGCTTCGGTGCCCTCGGGGGCGTCGGAGTGTGCGACGTCGCGCACCTCGCCCACGGCATCGATCGCCTTGTCCGTCGACGCCTCGTACTTGAGGGTGACGGTGATGTCGGCGGTGGTGCCGGCCTTGTTCAGCTGGGTCAGGCGGGCGTTCGCGACGCCGTCCACGGCCCCGAGCTTCTGTGCGTAGGCGTCCAGGCCGGACTTGTCCAGCTGCTTGCCGTCGGTGCTGGACACGAAGACGTCGGTGGGGGCGGCGGCGCCCGCCGAGTACGCCTTCTGCATCTCGTCCTGGACGACCATGGACTCCTTGGTCTTGGGCATCGAGCCCGCCGCCAGGTCGAACGTGGCGTTGAAGCCGAGGGTGCCGAGCGACAGCGCGACCAGGACGAGGCCGGACAGCGCGGCGGTCAGCCCCGGGCGGCGCTGCACGCCCCGGCCGAGGGCGGCGAACCGGGCGTTCTCCGGCTCCCGTTGCCAGGACTTCGAGGGCCAGAAGACCTTCGGTCCGATGAGCGAGACCACGGCCGGGATCAGGGTCAGGCCCGCGACCAGCGTGGCGGCGACCGCGATGGCGAGTGCCGGGCCCATCTGCTTGAGGAAGCCCAGCGTGGACAGGACCAGCGCGAGGAACGCGATGATCACCGCTCCGGCGGCCGAGGCGATGGCCTCCCCGACCCGGTCGACCGCGTTGATCATGGCCTGCTTCGGCTCGTCGCCGGCGCGCAGGCGCTCGCGGTAGCGGAACATCAGGAAGAGGAAGTAGTCCGTGCCCACACCGAAGAGCACGACGATCAGGATCGACGAGATCGAGCTGTTGGCCTGGAGGTCGAACAGCTTGGTGGCGTAGGCGATCAGTCCGTTGGCGACGGCCGACACCAGGCCGATCAGGACCAGGGGGAGGATCGCCAGGATCGGCGCTCTGAAGATGATCAGCAAGGTGATCAGGATGATCGCGAAGGTGCCGATACCGATCAGCGCCTGACCTCGCTTGGAGGAGTCCTGCTGGTCGAGGGCCTGCGCTGCGGAGCCGCCGAGCTTGACGTCGAGGTGCGTGCCCTTGGCCAGTTCCTTGACGTCGTCGCGCAACACCCTGGCCGCGTCGATCTGTTTGGGCTGGCCGGCGTTCTTGCTGTCCATCTGCACCAGGGTCAGGTCATACCTGCCGTCCTTGGACGGCTGGCCGGGGACGACCTTCTGCACCTGGTCGATGTGCTTGCTGCCCAGCTGTGAAGTGATCCGGGCGATGTCCTGTTTGTCGGCGGCGGTGAGTTTGCCGCCGTCGGTGCGCTGGTACAGCGCGATCGCGGACGGGGTGAAGGCGCTGGGGAACGCCTTCTCCTGTAACACCGCCGCTTTGATCGACTCGTAACTCTTCGGCAGGAAACTGCTCTCGTCACTGTTCGAGGGCAGGCTCGGTGCGGTGGCGACGATCGCCACCGCCGCGATGAGCCATGCCACGATCGTCCAGACGGGATGACGGACGACGGCATTCCCAATGCGTCGGAACATGCGGAAGGTCCTCCTGGACAGGAAGATCACCGCAGCCCGGGGAGCGGACCCTGGCATCGGCGACCCTGACCGGCTGTCACTTTCGAACCGGTCGAATGGTTGTCTTGAGATGCGATCGTAGTGACCGCACGCCGAGATCATTCCATCGTGTGACCCCCTGCCGCGAAAAACCCTTCGCTTTTCGGTCAAGGCTGTTCGTTCGAGGTTTGGAGCGTGAACTCCCGCCCGCCTGACGGCGGTTGGAGCGCCGTGTCGCCCGCACACGCTCCTCGCGCATGCACGGCACGGATGAGGGGTGGGTCCGGGATCCGGATCCTGCGCAGGACGGCGGCCTGCGCAGGCGCGCCCCACGATCGTGTCCACCGCACGCCGCTGTCCGGATCCGCTTCCGGCGTACGGACTCCCGCAGCACTCGCACGCCGTGCGCCGTCGGAACCCGTGAGGCATGCGCGCCCCCTGACACCGCCCCGAGTCCGTCGTCGAAGCGGCGGTGCAACCGGGCCGGCGCCGAGACCCCCGCCGGCTGCGGCCTCACCGCACACGGTGGCACCCCGGAGCGTGTCGCTCAGCGGCCGCGCAGAGCGGTGAGCGTGGCGTCGAGGTCGGCCGCGCGGGGGCGGTTGTGCGGCAGCCTGCCGAGCAGGGCGGCCATGCCGCAGGTGTCGGTGAGAGCGGAGAGGACGAGACCGCCCGCGACGCCCGCCGACAGGATCTGGAAGGCCGGGTGCACGAGCAGCCCGAGTGCAGTGCCGACGAGGACCAGCGCGCCCGCCGTGAACCGGACCTGCCGCTCCATGCTCCAGCCGGCCCGGGTGTCGCAGGCGGCGGGCTGCTGCAGTTCATGGCCCGCGGCGGCCCAGCCGCTGGTGCCGCCCGCCAGGGTGGCGGTGGGTATGCCCTGCTCCGCGAGCAGCTTGCAGGCGTTCTCGGAGCGGGCTCCGGAGGCGCACACGACCAGGACGTCGCCGCGGTCCGCGGCGTGCCGGATCTCGGGCAGGGCACGCCGGATCTGGTCCAGGGGGATGTTGAGGGCACCGGGCAGGTGGCCCGAGCCGTACTCACCGGGGGTGCGTACATCGATGACGGTCAACTCGTGCAGCCGGGTGCGGGCCTGGTCGGCGCGGAGGGTTACGGGGGCGATGGGGGCGGTCATGGCAGATGTGATCCTTTGCGATCCTTGATGTTCGACGCCGTCCCGTACCGGGACGTACAGTACCCCTAGGGGTATTTTTGGAGGAGTGATCGTGGAACTGGAACTCGCGGGTGCGGAGCTGAAGTCCGTCCTGAACCGGCTGCGCCGCGCACAGGGCCAGATCTCCGGCGTGATCCGGATGATCGAGGAGGGGCGCGACTGCGAGGACGTGATCACGCAGCTCGCCGCCGCGTCGCGGGCGCTCGACCGCGCCGGTTTCGCGATCATCGCCACCGGCCTGCAGCAGTGCATCACCGACATGGACTCCGGCCGCAAGAACGGCGAGGACCCGGAGCAGATGCGGGCCCGCCTGGAGAAGCTCTTCCTGTCGCTGGCGTGAGGGGGCCGGCGCGGGGCTGTGAGCGCGGGCGCATCACACCACCGCGTCGATCATCATGAACGCGGCCACGGCCAGCAGCACCAGGGCGAAGGTCCGCTGCAGCGCGCGCCCGGACACCTTCGCCCCGAGCCGCTTCCCGTCCCACGCGCCGAGGACCGCGGCCCCGGCGAAGGGCCCGATGACGGCCCAGTCCAGACCGTCGGCCGTACCGGCGCGCATCGCCAGCGCGGCCAGGGAGTTGACGGTGATCACCAGCAGGCTGGTGCCGACCGCGTCACGCATCCGCATACCGAGCACGCTCACCAGCGCGGGCACGGCGAGGAAGCCGCCGCCGACGCCGAGGACGCCGGTGACCGCGCCGAGCCCGGCACCCGCGGCCGCCGCCCGGTCCGGTCGCACCGGCACCGCCGACTCCGACGCGGCACGGGGTCGTAGCATCCGCACCGCGGCCGTTCCCGCCACCACCGCGAAGGCGGCCGTCAGGGCGCCGGCGGGCAGCCGTCCGGTGAGCGCGCCGCCCAGCATCGCGGGGACGACCCCGGCCGCCGCGAACAACAGCCCGGTCCGCCATCGCACATGACCGTCCCGGGCGTGCGCGGACAGCGCCGTGGCCGAGGTGACCGTGACGATGACGAGGCTGGCGGTGGTGGCCGCGACGGGGGTGAAGCCGAGCAGGTAGATCAGGGCGGGTACGGCCAGAACGCTGCCACCGCCCCCGAGCGCGCCGAGCGCCACGCCGATGACGGCACCGGCGGCCAGGGCGAGTACGACAGCGCTCACGCGACGGTCCCGTTCCCGCCCCGCGCGTCCAGCACGGGCAGTCCCGCCGCTTCCCAGTCCCGCATGCCGCCGATCACGTCCACGGCCTCGGCGCCGCGCGCGGCGAGCAGGGCGGCTGCCTGGCGGGAGCGGTTCCCCGAGCGGCAGATCACGACGAACGGACCCGCCTGCGCGCCCGTGGGCAGCCCTGCCCCGGCGGCCAGTGCGGACAGCGGCAGGTGCACGGCTCGGGGCGCGTGCCCCGCCTGCCATTCGTTCGGTTCGCGGACGTCCAGCAGTACGGCGGGGGCGCCGCCCTCGGCGGCGCTGCTGTGGCCGGTGCGGGCGGCAGCCTCCTGGACGGTCACCCGGCCCGGATCGCGCCGGTCTCGTCGGAAGATGCTCATCTTGGCTTGTCGCTCCTGTCTTGCGGTCAGGCGGTACGGACCGTGAGCCCTGTGCTCCCGGCCGCGTCGAAGCCGTCGTCCACGGCGACGACGTCGCGGCCGGCCGCGTCCAGCAGGGAGGCGGCGATGGCGGCGCGCATACCGCCCGCGCAGTGCACCCACACCGTGCCCGCGGGGATCTCGTCGAGGCGGCGGTGCAGGGTGTGGACCGGTATGTGGACCGAGCCCTCGATGAAGCCGCCCGCCCGCTCCGCACTGCGCCGGACGTCGAGGACGACGAGGCCGTCCGCCGGGTGCTGACCGGCGAGGTCCGCGAAGGTGGCCCGGGGGAAGGAGGCGAGGGCCTCGTTCTCGCGGACCCAGCCGCCCGGCTCCCCGGTGGCCGCGGCGGCAGGCCGGTCTATGCCCACGCGGACCAGCTCCCGCTGCGCTGCGGCGAGCTGCTCGGCGGACTCGGCGAGCAGCGTGACCGGCTTGCCCCACGGGATCAGCCAGGCGAGATAGGTGGCGAGCTGTCCCTCGGCCTCGAAGTTGACCGAGCCCGACACGTGCCCGGCGGCGAACGCGACCCGGTTGCGCAGGTCCACCACCCACTCCCCCGCGGCCAGCCGGCCGGCGATCTCGTCCGCGTCGGCCACGGCGGGCGGGGTCAGGTCGACCGGCGCGGGACCGGCGGCGTTGGCCGGACCCATGTGCGCGTAGTAGGCGGGGATGTCGCCCAGACCGGCCAGCAGGTCGGCGACGAAGGTGTCCACGTCCCGGGTGAGGGCCTCGTTCGAGGCCTTCTCCTTGCCGATCGTGCTGTACTCCCCCTCCGCCTGCGACGACGCGCAGAAGCTGCCGAAGCCGTGCGTGGGCAGCACCTCGGTGTCGTCGGGCAGCTCGGCGGCCAGGCGGTGCGCGGAGGCGTACTGCGCACGGGCGAGCCGCTCGGTCAGCCGCGGCTCCACGAGGTCCGGGCGGCCGACGGTGCCGATCAGCAGGGAACCTCCGGTGAACACCGAGACCGCCGTCGCGCCCTCCTCCAGCACGTAGGAGGTGTGGTGCGGAGTGTGCCCGGGCGTTGCCACGGCACGCAGGGTCAGCCCGGCGGCGGCGTCGATCACCGTACGGTCGCCGTCCTCGACCGGCACGCGCTCGAAGGAGACGGCGGCCCCGGCGGGAACCAGATAGGCGGCGCCCGTGACCCGGGCCAGCTCCAGGCCGCCGGTGACGTAGTCGTTGTGGACGTGCGTCTCGACGACGTGCGAGATGCGCACCCCACGCCGGGCCGCCGTCGCGATCACCCGGTCGATGTCGCGCGGCGGGTCGACCGCCACCGCCGTCCGCTCGCCACCCGCCAGATAGCTGCGGTTGCCGAGCCCCGGCACCTCGATCGTGTCGACGAAGAACACGAGGTACTCCCTTCCATCGAACGTCCCTCGAAGAATTACCCCCGGGGGTATGTCTTCGACAGTACACGATTACCCCCGGGGGTATCTTCGAGGGAGCCGACTCGACCGATCCGCCCCCCTTCGGTCAGTGCCGGGTGAAACCATGGAGGCGTACGAGGCGTACTCGGTGTACGAGGCGAACGGGGGGCGAGTGGCGAGCGACGGACGTGGCAGGCGTGCCGAGGCCCGTGACCACCCCGGGATCGAACTACCCCTGATGCCCGCCTGTTCCGGGCACCTGCGGCAGTGGCTGGACGACGGGGCCCTCGACGTCTCGGGGCGGGCTGGGTGCCGAGCCGGACATCGTCGTCCAGACCTACTCCATGCGGGTGCAGCGCCAGCTCGTCCTGGCCGGGCACGGCTGGACCGTCCCGCCCGGCGTCGGTATCGCGGCGGACCTCACCTTCGGCGCACTGCGCGCCGACGGTTGAACGGCTCGCCGAGCCCGACGTGTGGCGCGTGGCCCGTGGCCCGTGGCCCGTGGCCCGTGGCCCGTGACCCGTGGCGCGTGGCCCGTGGCCCGTGCCACCCCGAGATCCGGGCGCACACCGCCCGCCGTGGAGGTCGTCGCGCGCGAGTTGGTGCGGCGGATCGGCACCGAGGTGACCGGCGACCGCCGGCGCTCCGCCCAGCTCCCGGGAACCATCGCCGCCGAGCCCAGCGCCCCGTACACCGCACCTGCACCGAAAGGCCGTCATGTCCGACACCGAGTCGCCACTCGCCGGCTACGCGCACGCCGAGGACGGCACCGCCCTCGCCTGTCAGCGCCGAGGCACCGGCTTTCCGCTCGTGCTCCTCGCCGGGCAGGCGAACAATCACCACTGGTGGGACGGCCTACGCGAGGACTTCCACGGCACACACTCCACGATCACCCTGGACTACCGGGGCACCGGAGCGAGCGACAAGCCCCAAGGCGGCTATTCGACCCGCCAGTTCGCCGAGGACGTGATCGCCGTCCTCGACCACCTCGGCATCGAGCGGGCCGACGTCTACGGCACCTCCATGGGTGGCCGAGTCGCCCAGTGGGTGGCTGCCGACCATCCGGAGCGGGTCCGTCCCGGCGCCCGGCACGCCTACTTCGAGGAGTGCCGCCCCGAGGCGAGCGCGCTGGTGGCGGCCTTCCTCGGGCATGAGGAGCAGCCGGATCGTGAGTAGTCGAATGAGGTCCGACGTTGCTCAACGGCCTTCGGCGTCAGGCGCGTTCTGCTCGTTCGTCACCTCGACGGCTGCGGCCCGGGCTCGGCGGCGGCCCAGCAAGGCGCATCCCACACTCACCACGCCGATGGCGATGACCTTTGCGGCCCCGTAATAGCCGAACGCCTGCTCCTCCGAGGTGCCGGGCAGCCGGAGAAAGACCCATGCTGCCGCGAGACCTCCGAAGACGATCAGTGCGACAGCCCCCCACGTCCCGAGATCCGCCCACCAGGGCGCCGCGGCGTAACCCCGCTCGTCGGTCTGCTCAACGTCCTTGTCGGCCACGGTCTGTTCTCCTGGGCGTGTGGTGACGGTCGCGCGGGAAGACGCGGACCGAGCGTGAAAGGTTCACCGGGGCGAACCTTCACTGCGGCGAACACCTCATGGGCATCGTCACGTTGGCCGCCATCGGCGCCAAGCAGCCACCCGACCTGACCCCGTGGTGATCGAGGTCCCGATCCTCCTGCCGACCCAGCCCGCCGAGCACCGCAGGACGCCAACTGGACGGCAACTGGACGGCAATGACTCAAGAACCCTCGGCCCGCGCGGAGAGCGCCGCGCTGCGCTGGTCGAGCCGCTTCAGAGCGTCCTCGCCCCACCGGAGGTTGTCCTGCTCGAGTGACAGGCCACGCAGCAGGGTGAGGTAGGGGCCGATCCGTTCGGCGGTGGTGAAGTAGTCGTCCTCGGTGCGGCCGGCCAGCAGCCGCTCCCGCATACGCTCGAAGCGGACGATCTTGGACGCGGCCAGTTCCATGCGCTGGGAGATCGCCGCACGGACGGCCTGGAGATCGCCGACGTCGACACACTGGACCTTGACCAGCAGTTCGTCCCTGATCGCGGTCGGCTTGGCCGGAGGTTCGGTGGTGTAGGCGTGCACGGCCGTGTACCCGGCCTCGGTGAGCGAGTAGAGCCGTTTGTTGGGCCTGCGCTCCTGCTGGACGAAACGAGCGGCGACGAGACCCTCGCCCTCCATGCGCTCCAACTCGCGGTAGATCTGCTGCGGCGTGGCCATCCAGAAGTTGGCGACCGAGGACTGGAACCCCTTCGCGAGGTCGTACCCGGACGCCTCGCCCTCCAAGAGCGCGGCCATCACCGCGTTGCGCAGAGCCATGGGGGTCAATTTAGCACCGGATGAGAATATTCAACTGGTTGAATATTCTCATCCGGTGCCACACCGCGATCAGGCGGGGACCGCGAACCTCTCCGACTCATCGGCCTGCTACGGGATGCGGTGCAGGCCCTTGCAGCAGGAAGGTCATGCTGTGCTCAGCTGGGAAATGACGGCGGTCGTGAGGCGGACGGCCCTGTTGTCGCATCCACCGGAAGAGGACAGTGCTTGATCACAGCCTGGTGGCCAGCCAGATGATCACGACCGCAGTAGCGACGAGCCCGGCGTTCAGTGCGATCCGGCGGTCTTCGCCCATAAGGTGGACGGTGATCGCGCCCGCCTGCAGGAGTACGAAGCCGATGGCCGCGGCCGACGCCAGCGCGGGAGCGATGCCGGTCAGCGGCGGCAGGATCAGGCCGGTCGCGCCGAGTATTTCGACCACGCCCAGCGCCCTGAGGGCAGGCAGGGGTACGCGGTCGACCCAGGCCATCATCGGTCGGAGTTGATCACGGCTGCGGATCACCTTCAGCGTGCCTGCGTAGAAGTAGAAGAGCGCGAGCAGTCCCGCGACGATCCAATAGGCGATGTTCATGGTTCCCGTTCATGGGCCACCGGTTCACGGGGACCCGTCGATTGGCCCTGCTGTGCTGTGCCGTCGGGTTCAGGCGAGGTCGGTGGCGGGCTCGGTCGCGTAGCGGCTCATCGCGTCGATGTTGGCCTGCGGCGTCAGCGGCCGACCGCCGGCGAGCACTTCCTGGAGTTCTCGGAAGTACTGCACGTACAGGTCGGGAGTGAATGTGCTGAGCATGACGGCGGGTTGGTCGGTCGGGTTGGCGAAGGTGTGCGGGGTACCGGGCGGAACCATGACGAGCGTGCCCTTGGTGGCGTCGTACTCCTCGTCCCCGACGCTGAACCGCACGGTCCCGGACAGGATGTAGAAGCCCTCGTCGTGTCGGGCATGGCGGTGCTGCGGCGGTCCCTGGGTGTGCGGGGCAAGGACGGACTCGGCGATCGCGAGTCGGTGCCCGGTGTGGCTGCCGTCCTCCAGAACGCGCATGTGCGTGGTGCCCAGAACGATCATCTCGCCGTCGCCGGGACCCACCACCGAGACAGCGGAGTCGATCTGCGGCTCGCTGGTCTTCGCTTCTTCGTTCATGCTCACGAGTGCATCGCCGGGGACCTGCCGGTGTCCAACACCCATCCCGCAACGCCGATACCTCGTGGGTATTGTTGCAGCGTGGAGCTACGGACCTTGCGCTACTTCGTTGCGGTCGCCGAGGAACTCCACTTCGGCCGGGCCGCCACCCGACTGCACATGAGTCAGCCGCCGCTGAGCCGGGCGATCAAGCAGCTGGAGGCCGATGTCGGGGCCCTGCTGTTCGCCCGCTCGCCTACGGGGGTCACGCTCACTCCGGTGGGCTCGTTGCTGCTCGACGAGGCGCGCGCCCTACTCGACCATGCCGACCGAGTCCGGGTACGCGTGAGCGCGGCGGCCGGCGCCGCGACCATCACCATCGGCATCCTGGGCGACGGCACCGACCCGGGAGTGGCCAGGCTGGCCGCCGCCTACCGCCGAGGCCACCCCGGCCTCGACATCCGCATCCGCGACACCGATCTGACCGACCCGACCTGCGGGCTGCGCGCCGGACTGGTCGACGTCGCGCTGACTCGGGCGCCGTTCGACGAGACCGCCCTGACGGTGCGTGCACTGCGGACCGATCCGGTCGGCGTGGTCCTGCGCGCCGACGATCCGCTGGCCCGCCGCGACGGGCTGCGGCTGGCCGAGCTGAACGACCGCCGCTGGTTCCAGTTCCCGCAGGGCACCGACCCCATCTGGCAGTCGTACTGGAACGGTGGCAGGCCGCGCGAGGGCCCAGTGGTGCGGGCCGTCCAGGAATGCCTGCAGGCCGTGCTGTGGAACGGCACGGTCGGTCTGGCCCCGCTCGGACACGACCTGCCCGCGGAGCTGGCCGTGGTACCGCTGATCGACATACCGCCGAGCCGAGTGGTGGCGGTGTGGAACGAGGGTGACACCAACCCGTTGATCCGATCCTTCATCGAGATCGCGACAGCCGCGTACCGCCACTGAGCACCGGCAACCAGTGCTGCCGCATCGATCGCGCAATAAGAAATTGCTTATGGGCACCGCCGCGACTGTGCTGGAGCGTATTTTACGACATCTCCTCGCGCCGCACCGACCTGGGCTTTTCGCCGTGCGAGAAGGCGAGAAATTGGATAATTTTGTTTGTATATCCCCACCGGGATATTGAGTGGGTTATGCAGGCTCTTGCGTGTTTTCCACTGGAAGGCGGGGGCTCAACTCTGATCCAAGCCACGGATAAGCTCCACCGGCTGGTCCGGTCAAGGCCGGACCAGCCGGTGAGGTGGTCCACGAATTGCCAGTGAGTCTGCAGGCGGCGCCGGCTGCGGTTAGGGATATGGCTCGGGCGGCGTTGGAACGGTTGTGGCAGGCGAGTCCGGACGAGGTCGGCACCGAGTTCGGGGTGGACCTGGCAGCTAAGGCCGACGCGGTGATCGCCAAGAGTGAGGCAGGCCGCCATCTGAAGGTGACCGTGGCCTGGCACGCCGCATCCGACGACGCTGCCAACTGACTTGCGGGGTATCGATGACATCCGCAGATCAAGCAGGTTCCCACCCCGGCAAAGACAGCGGCCCGGGGATGCAGGCGGCAGTGGCGCAGATCCTCTCTGCCGAGGGCGTTGTGGCCGGGGCCGGTTTCCTGATCGCCCAGGACATGGTGGTCACCTGTGCACACGTGGTGCGTGATGCCGGGAGTGATCCCGGCAAGCGGGTGCACCTGCGCTTCCCGCAGGTGCCGGCAGCACCACGGCTGGTGGGGCAAGTGCTGGTGGAGCCATGGCGAGCGCCGGATGGGGATGATGTGGCTGTCATTCGCCTGCCAGGCGCGCCAGGAGCGGTGGAGGCATTGCCAGTCGGGTCTGCGGAGGGGTGTCAAGGGCACCGGGTGCGTTCCTTCGGTTTTCCGGTCCAGGCCCCGCGCGGCGGTCACTTCGGCTACGGAACAGTCGGTGACCTGCTTCCCGCCACCGAAGGCAGCAGTGGTGCCGGACTTCTGCAGCTGACCAGGGCCAACGACCTCACCACCGGGTTCAGCGGCGGACCGGTAGTCGATACGGTGACCGGCCTCGTCATCGGCATGGTCACCGCAATCACCGCACCCGACGTACATCAGCGGGGACAGGGCATCGCCTATGCCACGCCCACCGAGACCCTGCGTTCGGTCTGGCCCGACCTGACCGAGCGCGACGTGTGCCCCTATCGTGGCCTGGAGCCCTTCACCGCCGAGCATGCAGACTTCTTCCACGGCCAGGAAGCCGCGGTGGACGGAGTGCTGGCGGCTCTGGCTGCCCAACGGCACACCCTCCTGCTCGGGCCCTCAGGATCGGGCAAGTCGTCCCTCATTCAGGCCGGGGTGCTGCCCGCCCTGGCCAAAGGTCGCCTGCCAGGCAGCGACCGGTGGCTAGCGGTCCTCCTCCCCCGCCCTGGACAGGACCTGCTGGCCGAGCTGGACCGCCACGGCCTTCCGGGCGCCTCCACCGACGGCATAGCGGCCGCGGTGCAACAGCGGCTGGATGCCGAATCCGCCTGCGAGCGGATCGTGATGGTCATCGACCAGCTCGAAGAGGTCTTCACGCCGCCCAGCCCCGCGCTAGAAGCCGATCCGGCAGCACCCAGCCCGATTCCATCCGACACACCGCTTGCGGCGCTGGAACAGGTCACGGCGGTGCTCGGCTCGCGCATACCGGTGAGCGTGATACTGGTGATGCGGGACGACTTCTACCCACAACTGGCCGCCCGAGCCCCGGCGCTACTGGATGCCGCAGCAGCCGGCCTGGTCAACGTGCCCGCGACTCTCAGCACCCACGACCTCCAAGCCATCGTCACGCGGCCCGCTCATGACGCCGGTGCAGGTTTCGAAAGGGGCCTCGCGGAGCGCATCATCGCCGACGTGCTGGCCGCCGACCTCCAGGGCACCGGCCGAGCGCCCATCACCCTGCTCGCACCACTGGAACTCGCCCTGAGCCGACTGTGGGAGCGCCGCACGGACGGCCGTCTCACCCACACTGCCTATGAGCGCATCGGCCAGATCACCGGCAGCCTGGCCAACTGGTGCAACTCGGCGATCAACAGTCTCCCCGAGGATCACCACGACGCCGCCCGACGTATCCTCACCGCCCTGGTCCGCCCCGCCGACGAGGCCAACCACATCCCCGCCACTCGCCAGCAAGTCCCCCTCGACACCCTGCGGGAACTTGCCGCCGACACCTCCCCCATCCCACCGGCCAACGCCGATGGGATCACCGAGACGGTACTGGCTACCCTCACCCGGCACCGCATCATCATCACCCACGCCCGTGCCCCTGGCCCCCCACCCGCCGACCTGGTAGCCGAACTCATCCACGACACCCTCACCAACAGCTGGCGTGAACTACGCAACTGGGTCGCCGAAGACCACCGATTCCACACCTGGCTCCACCGCGCCGGAGTGTCGCAGGCCCGATGGAACGAGCACCCCCAGCCCGACGACCTGCTGCACGGAAGGGACCTGGCAGAGGGTCTGGACTTTGCCAAGCAGCGCCGACTGCCTCACAACATCGCATCGTTCGTCACCGCCAGCCAACGCAACCAGCAAGCCGCCGTCCGCCGTGCCCGACGCCTCAACACCTTCCTGATCGGTGCGCTCATCCTGACCCTCTTCGCCGCCGGTGTGGCCTACTGGCAACGCAACACCGCCGTCACCGCGCAACACCAGGCCTTGTCCCGGCAACTGGCCACCGAATCCGAGACGCTCATCGGCTCCGACCCAGACCTGGCCTCCCTGCTCGCCATCGAGGCCTATCGCACCAGCCCCACCGCTGAAGCAACCGCCAGCCTCAACGCGGCAGCAGAGCTCCCTCTACAGCGCCGCCTCACCGGCCACAAATCCACTGTGGGCTCCGTGGCGTTTAGCCCCGACGGGCGCACCCTGGCCACGGCCAGCCTGGACAAGACGGTCCGGCTGTGGGATGTGGCTACCGGCCGCACCCGCGCCATCCTCACCGGCCACAAAGGTGAGGTGGACGCGGTGGCGTTCAGTCGCGACGGGCGCACTTTGGCCACCGGCAGCGTGGACAAGACGGTCCGGCTGTGGGATGCGGCGACAGGCCGCACCCGCGCCATCCTCACCGGCCACAAAGACCACGTGACCTCGGTGGCGTTCAGTCGCGACGGCCGCACTCTGGCCACCGGCAGCGACGACAAGACGGTCCGGCTGTGGGATGCGGCGACCGGCCGCACCCGCGCCACCCTCACCGGCCACAAAGGCGCTGTGGAGGCGGTGGCGTTCAGTCCCGACGAGCGCACTCTGGCCACCGGCAGCGTGGACAAGACGGTCCGGCTGTGGGATGCAGCGACCGGTGCCCCTCGATCCACCCTCATGGGCCACTCAGACCCTGTGTACGCAGTGGCGTTCAGTCCCGACGGGCGCACCCTGGCCAGCGGCAGCGGGGACTACGACGTGCGGCTGTGGGATACGGCGACAGGCAACACGCGCGCCACCCTCATCGGCCACGGATCCGGCGTGTTCGCGGTGGCGTTCAGTCCCGACGGGCGCACCCTGGCCAGCGGCAGCGAGGACTACACCGTGCGGCTGTGGGATACGGCGACAGGCAACGCCCGCGCCACCCTCGTCGGCCACGGACTCGGCGTGTTCGCGGTGGCATTTAGTCCCGACGGGCGCACCCTGGCCAGCGGCAGCAAGGACAACACGGTGCGGCTGTGGGATGCGGTGACAGGCAATACCCGCGCCACCCTAACCGGGCACAAAGCCCTTGTGACCGCAGTGGCGTTCAGCCCAGACGGGCGCACTCTGGCCACGGGCAGCGTGGACAGGACGGTCCGGCTGTGGGATGCGGCGACCGGCCGCTCCCGCGCCATCCTCACCGGCCACAAAGGTGATGTGAACGCGCTGGCGTTCAGCCCTGACGGGCGCACTCTGGCCACGGGCAGCACGGACAAGACGGTCCGGCTGTGGAATGTGGCGACCGGCCGCACCCGCGCCACCCTCACCGGGCACAAAGACCTTGTGGACGCGGTGGCGTTCAGCCCCGACGGGCGCACTCTGGCCACCGGCGCCCATGACAAGACGGTCCGGCTGTGGAATGTGGCGACCGGCCGTACCCGCGCCACCCTCACCCACCGCGGTTCCTTCGTGTTCGCGGTGGCGTTCAGTCCCGACGGGCGGACCCTGGCCACCGGCAGTTCGGACAACACGGTCTGGCTGTGGGATGTGGCGACCGGCCGCACCCGCGGCTCCCTCACCGGCCACAAGGCTCCTGCGACTGCGGTGGCGTTCAGTCCCGACGGGCGCACTCTGGCCACCGGCAGCATGGACAAGACGGTCCGGCTGTGGGATGTGGCGACCGGCCGCACCCGCGCCACCCTCACCGGCCACGGATCCACCGTGTTCGCGGTCGCGTTCAGTCCCGACGGGGGCACTCTCGCCACCAGCAGCATCGACAGCACCGTCTGGCTGTGGGATACGGCGATCGGCCGCATCCGCACCACTCTCACCAGCGACGGATACCTCGTGTTCGCGCTGGCGTTCAGCCCTGACGGGCGCACCCTGGCCACCACCAGCGCCGACAGCAAGGTCCGTCTGTGGGACACCAAGCTGTCTGACCAAACGGTAGCTATCAGAGAGATCTGCAAGGCCGTCGGCCGGAACCTCACTGCCGAAGAACGAGGGGCCTACTCCGCAGGCCAGTCGCCTCGAGCGGTGTGCCCTTCCTGAACCACGGACCGGACGGTGAACGATCCCAAAAGGTGCTGCCTCTGTAGGAGTTACCACCGGTGCAACAGATGCATGCCGTAGGAGCGGACCGCAATTTGGCCCTGGCTGCCAGCAGTTCCTGCCCATTCCGCGGCGAGTAGGTGTTTTCCAACCCGGTGCCACGTCGGCGAGCCGCTCGTCAAGCGATGCCGCGTGGGACTCTGGGTGCCGGTCACTGCCTGGACATCAAGGAATCCGCGCCCCGGCAACCCTCTCGCCCCTCCCCTGGTCCTGGTGGTGAGTGACAGGTGGGTGGTGGGGTGCGGTGCGGGCGAGGTCGGGTACCCGGTGCCGCTCCCGGACCGCGAGCCCCTCTCCCGGCCGCGCGGCCCCGGCCGAGAGGGCTGGGCCGCCGGCGGTGCGGCCTGCGGCAGGTGTTCCTTGTCCGGCCCGGGGGCGGGTCTGGCGGGTTCAGGAGGTGGGGGCGACGAGCATGTGCTCGGTTCCGAGGTGGTTGGTGTCGGTGTCGGTGTACATGGTGGTTTCGCCGTCGGACCAGCGGATGAGGAGGTCGTCGGTGCGGTTGTTGCCGGTGTAGTCGCCGGTGGTCATGGCAGCGTCGTGGGTCCAGGTCTCGTTGGCGTTCAGGATGCGCTGCTCGGTACCGAGGCCCGATGTGGTGGTGCCGACGTAGTTGTCGAGTTCGCCGTCGGTCCAGCGGACCATGAGGTCCCACTGCCGGTTGCCGGAGAACTCACCGGCGGTCAGGAGTGTGGCGTCCTTCCATGTGTCGTTCTTCGGCTTCAGTTGGTGTTCTTGACCGAAGGTGCCGGCGCTGACGTTGGTGTAGAGGGTCAGCTCGCCGTCGATCCAGCGGACGACCAGGTCGGTGGCGTACTGGGAGGCGGCGAAGCGGCCGGCGACGATCTGAGTGGCGTTCTTCCAGAGGTCGTTGGGTTTGATCATCTGAGTTCCGGCCCAGTTCAGGCCCTTGGTGCCGACGTCGCCGTACAGTGTCACCTCTCCGTCGGACCAGCGGACCAGCAGGTCGAACTGGTTGGACCCGGTGAAGTCGCCTGCGGTGATGGTCCTGGCGTTCGTCCAGGTGTCGTTCTTGGCCAGCAGTTGCCGTTCGGGGTCGTAGCCGCCGTGTCCGTTGCCGGGGTAGAGGGTGACCTCGCCGTCGGTCCAGACCACGATCATGTCGCTGTGGCCGGTCTGGCGGAAGTCGCCCGAGGCCAGCAGCTTGGCGTGCTGCCAGGTGGAGGCCGGGCCGGGCAGCCAGGGGTCCCCGGACGGCGGGTACGGCGGTTTGTGGTCATCCACGTTCCGGTGGGCGGCGGCGTCGGCGAACAGGTCCTGGGCGTCCTTGCCGTAGACCGGAGCGTACGTCACCCAGTCGTCGTTGGCGTCGTTGCCGCCGCCGTTGTATCCGCCGGTGTTGCCGATGACCTTGCCGGTGCCGCTGGTGCTGTTGTAGTCCTCGATCCACGGGCCGCCGGAGACACCGCCGTAGAAGCCCTTGCAGGTCATGCGCATCTGCCTGAAGCCCGGCAGTTGGGAGGTGCTGACGGGGCAACGGACCGGCACATGGTCCGGGTTGACGCCGACGTCGTCGGGATAGCCGATGACGGTGACCTTGTGGCGGTAGCTGCTGGTCGGCGTGAACGTCAGGGCTCCCGTGACATCCTCCACCTTGCCCCGGCTATTGGAGCCGACCTGAGCGAAGGCCAGGTCGAGGTCGGAGACCTCCTTCTTGCTGTTCCTCTCGTAGCGCGGGTCCATGTAGAGCTGGGACACCGGGAACACGCCGTCCGGCTGCTCGGCGGCGGGCTTGCCGATGCGGTATCGCGGCACGAAGATGCGGTGGGTGGCTGACTTCAGGCCGAGGCCGCAGTGTCCGGCGGTCAGGACGATGTCCTTGGCGGCCGTGTGCACAACACTGCCCGTGCAGTACGTCTTCTTGCCGCCGAGCTCCCGGCCGTCGTAGAAGAACGTGCCGATCATCGGGTGGCCGAGGAAGTGCTCGGGGGTGGGGGTGCCCGACGGCGGCGGCCGGTGTGTGACGGCGCTTCCTGCGGCGATGCCGTGCTTCGAGGCGGCCGGAGCGGGGTCCGGCGGGGCATCGACCGGAACCGCGTCGGCCATGCGCTCAGCCGTCCAGTACTTCTCCTCCTCGCTCAGACTGGGTCCGTCCGAGGGGGAGGGGAAGGCGGTCGGCTCGACAGTCCGCGAGGGGGATGGCTCGGCGGGATGCGTCGGGGGGGCTGAGGGGGTGGCGGAGCCGGTCGGGTCGACGGCCCCCGCGTCCGTCGACGGCGTCGATGTCGATGTCGATGTCGATGTCGAGGGCAGTGTCGGCGGGACCTGACGTCTGATGCCGGGAGTCTCCGGTGATGCGGAGGCTGTTGACGGGGTGGAGAGCGCTGGTGACGGATCGCCCGTGGCGGCCGATGTCGTCCCGGCTCCGAGAATGCCTACGCCCAGTCCCAGCGCAAGGGCGGGAATCCATCTGTGTCTGGAACGCAAGAAGATGCCTTTCCGTCTTGGAGAGGGCTGAACAGCGAGCGGGCCCTGAACTGACCAGACCCGCACATATGTTCAATCGAGAGGCGATAGTGTACTACTGAGTAACAACTGGCATGTCATCAAATAAGAGGACAGGGTGTGGTGATGGACCGACTCCGCAAGACCGCGTGGGCGGCACTCCCCCTCCTGCTCCCCTTCCTGGCGGCCGGGCCGGCCTCGGCCTCCCCGCCCGGACCCTCGCTCCCGTTCGGAAGTGTCCGCTCGGTGCATCCCGGCGACACACTGACGGTCAACACCGAGGCCAGCGATGCCACTTACCTCGCAACCATCAACTCCCCCGCGTTCGTCGCGGCAGGGAAGCTGCGCATGATGCATCCGGTGCTGACCACCACCGTCACCATCGCCTGTGACGCCCGGCCTGGCACCTACCCGGTGACTCGGCGCGGCGCCGGAGACGTGGGCCCGGACGAGCATCCGTTCCGATGGGCACGGGTGCGCGTGGAACCCGTCGACGAGGCGGCACGCCGCGCCTGCCGGAACAAGGTCAGGAAACTGCCTCCGCCCAGACTGGAGGAACGCTGGGCTCCGGACAGAACGTGGCCCCAGTCGGAATGGGATGTGCGGACCTTCCGTGCCGGCAGCCGCATTACGATCACGGACAACGACGACGAGGGATCGGACGGCGACATCACCCTCACCTCCCGCGCCTTCACCGACCGCCCAGTCCTGCGCGGCGCCAAAGCCGTCTTGACCGCCACCACCACCCTGACCTGCGACTCCGCACCCGGCATCTACGTCGTCTACCGGCACGACGTCGACCAGACCGGCCCCGACAAACCATGGGCCCGACTGCGCATCGCCCCCGCCGCCCCCGGAAAGAAATGCCTGGCGCAGCACTCGGCCGGGTCGTCCAGCACTGCCACGCTGGCCTGGGCCGCAGGCGGCGTGCTCCTCATTGCCGCGGCCGCCACCGCACTCATTCTGCGGGCCCGCTCCCGCCGTACGACCTCCCTCTGAGCACGCATCACCACTCGTCGCCCGGCCTGAACCAGACGCGCCGACGCGGGCGTAGATCTTTGTCGCCCAGGAACGCGTGGACGCCTCCGGCGAGTTCGGGGGTGTCGTTTCGGGCGTGCGCGAGCAGGGTCGAGGATCAGGCGCGCGGTGATGGCGACAAGGCCGGCGGCGCAGATCGGGTGGCGGTGCCCGGCCAGGTGAGCGGCGAGGTCTTGTCCGACGGGCCTGCGTCAGTTCTTCACCTACGCCCACCGCACCCGAGCGGTCCCCCACACACAACCTCACCGTCCCCGTAACTGCCCTACAGCGCAGGGGATCTCAACGCCCCACCCTCACACTCGCCGAGCAGCGGGCCTCTACCAGCGCTGGACCACCCCTGCTGCACGCGGCCGCCATCACCGAACTGCGTCAACTCACCGATTCCTGTAGCACCCCGATGATGCGGGCTCACCTCGCAGGCCTCAAGGTGCCGGAGATGTCCCGCCGACGAGACGGCAGATGTCGCCGCCGACCGAAGCTGTCGACGCACAGGAAGCCGTCGACGCGCAGGAAGCCGTCGAGGCGCGGACAGCCGAGTACGACGTCTCGCCGGCGTGGAGTATCTTCCTGGCGTGTCCATGCCTCCGGTGTCCCAGGCACCGAACCCGACGCCCCTCTACCCATGGGGCGTGCCCCCGAGCCCGCCGGAGAAGAGCCGGGTCGGCCTCATGGCCGGAATCATCGGCGGTGTCTTCCTGCTGATCGTCGCGCTCCTGGCGACGCTGGTGCTGGTCGGCAAGAAGATCGACAGCAGCTATCCCCCGGCCGAGTCCACGCTGACTGCGCCTGGGACACTGCTCGACGGCCACTACAAGCTGGCCAAGGACGACTCCCCGACCCTGGGACCGTCGCTGGAGAAGAGCTGGCGCCTCAGCTGGGACGCCAAGGCCGTCCACGGCGTCGTCGTGGCGTACCACCCGAGCGGTGGCGACCGGGGCGAGCTGATCGTGACCGGCATGTACGGCCGATTCAGAAATACCGGCGAGGTGCGGTCGCGGGTCCTGGCGGGCAACGGCTCCCGGCACACCGAGGTGAAGGTGATCGTGGCGCCGATGGACGTCACCCCGTCCGGTTCTCGCATCAGGGTCAGCTGCGAGGAGGTGACGCGGAGCTGGGCCGACGGGAAAGCGCTCAGCTACCCGGTCTGTGCCTGGGCGGACGGCAACACCTGGGCCCGGGTCGCGTACATGACCGTGTACACCGCGAGGAGCCTGGACCTGGAGTCCGCCGCCAGGATCACGCTCCAGATCCGGTCCGAGATGGTGAAGCCGATCAAGTGAAGGTTCAAAACTCACCCCCGCCAGGGCGTTCCTGCCGAAGCAGCCTCCAGATTCTGCGAACCCGCTGGCTTCCGAGTTCGACTGCAGTGCTGTCCTCGCCCGATTGGTCACCCGGCTGGCTTTGTCCGTGAGAGCGGACAGCGGATGTTCACGGCTACGGGAGGCGTCAGAGCACACCGAGACGATTCGAACGCGGCTTGAGTTTCGACCCGAGAGGCGGCCACCGGGACTTGGCAGGCGGTATGTGGCCCTGCCGACATCCGTCCGAACGTAGTCGCGACGTTCCCGCCAATTAGTGTGCGGCGCCGACTGTGTCAGAGTCGCACAGGCGGCCTGGACGGCTCAGTGGTCGCCCATGGGCGGGGGCAAGAGGCGTGGCAGTGGCTGATGCCAGTCTCCCAGCCTCGTGAGGAGAAACTCGCGTGCGAGAGAACGAATGTCGTCCCACGCCGAATCTGTGGCCAGAGCGTTGTCCCAGGGGCCGACGCGGCGGGCGGCATCGATCTCGCCGATGCGACGGCCGATGGCCCGAAGGTGACGCTGATCCTCAGGCTCGAAGGCTCCGCGCTCTGCGAGCCCTTCGGACACGCGGCACATGAGCTCCACCTCTTCAACGACGTCCTTCGTCTCCAGCTCGCGCTCGCCCAGCCAGGCAAGTTGATCTCGGGCGTCGGCCGCTAGGAGGGCCGTAACGCGCAGCGTCCAGGTGCGCAGGTTCGCGTCTCCGAGATGGTTCATCCATGCATGATCGCACCGAGCTCCCGCAATCGTGTTCGGGGGCATGGGGGGCGGCAACGGCCTGCGTGGCGGTCGCGGAGGGTTGAAGCGGAATTACTACTGCTGCAATCGAACAGTGCCAGACGGCGGCGCCTCCCAATAGTCGTGAACATCCGCTGTCCGTTCTTCATGAACACACCCACCCGGCGCCAGTTACGCGACATGGGCCTGAGCCACGGTGACATCGACGGTATACGGTTCCGGGTCCGCACCGGCATCCCGTGGCGGGACCTCCCCGCCGAGTACGGTCCGTGGGGTCGGGCGTACGACCTTTTCCGGCGCTGGCAGCGGGCCGGCACCTGGCATCGGATCTTCACCGAACTCCAGGCCCGGGCCGACGCGAAAGAGTTGCTCACCTGGGGCATCAACGTCCACTCCACCGTCGTCCGGGCCCACCAGCACGCCGCCGGTGCGAGGGAAAAGGGGACTTGCAGAAGGAGCCACCCGGCGGCGTCACCGTCGAGCCTGACGACCACGGGCTCGGGCGCTCGCGCGGCGGCCTGACGACCAAGCTGCACCTGGCCGTCGAACAGGGTCAGAAGCCCATGTCCATCGTGATCACGGCCGGGCAACGGGGCGATTTCCCGCAGTTCGAGCCGGTCCTGGACAAGGTTCGTGTCCCGCGTCGTGGGCCGGGCAGGCCGCGCACCCGGCCCGATCACGTGCACGCCGACAAGGCGTACGCCTCCCGGAAGAACCGTGCTTACCTGCAACGGCGCGGGATCCGCTGCACCATCCCGGACAAGGCCGACCAGGCCCGCAACCGCAAGAAACGCGGCTCGCGCGGCGGCCGGCCCCCGAAGTTCGACCCGCAGGACTACAAGGCCCGGCACGCGGTCGAGTGCGGCATCAATCGCCTGAAAAGGCACCGAGCCGTGGCCACCAGATACGACAAGCTCGCGGTCCGCTACGAGGCGACCGTCCTCGTCGCGGCCATCAACGAGTGGCTGTGCCTGGCCACGTCACGATGGCGCTGCGTAACAGCAGATGGCCACCGTCTGATGCGGGCTCCACTGCTGCTCGACCATAGCCATCAGCTCCCAGCCCAGCCGCTCATACAGGGCTGTCGCTGCGGTATCGGATGCGACGACGTCGAGCACCGGATGCAGGCCACGACGCCGCGCTTCCTCCACTGCTTGGCCAATCAGCAGCGCGCCGATCCGATGTCCCCTCGCCTGCGGGGCAACGAACAGCCTGCTGACCACGGCGGTCATACCCCGCGTCGCCCCGTTCCGCTCGCTCCACAACATCGGGGCCAGATCGCCTTCGCCGCCTTGCGACAAACTGACATGCCCAGCCAGGCGGCCTTCGAGTTCGGCAACCCAGGAACCCAGCAGGGGACCGCGTGACAGCCACTCGCCGGGCTGATCAGGCCAGTTCACCGGGTAGCCGTCAAGCTGATGGACCTCCGCGAGGACCCGCACGCACTCCTCAACATCGCCATCAACCCTCCGCCGGACCCGGCGGCTCGGCCTCTCGACAGGCACCCCAGAGCTCTCGATGTTCACTCCGGCATAGAAACACAGGCCACAGAGTCACAACCAGCCGCTTTTGACACACGCCCTAGCGCGGTCGATGTGGAAGGCGCAGGCGGCCGTCCGTTCGGCTCGCAGATGGGACGGTCCTGTGCAACGGGTGCGCGCCCCGGCCACTCCGCCCCGGCCGCACACGGCCATGTCTGAGGGCTTCGGCGGATGCCCCGATCTGCGGACCGTGCCTACCGCGTCGCCCACAGCCTTGCGCCTGGTGTCACCGGGTCCGCCCAGTCCAGGCCCAGTGGCCGTTCGGCCCCGTCGGCAACACCCGACACCCAGGTCCGCCGCACACCTAGCGCCTGCCACGACTGCGGACAGATACGGCCGCTCATCGGGCGTCGCCCCGAGGGAGCGACGATCTGCGGACCTTGCGCCGGCACCGAACACTCCTACACCTGCCTGGCTGATCTAGTCCAAGGGGTCAGTGATCGTAGGCGATCAGTGAGCGTAGGACGGTTCGTCCAGTGGCGTCGTTGTGCCAGATCGCGGCGGTCAGCGCGAGGATGCGTTGCATGACGTGGGTTGTGACACCTCCGGGTGTGCGCCCTCGTGCCGTTCGAGGTCAAGCTGTCCCTTGAAGGTCTCGTTGATCGATTCGATGACCCGTCGCAGCGGCTTGAACAGGGCTGCGCCAGGCCGTTCCGGTTCACCTTTACGGGCAGGCCGCAGCAACTGGACTCCGTGCTCGCACAGTTCGTGTTCGAAACCACGGCCGAAGTAGTTCTTGTCGCCGATGAGAGTCTGTCAGGGGCGCTCTCGCAGAAGCTCGCATTCGGCTGCCAGGAGGTCAAGGAGGGTCTCGCGTTCGTCGGCCTTGGCCCCCGTCAGGGCGAAGGCGATGGGCAGGCCCTGAAGGGTGCAGACCAGCTGTAGGCGCAGGCCCCAGAAGAAGCGGCTGTGGCTGGCGCAGTAGCCGTATTCGGCCCAACCTGCCAGGTCGGAGGGTTTGACGGTCTCGCGGGAGCGGCCGCATTCCACCGGGGTGGAGTCCACGACCCATACGTCGTCGCTCCACACCGAGGTGGTGGTGGCCAGGATCCGGTTGATGCTTCGCACAGACCGGCGGCATTGCGCAGCCGCTTGTTGCAGCCGGGCTGCTGGGGCAGGTAGGGGAAGAGGCGGCGCAGGTGGGCACGGTCATGGCGGAGCCATTGGCCTCGGAGGTGTAGCCGAGGATGGCCTGCATCGTGGCGAGGGTGACCAGTTCGGCATCGCTTCGGAAGGGCGTAATGCCGACCGGCGGGCGCCACGGCGCCAGGTCGGGACGCTCCTTCAGCATGTCGTCGGTCGCCGCATAGAGTGCTGTCGCGAGGGTGGCCACGTCGTTCGTCACAAAACGATCTTGGACACCCTCGTTCTCGTCTCCGCAGGCCCCCCTTGGACCACACCACCAGGAGGAACCAGTGTCATACCCGCAACTGCTCACCCCCGAGGAGAAGCTCGCCGACGCGAAGAAGCTGTTGAGCCTCCCGCGTATCGTCGTGATCTGCGGCTCCACCCGCTTCATGACCCAGATGAACGAGGCCGAACTGCGGGAGACCAAAGCCGGAAAGATTGTCGTCAAACCGGGCTGTGACATGAAGTCGCCGCACGAACTTTGGTCCGATCCTGTTGAGGCCGAGGCGCTGAAGGTCCGACTCGACGATCTGCACCGGGCGAAGATCCGGCTCGCTGATGAGGTGCTCGTAGTCGGCGACTACATCGGAGACAGCACCCGAGCCGAAATCGCCTGCGCGCGGTCGCTGGGCAAGCCCGTGCGGTTCACGCACCCCGAAGTCGCCCCTGACGCCTGACCGCTCGCTGCCACCTCGACAACCAGGGCCGGCAGCCCGTCGCCTGACCGTCTCGCGGTGGCTTCGGCCGCCGCCCACCCCCACACCCTCCGCAGGCATCCCTTGGAATTGATCATCTAGGATGCGGCGCCAACGGCCTGTTGTCCCAAAGGGGCTACTGCACCCGCTGACTGCTGGACCAGCGGCTGAACAAGCTCCTCGGCACGGCCCAGAGCACGATCGTCCCGAAGACCCAAGCCGTTCACACGGCGCTCTGCGGCGCCGACCGCCCCATCAGGATCTCGCACTGGCCGAACCACGAGGGCGTTCCCGAACTCCGACCACCTCCTACGCCAGGGATCTGCTGTCGACCGCGGGGGCGCCGCCCCAACCGCCGACGACGTCGCTGTTAGGAGGCAACGGTCCAGCCGAAGCTCGATGGGAACCTTCTGCAGTTGCCTCCGCGGCCGGTTCAACTGGTCCTGGAGCATCTTGAGCACGCCGAGGCTGCCCGGGAATCCAACCGTGCTGCCAGCACGACCCCATGGCTGTTCGCCGGTCCCCAGTCCGTGGCAGCGGGTGCTCCTGCAAGGGTCAGGGAGCGGGGGACGAAGGCCCGAGGATGACAATCGGAGCATTGGCTTCGGCGCGGGCGCGCTCCACAGCAGCATCGACCTCCTCACGGGTGAATTCCTTGTACAGGCGCTCCCCGTTGGCGTCGGTGATGTCGATGACGACGCCGGTCCACTCCTCGGCGGGCTCTTCCGGCACATGACCGAGCTGGAACTCGGCGTCCCGAACGAGTTCCTCCGTCACCCGCACACCGGTCAGCCGCTCAGCAAGGGCGAAGACCGCTGCCTTGGTGTCGACGTGCGTCCCGGATGCGGCCTCTTCCTCGGAGAGGGCGAAACCAACCTCACGCATCACCGTGTTCAGGGCGTCGGGGGTGCTGCCGTCCCTTGCCGTCGCCGACTCGAAGGTGGTCCGAAGCTCTCCGTCCTCGTACCAATGGAAGAGGTGAATGGGTTTGCCCCCGTTGCTGGAGTGCGTCACCGCGCGCCCGCCTGCCGACAGAGCCTCCAGAAAACGTGGCTGCATCCCTACGCCGCTGTCGAAGTGCAGGACCAGCGTCCAGTCTTCGTCGACGCCCGGCACGGTGAACGCACCCGAGATGAAGGACTCTTCCCAGTAGTCCGTCCCGTCAAGTAGTTCGTCCTGCCGCTCGATGAAGGCGTCCACCCCTGTACACGTGCCCTGCGGCTCCGCCGCCATCACCCGATGCACGTCCGCCGGCGTAACGCCCCGCACCAGGGTCAGGGTGTATCCGGTATCGAGCGCGTAGCCGAACCACGAGGACGAACGTATCCAGGCATAGTCATGCGCGGTTGCCGAAGTCATGCAGCACAGTCTGCCTGCCACCACTGACACGGGCCCGTGAAGCCGGTTCGGCACTGCCGCAGCTCGTGCCATCTCGTGTCGGTCGCACCAGGTGGACGCCGCTCAAACCAGCACTCACGCGCCTCTGAGCAGATCGAGCCCGACCGCGACGGCGCCGCGTCCTGTCCCCTCCTCGAGGCCGCCGCCCCCATCAACGACAACGCCGGGCGGCGTGACCTGGGCTGCCCGCCCGCTCCCTTCACCCGCAAGGTGACGACACATGACCTCCATGCCGTACCAGGACCTGCCCGAGAAGGGGCTGATCGCGCTGATCGCGCTGATCGGCGCATCCGGCGCGGGCAAGTCCACTCCGGCCCGCACCCGACCGGCAGCGTGTTGACCCGAGCGCGCCCAGGGCACCGCCACAGCCGGCGTGCATTTCGGCCGAGCGACGCCATCGGTACGGATGCGACGACCGCCCACAGCTCCTCTTGCATGTTCTATGGCATACACCTTAAGTTACTGACAGGTAGACCGTTTGGTGGGCCGTACGGCCATGGGGAAGGTGGTGAGCAGATGAGCCCGCGCCGGAGTGAAAGCCGTGACCGGATGATCCTCAGTACTGCAGCTCTGCTGCGTGAATACGGCGCGAGCGCGACCAGCATCGACCGGGTGCTCGCCCACAGCGGAGCTCCTCGGGGCTCGGTGTATCACCACTTCCCGGGCGGGCGGGCGCAGCTCGTCGAGGAGGCGTTGGCACTGGCGGGGGACTTCCTCACGGGGCTGATCGACGCCGCCATGCAGGCGGATGACCCGGTGGCGGCCGTCGACGCGTTCTTCCTGCTGTGGCGTGAGCGGCTCGTGAAGAGCGGCTTCCGGGCCGGCTGCCCGATCGTGGCGGTGGCCGTGGAGACCAACGACGATGCGCCCCAGCTTGCCCGCTCGGCCGCCGCCATCTTCGCCCGCTGGCAGGAGGCCCTCGCGGCCCTCTTCGTCCGGCACGGCCTGAGCGAGGAACGCAGCCGCCGGCTCGGTGCCTTCATGATCGCCGCGGTGGAAGGCGCGGTGATCATGTGCCGGGCCGAGCAGAGCACCGCCCCGATCGAGGCAGTCTCCGCCGAGATCCACGAACTGCTCCTCCACGCGCTGCGCGACCGCCCCGGTCCCGAATCCGGTCCCCGGTCGTAGCCCGCAGTCACCCAGCCGCTTCACCGACACAGCTCGAAGGAGTCGCCATGCCCTCGCTCGACCGTCAGGACAACGTCTTCGTCCTCGACCTGGGAGACGGTGAGAACCGCTTCCACCCCGACTGGCTCACCGCCGTCAGCGCCGCGCTCGACGAGGTGGAGAAGGCGGACGGCCCTCGCGCCCTGGTCACCGCCGCCACCGGCAAGTTCTACTCCAACGGGCTCGATCTGGACTGGCTGTCCGCCCACGCCGACCAGTACCACGACTACGTCGTCACCGTCCATGAGCTGTTCGCGCGGATGCTGTCGCTGCCAGTCATCACGGTGGCCGCGCTGCAGGGGCACGCCTTCGCCGCCGGCGCGATGTTCTCCCTCGCTCACGACTTCCGCGTCATGCGCGCCGACCGCGGCTACTGGTGCCTGCCCGAAGCGGACATCAACATCCCCTTCACCCCTGGCATGGCCGCCCTCATCCTCTCCCGGCTGGCGCCGCAGACCGCGCACGAGGCGATGCTCACCGCCCGCCGCTACGGCGGCGCCGACGCCGCGGCCACCGGGATCGTCGACCATGCTGTCACCGAGGAAGCCGTGCGCTCCACCGCGATCGAAATCGCCCAGGCACAGGTGAACAAGGCCGGTGACACCCTCGGCACCATCAAGGCCCGTATGTACGCACCGACCCTGGCCACCCTGCGCGACACCACCAACCCGCTCGGCTGACCAGCACCTCACCGACCGCACCAAGCCGCGCCCCGGGCGCCTTCCCCCGGGGGCGGGCTGCCCCAACTGCCCACCCCATCAGGGCATTCACCGCAGACACCGTCTTCCGCGACAACACCTGGCGCAAGCGCGACCAGCAGGGCGCCCTGCGCGTCAGCCCGCACGACGCCGAAGCCGCTGGGCCTGTCCGACGGTGCCCTCGCCCCAGAGCACCACGTAGCGAGGCACCGCTGAGGCGGTGGTCGAGAGCGACGACCCCCTGCAGCGCGGGCACGCGGCCCTGCCCAACGGCTTTGGCCTCGACCTGCCCGCCCAGGAGGGCGGCACCGAACGCATCGGCGTCGCCCCGAACACCCTCACTGACCTCACCTGGCCCGACCCCATCGCCGCACCCCCCTGGCACAAGCATGCTCCCGCCCGCATCCAGCCCCGCCCCGCCCCGCCCCGCCCCGCCTGATGAACACCTCGCCCTCGAGGCGGCGCCACCAGCACCATGCAAGGAGAACGACCCGTGACCACCACCGACCTCACCGCCATGACCGGCCTGGAACTGATGCGCTGGGTACAGACCGAACGCCCCACTGACATCCCCTCCATCGGCCGCCTGCTCGGCATGCGCTTCGACGAGGTTGCCCACGGCCGCATCGTCATCTCCCTCGACACCCGCCCCGACTTCGCCAACCCCCTCGGCACCGTCCACGGCGGCATCGCCGCCACCCTCCTCGACTCCGCCATGGGCTGCGCCGTCCACACCACCCTCCCCGCCGGCACCGGCTACACCACCCTCGAACTCAAGGTCAACTACATCCGCGCCGCCCGCACCGACGGCCAGACCCTCACCGCCGAGGGCATCGTCATCCACGCTGGCCGCCGCACCGCGACCGCCGAAGGCAAGGTGCTCGACGACCAGGGCAAACTGATCGCCCACGCCACCACCACCTGCATGATCCTTTAGATCGCTCGCCGAGGTCGGCTTCACCTGCCGTCCACGGCCTCCATCACCAGACGTGCACACCCCACCAGCGGCGCCTCTGGCGGGCCGGCGGCGGACGCAGCAGCCGACCGAGCCGCCAGAGCCGTCCGGGCACCGGCGCGACGACCGGACGAAGCCGGACTGGGCTGAACTCTGGGCTGGGCCAGCCTGTACCGATCTACGTCCTCTTCAACAGACTTACGCGGAGAAAGGGGTGTCGGTAAGGGTGAAGGGCTTGCCCATCGGGGGTGAGCTGGGCGAACGCCGGAAGCGCGCAGAGGAGTGCTGCACCTCTCGGTGCAACAGGGCAGCCCACTGTCCAGCCAACGGTCGGGCCCAGGCCGTTTCGTTCGGATCGGGCGTTGGCGGTGAATCGCACCGCCTGCCGGTGACGGAGTTCGGCGCCGAGCCGTTCGGCGGGGGCGAGGATGGCGCGGCGATCGGCAGCGGGTCGAGTGCCTCGGGGGCAAGGGCCGGGCCGGGGATGACGTCGGGCGTGGGCACCGGATCGCACGACGTGGCGACCAGTTCGGACCAGGGCTGGATCGGTCAGGACCTCGCTCGCCGACGGGTCCGACGTTACGAGACCACTCCGAACGATCTCGGAGTGGTGCGTCGTACCGGTTCATCGGGCGCGCGGCAGGCCGTACAGGCCATCAAAGCGCTGGCGACGTCGCAACGAACAACCGAGGCCCGCCGGAGCGGGCGCAGCCTCGGGCTGTTGGGCAGGGCGCTTCGGGATACTGGCCCGATGCCGCAGCCATCGCACAGCGTGGAACCCGAACCGATAACCGTCGACCCGCCTCACACCGCGGACCGCCCTCTCCTCACCCAGTCCTGGCTCGACCTCGCCCTCCTCCACTGGCCCGCCGATCCGGCAGACGTCGCCCCACTCCTGCCGGTCGGCACCCGACCGGACACGCTGCACGGCATCACCTACGTCGGACTCGTCGCCTTCCGGATGCACCGCGTCGGATGGTTCCGCCTCCCCGGCATCCCCTACCTCGGCTCCTTCCCCGAGACCAATGTGCGCCTCTACTCCGTAGACACCCATGGGCGACGCGGCGTCGTCTTCCGCTCGCTGGACGCTTCTCGCCTGATCCCCGTCGCCATCGGACGAACCGTCGTCCGCCTTCCCTACGTCTGGTCGAGGATGAAGATCCACCAGGAGGGCCCGACGATCACCTACACCAGCAGCCGACGCTGGCCCGGCCCTCGCAACGCGCACAGCAGCCTTGCGATACGGGTCGGCGAACGGGTCGAGACACCGACCGAACTCGAGCACTTCCTCACCGCCCGCTGGGGCATGCACAGCACCTTCGCCGGCCGCCCCTTGTACCTCCCCAACGCTCACCCTCGCTGGCCACTCCACCGCGCCGAGCTACTCCACTGCGACCAAACCCTCGTCGCCAACGCAGGCTTGCCCGCCCCCATAGGAGCGCCCACAAGCGTGCTCTACTCCCCAGGAGTCCCGGTCCGGTTCACACGCCCGCCCCGCGTACCAGCGGGCACGCCCACCCGCCGAGCCCACCACCCGGCCGCCTGAGTACTCCACTCATGTGGCGGGTCGGCCGCGCCGGGGGGCTTGGCAGCCGAGGGCGGTCGCCCCAGAGCCGCCCCACCGGCCCGTTCACCGGAGAAGCTGCTGCCCGAGCGTCTACGCACGCCCCCTGTGTCAGCCCTCAGTCCTTCACCAGTTCGTCGCGCACCGGCATCCAGTCCAGGGCGGACCGGATGCCGTCCTCCAGGGACAGCGAGCGCTTCGGCCCCACGAGGATGGAGTCACAACGCTCGATCGCCGCGGGGTGGGCCGCGCGGGATCCCAGACGTGCACGTAGTTCCGGATGCCCGGGCCGTCGCGTGTCGGGCGGCATACCTGGGCGGCCAGTCGGCCGCCGGGCCTGGCCCGCGACCACCACCTCAGCCGCGGCGCCATCTGTACCCCTGTTGCTGCTGACCTCTTGCCCACCCAGAGGAACAGCTGACAGTTTCTTGCTCTCCGCCACTTGTCACTTCGCGGCAGCTTCGCGAGCCGAGTGCCTCGACTGGTGAGCTGGCGTATGCGGGCGTATCTCCTCCACCCTCGTCATGCGTCACACGACGTCAGGCCGTGGCCTGGCCGTTGACGTGGTACTCCTCGGAGGGCATCGAGTCCCATTCGGTATTCGCGCCGTCGCGCGTCACCATGAACAACGGGCGCGATCGGAGGACCAGCCCGACCAGTTGCCCGCGCATGACGACCCCGGGATCGTCCGGTCCTGCGTAGCCCTCGGGCGTGTAGCGAAAGTGCACGCTCGTTGCCTCGGCATACGCGATTGCGTCGCTCTCCAGCTCCGACAGGTCTCTCCCGACCAGCGGGAGTCCGTCGTGCGCGACCTGGGGACCGTGTACGGCGTCGGCAGCGATGCAGAACAGCCCCACGGCCTGGCTCACATAGGCCGTGACGGCAGGCTGAGAAGGAGTCACCCCGTCACGGTGGACTTCGACCTTCCAAGTCGGCGAGAAGACCGCATGATCCCGTGCACAAGCGCTGACCTTCGCCTGTCCGACTGTCTCGGCGGCCTCGACCACTTCGTCGACAGTCATACCGAACCGGAGCGGTCCGACGCCGACAGCCGGTGAATAGGACCAATCGTCCCGTTCGGCGGCTCCGGTCCTGAACGCCATAGTCGCTCCTCTGGAGACACCTGAGACTTGCCGCCGCCCATCATGCCAATCGCCGACCAGCAGACTGCGGGGTACCACAGAGCTCGCGCGCATCACTCAGTGCAAGCCCCGTCTGGGCTCGGCCGCGAATACGCCGCGGTGCCGGGGTGCCAGGGCCGGCCGGGTCCGCGGTCGGCAGGAGTGGGCACGTGTAGGAGCCGGGCGGGCCGGGGCACCTTGGTGAAGCGGCTGGTGTGACAGGTTCCGGTGACCTCGCCGGATCGCGAGCGGCGCGGCGAGCCGGTTCAGGTCCGGCAGCGCGGGCAGGGGTGGTGCTCGACGTGGTCCGCGGCGCCGGGTCGCGGTCGGCCGCTCTGGCGATGACGTTCAAGCTGATCGAGTCCGCCCAGGAACGCTGGCGCGCGGTCAATGCGCCGCACCTGGTCGCCCTCGTGCGAGCCGGAGCCCGCTTCAAGCGTGGCGTCCTCGTCGAACGGGAGGACGCCAGCGCGGCCTGAGCCGCGTCCCGATCGCGGGATTCGACAGCCGCACGTTCACGCCCGGCTTCACACCGAGGGTGTACCTCGTCCGAGCAGCTTGCTGAGCTCGTGGGCCAGGGCGACCGAGGCGTCGATCTCGACCTTGCGGATGGACACGCTCTCCACGAGGAAGCCGAACGGCATGCCGAGCTTGCGGCAGAAGGCGATCAGGTCCCGGGCGTTCGCCAAGCAGTGCTGGTACGACTCGGCCAGGGTGTCGTCCGCATGGCGCAGGGAGTTCTCCAGCCAGCGCGGGACGTCGACGCCGAGCCATTGGAGGAACGCCAGCGTCTTCACCGAGCCGCACACCGAGAGCGTGAACAGGACGGGCCTCGGTTCGAGGTCCCGCTCGCGGCAGGCGTAGTAGTAGTCGGAGACCATGCTTTTCGCCGCGTCGGCGCTGTAGATGACCTGCGAGATGAAGTACGCGCATCCGGCCACCTGCTTGGCGACGAGCCGCAGATGCTCCTCGGGGCGTTCGGTGATGGCCACGGCACCGAGCAGCAGGTCTGGGCGGACATCGCGGCGCAGGTCCTGCGCCTCGGACAGGCCGGTCCGCACCGCCTTCCCCTTCGAGGACGCGCCGACGAAGACGCCGAGCAGCCGGTCGGCGTCGGCCGTCCGCAGCCAGGTCCGAAGCTCCGTCCGGGAGTACTTGCCGACGCACCGGTAGACGACCACCGGGCGGTTCCACTTGCCGAGATAGTCCGCGTGGTACACGGCAGGGTCGATGGTCGGCAGGTACGGAAACGGCCGCTGCGCCGGATTACGGTCGCTCTCATCGTCGATGTCGTACAGCGCCAGACCGTCGACATCGAGGGACTCCAACCGTGCCAGGGTGGCTGCGGTGATCTCCCGGATCCGCTCGGGAGTGTTGCTCAGGCGGGGCGGCGTGATGCCGAACAACAGGACACCGCTGTCGGCATCGGCCACCCGGCTTCGGAGATCTGTGCCGTCGCTCTGGTTCGCCATGACGCGGAAGTTAGCAGCTCATCCGCCATGCGGCAGGCGAACACCACCCTGTGAGACGGGACTCGGTTCTGAACCAACTGACGTCCGGCCGCGCGGACCAGATCCACAGAATTTGACAATTGCTCACAAGGGAGAGGCATTCACGAGACGGCCAGACCGGAACCGGGCTACCGCCATCCACTGGTCGACTGTTCCCCGAGGCCGTATTCGGTCACGCGGCGAGGGAGAGGTCGAGGCGGGCAAGGTGGCTGACGCGGGTGCAGTCCAGCGAACCGCCAGTCCCGCCGGGCACGGAATAAGCCAGCAGGATCGATGGCAGGCGCAAACCGACACGCGCCGAGGTGGCGTCAGGCGGGCTGCGGGGCGGGCGTTGCCGGAACGGCCGCGACCTTGCGGGTCACGCGCATTATCAGCAGGCCGTTGACCACCATCAGTGTCGCGGTCAGGCCGAGGATGAAAAGGATGAAGGCGGCGGCCAGGAGGGTGTTGATCTTCTTCAGCGACATTGCTCTTCTCCCTGCGAGTCTTCGCCGGCTCGGTGAGCTTCGTGGAGCCGGCTGAGTCGAGTGGGGACTGATCAGACGAGGGCGGCGACCAGCAGGGCGAAGGCGGCGATGATGACGGCGACGCGGACGTAGTGGTAGCGGTCCCAGCGGTTCATCTGCTCCTTCCAGTCGTCGGGTCGGTTGTCGGGGGTCCAGTTCTTGTTCCGGTTGTTGATCGGGACGAGCAGCAGGATCGACATGATCACGCTGACGACCAGCAGCGCGGCGGCGGTGACGACGAGGCCGGTGCCGTGGTGGTGCCGTCCGGCGACGGCCCAGATGCCGGCGAGGACGAGTGAGCCGACGTACCAGAACGGCATCACGGCGCCGAGCATCCGGCCCCCGTGGGCGTGGGCCAGCTGGTTGCTGTCCTCCGGGAGGGCGTTGAAGATCGGGTTCATGACGAAGGCGACGGAGAACTCCACTCCCACCATCAGGCCGACGACCACGGTGGTGATGACCTCGAGTGCGCTGAGCATGTTGCCCCTCCAGAAATCTAGCGCTGCTAGCTGATATGGGCAACGCTAGTACTACTGCCGCTTGCATGTCTAGCGATGCTAGGATTCCAGTTATGTCGGTACATGAACGCAAGGCACGCGAACGGGCGGTCCGTGAGCGCCTCATCGTGGCCACGGCCCGTGAACTCGCCGAGCAGCAGGGCTGGGACGCGGTCACCACGCGCCGGCTGGCGGAGCGCATCGAGTACAGCCAGCCCGTCCTCTACAGCCACTTCCGCGGCAAGCGGGAGATCATCGGCGCCGTCGCCCTGGAGGGCGCGGCCGAGATGGCCGCGGCGGTGCGGGCCGCGACCTCCGCCGCGGACAACCCGCGCGCCCGGGTCGTCGCCCTCGCGCGCGCCTATCTCGATTTCGCCGCGCGCAACTCGGCGGTCTACGACGCCTTGTTCCAGCTCGACGGCGGCCTGGTGTACGCGCAGGAGGACACCCCGGAGCCGCTGAAGGACGCCTTCGCCGCGTTGATGGAGAGCCTCGGCGAGGTTGCCGGGGAAGGCGTCGACCCGGGACTGTTCACCGAGGTGTTCTGGGCGTGCTTGCACGGCATCGCGACCCTGACCCGGGCGGGACGGCTGCCGCCGGAGTACGCCGAGCAGAGGGTGCAACTCCTCGTGGACCGACTCGCTGTGCTCTGACACACCATCCCGCCGGACACCCGGCCGGGGACCCCGGACCCCGCCGCAGCCTGCCTACGGCAACGCTTCGCGGCACTCGCATCCGCACGGCGCAGCCGCAGCTCGCCGGGCCCCGCACCCCACGGGCACCGGCCCCGCAAGCCGCGATGTACACCATCTGCCGCGCAGGCATTACACCTGGACGCTGGACGTGCTCGACGGCCAGATCCAGACCATCCGGTCCGTGGTCAACCCCGACAAGCTCGGGCGCATGGGTCCGGTGGCGGACGCCTGGGCGATCGCCCGCGAGGCGAACCGGGCCCGCCGGTCCGCGGACCGACCCGGATGCCGACGGACTCGCCAGCGCCCGGCCCGGTGACGGCGAGTCCCGGCCGGGTGAAGTCGAGTCCCGGCCGCGTGACGGCGAGTTCCGGCTGTACCTCGGCGAGGTCATGAGCTCCCGCACCGCCCTCGACCGCCACACGCCGCGTCGGGGTCGGACCGGCCGGGGCCAGCCAGTATCCGCCGGGGCCCGGAAATCCGACATCGGGGGCCGAACCTCGGCGGATTTCCGACGAGCGCAGCAGACGGGAAACCGGGGACGGCCGAGGGAATGGCCGAGGCGACGGTCGAGAGAGGCCCGGGGAAGGCCGGGGAGGGCCGAGTAAGCGTCTGGTAAGGCACCGTGAGAAAGCCGTGGCGTACGGAACCCGCCATGTCCGGGCCCCCTCTGGAGGAGTGACGCCGTACGGTGCCCGGGTCCTCGGCCGTCCCGCCGGAGGCGGGCGGAGGGGAAGGACGGAAGTTGCGGAACCGGGAGACGGCGGGAGCCGTATCCAGGGACGGAGCGCGCATCGGCCGGATCGGGCGCTCCCCGGTGCGGTGGCACAACGCGCTGCTGGCCCTGTGGACGGCCGTCTGGTTCGTCGTGGCCGAGCGCCATGGGGCCGTGTCCTGGCACTATCTGAGAACCGGTCAGCAACTGCTGTTCCGTCAGATCCCGGGCGGTGGCCTCGCGCTGTACGCCAACCACCCCGAGCTGCAGATCGGCCCGGTCAGCTTCCTGGTCGCCGCGCTGTTCGAACCGTTCCCGATCGAGGTGGGCGAGAAGCTCGCCGATGCCTTCATGTCGGGCCTGGGCCTGTACATCCTGGTACTGGTCGGCCGTGCCGCCGCCGACCACTACCGCGGCTCCGGGCTCAACCACAAGCGCCTCCAGCAGCGGGTACTGGTCGCCGGGGCGGCCTTCATCCCGATGTGGGTCGAGGTCTCGGTGCGTTTCGCGCATCTCGACGACGTCCTGGCACTGTTCTTCACCACGCTGGCCGTACGGGCGCTGGTCCGCGGCAACACGACCTGGGTCGGTGTCCTGCTGGCGCTGGCGGTCGACTCCAAACCCTGGGCGGTCGGCTTCCTGCCCCTCCTCCTGGCGCTGCCGCGCCCCGCGCGGCCGCGCTCCGCCGCCTGGGCGGTCGGTCTGGTGGCCGTGGCCTGGCTGCCCTTCTACCTCACCCACATGGAGACCCTGGCCGCGGCCCGCTTCGCCATTCCCAACCAGCCGGCGTCGTCCTTGCGCTGGTTCGGCGTGCACGCTGCCGCCACCCCTTGGTGGGACCGCCCCGCCCAGATGGCCCTGGGTATCGCCCTGGGCGCGCTGGCCGTCCGCCGGCACCGCTGGACGGCGGTCGTGATGCTCGCCGCCGACGCCCGGATCGTCCTGGACCCGAGCGTGTACACGTACTACAACGCCTCGGTCCTCCTCGGCACCCTGATCTGGGACTCGATCGGCCAGCGCCGTCTGGTCCCCTGGGTCAGCTGGGTCGCCCTCATCTCCCTGTACGGCAGCGCCCTGCTGGTCCCCTCCGACTCGGCACGGGGCTTCATCCGCCTCGCCTTCGCGGTCGGCTCCGCCGCGTACGTCCTGTGGTGGCCCCAGCGCTCACCCCGGGGCGGACGCAGCGGCCGGCGGGCACAGAGCCGACCGCCGCGTCCGTCGGAGGCGGACGCCGTGGAAGTGCCGCACCGGAGAGCCGAAACACCCCGCATGGAGACAACTTAGGGTGATGTTGCGATTACTCTTTGCGCCGTGAGGGTCTGCCCGGATCACCCCAGCAGCCGCTCGGCGTTGCGCGCCGTGGCGGCCGTCGCGATGCTCCTGACCGCCCTGATGCACCTGCTGGCCTGCACCCACGGACCCGCGTCGCCGGCCTCGGCGCGGTCGGACACCGTCCCGGCCGTCCGCGCGGCCCTCGCTCAGGCCGGCGCCCCCGCGGCGGATCCCGGCTTGCGGCCGTCGGACCCGGACCACGACCACGAATCACACTGCTGCGGCGGAGACGAACCGACGATCCAGGCACCGCGGGACGCGGCCCGGGCCCTGCAGACGCTCCACGAGGCGCCGCCGCTCACGACGGCCGTCTCCCGCCCGGCGTGCCCGGTGCCGTCCACGCAGCCTCCGGCCACCGGGACGGCCGACTTCTCCCTGGGACCCTCACCGGCTCGCCTGGGCGTGTGGCGGACCTGATCGCCCCTCGGCCACGCCCGACTCCCCCGCTGGTGCGGGCGTGGCCGCCGATCACCGTCCTCCCCCTACCCACGGCCGGTGGCCGCACGCGGCCCGGCCGCAGGAGAAGCACGCCATGAACGACCCCACCAGCAGTCTCCCCGGACTCGTCGGGGACACCCCGGTCCTGTGGATCGGCGAGCCCTTCACCGCCGCCGGACGCGGTTTCTGGGCCAAGCTCGAAGGACACAACCCCGGCGGCATCAAGGACCGCGCCGCCCTGTACATGGTGCACGCGGCCCGCGGACGCGGAGAACTGCGGCCCGGCGCACGGATCGTGGAGTCCACCTCCGGCACCCTCGGCCTCGGCCTGGCCCTGGCCGGCGCCACCTTCGGACATCCCGTCACGGTGGTCACGGACACCGGCACGGAGCCCCTGATGACCGGCCTCCTCACCGCCCACGGGGCCGAGGTCGAGGTGGTCGGGGCCCCGCATCCCACCGGCGGCTGGCAGCAGGCCCGGCGGGACCGTGTCGCCGAACTGCTGGCCGCGCACCCCGGCGCGTGGTGCCCGGACCAGTACAACAACCCCGACAACGTCGCCGCCTACGCCTCGATCGCCCGTGAACTGGCCGACCGGCTGGGCCGTGTCGACGTCCTCGTGGTCTCCGTCGGCACCGGCGGGCACTCGGCCGGCATCGCCTCCGTGCTGCGCCGTCACTCCCCCGGGCTGCGTGTCGTCGGCGTCGACGCGACCGGCTCGACGATCTTCGGGCAGCCCGCAGCGCCACGCCTGATGCGCGGCCTGGGCAGCAGCATCCATCCGCGCAACGTCGCCTACGGCCTCTTCGACGAGGTCCACTGGGTCGCCGCCCCGGAAGCGGTGTGGGCCGCCCGCCGACTGGCCCGCGACCACTACGCGACCGGCGGCTGGAGCGTCGGCGCCGTCGCCCTCGTCGCACGCTGGCTGGCCCGCGCCCGGCCGGCCGGCGAGCGCATCGTCGCCGTCTTCCCCGACGGCCCGCAGCGCTACGTCGGCACGGTCTACGACGACGCCTACTGCCATGCGCACGACCTGATCGGCCGTCCTCCCGCCGACGATCCCGAGGAGATCGCCCATCCCGGCGTACGGGCCGTCACCCGCTGGACCCGCTGCACCCGGGTGGTCGACCCGCTCGCCACCGGCGACGCCCCGCGACCGGCCGGCGTCACCCGATGAGGCAGCTGTGGCGGCAGACCCGCTCCTTCCCGCCCGCCGTAAGGCTGCTGATGGCCAACCAGTTCGGCATCAACCTCGCCTTCTACATGCTCATGCCCTACCTGGCCGCCCATCTCTCCGGCCGACTGGGCCTGGCCGCCTGGGCGGTCGGTCTGGTGCTCGGCGTGCGCAACTTCTCCCAGCAGGGCATGTTCCTGATCGGCGGCACCCTCGCCGACCGCTTCGGCTACAAGGCGCCGATCATGACCGGGTGTCTCCTGCGCACCCTGGGCTTCGGCCTGCTCGGCTGGGTCGACAGCCTGCCCGCCCTGGTCGCCGCCTCCGCGGCCACGGGCTTCGCCGGCGCCCTGTTCAATCCGGCGGTGCGTGCCTGTCTCGCCGTCGAGGCGGGTGAGCGCCGCGTCGACGCCTTCGCGACGTTCAACGTCTACTACCAGGCGGGCATGCTGCTCGGGCCGGTGGTCGGACTCGCGCTGCTGGCCGCCGACTTCAGCCTGGTGTGCGCGGTGGCCGCGGCCGTGTTCTGCGCACTCACCCTGCTGCAGGGGCGGGCCCTGCCCGCCCGCCGCGTCGAGCCGGGCGCCGCCGGGCGGGACCACGTGCTCGCGCAGTGGCGCACGGTCGTCGCCAACCGGCCGTTCCTGCTCTTCGCCACGGCGATGATCGGCTCGAACGTGCTGACCTTCCAGATCTACCTGGCCCTTCCGCTGACCGCGGCCCACGCTCTCGGCTCGCACGGCACGACGCTGACCAGCGGTCTCTTCGTGGTCTCGGCCGCGGTGGCCGTCGTGGGACAGCTGCGTCTGACCGGCTGGGCGAAGGAGCGGTGGGAGCCCGCCGAGGCGCTGGTGCGGGGGCTGGTCGCCATGGGACTGGCCTTCCTCCCGCTGGCGCTCACCCCGCACGGCTCGTCGGTCGGGGTGCCCGCCGCGCTGTTCGTGGCCGTGGTGCTGCTCTCGGCGGGAGCGGCGGTGACGTATCCGTTCGAGATGGACACGGTCGTCGCCCTGTCCGGAGGCCGTCTGGTCGCCACGCACTACGGCCTCTACAGCACCGTCTCCGGTCTGGGCATCACCGTCGGCAACCTCGTCACGGGCACACTGCTGGACTTCGCCGCACGGCACGACGCGTTCTGGCTCACCTGGGCGGCCCTGACCGGCACCGGACTGGCCTGTGCCGCCGCCGTCAGCGGCCTCGCCCGCGCCGGACACCTGGCGCGACGCCTGCCGCGGCCTCTGCCGGCACAGCATGCGTGACACCACACCCCGATGCAGACTCGACCAAGACAGGCCGCCGCCACGAAAGGTGCGCACATGCAAGCGATCGGCCACGCGCTGGCCATTGCCGGCTCGATGACCTGGGCGATCACCTGGGCACTGATCCTGGGGTTCGCCCTGTCGGCCGTGGTCCAGGCGGTGGTGCGCCGGGCGACGATCGTACGGCTGCTCGGGGACGACCGGCCCCGTACGCTCACCCGGGCGGCGGGGCTCGGCGTGGCCTCGTCCTCCTGTTCGTACGCGGCTGTCGCGCTGGCCCGCTCGCTGTTCAGCAAGGGCGCGAACTTCACCGCGGCGATGGCGTTCGAGATCGCCTCGACCAACCTGGTGGTGGAACTGGGCGTGATCCTGGCGCTGCTGATGGGCTGGCAGTTCACCGCCGCGGAGTTCGTCGGGGGGCCGGTGATGATCGTCGTGCTCGCCGTCCTCTTCCGTGTCCTGCTGCGCGAGCGCCTGCTCCGCGAGGCACGTGAGCAGGCTGCCCGCGGGCTGGCGGGGTCCATGGAGGGGCATGCGGCGATGGACATGTCCGTGCAGGGCGAGGGCGGCTTCGCCCGGCGGCTGTTCTCCCGCGAGGGGTTCACCTCCGTGTCGCACATCTTCGTCATGGAGTGGGCGGCGATCCTGCGGGACCTGGTGGCGGGTCTGCTCATCGCCGGGGCGATCGCCGCGTGGGTGCCGGACGAGTTCTGGCGCACGTTCTTCGTCGCGGACGACCCGGCCGTGGCGAAGGCGATCGGGCCGCTCATCGGCCCGGTGGTGGCGATCGCGGCGTTCGTCTGCTCGATCGGGAACGTGCCGCTGGCCGTCGTGCTGTGGAAGGGCGGCATCAGCTTCGGCGGCGTGATCGCCTTCATCTTCGCGGACCTGGTGATCCTGCCCATCCTGAACATCTACCGGAAGTACTACGGGGCACGGACGGCGGTCTTCCTCCTCGCCACGTTCTATGTGGCGATGGCGGTCGCCGGTTACGTCGTGGAGTTCGTCTTCGGCGGGCTCGGCCTGATCCCCGACCAGGCCGATGCGCAACTCCCCGCGAAAGGCGTCAGCTGGGACTACACGACCTGGTTGAACATCGCGTTCCTGCTGCTCGCCGCGGTCTTCGTCGTCCGTTTCCTGCGTACCGGCGGCCCCGCGATGCTCCGGATGATGGGCGGCTCACCGGAGCACGCGGAAGCCGCGTGACCTGTGCGGGGGATGCGTGTTCAGCCGGCGGCGGGCCCGAACCACTCGGGGAGCCGGCCGAGCAGTTCCTGCTGGTCCTCGCCCGCCCACGCCACGTGGCCGTCCGGTCGCAGCAGCACCGCCGGCACGTCCAGTTCCTCACTGACGTCCACGACGTGGTCGACCCGGTCCGCCCAGCCCGCCACCGAGAGCCGGCCGGTCTGGTCGAGCAGCAGACCGCGGCCGTCGCGCATCAGCTCGTAGAGGCGCCCCCGCTTCAGCCCCACGTCCCGCATCCGCCGGCCGAGCAGTTCATGCCCCTCGCCGAAGTCGTAACAGACCTCGACCGCAGTGATGAGCCCGGTCACGTACCGGTTCACCTCCTCGAAGTCCATCAGCTTCGAGAACAGCTGCCGTAGCGCGGCCGCACCCGGATCGGTCCCCAACAGGGTGATCTGCGCACGGGTGTTGCCCAGCACGGCGGCGCCCACCGGGTGCCGTTCGGCGTGGTAGCTGTCCAGCAGCCCCGCCGGCGCCCAGCCGTCGACCGCGGCGGCCAGTTTCCAGCCGAGGTTGAACGCGTCCTGGATGCCGAGGTTGAGGCCCTGCCCGCCGGTCGGCGGGTGGATGTGCGCCGCGTCGCCGGCCAGCAGCACCCGGCCGACCCGGTAGCGCTCGGCCTGCCGGGTGGCATCGCCGAACCGGGACAGCCAGCGCGGCGAGTGCACACCGAAGTCGGTGCCCGCGAAGGCACGCAGCTGCTGCCTGAACTCCTCGAGCGTCGGCGCGGTCGCACGGTCCTCGGCCACGCCGTCGGCCGGCACGACGACGCGGTACACCCGGTCCCCGCTGGGGCTGAGACCGAATCGCAGCTGAGTCCTGCGGACCTCCTCGACCACGGCCGCGATAGTCGCCGGGTCCTCGGTCACCTCCATCTCACCCAGCAGCGTCTCGACCTTGGCGGGCTCGCCCGGGAATCCGACGCCGAGCCGCTTGCGCACCGTGCTGCGGCCGCCGTCGCACCCGACGAGGTAGCGCGAGCGCAGCTGCGTACCGTCCGCCAGCTCGACGGCCACCCCGTCCCCGTCCTGGCTCAGCCCGACCACTTCGCAGCCGCGCCGGATCTCGGTGCCGAGTTCGAGGGCACGCTCCTCGAGGATCCGCTCCGTGACCGGCTGCGGGGTGGCCACGCCGTACGGGTGAGCCGTGTCCAACCGGTCCGGCCACGGCTTGGCGATGCCGCCGAAGAGGCCGCCGACCTGGAACTTCTCGCTGACCGCCAGGAACCGGTCCAGCAGGCCGCGCTGGTCCATCATCTCGACGCTGCGCGCGTGCAGGCCCTGCCCGCGGGACTGCTCGGTCGGCTCGGTCAGCTTCTCCAGCACGACCACGTGCACGCCGTGCAGCCGCAGCTCGCCGGCCAGCATCAAGCCGGTCGGTCCTCCGCCGACGACGATCACGTCGATCATCACTGCCCCCATGTATTTCCGCAGGTTGTGGCTTCGGCCGGTGATTCTGCGGCACGACGGGGGCCTTGCCGCAAGCCCCCCGGTGCGCTATACGTTGAGAGTGGCAAGGAGTGGTCGAGCCCCCTTGCCTTTCTTCATGCCGTCGCCTTTCTTCATGTCTTCCGGTCTTTTCCGTCCGGCCCTTTTCCTCTCGGGTACCCCCACCAGGTATTGTCGTAGCGCCGACCACGTCCCGGTGGTCCGCGACGGCTGGAGGGAGGACAGGTCATCATGGGCGGCGCACGCACCCGCAGGCCGGGCATCACCCGGCTGCTGACGTCGTGCGCGATCCTGCTCGGCCTGTTCCTCATGCACGGCTCCCCCGCCGCGGCCGTCGACGGCTGTCACGGTCGGACGGGTCCGGCCGTCCTCATGCACGGCGGCCACGAGTCCGCGACGGCATCGGCGGAGCCCGTACGGACCCGGTCCGGCACACTGCGGGCCCCGGAGGACATGACCGCGCACGGGAAGCTGTGCGTCGCCACCCCCGCCGAGCAGCGCATCCCGCTGCCCGTGGTGCCGTTCACCGCCCTCTTCGCACTCGCCGCACTGGCGGCCTGGGCCGTGCACCGCGCATGGCGTCCCGGCGGGACCGGGCGGCGCGGGCCACCGGGCGGACGTGGCCTCCTCCTTCAGATGTGCGTCGCGCGGACGTGACAGGACCGCGCCGGACCAGTCCCTTTCCGGGCTGCCCGGCCGCAGCGTCCTGATCGCCCCGCGCGCCACCCGGCGTGGTGCGCCACCCGGAAAGACACCCCAGCGATGTTCGCTTCCACCCGTTCCACCGTCCGTCGCCGGCGTGCCCTCGCGGCCGCCGGCACCGCAGCCGCCCTCGCCCTGACGCTGGCCGCCTGCGGGTCCTCCGACGACTCCGCCATGCCCGGCATGCACCACAGCGCCAAGCCGTCCGCGACCTCCGCGGCCGGAGCCGGCACCTCGATGAACGGCATGCCCGGCATGGAGCACGGGACCGCCGGCAACGGCCTGGCCGACGCCGCGGACGGTTACCGCCTCACCAGCTCCGACACCACCCTGACCGCCGGGAAGCAGACCCCGTACCGCTTCGCGGTCACCGGCCCGGACGGCAAGCCGGTGACCGGCTTCGCCCGCGACCAGACCAAGCGGATGCACTTCTACGCCATCCGCTCCGACCTGACCGGGTTCCAGCACATCCACCCGACGATGGCCCCGGACGGCACCTGGACGGCCGGCCTCTCCTCCCTCACGTCCGGCTCATGGCGCATGTTCGCCTCCTTCACGCCGGACAGCGGGAGCGGCAAGGGCAAGGACTTCGTGCTGAGCCGGACGGCGAAGGTCCCGGGCCCGGCCACCCGGACCCGGCTGCCCGCCGCGACCGACAGCACGACGGCCGACGGATACAGGGTCACCGTGGCAGGCGAGCCCATGGCCGGCATGGCGCACCCGCTGACCGTACGGATCACCAAGGACGGCAAGCCCGTCACCGACCTCCAGCCCTACCTGGACACCTACGCCCACCTGACCGCCTTCCACGAGGGCGACGCCGCGTTCGCCCACCTCCACCCCACCACGAAGGTCGACGGCGACCACGGTGGCCCGACCCTGTCCTTCCACGCCGAACTGCCCACCGCGGGCAACTGGCGGCTCTTCCTGCAGTTCCGGACCGGGGGCAAGCTCCACACGGCCGCCCTCACACTGCGCGTGGGCTGACCCCTCGGCACGTCGCCCGCCGACGCCTCCCTCGGGGGTGCCGGCGGGCCGGCCTTCGCCTGTGCGGCGCGGTCGCGGACCGTCAACTGCCAACGGTTGGACCACATTTCAGCAATGTATGCCCCATATCGCATCGCTATGCCGGTGCTTGGGTAAGACTGGGCGGCGGAGTGGGGGCGGGTCGACCACCAGGGGGATGCGTGACACAGTCGCTTCCGGAACAGCACCACACCCATGCCCAGACGTCGGCGGGGAGGGCGGCGACACCGGTCGTCGTGGTCGGCGCCGGGCCGTACGGACTCTCGGTCGCCGCGCACCTGCGGGCCGTCGGCGTACCCGTGCGCGTCTTCGGCGACGTGATGGGCAGTTGGCGCCACGCGATGGCGACCGGCATGTTCCTGAAATCCACACCGGCGGCCACGGACCTGTCCGCGCCCGGGCCCGGAGGGCGGCTCGCGGACTTCCGGCGGCTGCACGGCGAGCCGGAGCTGACCGAGCTGACGCCCATCCCGTGCGAGGTGTTCGTACGCTACGGGCAGTGGTTCCAGAAGCGGTACGTCGGTGACGTCGATCCCGCGCGCGTGGTGGCCGTCGACAAGGCGGCGACCGGGTTCGGCGTTCGGCTGGACGACGGCCGCGAACTCGCCGCCGCGGCCGTCGTCGTGGCCACCGGTCTGAACGGGCTCGCCCACGTCCCGGACGAGTTGCGGCGCCTGGCTCCCGAAGGCCCCGGCATCGGAGCCCTGGTGTCGCACACCAGCCACCACACCGACCTGTCGCGGTACGCCGGTCAGCGCGTCGCCGTCGTCGGCGGCGGCCAGTCCGCGCTGGAGAGCGCCGCGCTGCTGCACGAGGCAGGTGCGGAGGTGCAGGTGTTGGTCCGGGAGCAGCGCGTGCTGTGGGGCATGACACCGGATCTGGGCCGGCCCTGGACCCAGCGAGTGGCCAAGCCCGCCTCGCCACTGGGCACGGGCTGGGTCCTGGCCGCGGTCTGCAAGGCTCCGGGCGGGGTGCGGTTGCTCCCTTCGCAGGCGCGGCTGCTGTTGTTCCGGCGTGCGCTGGGCCCGTCGGGGGGCTGGTGGCTGCGGGACAGGGTCGAGGGTGTCGTGCCGGTGCGCACGTCGTGCCGCGTCACTCGCGCCACGGCGGCCGGCTCCGCCGCGCATCTGGAACTCGCGGAGCCGGACGGCCGGGCCGTCACGCTCGCCGTCGACCACGTACTCGCAGCCACCGGCTATCGCCTCGACCTGGACGTCATACCCTTCCTGTCACCCGCCGTACGCGGCGCGGTGGCGTGCGTGCCCGGCTCGAAGGCCCCCGCCCTGACCGGGACGTTCGAATCCTCGGTGCCCGGCCTGTACTTCACCGGATCGCTCGCCGCCCCGATGTTCGGTCCGATGATGCGCTTCGTGGCCGGCACGGAGTTCGCGGCCACCCGCATCGCCCGGCACGCCGCACGGCTGACGACGACACGCTGAAGCACGACCGGTCGGGTCGGGCACCCGGTGTCTCATCCGCTTGCCGCGCTCGCTCGGAGTGTGGCAGTGTTCGGGGAGTTGATCTGCATTCACTCATGCACGACGAAGGACTGAAGCCATTGATCGCGGCGTCCCCCAGCGGCCGCCGTCGGCACTGATCCCGCCCGCTTCCGCGGCAGCGGCCATCGGTGCCCTCGCGTCTCCTCACGGCGGCCCCACGTACATCCCCTTTTCCCGGCCGACCGGCCGGACCCGCAGCCCTCGTGGCTGCCATCCAACGTGAGGTCATCTTCATCGTGCACACCGATGTCCAGAATTTCGCCGTCGCCAACCTGCTGCGCCGTCCGGCGACGGTCGAAGTCGGGGGCTTCGTCGTGGGAATCGATCCCACGACCACCAGCCCGTACGTGAACTACGCGACCCCGGTCCCCGGCGCCGAGCCGACCGGCCGGGACGTCAGCGACCTGATCGGGGCGTTCCGTGAGCGTGGTCTCAAGCCCCGCCTGGAGTTCGCCCCGGACACCGCACCCGCCGTCGAACCGGCCCTGCGCCGGGCCGGCTTCGCGACGGAGGCGGTCCATGAGTACATGGTCTGCACCCCCGCCACGCTGGCGGTGCCGACCGGGAGCATCGAGGTGGTGGCACCGGACACCGACGAGGACTACACGGCGATCGACACCGCCCTCTCCGAGGCGTTCGGCGGCGAGTTCCCCGCTTCTCCGGAGGGTGCGGCCCGGCTGCGGCGCACCCAGGAGAGCGGCGGGGCCGTGCGGTTCGTCCGTGCCGCCGACGGCGGCTGCGCCGGTGCGGCCGTCTGCTCGGCACCCGCCCACGGCACGGCCGAGGTGGCGGGTGTCGGTACCCGGTCCGCGTACCGCGGCCGGGGCATCGCCGCCGCGATCACGGCGGCCCTGGCCGGGACCACGTTCGCGGGCGGGGCGTCGTCCGTCTGGCTCGAGTACTCGGGCGACGGGTCGCGCCGCGTCTATGAGCGGGTCGGATTCCGGCCCCGGGGCACCCGCCTCTACCTGACGCTCGAAGGGTGACCCGCGCCCGGCGGGGGCCGAGCCGTGCTCAGCCCCCGCCGGGCAGCGGGTGCTCCTTGACGAAGCGGCGGATCTCCGCGGTGAGGGCGGCCGGATTGTCCAGCTGGACCAGGGTGCGGGCGTCGGGGATCTCCACGTACCGCGCGTCGGGCAGCAGCTCGGCGAGGCGGCGGCCGGTGGCGTGAGGCATCATGCGGGACGAGCACATCGCCCGCCTCGTCCTCACCTCCTGCGACGCCCTGGACAACTACCCTCTGCGGCATGCCCCGCCTCCGGCCCCGCCGGGCGGGTGACGAGCCCGTGGCCGCCTTCCCGGGGGTGCTCGCAGCCGCTTTCTTAGCGGCATGTTAGATCTGGGCGGCCGGCCTTGTCCGGGCGCCGCGGCGGCCCGCATGCTCGGGCGCACTCAGGTTCCGGGGGCACTCTCCCGCTCCCCGATCCCACCGGATTTCCCCACCTGGAGCCGCCATGTCATCGTCTGCCGCCCTGCCCGGAAAGCCGCCGTCGGCCTCTCCGGGCAACCGCCGTCTCGCCCTCGTCGGCGGGTCCCTGGGAAACCTCGTCGAGTGGTACGACTGGTTCGTCTACGCCAGCTTCGCGATCTACTTCGCCGACTCGTTCTTCCCCGGCGACAACCAGACCACCAAGCTGCTGAACACGGCGGGCATCTTCGCCGTCGGCTTCCTGATGCGTCCGGTCGGCGGGTGGATCCTCGGGCGGGCGGCCGACCGGCACGGCCGCAAGAGCGCGCTCACCCTCACCGTCACCATGATGTCGGTGGCCGCCCTGCTCATCGCCGTCGCGCCCACCTACGGCCAGGCCGGCTACTTCGGCGCCGTGGTGCTGCTGGTGGCCCGGCTGCTGCAGGGCCTGAGCATCGGTGGCGAGTACGCCGCCAGCGCCACCTATCTGACCGAGGCGTCCGCCCGCGACCGGCGCGGGCTCGGCTCCTCGTTCCAGTACGTGTCGATGACGTGCGGCCAGCTCCTCGGCCTCGCCATCCTCATCACGATGCAGCACACCCTGACCACGGACCAGCTGGAGAGCTGGGGGTGGCGGATCCCGTTCGTCATCGGCGCGCTCTTCGCCGGGGTGGTGTTCTGGCTGCGGCGGCGGCTGACCGAAACCGAGGCGTTCACCGAGGAGTCCGGGGCGGACGGCCGTACGGACACCGCGCGCGGCACCCTCCGCGCGCTGTGGCAGCACCGCCGCGAGGCCGGGCTGGTCATGGCGCTCACCCTGGGCGGCACGGTGGCGTACTACACGTACACCACGTATCTCACCAAGTACCTGATCGGCAGCGCGGGCATGGCCAAGTCCACGGCCACCCTGGTGAGTTTCACCGCGCTCGCCGTCTTCGCACTGCTCCAGCCCTTCGCCGGGATGCTCTCGGACCGGATCGGCCGCAGGCCGCTGCTGATCACCTTCGCGGTCGGCTGCACGGTGGGCACGTACCCCATCATGACCGCCCTGGGCTCGGCGTCCTCGTACTGGCCGGCGCTGGGGCTGTCCCTGCTCGCGCTGGTCGTCGTCACCGGGTACACCTCGATCAACGCCGCAGTGAAGGCGGAGCTGTTCCCCACCCGGGTGCGCGCCCTCGGGGTGGCGCTGCCGTACGCCGTCGCCAACGCGCTGTTCGGCGGGACGGCGGAGTACGTGGCCCTGTGGTTCAAGGACAGCGGTCACGAGAAGGTGTTCTTCTGGTACGTGTCGGGGTGCGCGCTCGTGTCGCTGGTGACCTACGTGCTGATGCCGGACACCCGCAACGCGGCGCTCAGCCGTGCCGAGGCCGAGGCGGACACCGGTCGCGACCGGGCTCCCGCGAAGGCCGCCGGCTGACGCGACGGTGACCCGGGCGGTGCGGCTTCCGTAAGCTGCCGCCCAGGTCACCACGGCACGAGGACTTCACATGGACGCGCTGCTCGTCGAGGACGACGACCGAATGGCCCAGGCTCTGACCACGGCCCTCGCCCAGCGCGGGCACACTGTGCGCAGGGCCGGCCGGGCCCTGGACGCGCTGCGGTACGTCCACGCGGCCGAGTTCGTGCTGCTCGACCTCGGTCTGCCCGATCTCGACGGCCTTGAGCTGCTGCGGCGGCTGCGCACGGTGTGCGACGCACCGCTGATCGTGGTGACGGCCCGCTGCGAGGAACGCGACATCGTGCAGGGGCTGCGGGCCGGAGCGGACGACTACGTGGTCAAGCCGTTCCGGATGAACGAGCTGATGGCCCGGATCGACACCGTGCGCCGCCGTACCGGGGCGACGTCGGCCCGCGGCACGGCCGGCGGCAAAGGTCCGGTGCGCACCGGCGATGTGGAGATCGACATCGCGGGCCGTACGGTCACGGTCGGCGGCGCGGAAGTGCGGCTCACCCGGCGCGAGTTCGACGTCCTCGCCTTCCTCGCCGCCCGGCCGGACGAGGTGCACTCCCGCGAGGAGATCCTGGACCGGATCTGGGGCGATGCCTTCCTCGCCGCGTCCCGGTCCCTGGACGTGCACGTGGCGGGCATCCGCGCGAAGACGGGCCGGGCCGAAGTGGTGCGTACGGTGCGGGGCTTCGGATACCAGCTCGGGACCGAGGGCCGGGACGGCCGCCGGCCATGAGGCGCAGGCTGCTGGCCGTGCTGATGGTGCTCATCGGGGCCGCGACCCTGCTGCTGTCGGTTCCGCTGGCCGGTTCGTACGCGAGCGGGCGTACGGAGCATCTGCTGCTCCAGCGGCGCGCCGACGCGGTGCGGTTCGCCGACCTGGCCGACCGGGTGCGGACGGCCGCCGACCGTGCCGAGCTGTCCACCGAGATCAGTCGGTACGCCGAGCTGTACGGCGCCTCGGTGACCGTGGTGGACTCCGCGGGGCGGACTCTCGCGCAGGCGGGGGCCGGGGTCTCCCGGTCGGCCGCGGACGACGTCCTGGGCCGGGCGCTGACCGGGCGGTCCACCGAGCGGCTGCCGACCGTTCGGCCGTGGGGGCCGGACCGGGTGGTGCTCGCCGAGCCGGTCGGCCGGGACGAACGGGTCAGCGGCGCCGTCCTGCTGGCCGTCCCGACCACCGCGGCCCGGCGGGACGTGACCGTGCGCTGGGCGATCGTCGCCTGCGGGGCGCTCACCGCGTTCGCTGCCGCGGCCCTGGTCGCGGCCGGCATCACCCGCTGGCTGATGCGCCCGGTCCGTGACCTCGACCGGGCCGTCGCCGCACTGGCGTCCGGCAGCCTGGAGACCCGGGCCGTATCCGACACGGGACCGCCCGAGCTGCGCAGCCTGCGTCTGCACTTCGACAACATGGCCGAGGCGGTCGCCGACTCCCTCGGCCGTCAGCGCGCCTTCGTCGCCGACGCCTCGCACCAACTGCGCAACCCGCTGGCCACCCTGGTGCTCCAGCTGGAGAACGTCGAGCCGCATCTCGCGCCCGGCCCCGGCCGAAAGGAGCACGCGCGCGCCCTCGACGAGGCGGAGCGCCTGGAGGAACTGCTCGACGGCCTGCTCGCGCTGGCGCGGGTGGAGTCGGGGACGGCGGAGCGGACCGAGCAGGACGTGTCCCGCGGGGTGCGTGAGCGGGTGGCCGCGTGGCAGCCGGTGTTCGAGGCCTCCGGGCTGGCGTTGAGTGCCGCCGCCGTACGGGACGGGCTGCGGGCGCCGGCCGTGCCGGACGCCGTCGGCCGGATCCTGGACGCGGTCCTCGACAACGCGGTCAAGTTCGTCCCGTGCGGCGGACGGGTCACGGTGACGGCCGCGCTCGCGGACGGGGAGGTCGTGGTGCGCGTCACCGACGACGGCCCGGGGGTGCCGGACGATCAGCTCCCCCTGCTCGTCCGGCGTTTCGCCCGGGCGCCCGAGCATCAGAACGTGCCCGGCAGTGGTCTGGGCCTGGCCATCGCCGACGAGATCGCCCGCCTCAGCGGGGGTCACCTCACCACGGCCGGCAACCGTCCCCACGGCCTGGCGGTGGAGCTGCGGCTGCCGGGTCCGGTGCCGGGTCAGCCGTAGACCGAGCGGTAGTAGGCCACCGCGCCGGGGTGCAGAGGTACGTCCCCCGTGGCGACGGCGAACCTGGGTTCGAGCCGGGCGCCCGCCGTGACCTCCCGCAGCAGCACGCGCCAGCGGTCGAACACCACCTGGAGCACCTCGCGCACCGCCTGCTGCGGCACCTGGGAGCGGGCCAGCAGATAGTTGCCCACCCCGACGGTGCCGACCGGTTCGGTGCGACCGTAGACGCCGGCCGGGAGGGTGACCGCGGTGTAGACGGGGCCGTACGTGTCACGCAGGACGGCGGCCTGTTCCTCCAGTGGCAGGAAGCGCAACGGGAGTTCGCGGGCCAGCGCCGACAGGGCGGGGGTCGGCACTCCCCCGGCCCAGATCAGCGCGTCGACCGTGCCCGTGCGCAGCGCCTGCACCGAGGCGGCGAGGCCCAGCTGCCGTTGCCGTACCGACCGCTTGCCGGTCAGACCCGTCACCCGCAGCAGCCGGTTCGCCAGTACCTGTCCGCCGGAGCCCGCCGCGCCGGTGGCGACCGACCGGCCCGCGAGATCCCCCACGGACCGCACGGGTCCGTCGGCCGGTACGACCAGGTGCGTGTAGTTGACGTAGACGCGGGCGAGAGCAGTCACGGCGGCCCGGTCCGAGAACGGCTCCCGCCCCTGGACGGCGTCCTCGGCGGCGTCCGCCATCGCCAGGCCCAGGTCCGCCGAACCGGCGCCGAGCCTGCGCAGGTTGTCCACGCTGGCCGAGGTACTGAGCGGGCTGATGTGCAGCCGGGGGACGGCCCGGGCGGCCTCGGCGGCCAGTGCCTTGCCGAAGGCGTTGTACGGCCCACCGGGCGCTCCCGTCGCGAGTCTGAGCCGCCGGTCGGGTCCGCCGTCCCCGGCACAGCCGGCCAGGGCGAGGGCCGGGGCACCGAGGGCCACGGCCTCCAACAGGCCGCGGCGGCTCATCGGTCGACCGGTCACGCCCGCAGCGTAGCCTCTTCGCGCGGACGGAAGGCTCCACTCCCGCGTGGCCCCTGCTCGGAGGGTGGCACTATCCTTGCGCCCTTAAACACGGGTAGGAGAAGGGACATCGGCGTGGCGATGAAGGCCTTGCGTTCGGCGTTGGAAGCGATCTATGTACGGCGCCTGAACCGCAAGCTGGAAGGCCTGCCCCGGCCGCGGCACGTGGCGATCATGCTGGACGGGAACCGGCGCTGGGCCAGGGGTGCGGGACATCAGGACGTCCGGGAGGGCTACCGCGTCGGCGGTGCCAAGGTCACGGACTTCCTGCACTGGTGCACCGACGCCGGCATCAAGCACGTCACGCTGTGGATGCTGTCGGACGACAACCTCCACCGGCCGGCCGACGAACTGGGTCCCCTGCTCGACATAATCGAGGAGACCGTCCGGCGCATCTGCGCCCCCGGGGAGCCCTGGGAGATCGAGATCATCGGCGCGCTCGACCTGCTGCCCGGGAACACCGCCCGGGTCCTCAAGGAGGCCGCCGCCCTCACCCAGGGCCGGGGCGGGCTGAAGGTCGACGTCGCCGTCGGCTACGGCGGCCGCCGCGAGATCGTCGACGCCGTGAAGGCGGCCTTCGACAAGCACATCAGCGCGGGCGGCGACCCCACGGAGCTGGCCGCCGACTTCGACCTGGAGCACATCACCGACAACCTGTACTCGCCGGCCGGACACGACACCGACTTCATCATCCGCACGTCCGGCGAACAGCGGCTCTCCGGCTTCCTGCTGTGGCAGTCCGCCTACGCCGAGGTGCACTTCGTCGACGTCCTGTGGCCGGCGTTCCGCGAGATCGACCTGCTGCGCGCCCTGCGGTCGTACGCGGCCCGGGAACGCCGTTACGGCCGCTGACGGCCGCGTTGTCCTGCACTCTCAGGTCAGTTCCCCGCCGACCGTGGTGAGAACGGGGGCGACCAGGGGGGTTCGGGTCGGCCGTCGGGCAGCAGCAGGCCACGCGCCGCGGCGAGGCTCTCCTTGGCGCCCATGACGATGAGTTCGCGGAGGAGTTCCGCGAGCGCGGCGAAGACGTGGAAGGCGAGCCGTCCGCCGGGGTGGTGGTGTCCAGGTTCTCGTGCAGCGAGGTGAAGCCGACGCCGCGCTCGCGCAGTTCGGCGAGTTTGTTCAGGAGCCCAGGCCTCACCTGCGGAACAGCCGATTCCGGAAGCCTGGGCGAAAAACCCCTTGCCCAATGGTCAAGAAGCGTTGACCATTGGAGGCATGCATAGCGATGATCTTCCCGAGACGTTCCACGTCACCACTGACGAGCAGCTACGCGCCGTTTCCAATCTCACGCGTCACCGGATCATGGCCGTGCTCCGCTTCGAGCCCTCGACGATCACGCAGATCGCCGAGCGAGTGGGCCTTGCGAAGGGGAGTTCCAGCTACCACGTACGGCTGCTCGAACGGGCCGGCCTGGTGAAGGTGGTACGAACGCGGAAGGTCCGTGGGGTCACCGAGCGGTACTACGCCATGGCCGCGCGGGCGATCGTGCTGCCGGATCCGGGCGAGGGAGGCCCGGATGTGCTGATGCGGCATGCGGTGGCGGACCTGGAGGCAGCGCCGGCGGATGGCGAACGGCACGTGCGGATGGCGCATCTGCGGCTCACCGAGGAGCAGTTCGCGGAGCTGGGGGCGCGGCTGCAGGCACTGGCGGACGAGTACCGGGAGCTGTCCGATCCGTCACTGCCGGACGCGTCACTGGTCTTCGCACTGTTCCACCCGGCTTCGCACGAGCAGGCCGAGGGAGACGCCAAGTGACCTCAGACGTGCGGAAGCTGCCGACCGGGTTCGGACGGCTGTGGACTGCGCAGACGATCTCCTCGCTCGGTGACGGGGTGACTCATGCCGCGCTGCCGCTGCTCGCGCTGACGTTGACGCGGGATCCGATGGCGCTCGCCGTCGTGACGGCAACCGGAACGCTGCCGTGGCTGCTGTTCGGGGTGCTCGGCGGTGCGTTGGTGGACCGCTGGGACCGTCGGCGCACGATGTGGGTCACGGACGCGGCGCGTGCGGTGCTGCTCGCGATACCGGCGGCAGCGGCCGCGCTCGACGTGCTGAGCATTCCGCTGCTCGCGGCCGTCGCCTTCCTGCTCGGCCTCGGCGGACTCCTCTTCGACACGGCCGCCACGGCCTATCTGCCGGATCTGCTCGGCCGCGACCCCGCGCTCCTGGAGCGCGCCAACTCCCGCCTGCGCGGCGCCCAGACCGCCGCGTCCGGCTTCGCGGGGCCGCCTGCGGGCAGTGCCCTGCTCGCGCTCGGGCGGGCGTTTCCGCTGCTCGCCGACGCGGTCTCGTTCGCGCTCTCCGCACTGCTCGTACGGTCGCTGCCTGCCGCACCCCGGCCCGCACCACAGGCCCGTGAGTCGCTGCTGCGGCAGGCGCGGGCCGGCGCCTCGTACGTATTCCGGGATCAGTTGCTGCTCGGGCTCGCGCTGCGTCCGGCGGTCGGGAACATCGCCTTCCTCGCTGTGGAGACCGTACTCGCCCTCTTCGCGCACGACCGTCTCGGCATCGACACCTTCGGCTTCGGCCTGCTCCTCACCGCGGAGGCCACCGGCGGTCTGCTCGGCGCGGGCATCGCCTCCTTCCTCGGCCGACGGCTCGGCACCGGCACCGCACTGACCTGCACGGCAGCAGTCGAGGGACTCGCCATCCTGGGCCTTGCCGCCGCCCCGAACCCGTACGTCGCCGGCCTCTCGCTGGCCGTCTGCGGCGCGGGCATGGGCGCCACGATGGTGCTCGGCCCCTCCCTGCGACAGTCGGTCGTCCCCGCCCACCTGATGGGCCGGGTCGCCTCCACCTCCCGCATGCTCGCCATGTGCGCCGCCCCGTTCGGCGCCTTCCTCGGCGGCTGGCTGGCCACCACCTACGACGTACGCACCCCGCTCTACACCGCCGCCGGTCTCCTCCTCGCCATGACCGCCGTCACGTCGACCATGACCAGCAACCGCCGGGTCGAGGCGGCGTTGCGTGCCGCCGCCCCGGCCGATGATCCAGATCACCCGGAATCCCGGGAACCCGTTCAGGAGGGTGCCGTCCAGGGCCTCGCGAGGTCGTTGACCAGTGACGAGCCCTAGCTCAGCGGTGGCCGGCGATGCCGAGCCGGGCGGCCGCGTGGCCGCAGTGGAGTTCCCCGGCGAGCAGGACGAAGGCGTGCAGTTGCGCGAGGGGAAGTCCGGGTCGCGTCATACGCCTGGAGACATCAGGTCGTGCCCTGCCCGGCATTGGACGTGTCGATGCAGGTCACCTAGCGTTCGGCGCATGACAGAGCGACGTGCGATCCTCAGCGGTTCGGCCTTCGAGGAACAGATCGGGTATGCCCGTGCCGTGGTGGACGGCGACTGGGTCCATGTGTCCGGGACGACCGGGTTCGACTACGCCACCATGACCATCTCCGACGACGTGGTGGAACAGGCCGAGCAGTGCCTCCGCAACATCGGTGCCGCGCTGGCCGAGGCGGGCTGCGGCTTCGCGGACGTCGTACGGGTGCGTTACCTGCTGCCCGACCGCGAGGACTTCGAGCCCTGCTGGCCGGTCCTGCGGCGCTGCTTCGGCGAGGTCCGCCCGGCCGCGACGATGCTCGTCTGCGGTCTCGCCGACCCTCGCATGAAGATCGAGATCGAGGTGTACGCGCGGCGGCCGCTCACCTGACGGGCTCTGGGATCGAGGCGTGTTCGAGTGCGTGGCCAGCCCCTGCCTCGCCCTCACTTCCGGTACTTGTCCGTCGCCGCCACCAGTGCCTGCGCCACACCGGGTGCCCCGGTGGTGTGGCCGGCGTCGCCCACGGTGACCAACTCGCTGCCGGGCCAGGACCGGTGGAGGCGCCAGACGATGCCGAGCAGGTTGCCGAAGTCGAGTGAGCCCTGCACGAGGGTGCCGGGGATGCCCGCGAGGAGGTGGGCGTCGCGCAGGACCACGCCGTCGCCGTCGCCCAGGAAGTGGTCGTTGCCCCAGTAGTGGGTGACGGTGCGGGCGAAGCCCATGCGGTACGCGGGGTCCTCGAAGCGGGCGACGGAGCGCGGTGGTGCGGGGATGATCGCCGTCTCCCAGTCGGTCCAGGCCCGCGCCGCCCGCTCCCGTACCGCGGGGTCGCGGGACTCCAGCAACCGGTTGTAGGCCGCGGCGAGGTTCCCGTCGCGCTCGGCGGGCGGCAGTTGGGCCAGGAACCGGTCGTGGGCCTCCGGGAAGATCCTGCCGAGTCCCCTGGTGAGCAGCTCCACCTCGGCGTCGGAGCCTGTCGCGACTGCGGTCAGCACCAGCTCGGAGACGGATTCCGGATGCGTCTGCGCGTACCGCAGGGCCAGCACCGAGCCCCACGACACGCCCCACACCAGCCAGCGCTCGATGCCGAGGTGCCGCCGCAGCAGCTCCAGGTCGGCCATGACGTGCGCGGTCGTGTTGACGCTCATGTCGGTCTCGTGGTTACTCGCGTGCGGTGTCGAACGGCCGCTGCCGCGCTGGTCGAGCAGGACGATCCGGTAGGCAGCCGGGTCGAACAGGCGTCGGGGGTAGGGGCCGCACCCGGATCCCGGACCGCCGTGCAGCACGACCGCCGGCTTGCCCTCGGGGTTGCCGCAGGTCTCCCAGTACACGAGGTTGTGGTCGCCGACGTCGAGCATGCCGTGTGCGTACGGCTCGATCTCCGGATAGAGGGGCATCAGGGCACCGTAACGTCGCATCGGCTCCCGGTCGCCCTCATTTCGCGCCGGACAGGTCGATCGCCCGGTCGACGTCCTGGGGCTGCAGGACGCGCAGGATGCCTTCGAGGAGGTAGTAGTCGGCGTACGGGAGGGAGATCTCGATTCCGTCCTCGGCCGGGCGGTTGCGGGTGCAGCGGGCGACGACGGCCTCGGCACGCGTCGAGTTCCTGGTCAGACAAGTCTTCGCCAGCGCGGTCAGCAGCCGTAGGGCGGCTACCCGGTACTCGGGCCTGCCCGTCGCCGCGGACAGGTCCAGCAGTCCGCAGGCCATGATCGCGCCGGCGGAGGCGTCCTTGACGTCGTACGGCTGCTGGGGTGCCCGGAAGTCCCACACGGGGACGTGATCGGGGGTGAGGGCGCCCAGCGCGTAGTCGGCGAGCCGGCGTGCGGTCGTCAGGAACTGCCGGTCACCGGTGCGGCGGTGGATCGTGGTGAACCCGTAGATGCCCCAGGCCTGCCCTCGCGCCCAGCAGGACGTGGGGCTGTAGCCCTGCACGGTGCCGGGGCCGATCGGCACGCCGGTGGCGGGGTCGAAGTCGTACACGTGAGGGGTCGAGCCGTCCGGGCGCGGGAACACCCGCTGGGCGGTCTTCGCGTGTTCCGCGGCGATGCCGAGGTACTTCCCGTCGCCCGTCTGCTCGCTCGCGAAGGCCAGCAGGTCGAGGTTCATCATCGTGTCCATGATGACGCGGCCCGCGTTGTTCGGATCGTTCAAGGCGCCCCAGGCCCGGATGAAGCGGCCGCCCGGGTTGTAGCGCCGGATCAACGAGTCGGCCGCCCGCACGGCACCGGTCCGCCAGGTGTCGTCGCCGGTCAGGCGCCATGCGGTGACCCAGGAGGGGTAGAAGAGGAAGCCGAGGTCGTGGGTGGTGGTGTCGGTCTGGCGGGGAGCGAGCTTCTTCGCGGAGTCGAGTGCCAGGGTGCGGTAGGTGTCGTCGCCGCTGTAGAGCCAGGCCATCCAGAGCGTGCCGGGCCAGAAGCCGCCGACCCAGTCGCCGTTCTGCGAGTACACCCACTTCTCTGCCTTCGTGCCGACCGGAAAGGCCGTCACCCCCGGCGCGACGGTGCGGAGTTTCCCGGTCGCGTAGTCGGCGGCAGCCCTGAGCGTACGGACGTCCGCCGCGGGGGTCCGCTCGGCCGCCCGGGCCACTGTCGTCGGCACCGCGTGCAGGGCGGCGGCGCCGGCGGCCGTGGTCAGTACGGAACGTCGGGAGATCTCCATCGGCTCGCGTCCTCCAACTCGGCACAGCGGAAGGGCAGTTGACCGAGCCTTGCACAGCCCGCCGCGCCATGTACACCCACATGAGCAATGTTCAGGTGGATGAACGGGACGGGAGGGGGCCGCCGCAGCGCGTCAGCTGCAGGTGCCGGCCGAGCACCGCGATCACGCACCCCCCCCCACGGGATTCCGCCGCGTACCGACGGCGGGCCGCCGCCGGGCAGGGGGCACACAAGCCCCGAAGCGACGGTGCATCAACAGGGCATAGGGGACGAGAGGTGAGATCCGCCCCAGGGGAACGAGGGCTTCCGGCCGGGCCGCTCCGGCACCTGTCCCGGAAGTACCCCGGAATTGTCCGTGATCCGTAACAGACGGATCCCGCAGCCCACTTATGCCGTCCTGACAGGTGCACGGGGGGACCCACCAACACGGCGAGGATCGGGGCGGACATGGCACGGCATGGCGGGCGGGGATGGTACGGCCGGGTGGTCGCGGCGGCGGTCGGAGTGACGGCGGTTGCCGCCGCCACGTCGGTATGGACCGCGCAGGCCGGCCAGCCTGGTGGGCACCAGCCGGCGCACCCCGCCGCCAAGAAGGCGGTGCCCCTGTCCGCCACGATCGTCCACGCCTCCGACGGCGGCGACCACGCGGTCAACATCACCATCGACGACGGCCCGGACCCGCAGTGGACCCCGCAGGTGCTGCAGGTGCTCAAGGACAACGGCGTGAAGGCGACGTTCTGCATGGTCGGCACCCAGGCTGAGGCGCACCCCGACATGGTCAAGAAGGTGGTGGCGGCCGGGCACCGGCTGTGCGACCACACGGTGTCGCACGACACCACCATGGACAAGAAGTCCCAGGCCTACCAGTCGCAGCAGATCCTGGACGCCGAGCGCCAGATCACGAAGGCCTCCGGGGGCGTACGGCCGATGTACTACCGGGCCCCGGGCGGCGCGTTCACCCCGTACAGCCGGCACCTCGCGGCCTCGCACGGGATGCGGCCGCTGGGCTGGAACGTCGACTCCAAGGACTTCGAGCGGCCCGGCACCGACGCCATCGTCAACACCGTCAAGGGCGAGTTGCACAACGGCCCGACCCTGCTCTTCCACGACGCCGGCGGCGACCGCTCGCAGACCGTGGCCGCACTCAGCACCCTGCTGCCCTGGCTGAAGCAGCAGGGGTACTCCTTCGGATTCCCCGTTCGCTGAACAGGGCGCGGCCGCACCCCGCTTCACACCTCGACCCCGGCGACGACGGTCCGCACCCCCTCGGTCACGACGGGCCAGGCCGCCGCGCCGGGGTCGATCACGTCGAAGTGACCGGCCCCGGGCAGCTCGTGGAGTGTGGCGCCCACCCGTGCGGTGTACCGGCGGGCCATGGCGACGGGCAACGCCTCGTCGAGGGCGCCGTGGACCACGACCGTACGGCCTGCGGGGACGCCCAGAGCTGACGGGTCGGCGGCGGCGTACCGGTCCGGGACCTTCTCCCTCGCGCCACCGAGAAAGGCGGCGACGGCGCCCCGGCCGCTGCCCAGTTCGTCGGCCCACGCCAGGTCCGCGGTGGGGGCGAGGGCGAGCACCCCGAGCACGGCGGGCGGGGTTTCGGTCCGGCCTGGCGCGCCGTCGGGCAGCCGGTGCCGTAGCGCGGCCCACAGGGCGAGGTGGCCGCCGGCCGAGTGCCCGGCGTAGACCACGCGCGCGGGGTCGACACGGCCGGGCGCGGCCTGCGCGACGAGGCGGGGCAGCCGGTCGACGGCCTGCGCCGCGTCGGTCAACGTGACCGGCCAGCCCCCTCCGCCCCCGACCCGGCGGTACTCGACACTGACCACCGCACAGCCGCTCTGCGCCGCCAAGGCCCGGGCGAATCCCGCGACATGCTGCCGATCGTGCTCGGCACGCCAGAAGCCGCCGTGGAAGAACAGCACCAACGGCACGCCCGGCCCCGCCCCCTCCGCAGGCAGGAACAGATCTGCGGCATGGTCCGGATGCCCGCCGTAGGCCAGCGGGACAGGGGAAGCCTGGACTCGGCGCACACGCATACCTCTTTTCGGTATACCTCGATTAGTTGCATGAGCGTACAGCACTGCCGAGCCCCGATCGCAGGCCCGGCAGGATCGGCGCGGTGCCGGCCGGGCCGGAGGCTGCGACTTCCCGGCCATCGCCCCGGTCGGACGGTTCAAGCAGTGCATGCTCCAACGCGTCTGATTCCTCGGTTACTTCACCTCTTGACGACCTTGGTTCAGACCTTTACGTTGCAGCAACCCCCACACGACAGGAGCGGCACATGCTCGGTGTCAGAACGTCGTCGTGCTCTCTTCTCCTACGACTGCTTCTCCTCCTGGCCGTGCTGCTCGGCATGGCCGGTGCGCCCGCGCGGGCGGCGGACCGGACCGCGGCGGCGCCCTTCAAGGTGCTGGCCCTGTACAACGGCACCTGGGACGCGGCGCACATCAGCTTCGTCAAAGAAGCGAACGAGTGGTTCCCCGAACAGGCTGCGGCCAACGGGTTCACCTACACCGCCAGCAACAACTGGGATCTGCTGGCCAACGGCGGGGTGAACGCCTACCAGGTGGTCCTCTTCCTCGACGACCTGCCGCAGACGGCGGCCCAGCGGACCGGGTTCGAGCAGTACATGCGCTCCGGCGGTGCCTGGATGGGCTTCCACGTCTCGGCGTTCACGACGAACGCCTCGGGCTGGTCCTGGTACCACAACCAGTTCCTGGGATCGGGCGACTTCAGGTCCAACACCTGGGGCCCGACCACGGCCGTGTTGCGCGTGGAGGACCGTACCCATCCCGCGACGAAGAACCTGCCGGCCACGTTCACCACGTCGGTCAGCGAGTGGTACAGCTGGTCCAACGACCTGCGCCAGAACCCCGACATCAGGATCCTGGCCTCCGTGGACCCCAGCAGCTTCCCGCTGGGCACCGACCCCGACCAGACCTGGCACAGCGGCTACTACCCGATCCTGTGGACGAACACCAAGTACCGGATGCTGTACGCGAACTTCGGCCACAACGCGATGGACTACGCCACCGACACGCCTCTGTCCTCGACCTTCGCGAGCGAGACGCAGAACCGGTTCGTCCTCGACGGCCTGAAGTGGCTGGGCGGGGCCGCGGACGGCCGGCCGCCGGCCGGCCCGATCTCCGAGACCGCCTGGTACACGCTGCGCAACGCCGGCAACGGCACCTGCGTGGACGCCCGGGGCGCGGCCACCGCCGACGGCACGGCGATCCAGCAGTACACCTGCAACGGGACCGCCGCCCAGCAGTACCAGTTCCGGTCCACCGACAGCGGATACGTGCGCATCACCAGCCGTGGCAACCCCCAGCAGGTCGTCGACGTCACCGACCGGTCCACCGCCGACGGTGCCCCGCTCCAGCTGTGGTCCTACGGAGGCGGCGGGAACCAGCAGTGGAGCCCGGTCCAACAGGCCGACGGCAGCTATCACTTCGTGGCCCGGCACAGCGGCCGGTGTCTCAGCGCCGCGTCCACGGCCGCGGACAGTGTCCAGCTGACGCAGCGCACCTGCGACGACTCCCCCGCCCAGACCTTCCGGCTCACGGAGCGGCCCTGACCCTGCGGGGCCGGACGACCGCCGGTGAACCCGGAGGGAATTCCTGGTCAATGAATCGTCGGGACGGCTGTTCGGGTGCGAAGCGCTGCCTAACATGAGGCCGTCCCGCCGGTGTTCGCACAGCTGTTGCGCTCGGCCGCGTGGACGTCTGCGTACGTCGTTCCGGAAAGGCTCGCCATGCCGTTGCCCCGCCTCGGCTCGCGGCCGGTCGCTCTCCGAACGGCTGGAGTGCTGCTCCTCGCCTTCGCCCTCGCCCTGGGAGGGACCCTGCTGGCGCTCTCCCTCGTGGGCGGGCGCCCCGCACGGGCCGCGCGGTCCGTCACGATCGAGGTCTCGCCCAGCCGCTGTGGTCGAGGCTGGACCCGGCCTGCGTCCGGGGTGCAGACCTTCGACCTGCACAACGCCTCCGACGGCGCCGCCGAGGTCTATCTCGAGGACCCCGGCAGCCAGCTGGTGTACGGCGCGGTGGAGGGCATCGGCCCGGGTACGACACGGCAGCTGACCGTCCGGCTGGGCAAGGGCACGTACGCCTTCAAGTGCGTGCCCGACGACGCCGACGCCGTCACCGGGCCCAGCGTCCGCGTCACGTCGGGGCGGCGCGGCCCGGGGGCGGCCCCGGTCACCGAGCACGACCTGATCCCGCCCGCGCTCGCCTACCAGAAGTGGGTCGGCGGCGGTCTGGACGAGCTGGTGCGGCTGACGGGGAAGCTGGGCCGGGACATCGACCGCGGCGATCTCACCGGTGCCCGGTCTGCCTGGTTGCCGGCCCATCTGCAGTACGAGCGGCTGGGGGCGGCGTACGACGCCTTCGGGGACGCGGACGAGCAGATCGACGGCACGGACGCGGGGCTGCCCGCCGGGGTGGCCGACCGGGGCTTCACCGGGTTCCACCGCGTCGAGTACGGGCTGTGGCACGGACAGTCCGCGGGCCGTCTGCGCGCCCCGGCGGCGGCGCTGGTCAAGGCGGTGAACCGGCTGCGGGCCGGCTGGTCGCGGACCCGCATGGATCCGGCCCAGCTCGGTCTGCGCGCGCACGAGATCCTGGAGAACACCGTGCAGTTCGAGCTGACCGGCCGGACCGACTACGGCAGCGGCAGCAACCTCGCCACCGCCCGTGCCAACCTCGAGGGCACCCGCGAGGTGCTGTCCCGGCTGCGCCCCCTGCTCGTCGGCCGGTACTCCGACCTGCCCGGCCTCGACCGGGACCTGGATCACGCGCAGGACCTGCTCGACGGGTTCCGGCAGGGCGGCCGCCGGCCCGCGCCGGCCGCCCTGCCCCGCGCCGGGCGGGAGCGCGTCGACTCGGTCTTCGGCGACCTGGTCGAGCGGCTCGCGTCGGTGGCGACCCTGTGCGATCCCCGGAGGACGGCGTGAGCGGAACAGACCGACCCGGCGCCGTGGGCAGGCGCGGCTTCCTGCGCGGTGCGGCCCTCGCGGGAGCCGGGCTCGCCACCGGTGCCGCCGCGCCCACGGCGGCCGTCGTCCCCTTCCACGGCACCCACCAGGCGTCCGTGCTCGCGCCCTCGCGCCGGACCAGCGTGTTCGTGTCGCTCGACGTGACCGCCGAACACCGGGCGGACCTGACCGACCTGCTGCGCACCCTCACCGACCGGGCCCGGTTCCTGACCTCGGGCGGGACCCCGTCCCCGGTGGGCATCACCGGGCCGCCCGCGGACTCGGGCATCCTGGGCGACCGGCTGCCCTCGGGCGCGCTGGGCGTGACCGTCGGGGTGGGCGCCTCGCTCTTCGACGACCGGTTCGGGCTGGCCGCGCTGCGGCCCCGGCGACTGACCGTCATGCCCGCCTTCCCCGACGACGACCTGCGGTCCGAGTGGTGTCACGGCGACCTCGGTCTCCAGCTGCACGCCGACGACCCCGACACCGCTGTGCACGCCCTGCGCGACATCGCCCGGCACACCCGGGGCGGCATGCAGGTCCGCTGGCGCCTGGACGGCTTCTCCAGTCCGCCCCGGCCCTCCGGCACCCCGCGCAATCTGCTGGGGTTCAAGGACGGCACCGCCAACCCGGACGCGCACAGCACCGGTGAGATGGACCGCCTGGTGTGGGTGGGCAAGGGCATGGACGAGCCGGACTGGGCGGTGGGCGGCAGCTATCAGGTCGTCCGGCTGATCCGGATGCTGGTGGAGTTCTGGGACCGGGTCTCGCTGAGCGAGCAGGAGCGGATGTTCGGCCGGGCCCGCTCGTCCGGCGCGCCGCTGGACGGCGACCGCGAGCACGACACACCGAAGTACGCCGACGATCCCAAGGGCGACGTCATCCCGCTGGACGCCCACATACGCCTCGCCAACCCCCGCACCGCCGCCACCGCCCACCAGCGCATCCTGCGCCGCGCCTACAACTACGACCGGGGCATGGACGGCAACGGCAACCTCGACATGGGCCTGCTGTTCACCTGCTACCAGCAGGACCCGGTACGGCAGTTCGAGACAGTGCAGCACCGGCTGGCGGGCGAGCCGCTCACCGACTACACATCCCCGTTCGGCGGCGGCTACTTCTTCGCGCTGCCCGGCGTGCGGGACGCGGCGGACTGGTACGGGCGGGCCCTGCTTGGCTGAGCCTGTCCGGACAACTCGGCGGACGGGCGGGTCAATTCACCGTCAAGGTTTGCCCCAGCATCCCTGACCCGGTGTTCACTCCCGCGCCACCGCCCCTCCGCCGAAGCGCCCGGCCGCTCACGCAGCATCCGTGCTCGTACGACGCACAGACGTTCTCGCCCGGAGGGTGAACCACCATGGCCAGCAGAGGAAGACGAGCGGCGACGCGGAGCATCACGGCGCTCGCCGGAGCGGCGACGCTCACGGTGCTCGGCAGCAACGCGCCCGGCTGGGCGGCGGCGCCCGCCGGGCACTCCTCCACCGCGACGCCCGTCAAGCACGTCGTCGTGATCTTCGACGAGAACATCTCCTTCGACCACTACTTCGCCACGTACCCGAAGGCCGCCAACACGGACGGCACGAAGTTCAAGGCGTCGAGCAACACCCCCAGGAACATCGACACCCTGGCCCACGCCGGACTGCTGAAGACGAACCCCAACCAGTACACGCCGAAGCGGCTCTCCCCCGCCCAGGCGATGACCTGCGACCAGAACCACTCCTACGGGGCCGAGCAGTACGCGGCGAACGGCGGCAAGGCCGACCAGTACGTGCAGAACACCGAGGTCGACAAGTGCAGCGGGGGCCTGTTCGGCGAGCCCGGCCTCGTCATGGACTACTACGACGGCAACACCGTCACCGCGCTGTGGAACTACGCCCAGCACTACTCCCTGTCCGACCGCTCCTTCAGCTCGGTCTACGGCCCCTCCACGCCCGGTGCGCTCAACCTGGTCTCCGGTCAGACGCACGGTGTGGTCTCCGTCGACCCGGCCACCGGCAAGCGGACGGCGACGCCCGACCCGTACACCGTCAAGTCGCCCGACGCGAAGGGCGTGGGCACGGTGATCAACGACCCCGACCCGGCCTTCGACGACTGCTCCGGCAAGGACCACACCAGCACCAACGCGCTGGCGGCCATGCAGGGCGCCAACATCGGTGACCGGCTCAACGCGAAGAAGGTGTCCTGGGGCTGGTTCCAGGGCGGCTTCCGGCCCTCGACCGCGTGGAACGGGACGTCCGGGTCGTACGCCAGGTGCGACACCACGCACACCAACACGGGCGGTGCGGCCGTCGCCGACTACAGCCCGCACCACAACCCGTTCGCGTACTACAAGTCGACGGCAAACCCGCACCACCTGCCGCCGAAGAGTGTCTCGGAGATCGGCCACAACGGGCAGGCCAACCACAACTACGACCTGACCGACTTCACCGCCGCGGTCAAGGCGGGCAAGCTACCGGCCGTCAGCTTCGTGAAGGCCGGTGAGTACCAGGACGGCCACGCGGGCTACTCCGACCCGCTCGACGAGCAGCACTTCCTCGTCAAGCAGATCAACGCGATCCAGAGCTCGCCGCAGTGGAAGTCGACCGCGGTCGTCGTCGCCTACGACGACTCCGACGGCTGGTACGACCACGCGTACGCCGCTCCGCGCAACGGTTCGAAGGACACCTCGCTCGGCTCCAACGGCAAGGCCACCGACAGCCCGGCCTGCCAGAACGGCCCCAAGGCGTCCGGCGGTTACGCCGACCGCTGTGGTCCGGGTACCCGCCAGCCGCTGCTCGTGATCTCGCCGTACAGCAAGGTCGACAAGGTCGACCACACGCTGACCGACCAGGCGTCCGTCACCCGGTTCATCGAGGACAACTGGCACACGGGCCGCGTCGGTGACCACTCCTTCGACGCTAGGGCCGGTTCCCTGGCAGGCATGTTCGACTTCCGGCACCCGAACAACAAGCAGGTGCTGCTGAACTCGGACGGCTCGGTGAAGTCCGTCGGACCCGTCAGGCACGTCGCCCCGGTGACCACGAGCATCACGCCCGGCCCGGCGATGCAGAACACGGCCGCCACCACCGGCACTTCGGAAATCCCGGCCCTCCCGGTCGGCCTCGGTGTGGGCGCCCTGCTGGCCGCCGGCGTCACCGGCACATACCTCACGCTGCGCCGCAGGCAGCAGGTCTGACCACCGCCCCTCCCCACGAGTGCGCCCCGGCCGACGGCCGGGGCGCACTCGGTTCAGGCTCTGACCGACGGCCGGGGGGCGCGCACTCTGTCCGCTCTCCCGATCAGCTGCAGCAGCGGACCGGTCATGAGGGTGGTCACCAGGGCCATGAGGACGAGGACGGCGTACAGGTCCTGGCCGATGAGTCCCGCCGTCCTGCCCACGTCCAGCACGATCAGCTCGGTGAGCCCTCGGGTGTTCACCATGACGGCGACCAGGGCCGACTGCCGGATGTCCATGCCGTGCACCCGGGCCGCCCCGTAGGCCGGTACGACCTTGCCGGCGATCGCCACCACCAGGAGCACCCCCAGCAGGCCGAAGCCGTCCGCGCCCAGCGTGCCGATGTCGACCGACAGCCCCGTGGACACGAAGAACAGCGGCAGCAGCATTGCGGAGGTCTGCTCCATCGGCCGCAGCACGTCGGCGCCCGGCGCACCGTCGCGGCGCGGCATGGCCAGCCCGGCGAGGAACCCGCCGAAGACGGCGTGCAGGCCGAGTGACTCCGTGACCCACGCGCTGCCCAGGGCGAAGACCAGGGCCACCGGAACGGGACTGCTCAGCACCGTGGCCGGCCGGTTCAGCCACCGGCGCAGCGCGGGCCGGACCACACCGAGGACGAACGCGACGAAGGCGGCCAGCAGTGCCAGGGCGACCGGCCAGGACCGACGGGTGGCCTGACCCGAGTCGCTGAGCACCGCCGAAAGCACGAGCCAGGCCGCCACGTCCATGAAGCCGGCCGCCGCGATCGCCACGGTTCCCGCGGGAGTGCCGGCGGCCCCGCGCTCCCGCACGATGGCCGCCAGCACGGGCAGCGCGGTGATCGAGAGCCCCACCGCCATGAACGGCGCGAACGAGTGGTGGCCCGCGTGCCCGGGATCCACGGCGGCGAACAGTCCACCGCACAGTTCCATGGCCCCCAGGGCGAGCGCCATCGGGGTCAGCAGTGCCGCCACCGCGACGCTCACCGCGGTGCGTCCCGCCCGGAAGGTGCGGAAGTCGATCTCGTAGCCGGCGACGAACAGGAACAGGACGACGGCGATCTGCGCCAGTACCGACAGGAACGGCCGCGCGTCGGCGGGGAACAGCCGCGCGGACGGGTCACCGGGCAACCGGCCCAGCAGGGTCGGACCGAGGGCGATCCCGGCGAGGATCTGGCCGATCACCGCCGGCTGCCCGAGACGCCGGGTCAGGCCCCCGAACACCCAGGACACGAGGATGACGAGGGCCACGTCCCCGAGAACGGTGGCTACGAGACGACTCATCGGGCGTGCCTCTCGTCCGGAGTCCGGAGTCCCCAGACATGTGTTCGCGAGCATACAAATGGCTTACAAATCAGGCGTGTTGTGCGTTTGGGCTATTGGAAGTCACGGCCCGGCGCACCGTGGCGCCGGGCGAAAACCGCTGGTCGACCTCGGGGCGGGATGCTGAGATGGCCCGATGTACGATCTTGCGTCGCCGACCGTGGACCGGGGCCGGTACGCGGACGCGGTGACTCCCTGGGAGCAGGAGTCCTGGCGGACCGCGGCCCTCGGCTGGGTGGAGGCCGGGCTCGCGGCACACGGGCTGCGGGTGACCGGCCGGCTGCAGGTGCGGCTGCGGCCGTGGTCCGTCCTGGTGCGGGTGCCGGTGGCCGGGCGTGCGGCCGTGTGGTTCAAGGCGAATCCGCAGGCCAGCGGCTTCGAGGGCGCGCTGACCGCCGCGCTGGCCCGCTGGGTGCCGGAGCACGTCCTGGAGCCGCTCGCGGTCGACGCCGACCGCGGCTGGTCCCTGCTGCCGGACGGGGGCGCCCTCTTCCGGGACGTCCTCGAGCGGGAGACCGTGCAGCCGCGCGCCTGGGAGGACCTTCTCCGCCGGTACGCGAGCATGCAGCATGCCCTGGTCCCGTATGCGCGCGAGATCGAACGGCTGGGTGTCCCGAGCGCCCGGACCGCGGAACTGCCCGAGATCTTCGACACGTTGCTCGCCGAGGACACGGCACTGCGGCCGGACGAACGGGCACGGCTCGACACGCTGCGGCCCCGGCTCGTGGACTGGTGCGCCGAACTCGCGGCCTCGGGCATCGCCGACTCCCTCGACCACTCGGATCTGCACGACGGCCAGTTGTTCAACCCGGAACCGGGCCGGTACACCTTCTTCGACTGGGGCGACGCGGCCGTGTCCCACCCGTTCTGCAGCCTGCAGGTCACCGCCCGGCGGGCCTGCGGCCGGTACGGGCCCGAGGTGTTGCCGCGCCTGCGCGACGCCTACCTTGAGCCGTGGACGGGAGCCGGACACACGGCAGCGGAACTCCGGCGCGCGGCGCACCTCGCGTGGCGGCTGAGCGCTCTGGGGCGTGCCCGCGCCTGGGGCCGTCTGTTTCCGGTCGCGCCCGGAGCCGCTCCCCTGGCCGGGCAGAGCGCCCGCACGCTGCTGGAGCTCACCGAGGATCCCCCGCTGTAGACGGCCCGACACCACTCTTACGGCACAACGCCCGGTTCACGTCCCGGGTGCCGTCGTCCCGGTGTCCCGCCGGGACCGTCCGCCGCCGGTGCCTCCGCCCCGGAGTCGTCGTGCGGTTGCGGGAGGCGGAGCCGGACCGGGAGCCTGGGCGGGGGACGAACCGGGCCGGATCCGGGAGGCGTGGTGATTCCAGCACACGGCATACCCACCGTGGACCGCCGGCGCTTCCTGGCCCTGTGCGCGGGGGCGGGCCTGGCCACGGCGGCCGCCTGCGCGCCCGCGACCCCGCCCGCGCGACCCCACCGGGACAGTCCGCTGCGGCCGGAGGCCGAACAGGACGCGCCGGGCACCGACGACTGGCGGATCCGCTCGGCGGGCCCGCCGGACGCGGTGGCCGGCTACACGGACCAGGTGAGCGTCGCTCCCGGACAGGAATGCGGTCTGCACGTGTCGACCGGCGCCGCCTCGTTCCGGGTCTCGGCGTTCCGCGTCGGCTGGTACGGCGGCCGGCAGGCCCGTCTCATATGGGCCTCATCGCGGATACCCGGCCGTGCCCAGCCGCCCCCGCACCTGCTGCCCGCCACCCGCACCGTGCGCGCCGACTGGCCCACCGCGCTGAGCATGGACACCACCGGGTGGCCGGAGGGCGCCTATCTGCTGCGGCTGGAGGCCGACACCGGTCACCAGCGTCACATCCCGCTGATCGTCCGCTCCGCCGAGGCCGCGGGCCGCACGGTCCTGCTGCATGCCCCGGCCACCTGGCAGGCCTACAACCGCTGGGGCGGATACAGCCTCTACGCGGGCTCCTCGGGTGCGTACGCCACCCGGTCCCTCGCGGTCAGCTTCGACCGTCCCTATGAGGGCAACGGCGCCGAGAAGTTCCTGGTCTACGAGTGGGCACTGGTGGTGCTGGCCGAACGCCTGCGCATCCCGCTTGCCTACACCACCGGTGTCGACGTCCACCGGGACCCGTCGGTGCTCCACGGAGCGCATTCCGTCGTCTGCCTGGGGCACGACGAGTACTGGACGCCCGAACAGCGGGCGTCCGTCACCCGCGCCCGGGACGCCGGGACGAACGTGGCCTTCCTAGGCGCGAACACCTGCTTCCGCCGGGTCCGTCTGGAGGACGGGGAGCGGGCGGGCAACCGTACGGTGGTCTGCTACAAGACGTCCTACCGCGCCGACCCCCGCTACGCGTCCGACCCGGCGCTGGTGACCACCGACTACCGCAGCCCGCCCGCAGCCGACCCGGAGTCCTCGCTGACCGGCGTCCTGTACGAGGGCTATCCCGTCGACGCCCCGTATGTGGTGCACTCCGCCGATCACTGGCTGTACGACGGCACCGGCGTGCGTCCTGGAGACGCCTTCGCCCATCTGGTGGGCGTCGAGTACGACCGTGTCACGCCCGTCTCCCCCGCTCCCGGCCCCCTGGAGATCACCGCGCACTCCCCGGTCGTCTGCGCCGGCCGCCCCAGCCACAGCGACTCGGCGTACTACGCGGCCCCGAGCGGTGCCGGGGTGTTCGCGACCGGAACCATGCGCTGGGTGGAGGGCCTGCTCGCCGGCACCGGCGAACTCGGCCGCGACCACGGCATGGACAGCCGCACCCGCGGATTCGTCACGCGCACCACGGAGAACCTGCTGCGCACCTTCGCGCAGGGCCCGGCGACCGGCACCGGCCGGCCACCGCGTCCGAACGTGGACGAGGTGTACGGCGGCGCGGTCTGACGGCGGCCACCGGGCCCCGGCGTCACTGTGCCGGGTGCCCCGTGGCGCGGAGCCGGTCCCGGCGGGCGAGGTTGTAGAGCCGCAGCAGATGCTTGGCCACGGCACAGGGCGCGGCGTCCGCGTGGCACTGGCGGCACGTCTGCACGTGCTGCTCGTAGGCGAAGCGAGCGCTTTCCAACGGATCGTTGTGCGCGTCATCGAAAGAGGACATGGAGATCTCCGGGCAGGGCGCGTCCTGGGACCGCGCCGAGTTGACTGACTGGTACACCCAGAGCAAAGGTCATCATGTTACTTGCGGTACTGGGAAACTGGTCGGTAACAACGCCTCTGACCTGGGCCGGAACCGTGCGGTCAGTGGCCACCCGAGGGCTGGTCGCACCCCTCGTGGTCGGGGTAGCCGCCGAAGGCGTCCGCCTTGGTCGTGGCGCCGTCCAGGTCCGGGTTCCCGGCCAGGCTGCCTTCCACGCACACCGGGTAGTCGTCGACCTGGATCAGGAAGCCGACGCCACCGTCGCCCGGGTACGCCTGCACCTGCCCGCCGGAGTACCCGAGGCCGACGAGGGCCTTGCGGACGCTCTCGGGACTGAACCGGCCGCGCCTGCGCTGCGGTTCGAGCGCCTCCCGGACGCGCGCGACGGCCGCGAGGCCCTGGCAGCGGCGCTTGCCGTGCAGCTCGAACGGGATCATGAATCCGTGGTTCTCGGCGTAGTGGTCCGTCGGCGGTGCGGTGGGGCTCGGAGTGGCCGTGGACGGCTGCGGAGAGGCGGTCGGGCTCTCGCCGGGGCAGGGAAAGTCCTTGGGTGTGCTCGGCGACGCCACCGCACTGCGCGAGGGCCCGCCCGCGCCGGCGTCGCCCCCGGCGCGCTGTGTACCGCATCCGGCCGCCAGCACGGCCAGTAAGGCCAGCGGGACCATCCCGGCCCGGGCCCCCGTCGTTCCGATCTTCGTCATGCGCCGATCCTGGCCGGTGCCGGGGTCGCCGTCATGAGTTCCCGTACTCAGAAAACGAGCCCGCAGACGCCCCGAGGCGGTGCGGCGGGGCGGGTGGCGGAGCACCCCGTCAGCGGAGCGTCAGTCCCCCGTCAGCGGCTCCTGCCACTCTCATACATGTGAACGGCACGGGAAACCGGAAGCCGGGAACAGGGAGAGGTGCCCGGAGTGGCTGATCGGGGACCTACGAGCACGCCTCAAGGTCGGGCCCCACGGGGCCCACGCAGGTTCGAATCCTGCCCTCTCCGCAAGAATGTGCGGGTGAACGACCATCGCCCGCTCCAGAGGGACCCCGCTCCGGAGTGGTACGGACGCCTCCACGTCCGTACCACCGACCTCTCCCCGGCCGCGTGGCTCACCGAACCCGCCCCGGGGCACGCCGCCCTGGGGACCGTCGCGGGAGTCGCGGCGCCCGGATTCGCGGCCTACGCGAGGATCCTGCATCCGGCCTCACTGGACGAGCGGCCGGTGCGCTGGTCGACCGTGGCCGCCGCGCACGGCACCCGGGTGACCCCGACCACGCGCTGGCACGAGGTCATCGGGCTGGACCACGACCACCACAACCGCTCCGACCACGGCCTGCCCGGCGTGTGGGACGAGCATCCGGGCGAGGGACCGACCCCGCCCGATGTCGCCCGGGCCCTGATCCCCGTGCTGGGCCGCCACACCCGGACCCCGGAGCGCTGCTGGTTCGGTCTGTGGTCCGGGTACGGCCGGTGGGAGTTCGACGGGATCCCCACGTTCACGACGCCCGGCCGGGACGAGGTGCTGCTCGCCGGGACCCTGGCCGACGCCGTCTCACCACTGACCCTGGACGAGTTCGCCGAACTGCCCGACCTCTGGTGGCCAGAGGACCGTGCCTGGTGCGTGGGCGGTGACGTGGACCTGGCCGGCACGTACGTCGGCGGTTCCGCCGAGCTCGTCGCAGAGTTGCTGTCCGCCCCGGAGCTGGAGACCCACCCCGTGACCGCGGGCGACCCGGTCGGCTGAGGCGTCGGCCTACTCGCCGGGGGCGAGGGTGCGCGCCAGGACGCGAGCCGTGTCGGCGACCAGGGCTTCGTCCACCGGCGCGTCCTTCTCGGCCTTCGTGGACAGCACGGCCAGCACGACCGGTGTCCCCCGGGTCGTCCAGGCGACGCCGATGTCGTTCGCGGTGGCGTAGTCCCCGGTCCCGGTCTTGTCACCGAGGACCCAGCCCCGGGGCAGCCCGGCACCGAACCGTCGGGCGCTGGTGGTGTTGCCCTTCAGCCAGGTGACGAGCTGCTCGCGGCCGGCGCCGTCCAGGGCCCGGCCCAGGGTCAGCCGCTCGAAGCTCCGCCCGACGGCCTCCGGAGTCGTCGTGTCGCGCAGATCGCCCGGGATCGCCGTGTTGAGGTCGGTCTCCCAGCGGTCCAGCCGGCTCACCCGGTCGCCGAGCGACCGGAAGAAGCGGGTGAGGCCGGCCGGCCCGCCGATCTGGCGCAACAGGAGGTTGCCGGCCGCGTTGTCGCTGTACTGGATCGCGGCCGCGCACAGGTCGCCCACCCGCATGCCGGTGGCCAGGTGCTCCTCGGTCCTCGGCGAGTTCGGCAGGATGTCGCTCGGCGGATAGTTGATCACCTTGTCCAGCGGTGCGCAGCCACCGCGGTCACGCAGGACGGCCGCCGCCGCGAACGCCTTGAACGTCGAGCACATCGCGAACCGCTCCCCCGCGCGGTACGCCACGGTCCGTCCGGTACGCACGTTGCGGGCGAACACGCCGAGCCGCGCCCCGTACCGCCGCTCCAGATCACTCAACTCGGTGTGCGGATCGGCCGTTGCGGCATCCGGAGCGGCAGCGGCGGCCGGCGCCCCTGCGACGGGGGCGACCACGGCGGTGGTGGTGAGCGCGAGACCGGCCTTGAAAAGGCGGCGGCGCGGCAGCGGATTGGCACTGGTCATGTGCGGAGTTCTCCCGAGTCATCCGTCGTCGGCTTGGTGGATCTTCGACGGGGACCAGCGAAACAGCCGTGGTCCACTCATGTCCAAGAGGGAACTTTGAACGCCTCATAACTTATTGATATGACTTCGGGATGGATCTCCTCGCGCACCTCGAGGCGTACGTCGCGACCGTCGACGAGTTGAGCTTCTCGCGCGCGGCCGACCGGCTCGGGATCGCCCAGCCGCTCCTCAGCCGCCGTATCAAGACACTGGAGGCCCACTTCGGGGGCCTGCTGTTCGACCGTTCGCGACGGCAGGTCACGGCGACGGAACTGGGTCTGCTGCTGCTCCCGTACGCACAGGACGTGCTGGACCGGGCCCAGCGGCTCGGGCAGACCGCGCGGTCGGCCCGCCAGGCCCAGGTGCGTGTCGTAGGGGTGCCCGCGGGCTGCGCCCCGGTGGCGCTGGCGCGCGTCATCCGCGCCGGCACCGAGCGCGGGATCACGCTCGCCATCCGCGAACTGCCGCCGGCGGAACGGGTCTCCGGACTCGCCGACGGCTCGCTCGCCTACGCCCTGGTGCGCGTTCCCCCCGAACATGCCGGGATCCGGGTACCGCTGGGGCCGGCTTCGGCCGGACCGCCCGACGTCCAGGAGCCGACGACCACGGGAGCGAGCGGCAGGCGGCGGCGTGCGATCCATCTGGAGGACCTGCGGCCACGCCGGAGCCGGGTCACGACCGGCGGGCTGCCCGCCGCGCTGCCCCTCCTGACCCTGGCCGAGGACGAAGTGCCGTACGCACAGGACCGTCTGCTCCGGGCCGCCGCCCGCGCCGGGCTGCCGGAGGGCCTGCTGCGGCCGGCCGGACCGGCGGCCACGGCCCTCGCCGAGACCTTGGCCGGCGGGGCGGTGCTGCTGTGCGCCGAGCCTTTCGCCCGGCAGCACGGGGCGAGTTGGGCGCCGCTGGCCGATGCCGCGCTGCACCGCGGGTACGAGGTGCGGGGAGCCCGGGGCCGGCAGGCGGCGGCGGACGTACCGGACTGGCTGGCCGCGCTGCTCGCGGCGGCGGCCGGTGCCACGGCCGGAGCACCGGGAGCGACACGGGCCGGGCCGGCGGCCGAGGACGCGTCGGCCCGGCTGGCGGCACGCGGATGAGCGCGCAACCGGCGTACCGCCCGGCGTACGTGGCCGGGGACGGCGCCCTGCTCGATGTCGCCGAGGCGATCACGGCGGACTGGGTGGCGCTCGGGGTCCGCGGCTCGTTCCTCGCCCGCAACCTGGACTCCGGCGAACAACTCGGCTTCGACATCGACGAGATGGTGCCCCTGGCGTCGGTCGTCAAGGTACCGCTCGCCCTGGTGGTCCTGGACCGGATCGCGGCCGGGGATCTCGACCCGGCGCACCCGGTCACGGTGGATCCGGCCACCAACAGCGTCGGCCGCACCGGCCTCGCGGCGTTCCGGCACCCCGCCACCGTGGCCGTCGGTGACCTTCTCCTCCTGATGCTCTCGGTGAGCGACAACGCCGCCGCCGACGCACTGTTCGGCCTGGTGCCGGTGGCGGATGTCGACTCCCGCCTGCGGGCATGGGGCTGCGGTGGCATCCGGGTCCGGCATCGGATGAACCACATGTTCGACTGCGCGGCCGGAGCCGCCGGCAACGACTTCTCGCTCGCGCTGGAACTGGCCGTCCGCGACGAGCGTGCCGGACGGCACACCATCGAGACCCTGGATCCGGACCACGCCAACCTCGGTTCGGCCGCGGCGCTGGTGGACCTGTTGCAGCGCGTGTGGACGGACGAGATCTCCCGGCCCCGGGCCACGGCCGAGCTGCGCCGGCTGATGGGCTTCCAGGTCTTCACCCAGCGGCTGGCGAGCGAACTGCGCGCGGACACCCTGCGGTGGAGCGGCAAGACCGGTACCTTCCTCCATCTGCGGCACGAGATCGGCGTGGTGCAGGCCGAGTCCGGCGACCGGGTCGCCATGGCCGCGCTCACCCGCGCGGACCGGCGGGCCGGCCAGGCCCCGGACATCGACCTCGCGATCGGGATCGGCGCCCGGCAGGCGTTCGAGGCGTTGCGGGGCTGAGGCGACGGGTCCCGACGGCCGCCCGGAACGGACTCCGCCACCCCGGGTAGCCACGCAAGTGCGCTTGGTGACCGAGCGGTGCCACTGAGCCCAGAGAGTCTGCTGGGGCCGCGTGGCCTGTTGTGGGCGGGGCCGGACGAGCACAGTCTGGAAGCAGCAGCCCCACGGTCGCGAGGGCTACGGGTCTCGAGCGAAGGGAGCCGGAGCGATGACCTCCGTCACCACCATGAGCGCGGCCCTGCCGGCCGAGCATCGGGTGCAGTTGATGCAGCTCGCCCGTGAGGCTTCTTTCGCGGCCGGGACGCGGCTGTTCGAGGAGGGCCGGCACGCGGACCGCTTCTGGATCGTGCGGACCGGGACCGTCGCCCTGGACCTGCGTGTGCCCGGCCGTCGTCCCGCCGTCATCGAGTCGCTCGGGCACGGCGAACTGGTCGGCTGGTCCTGGCACTTCCCGCCCCACCTGTGGCAACTGGGCGGCGAGGCGCTGACTCCGGTGCGGGCCTGGGAGTTCGACGCCGGGGCGGTCCTGGAGAAGTGCGCCGCCGATCCCGAGTTCGGGCGCGCGATCGCGGTCTGGGTCGGGCTCGTGGTGACTCAGCGGCTGCACGCCGCCCGGGTCCGGCTGCTCGACCTCTACGCCCCCTACGGCAGCGGCGGCCTGGCATGACCGCGACTCCAGGTGACGGCTTTCCGGAGACCGACGTCACCGACGGCACGGACCGGCTCGACCGACGCACCGCGGCAGGCTCGCGCTCTGCTCAGGTTCCGCCGCTGCTGTAGTTCCGCCACTCGGGGCCGATCCGCTTCCATTCCTCGTCCCACTCGGACATGCGCCTGTGCATGCGCCAGGTACGGACCAGCCAGCCGCCGGTCCAGACGGCGACACCGGCCGAGGAGGCGGCGAGCACGCCTGTCAGGGTCGACTGCAGGGCCGCCTCCGCGGTGGACAGGGGCGGCGACACCATCCGGTTCGCGCCGTCCGTCCACACCGTGAGCCGGCTGCCGGCCGGGGCGCCCGGGTAGACCTTGGCCCGGTCGGTGTGCACCGAGCCGTCCGGGCCGGTCCAGCGGACACTGGCCCACACCCGGCCGTCGTCGTAACCGCTGCCGTTCTGCGGGGTCCTGGCCGCGTCGTCGGTCAGGACCGCGGACACCGCGTGGACCTGGGCCCGCCGCGCGGAGAACGCCGAGTCCACCGACAGGGCGGCGGCCGCCCCCGCGACGACGCCGCCCACGAGTACGAGTATCCAGGTGACCAGCACGATCCAGGCCTCGACGACGTCGCTGTGCCGCCGCAGCGGGTTTCGACGCCATCGCCACCAGCGCACCCGGGTCACATTCGTGGGAGGTGTCCGCGTCATCGGTCGCCGCCTCCTCTCGCGTACCGGCGGCCACCGGGCAGGGCGTGCGCTCCCGCTCGGCGTCCGGTTCCGGGCCGAGGTCCGGGTGACGGGGCCGACCGGGCGGCGCCCACCTCTGGCGGTGAACGACACGGCACGGTGTGGTGCACCCGGCCGACAAGCGTCACTCCACCATCGTGCACCTCGAAACGGATCGGTGCCGCCCGCAGAGCGAAACAGTCCTACGAAGGCGCGGGTCCGGTCGGCACGGTGCCCCGGAGGGCCTGGGGAAGGGGCCGGTCGGCCCTTCCTCGCGGCTCGGGAGATCGCTTGGCTGGTGTCATGTCCGAGAACCAGTCGGGACCGGCACAGGTGGCCGCCGACCCCCCGGCCCACGCGGCGGTCGTCGTACCGCTGCGCGGCGAGATCGACCTGCTGACCCTGCCCGCCCTGTCCGAGCGGCTCGACGCGCTGACCGAGCGCCCGTGCCAGGACCTGGTTCTCGATCTGCGGCCGGTCGCGTTCATCGACTGCGCCGGGCTCGGGGTCCTGTGCCGGGCCCGGAACCGGGCGCTGGCCCGGCGGGGCCGGCTGAGGCTGGTCGCCGACACCCCTGGCTTCCTGAGGCTGCTGCGGGCCACCGGCCTGTCCGGCGTCTTCGAGGTCCTTCCGAGGCCCCCGCGGTCCTAGGTCCTGTCGTCAAATTCCCGTCGTCGCCCGAAGGGCGGCCTCGCGGCGTCTGGTGCGTGCTCTCGGCGTGCCGGGCGGAAGTCCTCGT
>NZ_VISR01000024.1 GCF_007827595.1 Streptomyces sp. BK340
CGAGTGACCGAAACCAACCCACCTAGAACGTAAGGAGAGCTGATGGTCGGCTCGTCGCATGAGGCGCTGCACCGGATCTTCCAGAAGGACCCGGCGCTGCTGACGAGGGCGTTACAGCGGGTGCTGCACGTGCCCTTCCCCGAACCTCACGAGATCGCGGCGCTGAACGTGGACCTCACCGAGATCGAACCGGTCGAGCGGCGGGTGGACACGTTGTTGCGGGCGGAGACGGACGAGGGCACGTATCTCCTTGTGGTGGAGTCGCAGGGGAAGGTGGACGACCGCAAGCGGGGCAGCTGGCCCTACTACCTCTCCTACCTCTACGAGAAGTACCGCTGCGAGCCCGTACTCATCGTCATCACCCAGAGCAGCGCCACGGCCAAGTGGGCGTCGCGCCCGATCCAGCTCGGCTTCCGAGACTGGCATTCACTGACGGTGCGTCCGCTGGTGCTGGGCCCGGACAACGTGCCGGTGATCACGAGTGAACGGCAGGCGGAGCGGGACGTCCCCCTTGCGGTGCTCTCGGCCATGACACACGGGCGCGGCCCGCAGGCTCCGGCCATACTGGAGTCCCTGGCCTCCGCCCTGCGGACCATCGACCCCGACAGTGCCGCGGTCTTCGTGCAGTTCGTCGACTCATGCCTGGCCGACCCCCAGGCGAAGCAGATGTGGAGGGACCTGATGACGGCGATCCAGTACTTCTGGCGACACCCACTGGCCGAGCAAGTACGCGAGGAGGGGCGTATCCAGGATCGACAGGAGATGACGCTCCGCATCCTGGAGTGGCGCGGCATCCCGGTACCCGAAGCCGTCCGCGAACGAGTGAGCGCCTGCGCCGACCTGGACCAACTCGAGGTCTGGGCCCAGCGAGCTGTGCATGCCACGGATGCGGCGGACCTGTTCGCCGAGGAGTGAGCCGGGGTGGGGACGGTGGCCCACGAGGCAGTAGGGTCACTGTCCGCCGACACAGGAGCGGAATGTCCAGAAGGAGCTGTCAGGCTAGAACACGACTTATGTGGTGCCATGCAGCGGGCGGAATCGCGATGGCGTCTCGTATTCTCCTTCGTCTTGTGTCACCGGAATTCAGTCACGGCGGTCGCCGCTGAAGGGGCAGTGAATCTATTGCAGTGGATTCTATAGGAATTTCGCAATGTCGCCGCTTTTCGGGTGGGGTGCTACTCCCTCGCGGCCTTGATGAATCCTGTCAGCGGCTTGTTTCGGTGAACTCCTGATCATTGAGATTTGAACTCGTGGGTGACGATCCAGTATTCGCCCTGTTCGGCTGTGACTGCGTACAGCGCTTTGCCGTCGAGGGAGAGGCAGCAGAATTCTGGCCTGCCGATGACGGCACAGACGCGGGAGGGCAATCCTGCTCCGAGATTCTTGGGCTCGTGCACGCGGAACCATCCCTTTCTGAGCGACCCCGGCCCCCACAGTATGATCAAGAATTCTCCGCCGTGCGAGGTGAAAAGCGGTGCTGCCACTTCCTGCCACCGCGTGTCAAGGATGCTGAGGGAGTTTTCCTTCTTTGTCACCGTGACGGCAGGTCGGACATTCCCGCTCGATACTGCAAGGGTCGCGACCTCGGGATCCAAGGAGCCTGAGATTGGGGGAATTTGCGATATTTCGAGGCCGCATTTTCGGATCGTTGACTCCCAGTCGATCTCGCCGTCTTCGGTCGTTTCGTGTGTTCCCATCATGAGCCCCAGCCGTACTTGTAGAAGAAGTGATGATCGCCGCCAGGCTTGTCGATGGCATCATACCGCTGCCAGGAGTCTTTGTACCGGAAGAAGTCTCCAGGTGAGTTGTCCCAGCCGAAATTTACTCCTGTTCTCGTCGGGTCGATTTTTGGCTGTCCTGCATGGAAATGAGGGCCGGCTTTGTCGAATGTGTGCTCCACAATGACTCGAGATCCGCTTGGTGTCTCGAATTGCCGGAACTTTCCCAGGTGGGTAACGTTATCGGAGTAGAAATATCCGGGCATGTGGGCCAGGTATTTGACGTCCGTAACAACCCATTCCGCGTCAGGGACGGCCCCATAGGGTACGCCTGCTGCTTCGAAGGCTGCCCGCTCTGCTTCCTCCCGGCGATCGAACGGATTGTCCTTCTCGCCCTTGGGATAGTCCGGTGCCAACCCCAAGCGGTCCGTCCATACAAGTGGATTTGCCACGTATGAGGATGGGTTGGGGGCGGGGGTGAGCCCGAGTGGGTCAGGGGTGAGGTACCGAGCGGACTCAGAGTCGTAGTGGCGGAAGTAGTTGTAGTGGAGGCCGGTTTCGGGGTCGTAGTACTGACCAGGGAAGCGGAGCGGGGTGTAGCCGGTGGCGCCTGTGTTCCAGGCTGTGGTGCCCCAAAGAGTGCTGCGGGTGTGCCAGGCGATGTCGCCGTGTTCGTCGATGAGTTCGCTGGGGGTGCCGACCAGGTCGGTGACGATGGCGAAGAAGCGGGAGTCGATCTCGTCCTGGGGTGTGTCGGCCGCTGTGATGCGTTCTGTTTGGGCGATGGGGCGTAGGCCCTGGTGGTCCCAGGTGAGGGTGACCGGGTTGGGGAGGTCGGGGGATGTCGTGGTCTGTTCGCAGAGGGTGGTGCCGTCCCAGGTGAAGTCGACCCGTTCGACGATCGTTTCGCCGTCTGCAGCGAGGCGGAGTTTCGCGGTGCGGCGGCCCAGAGGGTCGTAGGTGTAGTGCCAGCGGGTGCCGTCCGGGGTTGTCACCGCGGTGAGGCGGTCCTCGGCGTCCCATTCGTAGCGCCAGGTGTCCGGCTTGCGGGACAGGCGGGTTTTCTGACGGAGGGTGATGCGGCCCAGGGCGTCGTGTTCGTAGCGGACGTTGCCGGCGCGTGTGATGCGGGTGCCTGTGTAGGTGCGGGGGCCGACTGCCTCCTGGCCGGGGTGGTTGGCCGGCCAGGTTGCCTGCGTCTGGTTGCCCGCCTCGTCGTACGCGTACCGCTCCGTCCAGCCCGCCGCATGTACCGCCGTCACCCGGCCTGCCGCGTCCAGGTCGAAGCGGCGGGAGCCGGTGAGCTGGTCGTCGATGCCGATCAGGTTGCCGTCGGCGCGGTAGGTGTACGCCCGGTGTTGGACGGTCCGGCCCTCGACACCTGTCACCGACTGGGTCGTCAGGCGGCCCAGTGCGTCGAAGGTGTGCTCCCACGCGATCGTTCCGTCAAAGCGACGGGTCAGTTCGCGGCCTGCCTCGTCGTACGTGCAGTCGATGGCGCGGCCCGAGGCCACCATGCCAGTGCGACGGCCCACGGCGTCGTACGACCAGGTGGTGGTGGCGCCTGTGGGGGTCGTGCGGCTGGTGCGGCGGCCCAGGGCGTCGTAGGTGCACGTCAGGGGGCGGCCGTTGACCGTCTCCGAGTGCAGGCGGCCGTAGCGGTCACGGAGGAGGGTGAGGGTGGTGCCGTCGGAGCCTGTTGCCTGCGCCAGCTGGTCCGTGAAGTCGTAGGCGTACGTCGTGATCTGGTCGGCCGTGTCCTTGCGGATCACCTGGCCCAGTTCGTTCCGCTCGAAAGACACCACCTCCCCGAGAACATTTCTCCGGGAGGTGAGACGACCTGCGGGGTCGTACGCGTACGTCAGGGTGCGGTCGTCGAAGTCCGTCTCCGTCATCAGGCGGCCCGCAGCGTCGTACTCGTACGTCCACGTCAGGCCCTGCGGGTTGGTGACCTTCGTCAGGCGCAGTTCGCTGTCGTGGTCGAACTCGTAGCGGACCCCGTCCGGGCCCGTGCGTGCCGTCAGCAGGTCGAAGTGGGTGTACTCGAAGCGGGAGACGCCGCCGATCGGGTCGGTGTGGCTGGTGCAGTTGCCCTCGCCGTCGTACGTCCACGTCTCCGTCGTGCCGTCCGGGGCCGTGCGGCGGGTCAAGTGGCCCTCGGTCGACCACTCCAGCGACGTCGTAGCGCCGACGGGGTCCGTGATCGCCGTCGGGCGGCCCAGGGCGTCCCGCTCGTAGCGGGTGGTCGCGCCCAGTGGGTCCGTGATCTCCAGGGGGAGGCCTGCGCGGTCGCAGACGACCCTTGTCGTGTTGCCGAGTGGGTCGGTCACGGAGGTGAGGTGGCCCGCCTCCGTGTACGTGAAGTGGGTCGTCTGGTCCGCCGCGTCCGTCACCGACGTGCGGTTGCCGTGGTCGTCGTACGTCTGGCGTACGGTCGTGCCGTCCGGGTTGACCACCTTCACCGGCAGGCCGAGTGCGTTGTACTCCGCCCTCGCCTCGCGGCCGTCCGGGCGGACCACCGACGTCAGGTTGCCCTCGTCGTCGTAGCGCAACGTCGTCGTGTGGCCCAGCGGGTCCGTCTGGGAGAGCAGACGGTGGTAGCGGTCGCGGTGGTAGCGGGTGGTGGCACCCAGGGCGTCGATCTCCGCGACCACCTGCCAGATGTCGTTGACCAGGTAGCGGCGGGTATGGCCCTCACCCGTCGTCACCGTCGTCGTCCGCAGGCCGGTTTCCGGGTCCGGCTCCCCGTACGACAGACGCAGGGTCATGTGGCCCGCCGAGCCGCCCTCGGCTGTGCAGCGGTCCCGGTCGTCGTACTCGTACCTGTAGCCGCGGTCGTTCGTGTCCGTCCAGGAAGTGATCCGGCCGGCCTCGTCGTACGTGAAACGGAGAGGCAGGCCTGAGGAGTTGTAGACCTCCGTGAGGTTGCCGTCCGTGTAGCCGTATCGCTTCAGCTCCTCACCGGTCGTGGCCAGGTGGAAAGCCGTGACGCGGCCGGAATCCGTGGTGACGCGGACAGTCTGGCCACTGCTGGAGACCACCGCCAGCGGAGTGCCCTCCGCGTCGTACTCGAAGGTGATCCAATTGCCGTTGCGGTCGTCCATCTGCTCCAGCACCGCCAGGCTTTCGCCCCGGTCGGCGAAGTGCCAGGTGCGGTGTGTACCCGTGTCCGTGATCGTGTAGCCGTCGTCCACACGGTCCAGGGGCCAGCGGGGGCCATGGCTCGGGAGGGTCGGCAAGCCGGGAGCCGGGTGCGGGTACGCCAGGAGCAGGCCGTCCTCCGTGACGAAGACGACTCCCTCGGCGTCGATCTCCAGGCGCTGGTCCAACGTGGAGGACCAGGACGGGCCGAACCAGCGGCCCAGGTGGTAGCCGGACTCCACTCGCCGCTTCAGGACCAGGGGGAGTACCCCGGGGAGGGTGACGTCCGTCTGCGGCAGGTACATCTTGCCGGTGGCGAGGTTGATCGGGTCGGTGCCCTTGCTCACCGTGCTGTTCTGCTCGTGGGAGGGCGCCGACGGGTCATCGGTCACGGCCTGCCGGGCGGCGTTCCCGGCCTCTTCCCCGGCACCTGCCTCGCCCTCGCGCTTCATGGCTGCCCTTGCCGCGTCCCCGGCCGCCGCCCTTTCCCCAGCCGCAGCCCGAACCCCGTTCGCCTCCACCCCCAACCCATCTGTCAGCAGCACCTGGGGAGCGAACCGTCCCCCGAACTCGGCCGGATCCTTGATGAAGTCGCCCAGGTTCTGCTTCAGCGTGCGTTCCGGATGCGTGACGCCGGAGACGAGGCCGGCCAGGGTCATCGCCTGGTGCTGGAGGGCCTCGGCGGGGTGGGCGAGGTTGTACGGCTCCAGTGGGTTGGCGCTGCGGGCCATGTTCATCAGGCCCGAGAGGCCCTTTACGGCGCCACCGCCGAAGTGGACGGCCTCGGTGTTGAACGCGTCGAAGCCGTCGGCCGCGTCCACCTTGAGCCGGGTCAGCGGGGGTGGTTCGGCGGGGGCGTGCGCGAGGGCCGTGTCGACGGCCTTGGCGGCGGTGTCGGCAGCGGTGTTGCGCTGCTTGCGGGCCTCGTCCAGGATCTCGTCGGCCCGTTTGCGGTCGGCGGTGCCGGGGTCGTGGAAGTCACCGGGGCTCGGGCCGGGGTCCTTGTCACCAGATGCGACCGCGGCTTTGTACGCGTCGGCCTTCTTCTTGTACGCGGTCGCCGCATTCTTGGAGGCCTCCGTGCCCGCCTTGTACAGGTCGATCGCGTCCTTGGCCTGCTTCTGCGCCCAGGTGACCGTCTCCGCGTACGTCTCCAGGGCGGCTGCCGCCTTGGAGCAGGCGTCCGCCGCATGCAGCCACTTCACCGGGTGCATCGCGAACTTCTCGCGGAACGTCTCCGCCGCCTCGCCCTGCCACTGCGAGGAGTCCAGCTTCCGCATGCCCTGGCCGACGTTGTTGAACGCCTTGTGGAAGTCCTTCAGGTGTTGGGCGGTGGCCAGGATGTCCTTCGCGTTGCCGTGCACCAGGTCGGTCGGGTCGTCGCTCTCGCCGAGCTGCTGCTCGCCCGGGGTGGCGCCCAGAGCGGATGCAGCCCCGTCACCCCAGTTCTCGACCTTGTCCGCCCAGCCGTGGGCACCGGCCTTGTCCAGGCCCGCACCGATGAGGTCGGTGCCTTTGTCGATGCCCTCTCCGACGAACTTCTTGCCGGAGTCGATGACGTGCCCGGCACCACCGATGAGGTCGTTGGTCAGGTCACCGAGCCCCATCAGCCCTCACCCCGCTGCTCGGCCGCCCGGGCGCGCTCCTCGGGGGACGGGCCCCACGTGTCGTCGAGCATGCGGTTGTAGTCGTCGCTGTTCCCGGTGGCCCGGTTGATGTCGTCCATGGTCACGCCCGGCGGCAGCCCCACCGATCCGGTCAGGACGTCGCGCCCGGCGTCCTTGAAGCTCTGCTTGCTGTGCTGCCAGGCCTCGTCGAAGGACGCCCCGCTGTAGTCGGGGTGGGTGAGGGCGTCGGCACTGCCCTGTGAGAGTTGGCCCCAGCTCATCTTCTCGACGTCCTCCTCGGACGCGTACGGGTTGCCCACCACCGAGTTGAAGCCGACCTTCAGCGCGCCGCCGACGTACTGGTCCGTCTCGTACAAGGTGCCCGCCGACAGACCCACGTCCTCCGCGAAGGTGTTGCCCTCCACCACCAGGGCGCGCACACCCCACTCCCAACGCTCGCAGTAGGACTTGAACTTGGATGTCAGGCCCTCATGTCCGAGTTGGAGCCCGGACAGTTCCAGATTCGAGAAGCCACGGCCCACGCCGGCCAGACTGTCGACGCCCAGCTCCTTCAGCTCGGCGAGCGTCTGGGTGATGCCCTTCGCGATCTCGTCCAGTCCTGCGGCCCGGATGTCCTTGCCGCCTTCGCCCCCGCTCACTGCGGTGCCTCCCCAATCCTCACGTCCACGGCCACCGAGTCCGGCACGATCCCCGACACCGGCGGGAACAGCACCCCTTCAGCCCCACTGGCTGCATCCAGGGCCACGCCGCACGGCACCCCGACAGCGGGCACGGCCGCGTCCAGCAGCCTGGCGCCCAGCACCCGCTGATACGCCCACTCCCGCTCGCCCTCACCCCTCGCGATCGCGAACCGGGCAAGCGCCGACTCGTTCGAGAAGGCCAGGATCCAGCGGATGCCGCCGTAGTCGGCGGTCAGTGGGGTCTCCTCCGCATCGACGGGTAGCAGCACTGCCGTACGGCGGAACTCGCCCAGCACAGCAGCGAACTCACGGCGCCTGCGTGCGATGTCCTCTGCCTCGGAGGAAGCAGGAGTCACAGGAGATGCGTCCGCGTCGGCCGGCTCCGCATACTCCGCCAGCCGCGACCTGCGTATCGGCCCCGACGAGTCGGCGCCACCCCCGTGATCAGCCATGCCCGGGATCATCACATCGGTACGTTGCCGGAAGCAACGCGGTACTTGGCACAGTGGAGGCCCTTTGGCCGAATGTGTCCGTCGGCAGAGACCCGCATACGAGGACGCCCGGACCCCATCGGGCCCGGGCGTCCTCACGCCGAGAAGTCGGAGAGGCTCAAGAACCCCCCGCTACGGCATCCCGTGCACATGCGCCCCCACCGAGTTCGACCACGCGTTCCCCGAAGCCGCGTCCCAGTTCGTCGACCAGGTCATCGCGCCCCGCAGGTCCGGGTACGTCTTCGACGGCTTGAACGAACCACACCCCGTGCCCTTCGCCAGGCAGTCCAGCGCGTTGTTCACGACGGTCGGCGACACGTACCCGCTGCCCGCCCCGCTCGTCGACGCCGGCAGGCCGAGGCCCACCTGGGACGGGGAGAGGCCGCCCTCCAGCTGGATGCAGGCGAGGGCGGTGAGGAAGTCCACCGAACCCTGCGAGTACACCTTGCCGTCGCAGCCCAGCATGGAACCGCTGTTGTAGTACTGCATGTTGACGACGGTCAGGATGTCCTTCACATTCAACGCCGTCTGGAAGTAGGAGTTCGACGTCGACTGCATGTCGATCGTCTGCGGGGCCATCGTGATGATCAGCGACGAGCCCGCCTTCGACGACAGGGAGCGCAGCGCCTGCGTCATGTAGGTCGCGTTCAGGCCGTTCTCCAGGTCGATGTCGACGCCGTCGAAGCCGTACGTCTGCATCAGGGAGTAGACGGAGTTCGCGAAGTTCGCCGCCGACGTGGAGTCGTTGATCGACACCGTGCCGTTCTGGCCGCCAATGGAGACGACGACCTTCTTGCCGGCCGCCTGCTTGGCCTTGATGTCCGCCTTGAACTGGTCGACCGTGTAGCCGCCGAGGCCCGCCGAGTCCAGGTTGAACGACACCGCACCCGGCGTCGAGGTCGCGTCCGCGAAGGCCACCGCGATGATGTCGTAGGCCGAGGGGACGTCCGAGATCTTCTGGACCGTCGCGCCGTTGTTGAAGTTCTGCCAGTAGCCCGTCACGGCGTGCTTGGGGAGATTCCCGCCGCCTCCGCCGGTGCTGCCGGATGTCGTCGTTCCCGTCACCGCCGCCGACTTCGCCGACTCCCCCGCCGAGTTCGTCGCCGTGACCTGGAAGGAGTACGACGTCGACGCCGACAGGCCGGTGATCGTGGCCGATGTGCCGGTCACCGCCGTCACCTTCGTGCCGCCCCGGTAGACGTTGTAGCCGGTCGCGCCCGACACCGCGGACCATGACAGCGCCACCGAGGAGGAGGTCGTACCGGAGACCGAGAGGCCGGAAGGCGTGGACGGCACGGTGGGGGCCGGGTCGCCGCCACCGCCCCCGTCCGGGCCGTAGACCGAGACGTCGTCCGCGTAGTACGCGGCCTGGCCGTACCAGCCGTGCGTGTACACCGTGACCGACGTCGTCGACGAGCCGGTCGTGAACGTCGTCGACAGCTGCTTCCACGAGGACGAATCCGGCGTCCACGTCGAGACGTCCGTCGTGCCGGTGCCGGTCACGCCCAGGTAGGAGTAGCCGCCCTGCACCCACGCGCTCAGCGTGTAGGTGGAGTTGGGCTTCACCGCCACGGACTGGGTGCACTGGGCGTTGTCCTGGCCGGCCGGGGTCGCCTTCAGGGCCGACGAGCCGCCGTGGACCGGGGACGAGACCGTCGTGCCGCTGCCCGCCGTGCAGGTCCAGTTGGTCAGGCCCGACTCGTAGCCGGCGTTCTTGACGTTGTTGACGTCCGTTGCGGACGCGGGGGTTGCGGTGAGGCCCGCCAGTGAGAGGGCGAGGGCGGTGGCGGCGGACCACATCGCGATCCGTCCTCTGCGTCTGGGCATGCCTGGTGCGCGGTCCACTGGGGCCTCCGGTGGGGAGTCTGCGGGGAGAGGGGTGAGGGACGGTGGCCACCGTTGGCCTACAAGTTGGTCCAGACCAATCTCACTGTCAAGAGGTCCAGACCAAAACCATCTCCGTCGCCGAGAAGTTCATCCGCTCAACCTGTCCGGTTTTGGCGGGACTTGTGCCCAGAGAGTTCCGCACGAGCTACACAAACGCTGTTCTCCGGTCATCGGGGCGTGGATACAGTGCTCAGGTAGTCACGCAATGAAGTCGTCCTGGCGCATTGGAGTTACGCCGGTGGGCCGAAGGGTGTGAAGAGCGGGGAGCTGCGCGTGCCAACTGTCATTGCCGTGACCAGTGCCGACATGGCACTGCCGGCGCAGGACGAACGGACCATGCCCGCCGCCGTGCTGCGCGACCTCGACCAGCGCCCGCTGGATCACGCCCTCACCGAACTCCACGCCCTGATCGAGCAGTACGGATATGTCGTGGTCGTGTGCTCCCAGGCCGCTCCGGAGCCGGTGGTGCGGCGGCTGTACACCCTGCGGTCGTTGCTGGAGAGCGATCGCATCGCCTTCTTCCGGCCCGAACTGCCCCCGCTCGGCACGGCCGTCCTGGCCCGGCAGCTGCGGCAGCTCGCCTCCTGCGACCTCAGCCCGGGTGTGCTGGCCTCCGCCGGGCGGCTGCTCACCCACTACGTCCACGCCGGTGCCGTCCTCGGGTCGGTCGCCCGGCTCGACCGGGTGCCCGTCGGGCTCAAGGCGCACGCCAAGTCATGGGTGCCGGGCAGCCAGTTCGCCGTCGTCGCCCATCCCGATCCGCAGCTCGTCAAGGTCGCACCCGGTGCCACACTCAAGGGACCAGAGTTCAGCACATGGATGCTCGTCGCCAAGGGACAGCTCCAGACGGACTGGATCGCCGGGCTCGCCGAGGAGTGGGGTCCGTACGGGCTGCGGGAGGCGCCGTTGCCCGCCGAGTCCTCGCGATGGTGGGGGACCGGGCGGCTGGTCGAGTTCTGCGGCCATCTCGCCGACCTGTCGGTCCTGTACCAACTGGTGACCTCGGTACGGCAGTCCAGATGCCACTGGTGCGGCCTCGACGTCATCGGCGACCTGTGCGTGTTCTGCTCGGCCACCCCGCCCGTGTACGAGCCTCCCGCGCCCCGTGCTCTGGAACAACGAACGCCCGCCTGACCCGCACGGACGTCACTCACATCCCGCTCGACCGATTCCCCCAATGAGGTTGCACGGTTCATGAACTCCCGTCAGCGCCGCGGCGTGATACTCCTGATCCTGTCTGTCCTGTGCGCTCTCGGCGCGTTCGCCGGCGTGCTCTCCGTCGTCGACGACGTCCAGTCCAAGGTCGGGCCCGAGGTCAGCGCCTATCGGGTCAGGTCCGACGTGAAGCCGTACACCGCGCTGAACACGGGCCAGTTCGAGAAGATCAAGATGCCGAAGCGGTGGCTGTCCGGCAATGCCGTCACCGACCTCCGGCAGATCCAGGGCAAGATCGCCGTGACCACCCTGCGCGCCGGCTCCCTGCTGCAGACCGACATGGTCGTCGACCAGCCGGCCCTCCAGCCCGGCCAGCAGGAGGTCGCCATCATGATCGACGCGGCGACCGGAGTCGCCGGCAAGATCACCCCGGGGTCTCGGGTCAACGTGTACGCCACCTTCGAGGGGAAGAAGGAGGGCGACCCGGACCAGTCGAAGATCATCGTCACCAACGCCCGGGTCCTCGACGTCGGCCAGATCACCGCGCTCGACCCCGACCGCGACAAGAACCAGCAGCCCACCGAGGCCGTCCCCATCACCTTCGCGCTGTCCACCCTCGACGCCCAGCGGATCACCTACGCCGAGTCCTTCGCCCAGCGGGTCCGGCTCGCGCTGGTGGCGCCCGGCAGCGAGACCAGCGTCCCGGACAAGGACCGCACCTACGAACTCGCGACGGACAAGTGAGAGGCGGCCCGCATGCCCACCAGGATCCTCCCGGCCGGTGCGGACCCGGACGCCGTCCGCTCCCTCACCACGCTGCTCAGCCAGCTCCCCGACGCCGAACCGCAGCCGCCCGTCGGTGACTCCACCCAGCTGGTCGACACCCTCGCCCGCCTCGCCGCCGAGTCGGTGGACGAACTGCCCGAGGTCGTCGTCGTACACGAACACATCGGCCCCGTCCCGGCGCTGGAGCTGATCCGCGAGGTCGCCCTGCGCTTCCCGGCCGTCGGCGTCATCCTCGTCAGCACCGACGCGAGCCCCGGCCTGTTCGCCGCCGCCATGGACTCCGGCGCCCGCGGCCTGGTCGCGCTCCCGCTGGCGTACGAGGAACTCGCCAGCCGCGTCCAGGCCGTCGCCCAGTGGTCCACCGGCGTACGCCGTCATCTCGGCCGCGGCTCCGACGTGTTCGGCGGGGCCGGCGGTACGGTCGTCACGGTCAGCGGCGCCAAGGGAGGCGTCGGCGCGACCCTGGCCGCGATCCAGCTCGCGCTCGCCGCCCAGGCCTCCGGCCGGTCCACCGCCCTGGTCGACCTCGACCTGCAGACCGGCGACATCGCCTCCTACCTGGACGTCCAGTTCCGCCGCTCGGTCGTCGACCTCGCCGCCATCAGCGACATCTCCCCACGCGTCCTCGCCGACGCCGTCTTCCGCCACGACACCGGCATCGCCCTGCTCCTCGCCCCCGGCGAGGGCGAACGCGGCGAGGAGGTCACCGACCGGGCCGCCCGCCAGATCGTGAGCGCCCTGCGCTCCCGCTACGAGGTCGTCGTGGTGGACTGCGGGGCCCAGCTCGGCGCGGCGAACGCGGCCGCGGTGGAGTCGGCCGACACCGCCCTGCTGGTGACCACCCCGGACGTGGTCGCCGTACGCGCCGCCAAGCGGACCGTGCGCATGTGGGACCGGCTGCAGATCCGCAAGGCCGAGGAGACGACGGTCGTCGTCAACCGGCACACCCGGAGCACGGAGATCCAGCCCGCGCTGGTGCAGCGGATCACCGGTACGGCGGTGGCGCGCACCGCCGTACCCGCCAACTTCAAGGAGCTGCAGGGGGTCGTGGACGCGGGACGCCTGCACGAGCTCGACGGCAGGAGCACGGTGAAACAGGCCCTGTGGGCCCTCGCCGACGAGCTGGGCCTGGCGAAGGCACCCGAGGCGTCCCATCGCGGGAGCGGCCGGGGGGCGGTCGGCTTCCGGCGGCGGAAGGAGTGAGCGTTGCGCAGACGGCCGGGAGGCGACCGGGGACAGGTCAGCATCGAGTTCCTCGGGATGACGCCGCTGATCATCCTGACGCTGGTGCTCATGTGGCAGTGCGTGCTCGTGGGGTACGCGTACACGCTCGCGGGGAATGCTGCGGACGAGGGCGTACGGGCGGGGACGGCGGCTCCTCGGGGCGAGCGGTTCGGCGCGTGCGAGCAGGCCGCGCTGAAGGACCTGTCGGGGGCGTGGCGAGGGGGAGCCAGGGTGGAGCAGTGCGGGGGGACCGGATACGTGACCGCCGACGTGGCGCTGAAGGTTCCCGTCCTCTTCCCCGGCTCGATCGACTTCCCCGTCACGGTGCACGGACACGCCGGTGCCGTGGAGGAGGTGAAGCGCTGAGATGCCTGCGGTATCCGGGAAGCCGCGCCGTCGCCGCCGCGATGCGGGACAGGTCGCCGTCGAGTACCTCGGGTTCGTCCCGGTCCTGCTGATCGTCGGCCTGGCCGGCATCCAGATCGGGGCCGTCGCCTACGCCGCCGAGCAGGCCGGCACGGCGGCCCGGGCGGGGGCACGGGCCGCGTCGCTGCGGCAGGACGCGCAGCAGGCGTGCGCGGAGGCGGTCAGCGCCGGGATCACGGTGCGCTGCTCGGCCGCCGAAGGGGGCGACTCGGTCACGGTCACCGCCACCGTCCACATCCCCCGGGTCGTCTGGGACTTCGGCGACGCCCACCGGACCGCCACCATGCCGCTCGACCACTGAACGAGGAGTTGCCGACCCATGAGTCTGCGGGCACGCATCAACTCCCCCGAGGAGCACGGCAGCCGGGGCGAGGACGGGCATCTGGTCGCCTCCTACCGGGCCAAGCTGCTGGAGGAGATCGACCTCGCCGAGATGAGTTCGCTGGCCGCCGCCGAGCGCAGGGCGCGGCTGGAGCGGGTGCTCGGGCACATCATCAGCCGCGAGGGCCCGGTGCTGTCGACGGCCGAACGCTCCCAGCTGATCCGCCGGGTGGTGGACGAGGCGCTCGGCCTCGGCATCCTGGAGCCGCTGCTGGAGGACGCGTCGGTCACCGAGATCATGGTGAACGGACCGGACGCGGTCTTCGTGGAGCGCAGCGGCCGGGTCGAACAGCTGCCGATCCGCTTCGCCTCGGCGGACCAGCTGATGCAGACCATCGAGCGGATCGTGTCCACGGTCAACCGCCGGGTCGACGAGTCGAACCCGATGGTGGACGCCCGGCTCCCCTCCGGCGAGCGCGTCAACGTCATCATCCCGCCGCTGTCGCTGACCGGCCCCACCCTCACCATCCGCCGCTTCCCGCGCTCCTTCACCCTGCAGGAACTGATCGGCTTCGGCTCGCTCGACGAGCACATGGTGTACCTGCTGGCGGGGCTGGTGCAGGCGAAGTTCAACATCATCGTCTCCGGGGCGACCGGCACCGGCAAGACGACCCTGCTCAACGCCCTCTCCGGGCTGATCCCGGCGCACGAGCGCATCATCACCATCGAGGACTCGGCCGAACTCCAGCTCCAGCAGACCCATGTGGTCCGGCTGGAGTCACGGCCGCCGAACGTCGAGGGCAAGGGCCAGGTCACCATCCGCGACCTGGTCCGCAACTCGCTGCGCATGCGACCCGACCGGATCGTCGTCGGCGAGGTCCGCGGCGGCGAGTCCCTCGACATGCTCCAGGCGATGTCCACGGGCCACGACGGCTCCCTCGCCACGGTCCACGCCAACAGCGCCGAGGACGCGCTCACCCGGCTGCAGACCCTCGCCTCCATGTCCGACGTCGAGGTGCCCTTCGTGGCCCTGCACGACCAGATCAACAGCGCTGTCGACGTCCTCGTCCAGCTCACCCGGTTCGCCGACGGCGTCCGCCGCATCACCGAGATCGCCCTGCTCGACAGCCACGGCGGCGAGCCGTACCGGCTGGCGTCCGTGGCCCGCTTCCACGCCCGGCCCATGACGCCGGACGGCCGGGTGTACGGCGCCTTCGAGTACTTCCCGCTGCCACGCCGTACCGCCGACCGGCTCTTCATGGCGGGCCAGCCCATCCCGCAGGCCTTCGGTGTCGCCCACTCCGCGGACCAGCTCGCCACCCGAGAAGCCAGGTAGGACCATGGAACTCCACACCCTCGTCCAGCTCACCACCGGTGTCGCCCTGCTGACCTGCGTCCTGGCCGTCGTCGGAGTGCACACCTACGCGGCCGGCCGGGCCCAGCGCGCCGAGCTGGTGCAGCGGTTGTCGTCCACCGGCCAGGCACCGGCGACCGGCCGCAGGCGCCGCTTCCGCAACCTCGACCGCCGGCTGCGCCGTACGGCACTGGGCCGGAAGCTGGAGCTGCGGCTGGCGGCCACCGGTCTGGACGTCACCCCGGGCGAGTTCTTCGCCTACATGCTCGCCGCGATCGCCGCGCTCTGGCTGATCGGCCAGGCCTCCCTGGCCCCCTTCTTCGGCCCGCTCGCCGGTCTGCTCGGCCTCTGGGCGGCGGTTCAGTTCCTCAACTGGCAACGGCAGAAACGCATCGAGCGCTTCATCAACCAACTCCCCGAACTGGCCCGCATCCTGGCCAACGCCACCCAGGCCGGCCTCGCCCTGCGCACCGCGATCGGCATGGCCGCCGAGGAGCTGGAGGCACCGGCGGGCGAGGAACTGGGCAAGGTCTCCAGCCAGTTGGCGATCGGCCACTCCCTGGACGACGCCCTCGGTGAACTGGCCGAACGCCTTCCCTCCCGCGAGCTGGTCGTCCTCGTGACGACGCTGGTCCTCTCCAACCGCGCGGGCGGCCAGGTGGTCTCGGCACTGCGGAACCTGACCGAGACGCTGGAGGAGCGCAAGGAGACCCGGCGCGAGATCCGCACCCAGCTCTCCCAGGTGACCATGACGTCGTACGCCGTCCCCGTCCTCGGCGTCGGCGCCCTGTTCCTGATGAACGGGGTCAAGGACGGCGCCCTGGAGCGGATGACCGGCTCGCCGGTCGGCCAGGCCTGCGTCATCATCGCCTTCGCGATGTACGCCGTCGGCTTCGTCCTCATCCGCCGCATGAGCCGGATCGACGTGTGAGGGGCCTGACCTGATGGGATTCCTGTACGCACTCCTCATGGGACTCGGCGTCTGGGGCGTCTTCGCCGGCATCCGGATGTACCGCGCTGACGCCGAACTCCCCGGTGACCTGGCGCTCGCCCTGGAGGTCGGCGCCACCCGCACCGGCGCGGTGGGCTCCGTCATCGACCGCATGGGCATGCGCTACGCCCCCGCGGTACTGCGCCTGATGGGCCCCCGCCTGGTCGCCAAGTACCGCCGCAGGATCGACCTCGCGGGCAACCCCGGCGGCCTGACCATCGACCGCTACGCCGCCCGCCGCGCGGTGTACGGCGCCCTCGGCGGAGTCGGCTTCCTGGTGTTCCTGCTGCGGGGGCAGTGGTTCGTGGCCCTCCTGCTGCTGCTCTTCGGCGCGTTCTGGACGGAGGTCGGCATCTGGTCGGCGATCCGCGTCCGCAAGGACGTGATCGAACGGACGCTGCCGGACTTCCTGGACGTGCTGGCGGTGGTGGTCAGCGCCGGACTGGGCTTCCGCCAGGCCCTGGACCGGGTGGCTTCGCGCTACGAGGGCCCGTGGGCGGACGAACTGCGCATCACGCTGCGCCAGATGGACCTCGGCATGAGCCGCCGCCAGGCCTTCGCGGAACTGCGCCGCCGCAACGACTCGGAGCAGGTGGCCATGTTCGTCACCGCGCTCCAGCAGGGCGAGGAACTCGGCGCCCCGATCGTCGACACGCTCGTCTCCCTCGCCAAGGACATGCGCCGGACGGACGCCCAGAACGCCCGCCGCAAGGCCGCCCGCGCGGTCCCCAAGGCCACGCTGATGATCACCACGTTCATGGTCCCGGCGACGATGCTCCTGCTGGGTGCGGGCCTGCTGCTGGGCTCCGGCGTGGACTTCGGCTCGCTCACCGGGAGGTGAGCGGCGGGTGACGACGATGGGAGCGACGGAGCGGCCGGGCAGGCGCCCGGCCCTCAGGGGGCCGGGGAGGGGATGGCGGGCGTGGTTCGAGCGCCGCCGCCCGCAACGGCCGTCGGTGCCGCTCCGGCTGTCCCGGCTGTTCAGGATGGTGCGGACGGTGCGGATGTCCGGCGCGTCCCGGGCGGAGGCTCCGGTCCCCGAACCCTCCGAGAAGATCCAGATCCGGGCCCTGCAGGCGATGTGCCGCCAGGTCTTCGGCTTCCGGCTGGCGATGATCGTCGTGGCCGCCCCCGCGGCCCTCCTCAACGCGGCCCCGGGCCTGGGCGTCCGCCTGGTCGGAGCGGCGGTGGTCGTCACCTTCATGGTGTCGTACGTCCTCTTCCGCGACTGGGAGCGCTTCGGCCCCCTGCTCCTGCGCCACCCCAGCCTGCTCGCGGCCGACACCCTCTTCGGGTCCCTCCTCCTGATCTCGGCGGGCCCGGACACCACCCTCGCCTACGTCAGCGTGTGCACCCCGCTGCTGGCGGGCCTGGTCTACGGCTGGCGGGGCGCGGCCTGCTTCGCCTCCCTGCAGTCGCTGATCCTGCTCCTGGTCCACGCGACCCTGAAGTCCGACGGCCGGACAGCCGTGGCCGAGTCGCTCCTCCTGCCCGGCCTGTGCGTCGTCGCCGGTGCGATGGGGTCGACCCTGCGCAACCTGATGCTCCGCTTCGGCGCGGCCACCCAGGCCCTCACGGCGGTCCAGGCCCGCCTGGCGGCGACGGAGGCGGTGCACGCGGAACGGGCCCGGCTGGCCCGCGAGATGCACGACTCGGTGGCCAAGACCCTGTTCGGCGTGGCCCTGGCGGCCGACGGCCTGGCGACGACGGCGTCCGCCGACGCTCCCGACCCGGCCCGCATCCGGCAGCAGGCCGAACTGGTGGCCCGCTCGGCACGCCGGGCGGCCGCGGAGTCGCGGGAACTGCTGGAGGACCTGCGCCGGGACGAGACGGCTGCGGCGAGGCCGGCGGATCTGTGGACGGAACTGAGCGCACGCACAGCCGACTTCACGTCCCGTACGGGCATACCGGCGTCCTGCCGGCCGCTGAACGGCATCCCCGTTCCGCCCGTGCCCCCGCCCTTCGCCCGCCATCTCCTCGCCATCGCCACGGAGGCGCTGGAGAACACCCACCGCCACGCCTCGGCGACCCGGGTGGACCTCACCGTGGGGATCGACGGTGACCTGCTCCGCCTGGCGATCCACGACGACGGGAGCGGCCTGCCCCCCGGCACCACCCTCGAACAGCTCCGCCGCTCCGGCCACTTCGGCCTGCTGGGCATGGTCGAGCGCGCGGCCTCGGCGGGGGCCCGGATCCGTGTCGGGCGAGGGGAGCACGAGCGGGGTACCGAGGTCCGGGTGGAACTGCCGCTGCGCGCCCTCACCGTCGATCCTTCGTCCCGCGAAACCTGAGAGGAGGCACCCGATGCAGTACCTGAACCCGCCGGGCCCGGACTCCTTCCCGGCGCCCACCGCCACGGTCCCGCTGCGCCTCGTGGTGGCCGACGACAACCCCGTGATCCGTGCCGGCCTCACGGCCCTTCTCTCCGACCGCGAGGACACCACCGTGGTGGCCGAGGCGGCGGACGGCCGCGAGGCGTACGAGGCGGCACTGCGGCACCGCCCCGACGTGATCCTCCTCGACGTCCGCATGCCCGGCGTCGACGGAATCTCGGCGTTGCCCCACCTGGTCCGGCTGGCTCCCGTCATGATGCTCACCTACAGCCACGAGACGGACACCGTGCAGGAGGCTCTGCGGCTGGGGGCGGGGGGATATCTGGTGCACGGGGAGTTCACGGCGGAGCAGCTGGTGAGGGCGGTACGGGATGTGCGGGAGGGACGGCCGCATGTGACTCCGGGGGCGGCGAAGGCGTTACTGACTCATTTTCAGGCAAGTGCACCTGCACACGCGGAACCCCAACTCTCAACTCTTCTCGGCGGGATTCCGCCTCAAAAGCTTTCGCACATGCAATCCGATGTGGGACAGTCGTTTCGGTCGCGGTTCCAACTGAGTGCCAGGGAGGCGGAGATCATGGACCTCATCGCGTCCGGCATGACCAACCAGCAGATCGCCGCGGCCTGCTTCATCAGCGAGAAGACGGTCAAGAACCACATCAACCGCATCTTCGCCAAGCTCCAGAGCACGAGCAGGTCGCAGGCGGCTGCGAAGTGGCTGGGGGTGGCGTGAGGTGGATTGGGTCCGGGGTTGGGTCCGAGGGCCCTCTCGCGGGTGCCGTGTCCCCGCATACGTTTTCCGGATCGGAGGCGAGCCCGAAGGGGACCACCATGAGCAACTGGTTCAACACCACCGTCGCGTATCTGCAGGCCCGAGTTGCCCGCAGCGACAAGGGGCAGACCGCGGTGGAGTACCTCGGCATCATCGCGGTGGTCGTGGCGATCGTGTTGGCGATCACGGGTACGAGCATCGGTCAGTCGATCTACGACGCGATCACGACGAAGATCGCCGAAGTCACCGGCGGCTGATCCGCCCCCGCCGGTATCGCGATTCAGGGCAGGCCTTCCCCATCTACATCACGGTGGTGGCAGGTCTGCTCTTTCTTGCGTTGGCCTACCTTGCCGTCGGCCAGGCCGCGGTCAACCGGAGTGGTGCCCAGACCGCTGCTGATGCTGCTGCGCTCGCCGCCGCACAGAACAGGCGAAACCAACTCGCGGCGAAATGGGTGGAGGACGTCCTCGACCCGACCAAATGGAAGGACGACTTCCAGGGCAAGGTGCCGCTCGAACCATCGTGCTGGCGCGCGGATCAACTCGCGGCGCAGAACAAGGCCCAGGCACAGTGCGACTCGCCGGATCCGCTCACCGTCACGGTCACGGCCAGGGCCGACGAGTCCGTCGGAGAATCCGTCGTTCCCGGGTCCGAGAACTTCCACTCGACCGCGTCAGCCAGAGCCGTGATCGAACCCCTCTGCACGTTCGAACTCCCCGGGGAGGGCGCGGGGGGCAAGACGCTGCCGCAACTCACCTGCAAGGACCGGGACTGGGATCTGAATCCGGACGACCTCACCGACCTCCCGGGGCCCGAGGATCTTTTCGACGTCCATCTGGCTGACTGACGTAAAGAAGGAAGCAGAGTCATGAGCATTCGGGTCACAGAGAAGGCCACCAGGGGGATGGTCGCGCTGGCTGTCGCGGCTGGTCTGGCCCTCGGCGTGGCCGGCTGCGGTGGTGGCGGCGATGACGCCAAGAAGCCGGACCACACGGCGTCCGCCTCCGCGTCCGGTGGAGCGAACCCGAGTACCCAAGAGGGGCAGTCGGAGACTCCGTTGGCCGAACTGAAGGGCTCGGACGGCCTGCTCCTTCAGATCACCTCCGCTCAGCGGGATGCCGGTGGATTCGTCACGGTGAACGGTAATTTGAAGAACGACGGCGCGAACAGCGCTGTCATCCCCTCTGCGCTGAGCGGCAACGAGACCGAGATCATCAGGAACGGCAGATCTCTCGGCGGTGCCACGCTGGTCGACCCCCAGGGCAAGAAGCGGTACTACGTCCTGCGTGACACGGAGGGGCGTCCACTGACCACCACCGGCTTCTCGACGCTCAAGGCCGGTCAGAACCTGGCGGTGTTCATGCAGTTCCCGGCACCTCCGACGGACGTCTCCGAGGTGGAGTTCCAGCTGCCGACCTTCTCGGCCGCCACCGTCAAAATCTCAGGGTGAGGCCAAAGTGACCACCACACCCCGCCTCACCCTCACCATCACCACCGCAGCCCTCCTCGCCGCCACCAACCTCACCGCCGCCCAGGCCGACGACACCGACCCGAGCAACCCCCCGGTCACCGAACCCTCCGCCACCGCCCCCGTGAAGATCGACCCCACCGACCCCGACCTCAAGCTCCCCGAGGGCGCCACCCTCGCTCAGCCCAAGGTGCTGGACATCAAGTCGGTCGTGGAAGACCAGAGCGGGGACGAGCGGCGTGAGGACACCAACGCGGACGTGACGTTCGCCCTCCAGGCCGAGGTGCTGTTCGGCAAGGACAGCGCCAAGCTCGGCGGGGAGGCCAAGGCCCGCATCGCGACGATCGCCGAGGAGATCAGGAAGCAGAACGCGAGCCAGGTCCGCGTCTTCGGCTTCACCGACAACCTCGGCTCCTCGGCCCACGGCGACATCCTGTCCAAGCAGCGCGCCAACGCCGTGCAGGCGGTCCTGGACCAGGACCTGAACAGCGCCGACATCACCTTCGACGTACGCGGCTACGGCGAGCAGTACCCGATCGCCGACAACTCGACGGAGGAGGGCCGGAAGAAGAACCGGCGGGTGGAGGTCTCGTTCCCGCGCACGCAGCAGTGAGCCGCCTACTCACCCACCTCGTAGTCGAACCAGATCCGATGGGTGCCGTCCGCCTCGATCGCCATGCCGCCGGCCCCTCGGATCCCGGCCAGCGCCCCCGTCCCGCTCCCCGGCACGATCACGAAGAACTCGGACTCGCGGCCTTCCCCCAGGGTCGTCGCCGAGTGGGCGAAGTTGAAGGAGCCGGCCGAGCCGTGGAGGGATCCCTCGAAGGACTCCATGGCGACATAGGTGCCGGTGGCAGTGGCCTGGTCGTACGCGGCGGTGAACAGCGTGGCCGACACCCCGCTGACCTCACCCTCGTACTGTTTGCGCATCGTGGCCACCCCGACGGGCACCGCCGTCTCGACCACCGGCCCGGCGACCTCGGCCGGGGTGAACTCCGCAACCTTGAACGTCCCAGATGCTCGCATGCCCGGATGCTATGCCGCCCCACTGACAACGGCCCCGGGCCGACGGCCGGCCATCAGGACGCACCGCCCTCCGGCTCGACGTCGACCACCGCCCCCACCGTCAGCCCCCACCCGTTCATCGCCCCGGCCTCCGCCTCCAGCACATGCCGCGCCCGCAGCCTCGGCCTGCCCAGCCGGCCCGGCTTCATGGTGCGTACGGCGATGACCCGCAGCCGGCGATCGAGATAGGCGACGTCGATCGCCATCCGCATCCGGAAGGTGTGCACCCCGCCGGCCGGCGACAGCAGCATCACCCCGTCGACCGAGTCCCGGCCCAGCAGCCCCTTCGTCCGGGCGCGGTACGAGGCCGCGATCTCCAGGGGGAGCGGGACCGGGGTTCCGTCCGTCCGTCGCACGACCAGCTTGCCCCGCCCGTCCCGCCAGCGCCGACCCATGCCCGGCCACCTCCGCCCTCTCCCGGTCGAGGCGACCGTACCCGTCACCGCCCATCGGTGACCCGCCGCGCGTGTGATCGAGTTTGCGTGACCCCGGTCGATGGCTAGGAAGGCCCCATGACTGGAATTGGTGCCGTATTCCGACCCCAGCTTCCCCCCGAGCGGCTCCGCGCGGTGGCCCGGCTCGCGGACACCACAGGGCTCGAAGAACTCTGGTTGTGGGAGGACTGCTTCCGGGAGGGCGGGATCTCCACGGCCGCCGCCGCTCTCGCGTGGACCGAGCGGGTGCGGGTGGGTGTCGGGCTGATGCCCGTGCCGCTCAGGAACGTGGCCGTCACCGCCATGGAGGCGGCGTCACTGGAGCGCATGTTCCCGGGCCGGGCCGTCCTGACCGTGGGCCACGGTGTGCAGGACTGGATGGGGCAGGTCGGGGCGCGGGCCGCCTCGCCCCTCACCCTGCTGGGGGAGCATCTCGACGCCCTGCGCGCCCTGTTGCGCGGGGAGCGGCTCAGCGTGAGCGGCCGGTACGTCCGGCTGGACGACGTCGGCCTCGACTGGCCGCCGGAGCAGCCGGTCGACGTGCTGGCGGGCGCCACCGGAGTCCGTACGCTCCGCCTCTCCGGCGCCAAGGCCGACGGCACCCTGCTCACCGCCTCCACCTCGTCGGAGGGCGTACGGGAGGCCCGGCGGATCATCGACGAGGGGCGTCGGGACGCGGGGCGCACCGAGCCGCACCGGGTCGTCGTCTATCTGCTGGCCGCGACCGGGGCCGACGCCGCGGCCCGGCTGCGCTTCGAACTCACCGCCGAGGGGCTGGAGTCGGTCCCCGGCCTCGGGGTCGCGGGGGACGCGGGTGCCGTGGCCAAGGCGGTGCAGCGGCTGGCCGAGGCCGGTGCCGACACCGTCGTCCTGCAGCCGACGGGGGACGAGCCCGACCCGGAGGGCTTCGTGCGCTTCGTCGCGGAGGAGGTCCGGCCCCTGGTGCCGTAGGGGAGGCCGGGTGGGACGCGGGGTGTTGTCAGTGGCTGCTGCCACACTGCAGCGCATGACCGACGAACACGGCGATGTGCGTCTGCGGGACGTGACGGACGACGACCTCCACGTCTTCCACGACTACGAGCAGGACCCGGAAGCCGTCCGGCGGTCGAGGTTCGCCCCCCGGCCGCGGGACGCCTTCCTCAGACACTGGCGGGAGCGCGTGCTCGGCGATCCCGACTGCCTCGTGCGGACGGTCACCGTCGACGGCGAGGCGGCCGGCAGTGTCGTCTCCTGGACGCAGGACGGGCAGCGGTACATCGGCTACTGGCTGGGGCGGCCGTACTGGGCCCGCGGTGTCGGCACCCGTGCCCTCGGCCTCTTCCTGGAGCTGGAGCCGGTACGGCCCCTGTACGCCGACCCGTTCTCCGGCAACACCGCCTCCGTCCGTCTGCTGGAGAAGCACGGCTTCGAACGCGCCGGCACGGTCCGGCACGGGGAGGACGAGCACGTTCTGCTGGTGCTCGGCGGCCCGGCTCCCGAGGATCGCGGGTGACGGCCCCGACGCCGATCGCGGGCGTCGGGGCACCCCCGGTTCCTAGTCCTCGGTGACCGGGCGGTGGTCGCCGGTCGCCCCGTCGATCAGCTCACGCAGGATGTCCATGTGTCCGGCGTGCCGGGCCGTCTCCTCGATCATGTGGACGAGGGTCCAGCGCAGCGAGACGGAGACGTCGCGCCAGGCGGGGCGGCCCGGAGCGTCCAGGGGCAGCTCGGTGATCGTGCGGTCGGCGGCGGCGCGGGCGCGGCCGTAGAAGGCGACGATCTGCTCCGTCGTCTCGCCGGGGGCCACACTCATGTCCTCGTCCTTGTACGGGTCGAACCACAGGGGTTCTCCCTCGCGCCCGAACGTCTCCACGAGCCAGCCGTACTCCACCGAGGCCAGATGCTTGACCAGGCCGAGCAGGGTCGTCCCGGTCGGCGTCATCGGCCGGCGCAGCTGCTCGTCGTCCAGCCCGGCCAGTTTCCAGAGCACGGCGTCCCGGTGCCGGTCCAGGCTCGCGTGCAGGATGTCCTTCTCACCGGCGGTGTGGCCGGCCGCAGAGGTCGTCATGTGCGCGGAAATTAGCAGGCCCGACCGACAACGCCCTGCGACCATGGCGTTCATGACAGAGAACCGCTCCTATGAACAGCTGGTTGCCGAGGGTGCCGCCGTGCCGACCGAGGGATGGGACTTCTCGTGGTTCGAGGGGCGGGCCACCGAGGCGCGGCCGTCCTGGGGGTACGCACGGTCGGCGGGGGAGCGGCTGGCCCGGGCCGAGGCGGCGCTGGACATCCAGACCGGGGGCGGTGAGGTGCTCGGCTTCGCCCTGGGCGGGGCGGGGGAGGCCGGACCGGTGCTGATCGCGGCCACGGAGGGCTGGCCGCCGAACGTCGCCAAGGCCACCGCTCTGCTGCGCCCGCGGGGTGTGGTGGTCGTCGCCGCACCGGACGACGCGCCGCTGCCGTTCGCCGACGCGGCCTTCGACCTGGTGCTCAGCCGGCACCCGGTGCGGCCGGACTGGGCGGAGATCGCCCGGGTGCTGCGGCCCGGTGGTACGTACTTCGCCCAGCATGTCGGGCCCAGCAGTGTGTTCGAGCTGGTCGAGTACTTCCTCGGGCGTCAGCCGGACGAGGTGCGCGGCGGCCGTGATCCCGAGCGGGAGCGCAAGGACGCCCGGGCGGCGGGGCTGGAGGTCGTGGACCTGCGGGCGGAGCGGCTGCGGATGGAGTTCCATGACATCGCAGCCGTGGTGCACTTCCTGCGCAAGGTCGTCTGGATGGTCCCCGGCTTCACCGTCGAGGCGTACGAGCCCCAACTGCGCTCCCTGCACGAGCGGATCGAGAAGGAGGGGCCGTTCGTGGCGCACAGCTCCCGCCATCTCTTCGATGTCCGGAAGCCGACCCCCTGATGAAACGGATGAAACAGGGCATTTATCCGCTCAGTTCACTCGCAGTTCTCCCACGGTTTCCACATCGTTATCGGCGACGGTTCACATCCGTCCCACCTGTCACGTAAGTTCAGACCAAGGTAATTCGCGTGAGCAAAGCTGCGCGGGCGGCACCGCGCAGTGGAGGGGGCTGCGCGGTGCCGCGATGCCGAGTCGGACGTGTACCGGAACCGTCAAGTCGCCGTTCGCTGCCCGGGTAGCCCGTCGGGGGGACCCTCGGACAACTCGCCGAACCATCCTCAAGGCACCCTAAAACCTCTCGATCTCTCCATATGAGCCCCGATCGCCTGGGATTCCGCTGTGAATCGGCCATGAAATGCCCCGGAATCCATCGTTCCGCGTGCACCGGGGCGTCGTCGGACGATTCCGGAGAGTAGTTGTAGCGCGCCGATGCACCCACCATCCCTTACGAAGGGTTATGGTGGAAACCCCCCCTCGGGCCGGTCCGTCTCCCCCCCACGGACCGGCCCGTTTTTTCATGGGGCGCTCCCGGAACTTCGGAACGAGGGACGGGCGTCCCCGCCCAGGGGCGAGGGGCCTGCGGGAGTACGGCTCCGCCGCGTGCGTGCGACGAGCCCCCACCGGCCCGCACGAACCCCGCGAATCACACCCTCGAACCCTCAAACCCCGAGCCCGAACCAAGCCGAAAGCAAGGGGTACGCTCAGAACCCGCCCAACCCCCGGAGGGTCCCGTGAACGTGCGCGACACGCTGCGCAGCCTGCTCGTCAGGCTTTACGCACGCCGGGTGGAAGGCCACCTGGACCACGCCCAGGTGCCCAAGCACATCGGCGTGATCATGGACGGCAATCGCCGCTGGGCGAAGGCCGCCGGCTCCACCACGGTGCACGGCCACCGCGTCGGCGCCGAGAAGATCGAGGAGTTCCTCGGCTGGTGCACCGAGACCGACGTCGAGGTCGTCACCCTGTGGCTGCTGTCCACGGACAACTTCGACCGCCCGCAGGACGAGCTGGGTCCCCTGCTCGGCATCATCGAGGACGTCGTCCGCACCCTCGCCGCCGACGGCCGCTGGCGGGTGCACCACGTCGGCACCCGCGACCTGCTGCCGTCCGGGATGCAGCGCACCCTCAAGGAGGCCGAGGAGACCACCGCCCACGTCGACGGGATAGTGGTCAACGTCGCCATCGGCTACGGCGGCCGCCAGGAGATCGCCGACGCCGTGCGCTCCATGCTCCTCGACGCCCGGGACAAGGGCGTGTCGATGGACGACCTCGCCGAGTCCGTCGACATCGACATGATCGGCCGTCATCTCTACACCGGAGCCCAGCCCGACCCGGACCTGGTGATCCGCACCAGCGGCGAGCAGCGGCTGTCCGGATTCATGCTGTGGCAGACCGCGCATTCCGAGTACTACTTCTGCGAGGTCTTCTGGCCCGCCTTCCGCAAGGTCGACTTCCTGCGCGCACTGCGCGACTACGCGGCACGTCACCGCCGTTACGGCGGCTGAGCCGACTCGAACACCCCGCCCGTCAGCACTGGGGCGGAGTGTTCGGTTCACCCCGGTTGGGGCGCAAGTAACGAGGAGTTCACCGGCGCGCTGTTGGCGGCTTTTGCATGGCGGTGCATGTTCGAGGGCATAAGCCAAGCAGGTCGACGCCCGAACCACGGGCGTCGGATCTCAGCGGGCGGCACGGGGCCGTCCGCCCGGGAGGCCCTTTGCACCAGCCCGACCGTGCGGTCACAGCACGGAAGCAGCCGCGGAGGTCCGGTGTCCGGCCCGCCGTTCGCGGGGGCCAGGGACCGGTCGCAATGCTCCCTCCCTCCCGGCCCGGCTTCCACTTCGTCGCTCCCCGACCTCATCCGAGGGGGTACGTCCTTCCGTGGTGACCAGCACAAAGCGCCACAAGTCTGACCGGCGCACGTATGTTCTCGACACCAGCGTCCTGCTGGCCGACCCGAACGCCCTGACCCGCTTCGACGAGCACGAGGTCGTGCTCCCCATCGTGGTGGTCACGGAGCTGGAGGCCAAGAGGCACCATCCCGAGCTCGGGTACTTCGCCCGTCAGGCCCTGCGCCTGCTGGACGACTACCGGGTCAAGCATGGTCGCCTCGACGCCCCCATCCCGATCGGGGAGCTGGGCGGAACGATCCGTGTCGAGCTCAACCACTCGGACCCCAGCGTGCTGCCCACCGGCTACCGCCTGGGGGACAACGACTCCCGCATCCTCGCGGTGGCCCGGAACCTGCAGGCCGAGGGGTACGACGTCACCGTCGTGTCGAAGGACCTGCCGCTCCGGATCAAGGCCTCCTCCGTCGGTCTGCTGGCCGAGGAGTACCGGGCCGAGCTCGCCATCACGGAGAACTCCGGCTGGACCGGAATGTCCGAACTGACGCTCTCCGGCGAGCAGGTGGACATCCTCTTCGAGGAGGGGCACGTGTACGTCCCGGAGGTCTCCGACCTCCCCGTGCACACCGGCCTGACCATCCAGTCCGAGCGAGGCAAGGCGCTCGGCCGGATCTCCGCCGAGGGCAACGTCCGTCTCGTGCGCGGAGACCGGGAGGCGTTCGGCATCAAGGGCCGCAGCGCCGAGCAGCGCATCGCGCTCGACCTGCTGCTCGACCCGGACGTCGGCATCGTCTCGATGGGCGGCCGGGCCGGCACCGGCAAGTCGGCGCTCGCGCTGTGCGCGGGTCTGGAGGCGGTCCTGGAGCGCCGTCAGCACCAGAAGGTGATGGTCTTCCGGCCGCTGTACGCGGTGGGCGGGCAGGAGCTGGGCTATCTGCCGGGCAGCGAGGCGGAGAAGATGAGCCCGTGGGCGCAGGCCGTCTTCGACACGCTCTCCGCGGTCACCAGCCGGGACGTCATCGAGGAGGTCACCGCGCGCGGGATGCTGGAGGTCCTGCCCCTGACCCACATCCGGGGCCGCTCCCTGCACGACGCGTTCGTGATCGTCGACGAGGCGCAGTCGCTGGAACGGAACGTCCTGCTGACCGTTCTGTCCCGAATCGGCGCGAATTCGCGGGTCGTTCTCACTCACGACGTGGCACAGCGGGACAATCTGCGCGTAGGCCGCTACGACGGTGTCGTCGCCGTCGTGGAGAAGCTGAAGGGGCATCCCCTCTTCGCGCACGTCACGCTGACGCGTTCCGAGAGGTCCCAGATTGCGGCGCTTGTGACCGAAATGCTGGAGGACGGTCATATCTGATGTACATCTGACGTACATCTGACTTGCGCCCGACGCCCGTTGGCGCCGTCCGGCAAAGGCGAAGAGCCTAGCCGGGCGGCGCCTTGGTGTGTGGGGGTTTCCTGAAATCCCTAGGGGCAAACGAGGTGTGAGCTTTCACACGCAACTCGGAATTGCCACCCGGTGTCGGGTTACGGCAGAGTCTCACTCCTGTCAGGCCCCGCATACGACACACCTGTACCCCCAGCGGTACGGCACCACAGAAGCACCACTTCAACTCCATAGAGTCGTCGTATGCCGCCCGAGCATCACGTGGCGCTCCCTTCGCGGGAGTTGCCCACCGGGCCCGCGCCTCCCGTGACCCCGCAGTTGGGAGGCCAGTGCCAAGGGGCACGATTGCGTCCGCCAGGGTCACCGAAGCGGGCGATGCTGGAAGGAAACCGTGTGAGCCGGATTTCGGTCCGGGGATTCGCAGTGGCATCGGCCACCGCGGTCACCGCCGTCGGAAGCGTAGTCGGCGTTGCCTCGGGCAGCACCGCGCAGCCCAACGACGCAGAGGCGACGGCAGCCGACACCACGCTTCTCGCGGACATACCCGCGGGTCAGCAGGCCCAGGTGCAGACCGCGTCCCTGACGCAGCAGGCCGACTCGCAGGCCATCGCCGCGGACGCGAGCGCCAAGAAGGACGCCGAGGCAGCCGCCCGCAAGGCCGCCGCCGAGACCGCGGTCGCCAAGAAGGCTGCCGCCGAGAAGGCGGAGAAGGAAGCCAAGGCCCGCGCGGAGGCGAAGAAGGCGACCACCCGGTCGACCCGCGACTCCTCCAGCTTCCCCGTGCAGAGCAACTACACCGTCGCGCAGATCCAGGCGATGGCGCGTCAGATGGTCGCGAGCGGCCAGTTCCAGTGCTTCAGCAACATCGTGGACCACGAGTCCAGCTGGAACTACCACGCGACCAACGCCTCCTCCGGTGCCTACGGTCTCTTCCAGGCCCTGCCCGCCGGCAAGTACGCGTCCGCCGGTGCCGACTGGCAGACGAACCCGGCCACCCAGATCAAGTGGGGCCTCAACTACATGAACAGCCGGTACGGCAGCCCCTGTGAGGCCTGGTCGTTCTGGCAGGCCAACCACTGGTACTAGGCCACCCGGTTCTCGCTCAACCCTGCGCAGCCCCTCCCCGTCCTAGGGGGAGGGGCTTTCGCCCTGTACGGTCGTACTCGATCGACTCCAGGGGGGAGTGGTGGCGGACACCCGGGGACGCGGGGGAAGAGGACGGATCATGTCGCGAGTGCCAGGGTGGCTCGGCCGGCTCGGTGCCGGGCTGACCGAGATGAGCGAGCGGCTGGACGAGCGCCGCGCCGAGGTGGAGAAGGACACCGTCCCCGAACCCGCACGCGCCGAGCGGCCCGCCGACCCGGTGGTGCCCGCGCCCCGGCCCGCCGTCCCGTCCGGCCCCCGCCCCGACCCCGCCGAGGCGGTGCCCTGGGGTGTGCGCGTCGCGGCCGAGGCCGGCTGGCGGCTGCTGGTCCTCGCCGGCACCGTGTGGGTCCTCATGCGGGTCATCAGCGCCGTACAACTGGTGGTCTTCGCCTTCGTCATCGCCCTGCTGATCACCGCCCTGCTCCAGCCGACGGTCGCCCGGCTCAGGCGCCGCGGGGTGCCGCGGGGTCCGGCCACCGCGATGACCGCCATCCTCGGCTTCGTCATCATGGGCCTGATGGGCTGGTTCGTGACCTGGCAGGTCATGGAGAACATCGACACGCTCTCCACCCAGATCCAGAGCGGAATCGACGACCTGCGCAACTGGCTGCTGAAGAGCCCGTTCCACGTCACCGACAAGCAGATCAACCAGATCGCCAAGAACCTCCGCGAGGCGATCGGCGCCAACGCCGACCAGATCACGTCGGCCGGCCTGGAGGGCGTCCAGGTCATCGTCGAGGCTCTGACCGGCATCCTGCTGGTGTTCTTCTCGACGCTGTTCCTGCTCTACGACGGCGAGCGCATCTGGCAGTGGTTCCTCAAGCTGGTGCCCGCCGCCGCCCGCCCGGGCGTGGCCGGTGCCGGCCCGCGTGCCTGGCGCACCCTCACGGCCTACGTCCGTGGCACGGTCCTGGTCGCCCTCATCGACGCCATCTTCATCGGCATCGGCATCTACTTCCTGAACGTGCCGATGGCGGTCCCGCTGGCCGTCTTCATCTTCCTGTTCTCGTTCATCCCGCTCGTGGGCGCGGTCGCCTCCGGGGCGCTGGCGGTGATCGTGGCGCTGGTGACGCAGGGCGTCTTCGCGGCCGTCATGACCCTCGCCGTGGTCCTCGCCGTCCAGCAGATCGAGGGCCACGTCCTGCAGCCGTTCATCCTGGGCCGCGCGGTCCGTGTCCACCCGCTCGCGGTGGTCCTCACGGTGGCGACCGGCGGCATGGTGGCGGGTATCGGCGGTGCGGTGGTGGCCGTACCGCTGGTGGCGGTGACGAACACGGTGGTGGGTTATCTGCGGCAGTACTCGCAGGAGGCTCAGCTTCAGTCAGCCCGTCCGGCGTTTGAGGACGAGGCCGTTCAGGCCGACGGGGGGTCTGGGGGCGCAGCCCCCGGGGACGCCTGGGGAAACACCGAGGGCCTCGCCCACAAGGAGTGAGCGAGGCCCCGGCAAGACGGCCTACTCAGCGAGCAGCGCCTCGGCGTCCAGCGTGACGCCGACCGCCTGGATCACGGAGGCGATCTTGAACGCCTCCTGGACGACCTCACGGTCGACGCCGGCCTTGCGCAGCACCTGCTCGTGCGAGTCCAGGCACAGCCCGCAGCCGTTGATCGCGGAGACCGCGAACGACCACAGCTCGAAGTCGACCTTCTCCACGCCCGGGTTGCCGATGACGTTCATCCGCAGGCCCGCGCGCAGCGTCCCGTACTCGTGGTCGGACAGCAGGTGACGCGTCCGGTAGAAGACGTTGTTCATCGCCATGATCGCGGCCGCGGACTTGGCCGCGGTATACGCCTCAGGCGTGAGGTTCGCCTTCGCCTCGGGCTCCAGCTCACGCAGGACGATGGGGGAACGGGAGGCGATGGCGGTCGCCAGCACCGTGCCCCACAGCTGCTGCGCGGGCAGGTCGGAGTTGCCGATGACCGAGCCCAGGTTGAGCTTCAGGTCCTTGGCGTAGTCCGGGACGCGGGACTTCAGTGAGTCGAGCGACATGGGTCACTCACCGGCCAGCAGCGCGACCGGGTCCAGGGTCTCGTCGCCCTTGCTCCAGTTGCACGGGCACAGCTCGTCGGTCTGCAGGGCGTCCAGGACCCGCAGGACCTCCTTGGGGTTACGGCCGACGGAGCCGGCGGTCACCATGGAGAACTGGATCTCGTTGTTCTGGTCGACGATGAAGACGGCACGCTTGGCGAAGCCGTCCTCGCCCTCGATGCCGAGGTCGCGCATCAGCTCGTGCTTGGAGTCGGCCATCATCGGGAACGGCAGGTCGCGCAGGTCGTCGTGGTCCTTGCGCCAGGCGTGGTGGACGAACTCGGAGTCACCGGAGAAGCCGAGGACCTGGGCGTCACGGTCGGCGAACTCGTCGTTCAGCTTGCCGAACGCGGCGATCTCGGTCGGGCACACGAAGGTGAAGTCCTTGGGCCAGGCGAAAACGATCTTCCACTTGCCCTCGTAGGTCTTGTGGTTGATCGTGTCGAACTCCTTGCCCTTCTCCAGCGAGACGCAGGCGGTCAGTTCGAACTCGGGGAACTTGTCACCGACAGTGAGCACTAGCTCTCCTTGCAGCGAAGAAAAGCCCCTTTTGAGGGCGTTTTCTCGTATGGGTTGGACGCCGTCGATGGTGGCACAGGGTGCATTGATTAGTGAAATAGCTACACTCGGTCTTGTTGATCGGAGGTAGCTATCAGTGACCATCAGTAACGGCAAACGGAGGCAGCCGAGCCTCGCACAGTTGCGTGCCTTCGCCGCCGTGGCCGAGCATCTGCACTTCCGGGACGCGGCGGCCGCCATCGGGATGAGCCAGCCCGCCCTGTCCGGGGCGGTCTCGGCGCTCGAGGAGACCCTGGGGGTGACCCTCCTCGAGCGTACGACCCGCAAGGTGCTGCTCTCGCCCGCCGGTGAGCGGCTGGCCGTACGGGCGAAGGCGGTGCTGGACGAGGTCGGGGCACTGCTGGAGGAGGCCGAGGCGGTCCGGGCCCCGTTCACCGGGGTGCTGCGGCTCGGGGTGATCCCGACCGTCGCGCCGTACCTGCTGCCCACCGTGCTGCGGCTGGTGCACGAGCGGTACCCGCAGCTCGACCTCCAGGTGCACGAGGAGCAGACCGCGAACCTCATCGACGGCCTCCACACCGGCCGGCTCGACCTGCTGTTGCTTGCTGTTCCGCTCGGTGTGCCCGGTGTCGTGGAACTCCCGCTGTTCGACGAGGACTTCGTACTCGTCACTCCGCTGGACCACTGGCTGGGCGGCCGCGAGGGAATTCCGCGCGAGGCCCTGAAGGAGCTCAACCTGCTGCTCCTGGACGAGGGGCACTGTCTGCGCGACCAGGCGCTGGACATCTGCCGGGAGGCGGGGCGGGAGGACGCGCCGGTCACCACCACGGCCGCCGGGCTCTCCACCCTGGTCCAGCTCGTCGCGGGCGGCCTCGGCTGCACGCTGCTTCCGCGCACCGCCCTCAAGGTGGAGGCCACCCGCAGCAGCCGGCTGCTCACCGGCTCCTTCGCGGAGCCCGCCCCGAGCCGTCGTATCGCCCTCGCCATGCGCACCGGCGCGGCCCGCGGTGCGGAGTACGAGGAGCTGGCGACCGCCCTGCGCGAGGCCCTGGGGCCGCTGCCCGTCCGGGTGTGGGACGGCGGCGTCTGAGGGGCGGGCGCCCGCGCCACGGAATCGATCAAATGAGCTTCCGGTAAAGCGAGTTGAGCGGCACCAACCGTCAACTTCGGCCAGCTCGGGACAGGTCGGAAAGGCCTGACTGAAATATGCCTACGAACTGATACACATACCCCCTCAGTGCGACGCGTCACGCGTGTGTGCGAAGAGCCAAGGGGAGTGATGTCGGACGTTCGGGACGCCCTGGGCCGTGTCGGCTACGACCGGCTGGCGCACGCCCTCACGGCCTGCGGGCACGCGCGGTTCACCGGAGAGCTGCGGGTGTCCGGCCGGCCCGGCGGCACCTTCCATCTGCGGGACGGACTCGTGGTGGCGGCCGAGAGTCCCGGTGCCCCCGGCCCGGAAGTGCTGCTGCTGCGCACCGACCGCATCGACGCCGAGCGGTGGGCCGAGCTGGTACGGGAGTCCGACGGAGCGCGCTGGCCGGCCGCGGCGCTGGTCGCCCGTGGCTACGCCGGAGCCGCCCAGCTCAGGGTGGTGTGCGTGATGGCGCTCCACGACGCCGCCTTCGCCGTCGTCGCGGGCCGGGTGGACGGCTGTGAACGCGTCGTCGGCACCGAACCGCACGCCCCCGTCACCGTCGGCGAGACACCGGCCGGGCTGGTGCAGGACGCGGCGCGCAAACTCGCCGCCCTCGCCACCCTGCCGTACCCGGTGGGCCCCGACCGGGAGCGCCCGCTGCCCGCCGAGCCGACGGGCCGCCCGCTCACCGGGCTCCAACAGGATCTGCTCGCCCACGCCGACGGCCGCCGCACCGCACGGGACCTCGCCTTCTGCGTCGGCCGGGGTGTCTACACCGTCACGGTGGAGGTCGCGCGGATGCTCGCCGAGGGGTTTCTGGAGTGCGTCGGCGCGCCCGCGGAGATCCCCGTCCGGCTGTCCCCGCAGGTACGGGCCGTGCGGCACCGCGACCCGCCGCCCGACCCACCCCCCGTGCCCACCGTCCTGCCGCGCCGTGAGCCCGGCGCCAGCGGCATCACCGAAGCCCTCGCCCCGCCCAGGAACGGGACGAGCTGGAAAGGGTTCTTCCGGCTGCGGCACACAACCGCCGAGTGAGAGGGGCGGACGGCCCGCCGCGACGGCCGGACCCGACCGAAGAACAAGGGAGTTCCACCAGATGAATCGTGAAGCGCTGGCGCTGGAGATGCGCGGGCTTCGGGAACAGGTGACAGGCATCACCGACACCGCCGTCGCGGCCGCCGACGGACTGCTCATTGCGGCCGACACCGCCGAGTCGATAGACCCGGAGGGCCTCGCGGCCCTCGCCGCGGCCGGCCTCGGCCTCGCCCGCCGTACCACCCAGGCCACCTCGCGCGGGGTGCTGCGGCAGACGGTGGCCTACGGCAGCCACGGATGTGCCGCGTTCTACGCCGTCGGCGACACGGCGTTGATGGTCGTGCTCGGTGACGAGGGACTCGACCTGGAGAGCCTGCACCGGGCGACCCGGCCGGCCCTCGACCGCATCGGCTCGATCCTGACCGAGAAGACCACCGAAGGAGTGTGAAGGGATGGCGACGAAGCGTATGACCCCGGGATTCTCCGACCAGGTGATGAGCCTGGTCAAGACGCTCCGCTCGAACGCGCCGGACTGCGTGGCGGCCGGCGTGGTCGACATGTCCACCGGCATGCTGTTGTCGTACGAGACCGTGGACAACCACCCGCCCGAGGTCCTGGACCTGCTGGCCGGGGCCACCCTCGACCTGTTCCAGGGGCGCACGGTCGTGATGATCGAGGACATCTTCAAGGAGCGCCGCGGGACCACCGACGACACCCACTTCTTCCAGGAGATCCTCGTCAACAGCGACAACCTCACCCACCTGTTCGTCAGGATGAACGAGCAGCAGGACGTCGTCGCGGTCGTCGTCTGCCGTAAGTCGGTGAACGTCGGCATGCTGCTGGCCCAGGCGCGCAGGGTGGTGCGCGAGCACAGCCTGTGAGGAACCGGACATGGGCCCCTCCCGGCGGGGAAGGGCCCATGCGGTGGGCCTGCTACTCGGTGCGCAGGCCGTCCGGGCGCATCAGCCGCCACAGCGGCGGCAGGCTGAGCAGGGTGACCACGAGGACGACCGTCGCGCCGATGCCGGTCATCGTCAGGACGCTCGCCCAGTCGACGCCCACCGTCGCGCCCACCATCTTCAGCAGCACCGCGCCCAGCGTCAGCCCCACGGTCGAGGCGAGCAGCAGGCCGAGCGCGATCGGGATCGTCGTCTGCCACAGCACCGACAGGCCCAGGGTGCGCCGCCGGGTACCGAAGGCGATCAGCGCCGACAGCAGCGTCCTGCGCTCGCGCAGCTGCTCGAGCTGGGACACCAGCAGGCTCGCGCCGATCAGCGCCAGCACGCAGGTGGCGCCGACGAGCAGGCCGGTCCTGATGGAGGTGAACTTCGTGGACTTCTCGGTGGACGCCCACACGATCGTGTCCGCCAGCGGGTCGATCCGGGCCGCCGTGTTGCGGACGTACTCGTGCACGTCCGGCACCGACTCGTCGAGCGACAGGTACACCTGACCGCTGACCAGACGGGTTATCCGGTCGGGTACCGCGGAGGGCGTCATCAGGAAACCGCTGTACACGTCCTCGTTCGGGCCCTTGATCGCACGGACCTGCTGCAGGCCGTTCGGCACGGGCCAGACGAAGTCCGGGCCCTTGTGGGAGCCGTCGCCGGTGTCGAAGTAGAGCTTGCGGCCCGGCCTGGCGAGCTTCGCCGCGTCGGCGTCCATGCCCTTGTCGGCGCCGCCCCGCGCCACGAAGACGTCCCCGTCGTGGCAGGACGTCAGCCGCGCCACCTCGCGCAGCGCGGCGCAGTCGCCGACGGTCACGCTCGCGGAGGTGCCGGGAACGTTCTTGCTGTTCCAGCTCCGGTCGCCGACCTGGAGGGTGGCGAGCGCGGTGGCCTTGCGTACGCCCTTGGTGGCGGAGAACTTCTCTGCGGCCGAGACGAACGCGTCGCCCCGCAAATTCTGGACCTGCATCTGCGTCCGCTCGACGTTCTGGCCGGTGACCTTGGTGTAGTCGCCCTCGACGCCCGCGAACAGCATCTGCAGGGCGACCGCCCCGGCCACCGCGACCGCGATGCCGTTCACCATGCGGGCCGCCGAACCGCTGTTCAACTGCAGCCGTCGTACCGCCAGTTGCCAGGAGACGTTGCCCGCGCCGAGCCGGGCGACCACGGCCTCGACGACCCACGGCAGCAGTGCGGTCACGCCGACGAGCAGCAGCAGGACGCCGCCGATGACCAGGTACTGGTTGAACTCGCCGTTCGACCGGCCCTGGCCGATCATCGGGGCGAGCATCGCGAGGCCGCCCAGTGGCAGCAGCAGCCGCCACCACAGCCGGCGCCGCGAGGGCTTGGCCGTGCGGACCACGCCCAGCGGCTCGATGACCACCCCGCGCATCGCGAACAGGGTGACCAGCACCGCCGCCGCCGGGACGATCACGGCGATCAGCAGGGCCAGCGCGGGCGACGGGTTGAGATAGCTGGGGAACACGCTGATGTCCAGGATCTCGACCGACCCCGCGAGATGGCGGCCCAGCAGGAAGAAGACGGTGCCGAAGACCAGCCCGACCATGGACCCCGCGAGCGCCTCGCCCGCGGCGATCCGCCGGGTCATCCGGCTGTCGGAGCCGACCAGCCGCAGCGCGGCCAGCCTGCGGTCGCGCCGCTCGCCGCCGAACCGTACGGCCGCGGCGATGAACACGGCGACCGGCATCAGCAGCACCACGAACACGACCAGCACCAGCAGGATCAGCACCGGGTCCGTCTTGTCGGGCGGGCTCGGATGCGGATTCCCGAACGCGCTGATCCGGGCCGTCTGCCAGCCGTCGATGCGCGGTGCCAGGTTCTTCGCGCCGGCGTAGTAGGCGAGTTCGTGCGAGCCGATCAGTCCCGGCTCGCCGATGGTCCCGACCACCCGGTACGGCAACCGGTCGCGCAGCAGCTTCCCGTCGGCGGAGTCGAGCAGCCGCTTCAGCGCCGGGGAGACGACCATGTCGCCCGGCGCCGGGTACTTGGCCAGGCCCGGTGCGAGCGGCGCCCGCGGCCCCTCGGGCTCCACCAGACGGCCGCGGATGTCGGAGCCGCGGTAGTTCGAGTTGGCGTCCGAGATCACCAAGGTGTCGGCGGCCTTCGGCCTGTGCTTCTGGTCGTAGGTGTAGTCCAGGCGGGCCTCGTCGCGCTCGTGCCGTACCGCCAGGGCGTTCGGTACGGCGGTCGTCAGCAGCAGCAGCGCGACGCCGAGCCCGACACCGACCGCCGTCAGCAGCACCCGGACCCAGCCCTCGCGTCCGCCGGCGAAGGCGAACCGGCCCCCCATGGCCAGATCCCTGGACCACTGGCGAACGTTCATACAGCCCGCTCCATGTCCCGGGACTTCCCGTCGCGTACGACGATCTCGCGGTCGGAGTAGGCGGCCACCCGCGCCTCGTGCGTGACCAGTACCACGGCCGCGTTGGTCGAACGGGCCGCCTCGGTCAGCAGCTCCATCACGCGCTCTCCGTTGAGGGAGTCCAGCGCGCCGGTCGGCTCGTCGGCGAACAGCACCCGGGGTCCGGTGACCAGCGCCCGCGCCACCGCGACGCGCTGTCCCTGGCCGCCGGAGACCTCACCGGGCCGCTTGCCCTTGAGGTTGTCGACCTCGAGGCGCTCCATCCAGCCCAGCGCCGCCTTCTCGGCCGCCTTGCGGGAGGTTCCGTTCAGCCGCAGCGGAAGCGCCACGTTCTCCACGCAGGTCAGCTCCGGTACGAGCTGCCCGAACTGGAAGACGAAGCCGAACTCGGACCGCCGCAGCGCACTGCGCTGGGCGTCGCTCATCGTCGCGAGCTCCTGCCCGTTGTACATGATCGAGCCCGAGTCCGGCGGCACGATCCCCGCGAGGCAGTGCAGCAGCGTCGACTTGCCGGACCCGGAGGGTCCCATGATGGCGACGACCTCGCCGGGGTGGATGGAGAACCCGGCGCCGTCGAGCGCGACGGTCGGCCCGTACGCCTTGCGCAGGTCCTGGGCTATGAGCAGGGAACCGGGGGGAGGAGTCACTTGGCCACCTCCGCACGGAGCTTGTCGAGGCGCGCTGCGGTCAGCTCCAGCCAGCGCAGGTCCGCCTCCAGGTGGAACAGCGCGTGGTCGCAGATCAGCTGGTCCGCGAGGTCGCCCTTGCGCTTGCGGTCGGTCAGGATCCGCATGCTGCGCAGGTGCTCGGAGCGCTGGGTGTCGAGGACGTCGGCCGCGTTGCGGTGGGTCAGCAGCGCCAGGACGACCTTGGTGTAGAGGGTCGACTGGAGGTACTCCTCCGGCTTCTCCGGGGTCGCGAGCCACCGCTCCACGTCCGTGACGCCGGCGTCGGTGATGGCGTACCGCTTGCGCTCGGGCCCGCCGCCCGCCTCGATCCCGTCGACCTCCACGAGGCCGTTCTTCAGCAGCCGGGACATCGTCGAGTAGACCTGGCCGTAGTGCAGCGGCCGGTCGTGACCGAACTTCTCGTCGAAGGCACGCTTCAGGTCGTAGCCGTGCCGGGGGCCGGACTCCAGGAGCCCCAAAAGGGTGTGACCGATGGACATGGCAGCACTCTACACACGGTGTATACGCGCTGTGTATACGCCCAGTGTGTAGATCATGGCCGAGGGTGGGCGAGGGGTGCGGAGGTGCAGGTGGGGGCCGATTGTCACTGTTCGGAAACAGGCGGCCGCCCGCGATGCGGCAGCGGCCCGGTGTCCTTCGGCAGCCGCCCGGCCTCGGCCGGCGCCTCGTACACCGACGGGTCCGGCCTCAGCGGCACCTGCCTGCGCTGCTGCGGCCGACGCAGAGTGGCGTGGGAGGTGCCCCGCCTTGGGGCGTACTCGCCTCAGCGGCGGATGCGCGGATCGGGTGCCGACTCGGCGGCGGTGAGGATGGCCGAGACGTCCAGGACGACCTCGGCTCCGATCGACTCGGGGAGGGTGACCTGCTCGCCTCGGGTGTGGACGCGGTGCTTGTCGTAGCCGCTCCCGACGAGGTCGGTCAGCACGTGGAGGCGGTCGTGCTCGCGGTCGACGATCACGTAGACCGGGATCTTGGCGTTGCCGTAGGCCTTGACCTTGGTGCGCAGGTCGGTGCTGTAGTTGCTCGACGTGACTTCGAGGACCAGCCGGAAGGCGGCGGGGTCGTAGCAGTTGTACTCGACGAGGTGCTCCTCGATGTCCGCGTCCACCACGGAGAGGTCGGGGACGGCATAGTTCTCGGGGCCGTCGGGCAGCCAGAGGCCCACGCCTTCCAGGATCTCCGTCTCGCCGCCGTCGAGGCCCGCGGTGGCGAAGGGGCGCTTGAGCCGGGACAGCGCTCGCGCATGTGCGGCGTCCGGGGGCGGGGTCACGGTGAGCGCTCCTCCGAGGATCTCGACGCGGTAGCCGGGGAGCTGCTGCATGAGCCGGTCGGCCTGGTCGAGCAGGGTCCGCGGCTGCTTGCCGTACGGGTCGGACCCCTCGTGGGCCTGCGGGTGCTCGACAGGTGCTGCGGACATCTCGCGCCTCCCATGGGCTGGTGCCGAGAGCATCATCGTAGGGCGGTCGAACCCCTGTCGCCGGGTGCGAGACGGTTCACACCTACGAGTGCGGAGCAACCTTTTGCACCCCGAATCCGTCGGTTCCTTTTGGGGCGGGTGCTGATTGTCACGTCCGTAAAAGTGCGGATCAGACGCCCTTTGTCATATAGACGGGTGTTAGCTTTCGGAGCTGACCCCGAGAGGAAGCGGAGCGTACAGAGCCATGGGACGAGCGGAAGAGAGACGAGCGCGGCAGCGCGGCCACCGCGCGGCGCCCCAACGCCGCCGCTCCGCCCCCGCGGCCGGTGCCAGGCCCGCCAAGGGCCGAATACGCCGGCTCTTCACCTGGAAGAAGATGCTCGGCACCTTCCTGGGCCTGTGCCTGCTGGGCATCGGCGGCTTCATCGTGCTGTACCTGGTCGTGGACGTGCCGGAGGGCAACGCCGCCGCCAGGCAGGAGAGCAACGTCTACAAGTACAGCGACGGCAGCGTCCTGGCCCGCGTGGGCGACGTGAACCGCGAGAGCGTGGACCTGGCGAAGGTGCCCAAGGAGGTCCAGCACACCTTCGTCGCGGCGGAGAACAAGTCCTTCTACCACGACTCCGGAATCGACGTGAGGGGTCTGGCCCGAGGCCTGTTCAACACGGTGACCGGCCGGGGCACCCAGGGCGGCTCGACGATCACCCAGCAGTACGTCAAGAACTACTACCTCAACCAGGACCAGACGGTCACCCGCAAGCTCAGGGAGATGGTCATCTCCCTGAAGGTGGACCGCCGGCTGACCAAGGACCAGATCCTCGCGGGCTACATCAACACCAGCTACTACGGCCGCAACGCCTACGGCATCCAGGCCGCCTCACAGGCCTACTACCGCAAGGACGCGTCCAGACTGAGCGTCCAGCAGGGCGCCTACCTCGCCGCACTGCTCCAGGCGCCGAGCCAGTACGACTGGGCGGCCGCGGGTCCCGTGGGCAAGAAGCTGGTCGAGGCACGCTGGAACTACGTCCTGGACAACATGGTCAAGCAGCACTGGCTCGACCCCGCCCAGCGGCAGACCATGAACTTCAAGAAGGACGCGATCCCCAAGGACCCCAAGGGGACGCCCGGTGAAGAGGGCCAGAAGGGCTACCTGGTCCGGCTCGCCAACCAGCAGCTCGAACAGCAGCTCATGAAGCAGCAGGGGCTGACGCAGGCCCAGGCGGAGAACGCGGTCGTGGACCGCGGCTGGACCATCACCCTGAACATCGACAAGAAGAAGCAGGTCGCGCTGGAGAAGGCGGTCAAGTCCCAGCTGACCAGCAAGCTGAACGCGAAGAAGCGCAAGGTCGACGCCGACATCCAGGCCGGCGCCGTCTCGGTGAACCCCAAGAACGGCAAGATCGTCGCCCTGTACGGCGGTCAGGACTACTTCAAGCACTACTTCAACAACGCCACGCGCCGCGACTACCAGCCCGCCTCGACGTTCAAGCCGGTCATCCTCGCCGCCGCGCTGGAGAACAACGCGACCACGCAGACCGGCAAGCCGATCGCCGCGAACACGATCTACGACGGCACCAGCGGCCGCCAGGTCGTCGACCACGGCAGCAAGGTCGGCTTCGGCCCGCCGAACGAGGACAAGGTCGACTACGGACCCATCACCGTCCAGAAGGCGATGAACCAGTCCGTCAACTCCGTCTTCGCCCAGATGGGTGTCGACGTGGGTATGACCAAGGTGATGGACACGGCCAAGCAGCTCGGCATGGACACCGACGGCATGCAGGCGGTGCCCGCCCAGACGCTGGGCTCGATGGGGGCCAGCCCGCTGGAGATGGCCGGCATCTACGCCACGTTCGACAACCACGGCTACAAGGTGACGCCGGGCATCCTCAAGTCGGCGGAGCAGAAGGACCGTTCGGTCGACATCCCCGACCCGATCGGCAGTCAGGTCATCAGCCGCACAGCCGCCGACACGGTGACCTCCGTGCTCACCGGTGTGGTCGACGACGGTACGGCCAAGAAGAACGTGGCGGACAACCCGCTGCGCAACGGCCAGCAGGTGGCGGGCAAGACCGGTACCTCCGACGAGAACAAGTCCGCCTGGTTCACCGGCTACACGCCCGACCTGGTCACCTCCGTCGGCCTGTTCGGCGAGGACAACAAGACCAAGGCCCACGTGTCCATGATGGGCGCCACCGGCCTGCTCCTGCCCCCCGGCCGGGTCAACGGCGGCACCTATCCCGCGCAGATCTGGGCGGCCTACACGTTCGGCGTCACGGACGAAGCCAAGTTCGACCTGAACACCACCCAGGGCGCCGCCGTCCAGCCGACGGACACGCCGACGTTCAGCCAGACCCCGTCCCAGACCCCGTCGAACACCCCGAGCAGCGCTCCGCCGACGTCCACGACCCCGTCCACGACGCCGACGCGGACACCGACCCAGACGCCGACCACCGGCGCCCCGACCACGGGGACCCCGACCACCGGGGCCCCGACCACCGGGACGCCGACGGGCGACGCCACGGACACTCCGCTCGACGAAGGCAACGGCGGACTCGGCCAGTAGGTCCGCGCACGCAAAGGGCGCCCGGGGACTCCCCGGGCGCCCTTTCCCCGTCCTCAGGCCCGGTTCAGCTCGAACCAGACCACCTTGCCGGTGCTCAGCCGGGTCGCACCCCACCGCCGGGCCAGCCGGTTGACCAGGTACAGCCCGCGGCCGCCCTCGTCCGTGGCCCGTGCCTGGCGCAGCCGCGGCAGCTGCGGGACGTCGTCGCCGACCTCGCAGCGCAGTACGTCGGTACGCAGCAGACGGAGCGTCACCGGCCGGGAGGCGTAGCGCACGGCGTTCGTGACCACCTCGCTGACCAGCAGCTCCACCGAGTCCGTCAGCTCCTCCAGGTCCCAGCGGGCCAGCGCACGGCGGGCCAGCCGACGGGCCTGGCCGGGGGCCGTCTCCTCCGGATCCAGGGACCAGTACGCCACATCGCTCGGCGCGATCCCGTCGAAGCGGGCCGCGAGCAGCGCGATGTCGTCGTCCCGGTCGCCCGGGCCCAGCATGTCCAGCACCTCGTCGCACAGGGCCTCGAGGGGCGGCGGATGGTCCGGGCCGGTCAACTGGGCGGTCGCGGCGAGCCGCTCGCGCAGCTGCTCTATGCCGGTCCACACGTCCCGCAGCCGGGACTCCACCAGGCCGTCGGTGTACAGCAGCAGCGTGGCCCCGGCCGGTGCGTCCAGCTCGACCGCCTCGAAGTCCACCCCGCCGACGCCGATCGGCGCGCCCGGCGGCACCCTGAGCACCTCCGCGCGGCCGCCCAGGTGCAGCAGAACGGGCGGCGGATGACCGGCGTTGGCGATGGTGATGCGGTGCGTGACCGGGTCGTAGACGGCGTACAGGCAGGTCGCCATGCGGTCGGTGCCCAGCCGCTGCGCCTGCTCGTCCAGGTGGTGCAGCACCTCCTGCGGAGGCAGGTCGAGCCCGGCCAGGGTCTGAGCCGTGGTGCGCAGCTGGCCCATGATCGCCGCCGACGTCATGGAGTGCCCCATGACGTCACCGACCACCAGCGCGACCCGGCTGCCGGGCAGCGGGATCGCGTCGTACCAGTCGCCGCCCACCCGCGCGGTCTCCGCGGCCGGCAGATAGCGAGAGGCCAGCCGCACCCCGGTCGGGCGGGGCAGGGTCTCGGGCAGCATGGTGCGCTGCAGCTCGTCGGCGATGTAGGCCTCCCGGCCGTACAGCACCGCCTTGTCGATGCCGAGCGCGCTGTGCGTGGCGAGCTGGGCGGCCACCAGCAGGTCGTCCGCCTCGAACGCCATCCGCTCCGGACGGCGCAGGAACAGCGCCGCGCCGATCACCCGGCGCCGGCCGCGCAGCGGCGCGAGGATCGCGTGCTGCCCGCTCGGTACGACCGCCTCGCCGCCCTCGCCGAGCAGCTCGGGCAGCGCGGCCCGGGCGGCGGGCGCGTCGGCGAACACCGGCCGCACCCCGCGCAGCACCTCGTTCAGGGCGCCGCCAGGGCGCACCTCGCACAGCTCGGTCGTCAGCGACGACAGGTCGGAGAGCGCCGACGGCTCGGGCTCCGGCTCCGGGAACGGCGGGAGCAGCAGGCCCTCGGTGTCCCGTTCGTCCGGTATCCGGTCGGTACGGCGCAGCCGCAGCACCACCGGCCCGGTGGGCCGCTCGTCACCGACCGGCAGCGGGTCGCGCAGATAGACGAGGATCGCGTCGGAGAACGTCGGCACGGTGGCGCGGCACAGCCCCATCACGATCTCGTCCAGATCGATGCCACGGGCGATCCGCCGGGTCGCCGCGCCCACGAACCTGAGCCGGTCCCCGTCGCGCCGCATCGGCATCGGCCGCCCCGGCGGCAGCCCCCGCCCGGTACGGCGCTCCTGGCCGCCCGGCGCCCGCTCCTCCTCGGCGCCCGGCTGCGGCGGAATGGCTTCCGGCGCGGGGCGCGGGCGGTGGTCCCCCACGCTCGAATTCCCTCGCGCGGGAGGTGCCCCCATCGGCTCCGCGGTGGCGGGCTGGGAGTGCTCCGGGCCGTTGACTGGGGGCTCCTTCCCCTTGTTCCCCTTGCCGCAGGGCGCGGTCGTCCCGGGGCCGGAGGGCGGTCCGTCCGCCCGGGCCTGTGCCGGTAAGGCCGAGGTGCCGGGCGGCTTCTGGGTACGCAAGAGCGCCCCGCGGGCCTCCGCGGGGTCGGCGCCGGGCTGCGGGCGCTCGTAGGAGGAGATGGGGTGCTCCGTCACGCGTGTCGAATCCATCCGTCCGGGGCTGCGCGCCGGGCGCGCAGATGGTCCCGCCGAAATCCCGATACCCGGAATACGTGCCCCAGGAACGGAATTCCCGCGTGGTCAGAGGTTGTTCCTGTGCCGCCGAAGAACCCGCCCGGGCCAGGGCAGGCCCCGGTGGTGTTGCCCTCGTACCCCTTGCTCACGTCCTGCCGCCCCTCGGTGACGTCTGGTCAAGCCCGGCGCACGCTCCGGTAGTTGCTGTCGCGCCCCCTTGCGGAGGACGATCCTACGGTTGTGGACCGGGGGCGCATCAAGGGTCTCATGAGGACACGTGCGCGGGCGTACGGTCCCAGTCCTCGGGGAGTGACGGTACCGCCCAGGAGGGGTCCGGGCGCCAGTGCTGCCAGCCGTCCGAGAACGGCGGGCCCCAGGCGCCGATCGCCTCCACCGCGGCCCGGCCTGCCGCCCGTACCTGCCCGGCGGTCGCCGCGTCCATCAGCCCGTCCCGCTGGGCCTGCGCGAACTCGTCCTCGTCGCGCCAGTGCCAACCGCGGTCCGGGTTCACCGAGATGTCCAGGTAGTAGTCCACGGAGTCCACGCCGCCCGCCCAACGGGCCAGCGGCTGCTCCAGGTTGACGTACCAGTTCTTGAAGCGCCAGCCCGGCTCCCAGAACAGCCACACCGACCAGGGCTCGCCGGGCCGGGCCAGTTTCAGCACGCCCGTGCCGAACCACCGGCCCCGCTGCACCGAACGCGGCTTGGTGTAGCGGGTCTCCAGCGGCTCCAGATGGACGGGCGTGCCGTCGGCCAGCACCGGCTTGACGCACTCGGTGCCGGGCGCCAGCCACACCGCGAGCAGCTCCTCGTCGTCCCGGACGACGGTGACGGGCCGCGCGATGTGGAGGTGCTCACCGGCGTTCTGCCGGTACCGCCACAGGATCCCGGTACCGGGGGTCCAGTACGTCGCAGGCTCCGCCGCCACTCGTCTCACCGCTCCGTCGTCCGTCATGCACAGATATTAGGTGCCGCAGGCATACGACGCTGCGGCGGACGTCACGGTTCAGCGGGGCTGCACCACTTGTTACGGGTGCGTCATCCGCAGGACATCCAGTGCCTCGTCCAGTTGCTCCAGGGTGAGGGCGCCGCGCTCCACGTACCCGCTCTCCAGCACGACCTCGCGGATGGTCTTCCGCTCGGCCAGGGACTTCTTGGCGACCTTCGCGGCCTCCTCGTAGCCGATGTACTTGTTCAGCGGGGTCACCACGGAGGGTGACGACTCGGCGTACTCGCGAGTCCGTTCGCGGTCGGCGACGATGCCGTCGACGGTGCGGTCGGCCAGCAGCCGTGAGACGTTGGCGAGCAGCCGCACGGATTCCAGGACGTTCTTCGCGATCACCGGGAGCATGACGTTCAGCTCGAAGTTCCCGGCGGCGCCGGCGGTGGCGATGGTCGCGTCGTTGCCGATCACCTGGGCCGCGACCATGAGCACGGCCTCCGGGATCACCGGGTTGACCTTGCCCGGCATGATCGAGGAGCCCGGCTGCAGGTCGGGCAGCCGGATCTCGGCCAGCCCGGTGCGCGGCCCGGACGCCATCCAGCGCAGATCGTTGGCGATTTTCGTCAGTCCGACCGCGATCGTGCGCAGCTGCCCGCTGGTCTCCACGATCCCGTCCCGGGCGCCCTGCGCCTCGAAGTGGTCCCGGGCCTCGGTGAACGGCAGCCCGGTGGCCCGCGCGACCTCCCTGATCACCGCGGCGGAGAACCCGGGCGGCGTGTTGATCCCGGTCCCGACGGCCGTGCCGCCCAGCGGCAGTTCGGCCAGCCGGGGCAGCGAGGCGCGCAGCCGCTCGACGCCGTACCGCACCTGGGCCGCGTACCCGCCGAACTCCTGCCCCAGCGTCACCGGTGTCGCGTCCATGAGATGCGTCCGCCCGGACTTCACGACGTCCGCGAACTCCTCGGACTTGCGGGTCAGGGAGTCGGCGAGGTGTTCCAGCGCCGGGATCAGATCGTGGGTGACAGCGCCGGTGGCGGCGATGTGGATGGACGACGGGAACACGTCGTTGGACGACTGCGAGGCGTTGACGTGGTCGTTCGGGTGCACGTCCCGGCCGAGCCGCTCGGTGGCGAGGGTGGCGACGACCTCGTTGGTGTTCATGTTGGACGAGGTCCCGGACCCGGTCTGGAACACGTCGACGGGGAAGTGCTCGTCCCACTTCCCGTCGGCGACCTCGGCGGCCGCCTCCTGGATCGCCTCCGCGACGTCCTTGTCCAGTACCTCCAGCTCGGCGTTCACCTTCGCCGCGGCCGCCTTGATCCGGGCCAGCGCCTCGATGTGCGCCCGCTCGATCCGCTGCCCGGAGACGGGGAAGTTCTCGACGGCACGCTGGGTCTGGGCCCGCCACTTGGCGTGGGCGGGGACCCGGACCTCACCCATGGAGTCGTGCTCGATGCGGTATTCGCTCATGCCGGTGTCAGCGATCGGGGCGCGGCGGTTGTTCCGGAGCGTGGGCCGCGCGGGGTGGGGGGAGCGCGGCCTGCTGCATTGGCACCACCGACGTCACCGGGTCGGGGGACTGCCCCACCGGCTGCCGGGCCGGACATCACGGATAAATGTGACTATCGCCTAAAGGTGACAGGGCGACTCCCCGCCGTCACCACGGCTGGCAGGAGGACCGATCGATGAACCTCACTCCGAAGCGCCTGCTCGGCGCCACCGCGGCGGTGTCCATAGGCGCGGCGGCTCTGCTGGGCGCGGGCGCCGGTACCGCCGGCGCCGCCGGCAGGGCCTACTGCGACCGTGCCGAGCGGCCCGTCTGGAGCGGCGACCCCAGCCGCAACGTGACCGGCCACGGCTGCAGCATGCCGTCCAACGGGCGCCGCTGGTACACCGTCGAGATCGACACCCTCGTGCTGCCCCATCACAAGACGGACTACCGGAAGGGTCCGGTCGACCGGACCGTGACGCTGCACGACAGAACGATCAGGTGCATGGGTTACACCACCAGCGGCGACACGGTGAACTGGTTCGGCTGCGTACCCCACTGACACATGGACCGGGGCCGGTCCGGACCGGCCCCGCCCGTCGGTCAGGCCAGTCCCGGCCCCCGTACCGGAATCGAGGTGAACGTCGGCTGGGGCGCCGGGTCCTGGAAGGAGACGTTCGACGTGTTCGCCGGGCGGCACCACTCGGCCCGTCCGGCGTTCGAGGACGAGGCCGTCCAGGCCGAAGCGGGTCCGGGGCGCAGCCCCAGCGGGGGAGAAGGGGCGGAGCCCCCGGGGACGGGGACGGCGGGGGCGAATTCCGTCCCCGGCCGCCCCGAAAGGCACTACGCGAGCCCAGGCCCCCGCACCGGAATGGAAGTGAACGTCGGAGCCGGAGCGGGATCCTGGAAGAAGTCGTTGCCCTTGTCGTCCACGACGACGAACGCCGGGAAGTCCTCGACCTCGATCTTCCAGACGGCCTCCATGCCCAGCTCCTCGTACTCGAGGACCTCGACCTTCTTGATGCAGTCCTGGGCGAGGCGGGCGGCCGGACCGCCGATCGAGCCGAGGTAGAAGCCGCCGTGCGTGCCGCAGGCGTCGGTGACCTGCTTGCTGCGGTTGCCCTTGGCCAGCATCACCTTGGAACCGCCCGCCGCCTGGAACTGCTCGACGTAGGAGTCCATGCGGCCGGCCGTGGTCGGGCCGAAGGAACCGGACGCGTAACCCTCGGGGGTCTTGGCCGGGCCCGCGTAGTAGACCGGGTGGTCCTTCAGGTACTGCGGCATCTCCTCGCCCGCGTCCAGGCGCTCCTTGATCTTGGCGTGCGCGATGTCGCGGGCCACGACCAGCGGGCCGGTCAGGGACAGCCGGGTCTTGACCGGGTACTTGGTCAGCTCGGCGAGGATCGTGTCCATCGGCTGGTTGAGGTCGATCTTCACCACGTCGGAGGACTCGTCGAGGTGCTCGTCCGTGGTCTCCGGCAGGAAGCGCGCCGGGTCCGTCTCCAGCTGCTCCAGGAAGACGCCCTCGGCCGTGATCTTGGCGACGGCCTGGCGGTCGGCCGAGCAGGAGACGGCGATGGCGACGGGGCAGGACGCGCCGTGGCGGGGCAGGCGGACCACGCGGACGTCGTGGCAGAAGTACTTGCCGCCGAACTGCGCGCCGATGCCGATCTTCTGCGTCAGCTCGAAGACCTTCTCCTCCAGCTCCTTGTCCCGGAAGCCGTGGCCCAGTGCCGAGCCCTCGGCGGGGATCTCGTCCAGGTAGTGCGCGGAGGCGTACTTCGCGGTCTTCAGCGCGTACTCGGCGCTCGTACCGCCGACGACGATGGCCAGGTGGTACGGCGGGCAGGCGGCCGTACCGAGCGAACGGATCTTCTCCTCCAGGAACTTCATCATGGAGGCCTCGTTCAGGACGGCCTTCGTCTCCTGGTACAGGAAGGACTTGTTGGCCGAGCCGCCGCCCTTCGCCATGAACAGGAACTTGTAGGCGCCGCCGTCGGTCGCGTACAGCTCGATCTGGGCCGGCAGGTTGGAGCCGGTGTTCTTCTCCTCCCACATGGTGAGCGGAGCCATCTGCGAGTAGCGCAGGTTCAGCTTGGTGTAGGCGTCGTAGATGCCGTGCGACAGGTGCTTCTCGTCCGTGCCCTCGGTGAGGACGTTCTGGCCGCGCTTGCCCATGACGATCGCCGTGCCGGTGTCCTGGCACATCGGGAGCACGCCCGCCGCCGCGATGTTCGCGTTCTTCAGCAGGTCGAGCGCGACGAACTTGTCGTTGCCCGACGCCTCCGGGTCGTCGATGATGCGGCGCAGCTGCGCCAGGTGCGCCGGGCGCAGGTAGTGCTGGATGTCGTGGATGGCCTCCGCGGCCAGCTTGCGCAGCGCCTCCGGCTCCACCTTGAGGAACGTCCGCCCGTCCGGTCCCTCGACGGTGGACACGCCCTCCGAGGTCACCAGCCGGTACGGGGTGGTGTCCTCGCCCTGGGGGAGCAGATCGGTGTACGCGAACTCAGGCATCTCAGCCCATTCCTCACTCTGACGGACGACCGCCCGCCGACGCTGGCGGGCCTCACCAGCGTAGAACCTGCCACCGACACGGAACCTGTGAGGTAAGGCTCAGTTCCGGGACACGCGGGCCGCTCCGGCCCCCTAGTCGCGATCTATCGCGTTTCGGTACGCTGCTGCCGTGGACCTTCAGAAGCACGCCCAGACCCAGGACAGCGCGCCGCGCGTGTCCGAACTGCGCGCCTCGGACGCCGACCGTGACCGTGTCGCCGACATCCTCCGCGAGGCCCTGGCCGAGGGCCGGCTGACCGCGGACGAGCACGCCGAGCGCGTGGACGGGGTGCTGCACGCCAAGACGGTCGGCGAGCTGGAGGTCTTCATCCGCGACCTCCCGGCCGCCCACCAGCAGCCCGCGCCCCCGGCCTACACGCCCGTCCCGCCGCGCCCCGCACCCGGCGCGATCCCCGCCGAGGCCGACGCCAACGTCGTGGCCGTCTTCAGCAGCGCGGTGCGCCGGGGCCGCTGGCGCGCCGGCCGCCGGCTGCACGCGTACTCGGTCTTCGGCTCGGTCGAGATCGACCTGAGCGAGGCGATCTTCGAGTACCAGCAGGTCGTGATCAAGGCCGTCTCGGTCTTCGGCGACGTCCAGATCCGCGTCCCGGAGAACGTCTCGCTGCGCGGCACGGGCGGTGGTGTGCTGGGCAACTTCGAGGTGGACACGCTGGATTCGGTCGAGTCGGACGCGCCCGTGGTCTACGTCGACGGGTGGGCCGTACTGGGCAACGTCGAGGCGCGGCCCAAGCGCGGCCGGCGCGTGTCGGACATCCTCGACCGGGTCCAGGACAGGGTCGACAGGAAGCTGCGCAAACACCTGGACCGTTGACGGTCGCGAATCCGCCGGTGGCCGGAGGGCCGCGGACCCGCCGCCGAGGGTGCCCGGGGGCGTGAACAAGCCGCCGCGCGCCTGCGGTTGGAAACGCTGTGCATAGGCGCGCGCACAGCGGGTAGGCCTTGCTGCATCGTCGCTCACTCGCGAAGCCGTCGTCAGGAGTAGACCGTGCTGCAACCGCCGCATTCGTCCTTGCAGGTCGCTGCCGTTCCGGCCCAGCGGGTGCCCGCGCGCGACCGGGACCAAGACGCACCCTGGCACACCGAGGCGGTGTGCCGGCGGGACGAGGCCGGTCTGTTCTTCGCCCCGTCCAAGGAGCCGACGGCCGCCCGGCTGTCCCGCGAGGAGGCGGCCAAGCGCGTCTGCGCGCGCTGTCCGGTCATGGTCGAGTGCCGCGAACACGCCCTCCTGCAGCCCGAGCCGTACGGCGTCTGGGGCGGCCTGACGGCAGCGGAACGCCGAGTGGTCCTGGCCAGGCGGCGCAGGCGCGAGGTGGAACTGAAGAAGGCGGCACGCGCGACGACGAACCGCATAGCGGGTTGATCTTCGGCAAGGGGCGCCCCCTCCGCACCGGGGGCGCTTCCTCGCTTGTCGGCGCAGGGAACTGCGCGGTCGGCCACGACGGACTCGTACCCGCCGGCGCACGCGCAGCCCTCCGACGCCAGTGCTACTTCGCCCGGTCGAAGTCGATCGCGCTGTAAGCACGCAGCTTGCTCAGCCGGTGCTCGGAGTCGATGCGCCGCACGGTCCCGGACTTCGAGCGCATCACGATCGAGTCGGTGGTGGCGGTCTCGGACCGGTACCGAACCCCGCGCAGCAGCTCACCGTCGGTGATGCCGGTGGCGACGAAGAAGACGTTCTCCCCCTGCACCAGGTCCTCGGTGGTCAGCACCCGGTCGAGATCGTGCCCGGCGTCGATGGCCCGCGCGCGCTCCTCGTCGTCCTTGGGCCACAGCTTGCCCTGGATCGTGCCGCCCAGGCACTTCACGGCACAGGCCGAGATGATGCCCTCCGGCGTGCCGCCGATGCCGAGCAGCAGGTCGATGCCCGTGCCCTCGCGCAGCGCCAGGATGGAGCCGGCCACGTCGCCGTCGGAGATCAGCTTGATGCGCGCGCCGGCCTCGCGGACCTCCTTGATGATGCCCTCGTGCCGGGGCCGGTCCAGGATGACGACGGTGACGTCCTCGGGCGCGGACCGCTTCGCCTTGGCGATCCGGCGGATGTTCACGGCCACGGGCGCGTCGATGTCGACGAAGTCGGCGGCCTCGGGGCCCGTGACCAGTTTGTCCATGTAGAAGACGGCGGACGGGTCGAACATCGCGCCGCGCTCGGTCGCCGCGAGGACGGCGATCGCGTTCGGCATGCCCTTGGCCGTCAGCGTGGTGCCGTCGATCGGGTCGACGGCGATGTCGACCTCGGGTCCGGTGCCGTCACCGACGCGCTCGCCGTTGAAGAGCATCGGCGCCTCGTCCTTCTCGCCCTCGCCGATGACGACGATGCCGTTCATCGACACGGTGGAGACGAGGGTTCGCATGGCGCGCACCGCGGCGCCGTCGGCGCCGTTCTTGTCGCCGCGCCCGACCCAGCGGCCCGCGGCCATCGCCGCGGCTTCGGTCACCCGGACGAGTTCGAGGGCGAGGTTGCGGTCGGGGGCCTCGGAGGGAACGTCCAGCTCGGACGGCAAGTGATGATGCTCGGTCATCGGAGCGCACCTTTCTGATACGACGACGGCCGGATGAGGGTGTGTCTCCGACTCTATCGTTAGGCAGACAAAATGAGCAGGGGACCCCACGGATGAGCGCTCCGGGCACCTGCGACGATAGGGGGCGTGGCAGGTTCGAACGGAAAGCAGAAGACGGTCCGGGACATGATTCTCTCCCTGGGCCTCATCGGGATCGCGGCGGCGGTCATCTACGTCTTCGTCCCGCACGACGATCACGCGCCCGACATCAAGCGCGTCGACTACCGGGTCGAGCTGCTCACGGCGCGCCGTGCGGCGAGCTACCCGGTGGCCGCGCCGGAAGGGCTGCCCGGGACCTGGAAGGCGACCTCGGTGCGCTACCAGGGTGAGGACTCCGACCGCTGGCACCTCGGCTTCCAGACCCCCGACGGGCAGTACGTGCAGATCGAGCAGTCCACGCAGAAGAAGCGTGCCGACTTCATCGACCAGGCCGGCCAGGGCGCCTCGGCGACCAAGCGGACCGAGAAGATCGGCGACCGCACCTGGACCCGCTACACCGGCGGCCGCTACGACGCGCTGGTCCTGGAGGACACCCCCGGTTCCACGACGGTGGTCGCCGGCACGGCCTCCTTCGACCAGCTGACGACGATGGCGGCGGCGCTGAAGATGCAGTGAGCGCGTCCGCACGCAGGACGCGGTGAGCGCGCGTGAGCGCACACGCAGGAGGCCCCCAGCGGCGCTGCTGGGGGCCTCCTGCCGTACCGGGGGGAACTCAGACGGTCGTGACGACGTCCTCGTACGCCAGGCGCGGCGAGCGCGGGAACCACGCGTCCGGGCCCGGGCGGCCGATGTTGACGACCATCAGCGGGGTGTGGTCGTCGTCGAGGAACTCCTTGCGGACGCCCTCGAAGTCGAGGCCGGTCATCGGGCCGGCGGCGAGGCCGGCGGCGCGGACGCCGATGATGAAGTACGCGGCCTGCAGGGCGGCGTTCAGGCCGGCGGCGCCCTCACGGGCGGGGCGCTCGCTGAAGAACACGTCCTTGGCCTGCGGGAAGTGCGGGAAGAGGGCCGGCAGCTCCTCGTGGAACTCGTTGTCCGCGGAGAGGATCGCGACCAGCGGGGCGGTGGCGGTCTTGGCCTGGTTGCCCTCGGCCATGTGCTGCACCAGGCGCTCGCGGGCTTCGGCGGAGCGGACCAGGGTGATGCGCAGCGGGCTCTGGTTGAAGGCGGTGGGGCCGTACTTGACCAGGTCGTAGATCGCCTGGACCTGCTCCTCGGTCACCGGCTCGTCGGTGAAGTTGTTCGCGGTGCGGGCCTCGCGGAACAGCAGGTCCTGGGCGGCGGGGTCAAGAACGAGAGACATACGACGTGACTTCCTCGGGTGCGCGTCCGGTCGGGGGTGTGACCGGCTGACACACCCGACCTTACGCAAACGAAGTTCAACGTTCAACAAAAAGCGGGGTGTGGTGATCCGCTTCACAGCACCCCGCTCTTGCCTACTCGCTCTCTTCCTGGGCTTCTTCCTCGGCGAGCGCCGCGTCCAGCCGGGCCCGTGCGCCCTCCAGCCAGCGCCGGCACACCCTGGCCAGCTCCTCGCCGCGCTCCCACAGCGCCAGGGACTCCTCCAGCGTCGTGCCGCCCGCCTCCAGCCGCCGCACGACCTCGATCAACTCGTCCCGCGCCTGCTCGTACGAGAGCGCCTCATCCACCTTGCTGGTCATCCATCCACCCTAGACATCAGACATCGACACGAACCGTGAACTCACCCTCGGCGACCCGCGCCCGCAGCGTCTCGCCCTGTGCGACCTCCTCCGGGTCGCGCACCACGTGACCGTCGGCCTTCTGCAGCACTGCGTACCCGCGCTTGAGGGTCGCGGCGGGCGAGAGGGCCACCACGCGCGCGTGCGTGTGCGTCAGCTCCGAGTCGGCGCGGTCCAGAAGGTGGCCGAGGGTGCGCCGGCCCCGGTCCTGCAGGGAGGCCACGTGGTCCGCGCGCTCGTCGATCATCCGGTGCGGATCCTCGATCGAGGGCCGCGCCAGCGCATGCGCAAGGCCCCGCCGCTCCCGCTCCACGAAAGCCTCCACACACCGCCGGGCCCGGTCCCGCAGCATCCGCACCCGCTCGAACTCCTCACCGACGTCCGGTACGACCTTCTTGGCCGCGTCGGTCGGCGTGGACGCGCGCAGGTCGGCGACATGGTCGAGCAGCGGGTTGTCCGGCTCGTGCCCGATGGCGGACACGACGGGCGTACGGCACTGAGCCACCGCCCGTACGAGCTGCTCGTCGGAGAACGGCAGCAGATCCTCCACGCTGCCGCCGCCCCGCGCGACGATGATCACGTCCACGTCGTCGATCGCGTCCAGCTCCTTCACGGCCTGCACGACCTGCGGGACGGCGTGCACGCCCTGCACGGGGACGTTGCGCACCTCGAAGCGGACGGCGGGCCAGCGGTGGCGGGCGTTCTCCAGCACGTCCCGCTCCGCGGCGGAGGCGCGGCCGCAGACCAGCCCGATCAGCTGGGGCAGGAAGGGCAGCGGCTTCTTCCGCTCCGGTGCGAACAGCCCCTCGGCCGCGAGCGTCTTCTTCAGCTGCTCGAGGCGGGCCAGCAGCTCACCGACGCCGACGGGCCTGATCTCGGCGGCCCGCAGCGAGAGCTGACCGCGCGGCGCGTACCACTCCGGTTTCGCCAGGACGACCACACGGGCGCCCTCGCCGACGACGTCGGCGACCGCGTCGAACACCTGCCGGTAGCAGGTCACGCTCACGGAGATGTCGTGCGACGGATCCCGCAGGGTCAGGAACACGACCCCGGCTCCCGGCCGCCGCGACAACTGGGTGATCTGCCCCTCGACCCACACGGCCCCGAGCCGGTCGATCCAGCCCCCGATCAGCCGCGAGACCTCACCGACGGGGAGCGCCGCTTCGGGCGACGTGTTCACAGCCATGCGGCGAGCGTAGTGGCCGGTACCGACATACAGCCGTGCCGGTGTCGGACATGGGTACCGGTTTTCCCCTGAAGGGGACGGGCACGCGATCTCCGGTCCGTCGGACGCACCCTTACGATGGGTCCCATGACCGCTTCGCCTGGCCGCCGTGTCCTGCTCGCCGCCCCCCGGGGCTACTGCGCCGGTGTGGACCGTGCCGTGATCGCCGTCGAGAAGGCCCTGGAACAGTACGGGGCCCCGATCTACGTCCGGCACGAGATCGTCCACAACAAGTACGTCGTGCAGACCCTGGAGAAGAAGGGCGCCGTCTTCGTCGAGCGGACGGAGGAGGTGCCGCCGGGCAACATCGTGATGTTCTCGGCGCACGGCGTCGCCCCGGTCGTGCACGAGGAAGCCAGGCAGGGCCGCCTCGCCACCATCGACGCCACCTGCCCGCTGGTCACCAAGGTCCACAAGGAAGCCGTGCGCTACGCCAAGGAGGACTACGACATCCTCCTGATCGGCCACGAGGGCCACGAGGAGGTCATCGGCACCTCCGGCGAGGCCCCCGAGCACATCCAGCTGGTCGACGGCCCCGAGGACGTCGCCAAGGTCACCGTCCGCGACGAGTCGAAGGTCGTCTGGCTGTCCCAGACCACCCTCTCCGTGGACGAGACCATGGAGACCGTCGACGCCCTGAAGACGAAGTTCCCGGGGCTCGTCTCCCCGCCGAGCGACGACATCTGCTACGCCACGCAGAACCGCCAGCTCGCCGTGAAGCAGATGGGCGCCGAGGCCGAACTGGTCATCGTGGTCGGCTCGCGCAACTCCTCCAACTCCAAGCGGCTCGTCGAGGTCGCCAAGCTCGCCGGCTCCCGCGAGGCCTACCTGGTGGACTTCGCCGACGAGATCGACGAGGCCTGGCTGGAGGGCGTCACCACGGTCGGCGTCACCTCCGGCGCCTCCGTCCCGGAGGTCCTGGTCGAGGAGGTCCTCCAGTGGCTCGGCGAGCGGGGCTACGGCGACGTCGAGATCGTCAAGGCGGCCGAGGAGTCGATCACCTTCTCGCTGCCCAAGGAACTCCGCCGCGACCTGCGCGACGAGGCGACCGCCCTGGTCGCCGAGCGCGGCGGATCGGGTGCGTCCGACGCGTGAGCCCCCGTACGTCCCGGGCGTGACCGTCAGTCGTCCGTCGTAACGTGGGGCCATGCAGATCTTCGGCGTGGACATCGGCGGATCCGGGATCAAGGGCGCTCCCGTGGACCTGGACAAGGGCGACCTGGCCCAGGAGCGGTGCAAGGTGCTCACCCCGCACCCGGCGACGCCCGAGGGCGTGGCCGACGGGGTGAAGCAGGTCGTCGACCACTTCGGCTGGACGGGCCCGGTGGGCCTGACCTTCCCCGGAGTGGTCTCCGGCGGTGCCACGGTCCGTACGGCGGCCAACGTCGACAGCAGCTGGATCGACACGGACGCGCGCGCCCTGTTCAGCGACCGGCTGGGCAACCTGCCGGTGACCGTGGTCAACGACGCGGACGCGGCGGGCGTCGCCGAGATGCAGTTCGGCGCCGGCCGGGGCCGCGAGGGCACGGTCATCCTGCTCACCTTCGGCACCGGCATCGGCAGCGCCGTCTTCATCGACGGCGCCCTCGTGCCCAACACCGAACTGGGCCACCTGGAGCTGAACGGCCACGACGCCGAGAAGCGGGCCTCCAGCAAGGCCAAGGAGGACGGCGAGCTGACCTGGGAGCGCTGGGCCCGCCGGGTGCAGAAGTACCTCGCGCACGTCGAGATGCTCTTCTCGCCCGAGCTGTTCATCATCGGCGGCGGGGTGAGCCGCAAGGCGGACAAGTTCCTGCACTTCATCGACGGCATCAAGGCCGAGATCGTGCCCGCCCAGCTGCAGAACAACGCGGGGATCGTCGGAGCGGCGATGCGCGCCGCGCACGACCACGCCGGATAGCGGAGCGGTGCTCAGGTGCGGTGCCTGCGGGCCCGCACCCACAGCACCCGGCGTGCGAGCACGATCACTCCCGCGACCAGCGTCCCCCCGTACAGCCAGCCCGCCTGTGTGGCGAGCCCGGTGACCAGCCCCATCAGCCGGCCGAGCAGACCCCCGCTGCCGTCGACGGCGGGGAAGAGCCCGACGGCGAAGGAGATCGGTACGACGACGGGCGCGGTGAGCAGATCACTGCCGCGCACCCACAGGGCGGTCAGCGCGCACACCGGCAGGAACAGCACCCCGTACAGCGTCAGCGACGCACCGAACAGCAGCTGGTCCAGTAACCCGAGCAGGAACATCACGACCGTGCAGAACAGCCCCCCGCCGAGCCCGGTGAGCCGCGGTCCCGGCACCTGACCGGGGGGCACCTGCCGGGCGGTCCGGGCCGGCCGCGCCCCCCGCTGCGCACCCGGCGCGGCCCTGCGCTCACCGGCCGGCCGCCGTGCCTGCGGCGGCAGCGGCGTGCGGGGTGTGCCACGGCGTGGTCCGTCGTTCTGGGGTCGCGTCCTGTGATACTCCACTGGACCAACCTAGGTCGGTTAATGTGCCGAATCGCTGCTCAGACACGCCGATGAGAAGAGCTTGGCCAGGCGTTCGACGCTCCAGTGAGCCCGCCGCCGCCGACGCCGTAGACTGGTGGATCGGCCAGTGTCTCTGGCCCCTGGCAGCCCCTGGCCCCTCTTACTACGGGAAGTCGCAACGTGTCGCTCACGATCGGAATCGTCGGCCTGCCGAATGTCGGCAAGTCGACCCTGTTCAACGCCCTGACCAAGAACGACGTGCTGGCGGCCAACTACCCGTTCGCCACGATCGAGCCCAACGTGGGTGTGGTCGGCGTCCCCGACGCGCGCCTCACCAAACTGGCCGAGATCTTCTCCTCGCAGCGGGTCCTCCCGGCCACCGTCGACTTCGTCGACATCGCCGGCATCGTGCGCGGCGCCTCCGAGGGCGAGGGCCTGGGCAACAAGTTCCTCGCGAACATCCGCGAGTCCGACGCGATCTGCCAGGTCATCCGCGCCTTCAAGGACGAGAACGTCGTGCACGTCGACGGCAAGGTCTCGCCGAAGGACGACATCGAGACGATCAACACCGAGCTGATCCTCGCCGACCTCCAGACCATCGAGAAGGTCCTGCCGCGGCTGCAGAAGGAGTCGCGGATCAAGAAGGACACCGCGCCCAAGGTCAAGGCGGTCGAGGAGGCCAAGGAGATCCTGGAGAAGGGCGACACGCTCTTCGCGCACGGCATCGTCCAGGGCACCGAGCGCAACGAGCTGCTGCACGACCTGCACCTGCTCACGACGAAGCCCTTCCTCTACGTCTTCAACGTCGACGAGGACGAGCTGGTCGACGAGGACTTCAAAAACGAGCAGCGTGCCCTGGTCGCCCCCGCCGAGGCCATCTTCCTCAACGCCAAGCTGGAGGCGGACCTCGCCGAGCTCGACGAGGCGGACGCCCTGGAGCTCCTGGAGTCGGTCGGTGCCGAGGAGCCCGGCCTGGCCACCCTCGCCCGCGTCGGCTTCAACACCCTCGGCCTGCAGACCTACCTGACGGCCGGCCCCAAGGAGTCCCGCGCCTGGACGATCAAGAAGGGCGCCACGGCCCCCGAGGCGGCCGGTGTGATCCACACCGACTTCCAGAAGGGCTTCATCAAGGCCGAGGTCATCTCCTTCGACGACCTGGTGGAAACGGGCTCGGTCACCGAGGCCCGCGCCAAGGGCAAGGCCCGCATGGAGGGCAAGGAGTACGTGATGCAGGACGGCGACGTGGTGGAGTTCCGCTTCAACGTCTGATCACTGCGGATCGGAAGGGGCCGGGCTCTGTCGAGTCCGGCCCCTTCCATGTTTCTGCGCCGGCGTCTAGCTGGACCGGGGTGGCGTGAGCTTGTCGAGGTCCAGGCTGATCTCGAAGGGCACCGGGCGCCGCAAGGTTCCCCGGAAGATCCCGGCGGGGGCGTATGCGCCGGTCGGTTCGTCGAGCTCGTAGGCGTGGACGACGGGAGCGCCGCCCTCGTCCTCGATGCACCAGTAGTGCGGGATGCCGGCCTCCGCGTACTTACGGAGCTTGACCGTGCGGTCCCGGTGCGCGGACTCGGGGGAGACGACTTCGATGACCAGTCGTACCTCGTCCGGTGTGAACCAGGTGCGGTCGCCGTCATAGTCGGCTGTCGTCAACAGCAGGTCCGGTTCCGGTCGGTTTCGTTCGTCGAGCTTTATGGTCATCTCGCGGCCGACTCTGACATCGGCGGGCACCTGCTCCATGAGGGCGACGGTGAGCATGGTGACGAGGTGGCCGTGCCACCATCGCTGGGGCGACATCATGAAGACGAGAGCTCCGTCGATCAGCTCGGTGTGGCGGGGTGCCTCGGGGAGGCGGTCCAGATCCTCCGCGAACCAGCCTTCCGCGCGCGGCGGGCGCATCCAGTCGGGCAGTGCGGTCATGAGCCAACCGTAGCGAGTCCCTGAGGCCCGGGCCACGAGATCGTCAGCAGGGCGGTCACCCATCGGTGGGAGGATGCCCGGACGGTCTGGGAAGGGCGGGGCGGGTGGGGCGGGGAGAGCGGGACGTGGTCGCGGGCGGGGCGCGGCTGTACGCGGCGGCGCAGTCGGTGGCCGGCGACCACGGCAGGGTTGTCGAGGCGGTACGCGCGGCGCTGAAGCCGATCCACGACGAGGCGGTGGGACGCGAGCTCGACGCCATCCCCGTCGCCCGGCTGCAGGACGTCACCGAGGGACGGCTGCGGCTGGGCAGCGTCGAGAAGAGCGGACTGCGCACGGTCGGACAGGTACTGGAAGCAGGCCCCTACCGGTTGCGGCAGATCCCCGGGGTCGGCCAGCGGACCGTCGACCAGATGCTCGCCGCCGCCCGCCGGCTCTCCGACGCCGCGCACGAGACCGTCGCCGTCCACATCGACGTGGACCGGCCGGAGCCGCGGACCACCGCCCTCGTCCTGGCTCTGCACGTCCTGGTGGAGGCCGGCCCGGACGCCCGGCGCGCGGTCGACGCGGCCGCGGGACTGTCGAAACGCCTCGAGCCGCTGCTCGCCGACGCCCGGCCCGCCGCCGGACGGCTCCGGATGCTGCTGGCCGGCCGGGACAGGAAGGACCGTGCGCTGGCGGCGGTCGCGGAGATCCGGACGCTGGTGCAGGAGGCGGAGCGGGCAGGCCTGCCCGGGCTGTTCGCCCAGGCGTCGGTGGATCTGCTGCGCGGGCCGGCCACCGATGTCGCGGCCTGGGTCGACTTCGAGCTTCGCTCCGCCGAGTACTACAGCCTGCTCGCCGAGATCTCCGGAGGTGTGCCCGACGCGGCGAAAGCCGAGGGGTTCCTGCCGGACGAGATCGCCGAGCACGTCCGGAGCCAGCATCTGGACGACTCCCACCGGCGGGTCTCCCTGCGCGGCTACCAGGAGTTCGGCGCGCGGTTCGCGCTCGCCCGGCGCAAGGTGATCCTCGGCGACGAGATGGGCCTGGGCAAGACCGTCCAGGCGATAGCCGTGCTGACGCACCTGGCCGCCGAGGGCCACAGCCACTTCATGGTGGTGTGCCCGGCCAGCGTCCTGGTGAACTGGACACGGGAGATCGAGGCCCGCAGCACCCTGCGCGGCATGCTGCTCCACGGACCCGACCGGCACGACGCGTTCGCCGACTGGAAGGGGCGGGGCGGGGTCGGTGTGACCACGTTCGACGCGCTGCGTGGCTTCCCCGCGCCGGGCGGCGGCGAAGTCGGCATGCTCGTGGTCGACGAAGCGCACTCCGTGAAGAACCCGAAGGCCAAGCGTTCCCAGGCGGTCGCCCTGTGGGCGGAGCGTTGCGAGCGCGCCCTCTTCATGACCGGTACCCCGATGGAGAACCGGGTCGCCGAGTTCCGCAACCTGGTCGGGATGCTCGACGGCGACCTCGCTCAGTCCCTCGGCGAACGGGACGCGCTCGCCGGATCGGTCGCCTTCCGCAAGGCCGTCGCCCCGGTGTATCTGAGGCGCAACCAGGAGGACGTGCTGACGGAGCTGCCCAGCCTCCAGCGGATCGACGAGTGGGAGGAGCTGAGCGCCTCCGACGAGGAGGCCTACCGCGAAGCCGTCCGTTCGGGCAACTTCATGGCGATGCGCAGGGCCGCGTACCTGCGCCCCGAGAAGTCGGCCAAGCTGAACCGCCTGCGGGAGATCGTCCAGGAGGCCGGCGAGAACGGCCAGAAGACGGTGGTGTTCTCCACCTTCAAGGACGTGCTGGGCGCGGTGCGGGGGGCGCTCGCAGCGGGTCCCGGCGGCGCCCCCGTGTTCGGTCCGCTCACGGGCAGCGTCCCGGCCGGGCAACGGCAGCGTGTCGTCGACGACTTCACGGCGGTCACGGGCCCCGCGGTACTGCTGGCGCAGATCCAGGCCGCGGGCGTCGGCCTCAATATGCAGGCAGCCTCCGTCGTGGTCATCTGCGAGCCTCAGATCAAGCCGACCATCGAGCACCAGGCGGTGGCCCGGGCCCACCGCATGGGCCAGGTCAGGTCGGTCCGGGTGCACCGCCTCCTGGCCACCGGCGGGGTGGACGAACGCCTGGTGAAGATGCTGGGGAACAAGACCCGCCTGTTCGACGCCTACGCCCGCCGCAGCGCCGTGGCCGAAGCCACCCCGGACGCGGTCGACGTGTCGGACACCGAGATGGCCCGCAGGATCGTCGAGGAGGAACAGGCCCGCCTGGACACCCATTTCCGGGAGTGAACCCCCGCGCGGCGTGTCGTGGAACTTGCGCCGGGGGTCGGCACGTTCGCGCAATGAGTCGAAACAGGGGAGGCCTTGACATGCGAATTCGCATTCCTGAAATGCGTGCTCTCCGCAAGTAAAAGAGGAATCTCAGATTTCGCGGTGACGTAACCGGTGAAAGGTGCGCCCGGTGAAATCGATGAGGGGCAAGTTCACTTTCTCGGGTATTCTCGTCGGTTGGGCCACCTGGCGGGACGTAGGGATGGAAGTTCTGGGGGAACATCCGTGGGCGAGCGGCTCAGGTTCGAGGTACTCGGGCCCGTGACGGTGACGTCACAAGGCCGAAGTCTGCCGATCGGCGGTGCGCGTCAGCGAACGGTGCTCGCTCTGCTGCTGCTCAATTCGGGCCGGATCGTCCCGGTGGACACCCTTGTGGACGCCGTGTGGAACGACCACCCGCCCGCCACCGCCCGCACTCAGATCGCGATCGTGATCGCGGCACTGCGCAAGACGTTCAAGAGCCAGGGCGCGGCCGAGGACACCATCGTCACCGCCCACCCCGGCTATGTGCTCAGACCCGACGGCCACTCGGTGGACATGCTGGAGTTCACCCGGCTGGTGAAGACCGCCGAGACCGCCGTGCAGCAGGGCCGGCTCCCCGAGGCCGCCGGGTCCTACGCCCAGGCCCTCGCGCTGTGGCGGGGGCCCGCCTTCGCCGGTATCTCCAGCTCCCTGGTCGAGGACGAGGCCGCCCGGCTGGAGGGCCACCGGCTCAACGCCTACGACGACGCCACCGCCGTCCAGCTGGAACTGGGCAACCACCACGACCTGGTGCCCGAACTCACCTCCGTGGTCCGTGAACAGCCGCTGCGGGAGCGGACCCGGCACCATCTGATGCTCGCCCAGTACCGGTCCGGCCGGCGCGCCGAGGCGATGGCCACCTTCCGGGAGGCGCGCACCCAGTTCATCGAGGAACTGGGCATGGAGCCGGGCCCGGACCTGCAGGGACTGCACGACGCGATCCTGCGCGACGACCCGTCGCTGGCACCCGCACCGGCCGTACCGGCGAGCGACGCGCTGCGCGCCGACACCCTCGTCGTCCCCTCCGAACTCCCGCCGGACGTCCCGGGCTTCACCGGGCGCGAGGTGGAACTCGCGTTATTGGACACGCTGGTCGCGAGCCGCGACCGGCAGCACGGGCCGGCCATCGGGCTGATCACCGGCATCGCCGGGGTCGGCAAGACCGGTCTCGCCGTGCGCTGGTCGCACCGCGCCGCCCAGCACTTCCCGGACGGCCGCCTCTTCGCCGACCTGCGCGGCTACGACGAACACCACGAGCCGACCCCGGCCCGTGACGCGATGAGCAGGTTCCTGCGCTCGCTCGGGGTGCCCAGCGACCAGATCCCCACCGAGACCGAGGACCTCGTCGCGCTCTACCGCAGCGTGCTCGCCGAGCGGCAGGTGCTGCTGGTGCTCGACAACGTCCGCTCCTTCGCCCAGATCCAGCCCCTGCTGCCGGGCAGCGGCGGCTGTGCCGTGCTGGTGACCAGCAGGGAGCAGCTGGAGGAGCTGGTCACCTGGCCGCAGGACGCCCGGGTGCACCTCGGGGTGCTGCCCGGGGACGACGCCGTGGAGCTGCTCGGGCGGATCGTCGGCGAGGAGCGCATCGACTCCGCGCGCGCCGACACCCGGCGCCTCGCCGACCTGTGCGACCGGCTGCCGCTGGCGCTGCGCATCGCCGCGGCCCGGCTCGCCTCCAAACCGCACTGGACCGTACGGCACCTGGTGACCCGGCTGGGCGACGAGCGGCGCCGGCTGGACGAGCTGAGCCAGGGCGCGGCGCAGGTGCGGGCCAGCTTCGAGCTGTCGTACCGCTATCTCCCGGACGACACGGCCCGGCTCTACCGGCGCCTCGGCCTGCTGGACGTACCGGACTTCGCCGCCTGGGTGGGCGGCGCGCTGCTCGACGTCGACGTGCTGGACGCCGAGCGGCTCATGGAGGATCTGGTCGACGCGCAGTTCCTGGAGGTCGTCGGCGTCGACGCGACCGGCCGGCTGCGCTACCGGCTGCAGAACCTGATGCGGCTGTACGCCCGGGAACGGGCCCAGGCCGAGGAACCCGAGCCGGAGCAGCGGATCGCCCGGGAGCGGGTCTTCCGCACCTGGCTGGCCCTCGCCGAGGAGGCCCACCGGCGGGAGTACGGCGGCCACTTCAGCGTGGTGCACAGCCCCGCGTCCCGCCGCCCCCTCGACCGTATCCACACCGACGAGCTGCTCTCCTCGCCGCTGGAGTGGCTGGAGGCCGAGCGGCTTTCGCTGGTGGCCGCGGTGACGCAGGCGGCGGAGCTGGAGATGGACGACCTCGCCTGGGACCTGACGGTGTCCGCCGCCGTGCTGTTCGAGACCCGGCACTATCTGGAGGACTGGCGGGAGTGCGCCGAGGTCGCGCTGGAGGCGGCCCGGCGCGGCGGCAACCTGCTCGGCCAGGCGGCGATGCTGCACCAGCTCGGCGGGGTCGCCCAGTCCTACCGGCGGCTGGCGGAGGCGCACGCCCGGTACACCGAGGCGATGGAGCTGTTCGAGGAGGCCGGGGAGCCGCACGGGCAGGCGCTGAACCTGCGGAACCTGTCGATCCTGGAGCGGTTCAGCGGCGATCTCGACCTCGCCATGACCCGGCTGGAGCGCGCGGGCGACATCTTCCGCACGGTCGGCGACGTCTCCTCCGAGGCGCACGCGCTGGACAACATGGCCCAGATCGAGCTGGAGCGGGGCAACACCGAGCTGGCGATGAAGCTGGGGGTCGAGGCCGTGCGGATCATGGAGTCGATCGACCGGGGCAGCAAGCGGGGCGTCGCGCAGACCATCCACCGGCTCGGTCGTGTACATCTGGCCCGGTCCGATTTCCCGAAAGCAGAAGAAGCGTTTCTGCAGGTGATCGAGCTGGTCCAGGCCAAATCGGATCTGGTCGGTCTCGCCTACGCCCTGCTCGGTCTCGGCGAGGCCCGGCTCGGCGCGGGTGACGTGGACGCCGCCGAGGCGACCCTCTCGGAGGCCCTGGAAGTCGTCGAACGCATCGACAGCCCGCTCGTCGACGGCCAGATCAATCTCGTTCTCGGCGAGGCCCGCAGCCGCCAGGGCCGGCTCGACTCCGCCCGGGAGCGGGCGAGCGCGGCCCACGCCGTGTTCCTGCGCACGGGTTCGCCCCGGTGGCGCGCGCAGGCCGAGCGGCTGCTGTCCCGGCTGGACGAGCAGCCGGGCCGGAACGCCTCCGGCTGACGGCCGTACCGCGCACGTCCCGTACCGCGCACGTCCCGTACCGCGCACCGCAGCACGTCCTGTTCCGCAGCACGCCCTGCTCCACAGCACGTCCCGTACCGCAGCACGTGATGTAGACGCCCAATAATCAGCCGATAAGCGACGTGCCTACTTTCGGCTGGGACAGACGTCAGCCGAAGTGTGGAGTACAAGATGCCGCCCGTTGCCAAGGCGCCTTCCTTCGCGGTGATTTCCGGGGCCCAGGTCCACCGGGTACTCGACGGCCGGTACCGGGAGGTGGTGCGCCTGATCGAGACGGCGTACCGCGTCCACGGCGCCGGTGACACCGTCAATCCGCCGTCCTACTTCCTGCGCTTTCCCGACCGCCCGGCCTCCCGCATCATCGCCCTGCCCGCGTCCATCGGCGGCGAGGTCCGTGTCGACGGACTGAAGTGGATCTCCAGCTTCCCCGAGAACGTGGCCGCCGGACTGCCGCGCGCCTCCGCCGTGCTGATCCTCAACGACCACGGCACCGGCTATCCGCTGGCCTGTCTGGAGAGCTCCATCATCAGCGCGGCCCGTACGGCGGCCTCGGCGGCGCTGGCCGCGGACGCGCTGAGCCGGGGACGGGGCGAGCGGCCCCGGCGGGTCGGGTTCGTCGGCACCGGACTCATCGCCCGCTACGTCCACCAGTACCTGGCCGGTACCGGCTGGCGGTTCGACGAGATCGGCGTGCACGACCTGTCGGCCGAGCACGCGGCCGGATTCGCCGGCTACCTGGAGGGAGCTGCGGACGGCGGCCGGGTCACCGTGCACGAGAAGGCCGAGGACCTGGTCCGGAGCAGCGACCTGGTCGTCTTCGCCACCCTCGCCGGCACCCCCCACATCACCGACCCCGGCTGGTTCGGCCACCACCCGCTGGTGCTGCACGTGTCGCTGCGCGACCTCGCGCCCGAGGTGATCCTCACCGGCGCCAACTTCGTCGACGACATCGAGCACTGCCTGAAGGCCGCCACCTCACCGCACCTGGCCGAACAGCTCACCGGCGGCCGGGACTTCATCGACGGCACCCTCTACGACGTCCTCACCGGCGAGCGGTCCGTACCCGCCGACCGGCCGGTGTTCTTCTCCCCGTTCGGCCTCGGTGTGCTGGACCTCGCGCTCGGCAAGCACGTGTACGACACCCTGCACGCCTCCGGCGAACTCTCCGTCCAGCCCGACTTCTTCCACGAGCTGCGCCGCTACGGCTGAACGCACTCCTGACCGGACCACCCCGAGGAAGGGGCCCCACCCGTGACCACCCTGCTCGACCCACCGCCCCACGCGGCCGGCGCCCGGCGCCGGCCCGTTGCCGTCCGCGTCGACGAGACCCCGCTGCCCCCGCACGACCCGCTCGCCCTGTACGACACCCTGCGCGAACGCCTCGGTGACGGCGAGGTGTTCCTCCTGGAGAGCCTGGAAGCGCCCGAACAGGAGGGCGGGGACTCCCTCGTCGGCCACGGCCGGCTCGCCGAACTCCAGGTGCACGCCGACCGGGTCACCGTCGACGGCATCGCTCCGGTCGTGGACGCGCTGCTCGCCGCCGCCGACGCCCTGGACCTCGCCCCGCTGCCGGGCGGGGCCCGGGCGCTCGCCTCCGACGACCAGGTGTGGGAGCTGCTGCGGGCCACCGAGCGCGCCTTCGCCGTCGAGACCGCGGTTCCCGCGGACACCTACGCCTTCGGGTTCCTCGCCACCGTCGGCTACGGCGCCGCCTGGCACATGGAGCGGCTGCCGCGGCGCACCGCCGACGGCGGACCCGACCTGGTGCTCACCCTGTTCCGCGAGGTCGTGCACTACGACGGCGCCGCCGGCACCGTCGCGCTGCGCACCGCGCACAGCGAGGACTTCCCGCCCACCGATCCCGGCACGGTCGCCGCGGCCGTCGCCCGGCTGCGGCCGGTGCCCGGCGGTGTGCCCGAGGCGCCCGCGCCGCACGCGGTGCACGACAGCACCGACGAGGAAACGTTTCTGGAGAACGTCGAACGCTGCCTCGGGCACATCCGGGTCGGGGACATCTACCAGATCCAGATCGGCCACCGCATCGACGTCACCACCGACCTGGCCCCGCTCGACGTCTACCGGCGGCTGAGGCACCGCAACCCGTCCCCGCACATGTACCTCGTGCCGCGCGGCGGGACCACCCTCGTCGGCGCCAGCCCCGAGGTGCTGTTCGCCACCCGCGGCGACCGGATCGTGATGCGGCCCATCGCCGGCACCACCCCGCGCAGCGGCGACCCGGCGGTCGACGGCCCCCGCGTCGCCGCCCTGCGGGCCAGCGAGAAGGAGCGCGCCGAGCACGTGATGCTGGTCGACCTGTGCCGCAACGACATCGGCCGGGTGTCCCGGCCGGGCACGCTTGCCGTCGAGCGGCTGATGACGGTCGAGACGTACTCGCACGTCTTCCACCTGGTCTCCAGCGTCGAGGGACGGCTCGCGCCCGGCGAGGACACCTGGTCCGCGCTGCGCGCCACCTTCCCGGCCGGCACGGTCACCGGCGCGCCGAAGATCCGCGCCATGGAGATCATCGAGGAGCTGGAGAGCGAGCCGCGGCGCATGTACGCCGGTGCCGTCGGCCTGGTCGACGTGCGCGGCTGGTCCCGGCTCGCGCTGTGCATCCGTACCGTCGCCCACGACGGGACGACGTACTCCACGCAGGCCTGCGCGGGCATCGTCGCCGACTCCGACCCGCACGCGGAGTGGCGCGAGACGCTGCACAAGATGGGCGCCGCCTACTGGGCGCTGACCGGTGAGGAGCTGCTGCCGTGAACGTGCTGCTCGTGGACGCCTACGACAGTTTCACCCACATCATCGACCAGTATCTGCGCACCCTCGGCGCACGCACCGAGGTGGTGCGCTCCGGCACCCGCACACCGGAGCAGCTGCTGGCCGGGGCGCCGGACGCGGTGGTCCTCGGACCGGGTCCCGGGCATCCGGCCGACTCGGGTCACGTGGAACTCGTGCACGCCTTCGCCGGGCGTGTGCCGCTGCTCGGCATCTGCCTGGGCCACCAGGCCATCGGGCTCGCCTACGGGGCCGAGGTGGCCGTCGCCGAGCGGCTCAAGCACGGCAAGACCAGCCCGGTCACCCATGACGGGGCCGGGGTGTTCACCGGGCTCGGCACCGAGGTGACCGCGACCCGGTACCACTCGCTGATCGTCGCCGAGCCGCTGCCCGAGGAGCTGACGGTGACCGCGCGCGCCGTGGACGACGGATATGTCATGGGGCTCAGACACCGGCAACTGCCCGTCGAGGGCGTCCAGTTCCATCCCGAGTCGGTGACCACCCTCGGCGGGCTGCGGCTGCTGGAGAACTTTCTGAGGAGCGCGTCGACGGTGGAGCGGGTCGCTTGACGAGCGGAATTAACGGCACCGTGTGCGGAATTACCCGTACCGGTGCCGATTCCGCTTCCGGGATATCGGAATTTAATGGTCCGTATTCTCGGGGACCTCCTCTGGCCTGCATGTATATCGTCGTTATCGCCGGGCGTGCGGGGGCGAAGCTCGGTCGATAATAAAGCGAAGCGGCACCCCCATAGATTTCTTGCTGTCGGAACGAACCGCAGCAACGAAAACCCAACGGGAGACGAAAATGCAGCTCGTCAAGTCCGCTCGGAAGAACAAGCTCCAGGCTCTCGTCCTCGCGGCGCTGACCGCGGGCGCAGTTTTCACCGCGGTGGCGGGCGCCGACCACGCCGAGGCGCAGGAGCGGCCGGCCGCGGTCACCACCGCGGACGGGGTTCAGGCCGGCGTCGTGGTCTCCGGTGACGGGGTCACCGTGACGCTGGGCACCGACGGCGTGGACCCCTGGAGCTAGGCCGGGGCGACGGGCCGAACCACGGACCGAAGGAGAGTACCTGTGAGCACAGGCACCGAGACGGAGCGGACGGAACGCTCCTGGCCCGCACTGCTCGGGTCCGTTCTGAACGGCCGTGACCTGTCCGGCGCGGACACCGCGTGGGTCATGGACCAGGTGATGCGGGGCAAGGCCCCGGACGCCCTGATCGCCGGCTTCCTGGTCGCCCTGCGCGCCAAGGGGGAGACGGTCGGCGAACTGGAGGGGCTCGTACGAGGGATGATGGCGCACGCCGTGCGCATCGACGTGCCGGGGAGGACCGTCGATGTGGTCGGTACCGGGGGAGACGGGGCGAACACCGTCAACATCTCCACCATGGCCGCGATCGTGGCGGCGGGCGCCGGCGTACGGGTCGTCAAGCACGGCAACCGGGCCGCGAGTTCGGCCTCGGGGTCGGCGGACGTACTGGAGCGGCTCGGTGTGAGTCTCAGGATTCCGCCGGGGCAGGTCGCCGCGGTGGCGGAGGAGGCCGGGATCACCTTCTGCTTCGCCCCCGACTTCCACCCGGCGATGCGGCACGCGGCCGGGGCACGGCGGGCGCTGGGCATTCCGACCGTGTTCAACGCCCTGGGTCCGCTGACCAATCCGGCGGCTCCCGCGGCACACGCGGTGGGGGTCTCCGACCCGCGGCTGCTGCCGCTGGTCGCCGGGGTGCTGGCGCGGCGGGGGGCCACCGCGCTGGTGTTCCGGGGCGACGACGGGCTGGACGAGCTGACGGTGACGACCACGTCCACCGTGTTCTCGGTGGCCGGGGGCCAGCTGCGGCAGGAGACCTTCGATCCGCGGGACGTCGGTGTCACGCCGGCGCCGGTCGAGGCGCTGCGGGGTGGCGACGCCGTGCACAACGCGGAGGTCGCACTGCGGGTGCTGGACGGTGAACGCGGTCCGGTGCGGGACGCGGTGCTGCTGTCGGCGGCGGCTGCGCTTGCCGCTTCCGCGGAGGGCGGCGGTCGTACGGTGACCGAACGGATCGGGGCTGCACTGGGGTCGGCGGCCGAGGCCGTCGACTCGGGGGCGGCTCGGGCGACGCTGGAGCGGTGGGTTTCTGCGACGAGGGAGAGGGCGCTGGCACCGGCCGCATGAGTGGGCCCCCGGGGCCGGTGTGACCGCCCCCGGGGGCTTTGCCCCTGGATCTCCGTGTCAGCCCCGAACGGGCCTCGTCCTCAAACGCCGGACGGGCTGGATGCCGCCGGCCGGGGCTGGGAGGCCGCCGGAAGGTTCTGCGAGGCTGCCGACGCGTCCTGCGGGTCGTCCGGCACGGGCGGGCGACGGAACCAGGTGAGCGCAGGAGAAGTGATCGCCGTGGTGAGGAGCGCCATCAGGACCAGGATCGTGAAGAGGGCAGGGCCGATCACGCCCAGCTGAAGGCCGAGGTTGAGGGCCACCAGCTCGGTCAGGCCACGGCAGTTCATCAGTGCGCCGATGGACATCGCGTCCCGCCAGGTCTCGCCGGCCAGCCGGGCCGCGGCCGTGCTGCCGCCCCACTTGCCGAGGGCGGCCACCGCCAGCACCGCCGCCGCCCACAGCCACTGGGCGGAGTTGCCGGTGAGCAGGGCGACGTCGGTCTTCAGGCCCGTGCTGACGAAGAACAGCGGGAGCAGCACCGGTACGGTGAACGCCCGCAAGCGGGCCGCGGAGATCTCGACGGTGCGCGAGCCACGCGGGGTGACCACGCCGAACAAGAACGCGCCGAACAGGGCGTGGATGCCGATCCGGTCGGTGACGAAGGCCGACAGGCACAGGCCGCTGAACAGCACCACCAGGACGGTGGACTCCACGGCCCGCGACGCCCGTTCGGCGGCCCTCGCCAGCAACGGTCGCACGACCAGCAGCATCACCGTGAGGAACACCACCGACCACAGTGCCGTCAGCGCCGCGTCCTGGAGGGAGCCGCTCGCGCCGACCGCCGCCACCACGGCCAGCAGACACCAGGCGGTCACGTCGTCGACGGCCGCGCAGGCCATGGCCAGCGAGCCCAGGCGGGTGTTGTACATGCCGCGGTCGGTGAGGATGCGGGCCAGCACCGGGAACGCGGTGATGCTCATCGACACCGCGATGAACAGGACGAACGGCAGCCGGCCCACGCCCTCGGGAGCGAACGTGCCGTACATGCCGAGCGCGAGGAGCGAACCCAGCGCCAGTGGCAGCGAGATGCTGGCCTGAGAGACGGCCACCGCGGAGCGGCCGTGACCGCGCAGCGCCGAGAGGTCCAGCTCCAGGCCGACCAGGAACATGAAGGCCAGCAGCCCCAGATTGCCCAGCGCGCCGACGTACGGCAGTACTTCCGGCGGGAAGAGCCAGTGCTGGAACGACGGTGAGAGCCAGCCGAGCAGGGATGGTCCGAGCAGGATGCCCAGCGTGATCTCGCCGATCACCGGGGGCTGGCCCAGCCGCCGGAACAGGACCGCGCCGGCCCGGCAGGCGGCGATGACCACCGGCACCGCGATCAGCAGGTCCGGCAACGGGTCAAAGGCGGGTGCCGACACGGGCGTCTCCTTCGAGAGGGACCGGCATCTCGGCGAGCGGACTCGCCGCCACCGACCAGCGGGCGTACCGGCGGCGGCCGTACAGCAGGGGCTCGCCGGCGTCCGCCAGCGTGACTCCGGTGACCCGGCCGAAGACGGCCGTGTGGTCGCCGACCTCGACCGCCTGCGCGATCTCGCAGTCCGCGACAGCCAGCGCCGCACCGGTCAGATGGGGGCCGCCGGCGCCCAGGGGCAGCCGCCACTCGGCGCGCTCGAAGCGGTCGGCGTTGCCGGAGGCGAACAGGTCGGAGACGTCGCGGGCCCGCTCGTCCAGGAGGTTGACGGCGAACCGGCCGCTCTCCAGGGCGGCCTGCAGGGTCGGCCCCGCGGTGCGCAGGCAGACCACCAGGGTCGCCGGGTCGAGGGCCACGCTCGCCAGTGAGCTGCAGGTCATCCCGCGCGGAACGGAGTCGGCGTCGAGCGCCGTGACGACGGAGACCCCGGACGGGAAGCAGGACATCAGCGGGCGTATGTCGGTGTTGCCGGACGACGTGCTCAGGGATGTGCTCATGCAGGAGGACTCCTGTCCGTGAGAGGCCGGCGGTGCCGCGCCGCCGGGAGCGACGGGCACCGCCGTGCGGTGCTGGACCTGGGCCTACTTGCCGTGCAGCTGGCGCAGGTAGTCGTAGGTGCTGGGGAGGGTCTGCAGCAGGTGCTCCTGCTGCTGCCGTACCTGCTCGAACAGCGGCTCGGCGCCCGCCACGGACTCCGGCTTGTGGGCGAGGGCCGGCAGCGGGGTGTCGGGTTCCAGGCCGAGGCCGGCGAAGATGCAGTAGTAGCTGCCGTTGGTCCAGAAGTTCCGGAACTCCGCCTCGAAATTGCCGTAGTACGTGGACTCGTCGGCGATCGGCGAATTGATCGGCAGGCCGGCTTTGTAGGCCTCGATCTTCTTCTGGATGTTCTCCGGCAGCGTCAGCTCCTTCTGGGCCCGCCAGAACGGGCTGTCGTTGCGCGGGGCGTAGTAGAAGTGGGCCTGGATGAAGTCGCGGGTGTCGTCGAACATCACCTCGATCTCGTTGTTGAAACTGTCGACCAGCGCCGGGTTGAAGGTGCGGTCCGGGAAATGCTTCGCGAGCTGGTAGATGGCGGCTGTGATGAAGTAGATGCCGGTCGACTCCAGCGGCTCGAGGAAGCAGGAGGCGAGGCCGATGCTCACCACGTTGTTGACCCAGGCGCGACGGTTGCGGCCGACCCGGAAACGGACGTGGTTGAACTTGGTCTCGGCCGGGTCCAGATTCCACATTTCGCAGAATTCCCGGGTCGCCTCGTCCTGCGAGGTGAACTTGCTGGAGTAGACGTAGCCGGAGCCGAAGCGGCCCAGCATCGGGATCTTCCAGGCCCAGCCGGAGGACATCGCGATGGCGGAGGTGTACGGCTCCACACCGTTCGCCTCGTCGTCGTGCGGGACGGCGGTGGCGACCGCGCTGTCGCACATGAGGTGGTCGCTCATGTCCAGGAACGGCTCGCCCAGGGCCTTGTTGATCAGCAGCCCGCGGAAGCCCGAGCAGTCCACGAACAGGTCCGCGTCCAGCACCCGCCCGGACTTGCAGTGCAGCGCGGTGACGTACCCGCGCTGGTCCTGCTCGACCCGCACCATCTCGTCCTGGACGTGCTCGACGCCCTGCTTGTCGGTGGCGAACCGGCGCAGGAAGTCGGCGACCAGCGCCGCGTCGAAGTGCCAGGCGTAGCGGGTGGAGGGGGTGCCGTCGAGCCACTTCGGGGAGAGATTGGCGTCCATCACCGGGGGCTCGCGGAAGCACGAGTAGTCGAACGGCTCGTCCGTGCGGCCCTCGTGCCTGTTCTTGAACCAGTAGTGCGACAACGGCGTGTTGTCGTGGTCCGGCAGGATGCCGAACGGGTGGTAGAAGTGGTCCGGCCGGCCGTCGTCCAGCGTGCGGGCCCCGGGCTCACCGCGGCCCGGCGTGCGCCAGTTGACGAAGCGCACCGCCATCTTGAAACTGGCGTTGCACTCCCGCATCCACTCCTCCTCGGGTATCCCGAGATAGTCGAAGAGCACGCGGTGCAGATTGGGAACGGTGGCCTCGCCCACGCCGATCCGGGGAATGGCGGGAGCCTCCAGCACCTGGATGTCCACGGTGCCCTGCAGCGCCTTGCCCAGATAGGCAGCGGTCATCCAGCCGGCCGTGCCGCCGCCGAGAATGACGACCTTACGGATACGCGAGTCGGTATCGGTCATATGCGGGGCTCTCTCTCCTGGTCGGGTGGGTCGGGAGCACATTCGTCCCGACGCTGTCGAGCGATTCCACGCCAGATTCGGAGGGCCGGCTATGCCGCTTCTATAGATGGCTGGAATCTCTGCTTGAGCAGCCTTGTATGGGTGAGGTATAGGCGGCCCGGCGATTGTCGGGTGGCATAGAAAACCGCCCCGCAACTCCCAGCAGAGGATGGCTGCATCAGATGCCGTACGAAGACGGGAATGCCGTTGCCCCGGGGCCGGGCGGACTCCCCGGTACTCCGCCGGCCGGACTCAAGGGAATCCTTTCCGCGGTGGGGGGAACCCCGCTGATCGAGCTGGAACGGCTCGTCCCGGGATTCCCCGGCAGGCTGTTGGCCAAAGCCGAACGGTTCAACCCCGGCGGCAGTGTCAAGGACCGCTCCGCGCTCGGCATGGTGCTGGGCCGGATCCGCTCCGGGGAGCTCGTGCCCGGCCGTTCCACGGTGATCGAGTCCAGCTCCGGCAACCTCGCGATCGGACTCGCCCAGATCTGCGGGTACTTCGGACTGCGCCTCGTCTGCGTGGTCGACGCCCGCACCACCCAGCAGAACATCGCGATCCTGCGCGCCTACGGCGCCGAGGTCGAAGTGGTCCGCGATCCGGACCCGGTCACCGGTGAACTGCTGCCCGCGCGGCTGCGCCGGGTGGCCGAACTGCTGGCCGAAACCCACGACTCGTACTGGCCCGACCAGTACGCCAACCCCCTCAACCGGCAGGCGCACCTGACCACCATGCGGGAGATCGCCGAGGCGCTCGACGGACAGGTGGACCACCTGGTCCTGGCCGCCGGCACCGGCGGCACCCTGGGCGGCTGCGCCGAGTACATCCGGCAGGCGGGACTCGCCACCACCGTGCACGCCGTCGACGCCGTCGGCAGTGTGCTGTTCGGGCCGACCGCGAGCTGCAAGCGGCTGGTGCCCGGGCACGGTGCCTCGGTACGGCCCAAGCTGCTGCGCACCGCGGACGCCGACCACGTCATCCACGTCACCGACCTGGACTGTGTGGTGGGCTGCCGGCGGCTGGTGCGGCGCGAGGCGATCCTCGCCGGCGGCTCCTCCGGTGCGGTCGTGTCCGCGCTGGAGAGCGTCCTGCCCCACGTCGAACCGGGCGCGAACGTCGTGCTGATCCTGCCCGACGGCGGCGACCGCTACCTGGACACGATCTACGACGACGCCTGGGTACGGCGTCACTTCGGCGCGGTCTCCCACCTCTGGGACGACGGCACCATGTTCCCCCAACCCGCCGGGAACGCGAGCGAGTTGGCCGATATAGGGCATCGATAGCCGGCCCGCCCAGCATGGTCGGCATCGACCACGGAACCCCCTTTCATCCCCTTTACGGAGGCATCCCATGACCACGCAGATCCCCGCCCTGGGCGAGACCGAGCAGAGCCAGATCAAGGACATCGTCTGCGACATCCTCGAGCTGGAGCTCGACGAGGTCACCGACACCAGCCTGTTCAAGGAGGAGCACGACGCCGACTCGCTGCGCACCATCGAGATCCTGGCCTCCCTGGAGCGCACCTTCGGCATCACCCTGAAGCAGTCCGAGCTGAGCCGCATGGTCAACCTCGCCGGCGTCTACGCCGTGGTCGCCGAGGCCAAGGCCCAGTGACCGGCGCCCGGCACCGGGTGGTCGTCACCGGCCTCGGGGTGGTGACCAGCATCGGCACCGGAGTGGACGCGTTCGCCGCGGGCCTGCGGGCCGGGCGCAGCGGCGCGAAGCCCATCACCGCCTTCGACACCACCGGCTTCGCCTACTCCAACGCCTGCGAGATCACCGACTTCGACCCCGAGGCCTGGATCACCGAGCAGTCGCCGGACGACCTCGGCCGCGCCGCCCAGTTCGCGGTCGCCGCGAGCCGGATGGCGGTGGCCGACGCCGGCCTCACCGAGGAGCAGGTGCGCGAGGTCCGGTCGCTGGTCTCCGTCGGCACCACCGACGGTGAGTCCCGCGACCTGGACCACCTCACCGGGCTGCAGGTCAACGGCGGTGACGACGTGCTCGACGCCGTGGTGGCCCGCCGGGTGTGGCCGGGCCGGCTGTCCGCCGGGATCGTGCGCGAACTCGGCCTGGAGGACGTGGAGACGGTCACCGTCCCCACCGCCTGCGCCGCCGGAAACTACGCCGTCGGATACGGCTACGACGCGATCAGCTCGGGCGACGTCGAGATGGCGCTGTGCGGGGGCGCGGACGCGCTGTGCCGCAAGACCTTCACCGGCTTCTACCGGCTCGGCACCATCGCACCCGACGTGTGCCGTCCGTTCGACGCCGACCGGCAGGGCATCCTGACCGGCGAGGGCGCCGGCATCCTGCTCATGGAGTCGCTGGAGTCCGCGCTGGCCCGCGGCGCCCGCATCTACGCCGAGGTGCTCGGCTACGGGCTGTCCTGCGACGCCAGCCACCCCGTCGCCCCGGACCGCGACTCGATCGCCCGCTGCATCACGGCCGCGCACCGCAACGCCGGAATCGAGGCGGCCGACGTCGACTTCATCTCGGCGCACGGCACCGGCACCAAGGCCAACGACGTCACCGAGGTCGGCGCGATCCGGCAGGTGTTCGGCGCGGAACTGCCGCGCACCGTCTCCATCAAGTCGATGATCGGGCACACCATGGGCGCCGCCAGCGCCCTCGCCTCGGCGGCCTGTGCGCTCGCCCTGCGCGACGGCTTCATCCCGCCCACCGTCAACCACCGCACCACCGACCCCGAGTGCGCGGTCGACTGCGTGCCCAACGAGGCAGTCGAGGCGGACCTGAGGGTCGTGCAGAACAACGGCCTCGCCTTCGGCGGCAACAACGCGGTGCTGGTGCTCGGCCGGTGGGACACACCCGCGCCGGCCGCGGCCTGAGACGGACGGCCTGAAACAGACCTCCTGAGACAGACCGCCTGAGACCGACACAGCACACCGACACACGACGACAGAGGGGAGTGGGACGCCATGGCAGCCGAAACGGGCGCGCCGCCGGCGGAGCTGGTGATATCGGGCTGGGCCGTGTCCTCGCCGTACGGACTGGGCAGGACCGCCTTCGCCGGGGGCCTCGCGTCCGGACGGCGTGCGATCGCCCCGCTGGACGGCGCCGACTGGCCGGTGCCGTACGAGGAGGCCGGGCTGATCCCCGGCTTCGACATCAAGGCGGTACTGGGCCGCAAGGGCACCCGTTCCATGGACCGGGTCACCGGCATCGCGGCCGCCACGGTCGGGATGCTCCTCGCGGAGTACGGGACCGGGCTCGCCGCCGACCCGGAGTCGACCGGGCTGGTCCTCGGCACCTCCGGCAGCGTGCAGTCGATCATGGACTTCACGCGGGACGCGCTCACCGGTGACAAGCCCTACCTCGTCGACCCGGCACGCTTCCCCAACACCGTCATGAACTGCCCCACCGGGCAGAGCGCCATCCGGCACACCCTCAAGGGCCCCAACGTCACCGTCTCCGGCGGCGCGGCGACCGCGCTGCTCTCGCTGCAGTACGCCTCCCGGCTGCTGCGCGGCGGGCACGGCCGGGCGCTGCTGGCGGGCGCGGCCGAGGAGTTCTCCGTGCAGCGCGCCCGCCTGGAGCGGGTCGCCGACCACGGGGGCGCCGCACCGCAGCCGCTCGGCGAGGGCGCCGCGCTGTTCCTGCTGGAGGACGCGGCGGACGCCCGGGAGTCCGGCCGTCCGGTCCTGGCCGCCGTCCTCGGCTCCCGCTTCCGCGCCTTCCAGGACACCGCGCGGGCCGGTACGGCACTGGAGCGCTGTGTCGCCGACGTGCTGGCCGCCGCGGGCGCCGCCCCGGACGACGTGGAGCTGATCGCGCCCGGCACCCCGCCCGGACTGCTCGGCAAGCAGGAGGAGTCCGCGCTCGACGGCCTCACCGGCAACCGGCTGCCCGTCCGCTCCCTGGTCGGTGACGCCGGCGCCGCCTCCGCCGCCTTCCAGCTCGCCGCCGTCCTCGCCGAGGCGGAGGCCGACCCGCGTCTGGTGGACCGGCTGACCCTGGTCACCGCCGTCGACCGCGACGGCACCGCGGGCGCGGTGCTGCTGCGCCTGGCCTGACGGCCGTAACCCCCGGCACTTCCGAAACCAACGGTCCGAACTTCCTAGGAGAGAGGCAAGTCCATGTCCGACACACCGAGGCCGGTGGCGCTCGTCACCGGTGGATCGCGCGGTATCGGGCGGGCCGTCGTGGAGACGCTGGCCCGGGACGGCTACGACGTGGCGCTGTGTTTCCAGTCCAACGAACAGGCGGGCGAGCTGGCCGCGAAGGCGGCCGAAGCGCACGGCGCGCGGACCCTGGCGCGCCGGGTCGACGTGACCGACCGGGCCGCCGTGGCGGACTTCGTGCAGCAGACCGAGGACCGGCTCGGCCCGGTCGACGTCCTGGTCACCGCGGCCGGCATCGTCCGGGACGGCCATCTGGCGATGATGGCCGACGAGGACTGGGACGCCGTCCTGCGCACCAACCTCGACGGCACGTACCACTTCGTCAAGGCGCTCGCCTTCCCCATGATGAAGCGCCGCCGCGGCACGGTGATCACGCTCTCCTCGGTCGCGGCGGAGGGCCACGCCACCCAGGCCAACTACTCCGCGTCCAAGGCCGGGATCATCGGCCTCACCAAGGCCTTCGCCAAGGAGGCCGGCCGGTCCGGCATCCGCGCCAACGTGGTCGCCCCCGGCTTCATCGGCACCGACATGACCGGCGGGCTCTCCGAGAAGCACGTCAAGGAGATGACCCGCCGCATCCCGCTGGGCCGCTTCGGCGAGCCGCAGGAGGTCGCCGAACTGGTGTCGTTCCTGGCGGGCGAGCGCGCCTCGTACATCACCGGACAGGTCTTCGCCATCGACGGCGGCCTGGTCGTCTGACCACGGCACCACGGAAGGAATCAGCCATGCCACGCGCCGCCCGGCCGCCGCGGTTCTACTTCAACCTGCGCAGCCCCTACAACTTCTTCGCCCTGCGCGCGCTGCGCGCCCACCGCCCCGACCTGCTCGACCGGCTGGAGTGGCGGCCCTTCTGGGAGCCCGACGAGACCAGCCAGAAGCTGCTCGCCGAGGCCGGGGCCGAGTTCCCGTACACGCCCATGTCCCGGGCCAAGCAGTTCTACATCCTGCGTGACGTGCGCCGCCTGGCCACCGCGCGCGGACTGGAGCTGACCTGGCCGGTGGACGCCGAGCCGTGGTGGGAGCCCGCGCACCTGACCTGGTTCGCAGCCGAGCGGCACGGCCTCGGCCAGGCCTGGGTCGAGCGGGCCGGCCGGGCCCGCTGGCTGGAGGGCCGCGACCTGTGCGACCCGGCCACGGTCGCCGAACTCGCCGCCGAACTCGGCTTCGAGGCCGCCGACACCGACGACACCGAGCTGCGCGCCCAGGGCGCCAGGGCGCTGCTGGACGTCGTACGCGACGGCGTGTTCGGGGTGCCGTACTTCATCAACGGCTCGGAGCCCTACTGGGGTCTGGACCGGGTGGCCGACTTCGTCGCCTCCTTCGGCCAGCCGGGCGAGGAGACCGACCCGGACGCCGCCGACCTGTCCGTCGTCGCGGGCCGCGCCTCCGACCTGAGCCACGCGGGAGGCTGCGGATGAGCACCGCCGTACGGGCGCTGCCGCTCACCACGGTCCAGGAGTCGATGTGGACGGCGTACCGCATCGCCCCGGACAGCGCCGCCTACAACATCGTGATGCCGCTCAGGCTGCGCGGCCGGGTCGACCCCGCCGCCATGGACGCGGCCGTCGCCTCGGTCGGCGAGCGGCAGGAGCTGCTGCGCTCCGTCTTCGCCGAGCAGGACGGCCGCCCGGTCCGGGTCGTCGCCGAACAGCCCATGATCCGGCTGGAGTTCCGTGATCTGGAGGGCGCCGACGAGAGCCGGCTGTTCCAGGCCGCCGAGGAGGCCGGAGCCCGCCCCTTCCGGCTGGAGGCGGGCACCTTCCGGGTCGTCCTGCTGCGCCGCACCGACGACGACTGGGCGCTGGTCACCTCCGCCCACCACATCGTCAGCGACTTCACCTCGCGCTGGCTGCTGGTCCGTGACGTGCTGGACGCCTACGCGGCGCACGCCACCGGCACCGCACCCGCCTGGCGTCCGCTGACCTCCTCCTACAGCGAGTACGCGGCCGAGGAACTGCGCTTCACCGCATCCGACGCGGGCCTCGCGGCCGCCGAGGAGTGGCGGGCCGCGGTGAGCGGTTCGGCCCCCGCCGAACTGCCCCTGGACCGGCCCCGGCCGCGGGTGCGGTCCCTGCGCGGCGACACGGTCGTACGACGCCTCGCGCCGGAGTCGGCCGACGGGCTCGGCCCGGCCGCGGGCGCGGCGGGCGTGACCCCGTTCGCGTATCTGCTCGCCGTGTTCCAGGCCCTCACCCACCGCTGGAGCGGCCAGGACGACTTCCTGCTCGGCGTGCCCGCCTCGGCGCGCTCCGGACGCGGTCAGCGGGACCTGATCGGCTGCTTCCTCAACACCATGCCGGTGCGTGCCGAGTTCGGCCCCGACACCACGTTCCGGTCCGCGGCCGGGCAGGCGGGGGAGCGGATCATGCGGGGCATGCTCGGGGTGCGCTACCCCTGCGGGCTCGCCTTCCCGGACACCGTGCTGTTCCGGGCCGCGCTGTTCCTGGTCCAGATGGACCGCATGCAGCCGCCCGTGCCCAACGTCCCGCCGGGCGAGGCCGTCGGCCCGGCCATCTCCTGCGCCGGCCTCGACATCGCCCTCATCGACGTACCGCAGCAGGAGGGCCAGCTCGACCTGCTGCTGCGCATCGAGCAGACCCCCGACGGCGTCACCGCCGTCTTCTCCTACGACACCGACGTGCTGGACCGGACGAGCGTGGAGCGGCTCGCGGACGGCTACGAGCGGCTGCTCGCGGCCGCCGTGCGGGACCCGGACGCACGGATCGCGGACGTGGAACTGGCCGCCGCCGCCGACCTGGACGCCCTCCTCGCGCTGGGCGACTCCGGCGCCTACGACGACTTCGCCTTCGACGAGTCGTACGACTCCTTCGACTCCTTCGAGAACGCCTGGGACCACCGATGATGACGACCACCACGATCGCGGTGACCGGCGCCGGGATCGGCGGACTCGCCGCCGCCGCGGCCCTGCACCAGCGGGGCATCGACGTGCACGTCTACGAGCGCGGCGACACCCTGCGCGAGCAGGGCGTCGGCATGCACCTGGGACCCAACGGCACCCGGCTGCTGCACCGGCTCGGACTGGCCGGCGAACTGGAGCGGGCCGCGGTACGGCCCGAGGCACTTCAGGTGCGGGCCTTCCACGACGGCTCCGTCGTGGCCCGGCAGGAGATGGGCGCGGCCTGGGAGCGGGCGTTCGGCGCGCCCTATCTCACCGTGCACCGCGGCGACCTGCACCGGATGCTGGCCTCCCTGCTGCCGGCCTCGCGGGTGCACACCGGGCGCGAGCTGGTGGCGTACGAGGAGGGCCGCAAGGGCGTCACCCTGCGCTTCGCCGACGGCACCGCGACCCGGGCCTCCGCCCTGGTGGGCGCGGACGGGGTGCACTCGGTGGTGCGGCGCTCGCTCGCCGGGGACGAACAGCCCCTCTACTCGGGCAACAGCGCGCTGCGCGGTCTGGTGGACGCGGCCGACGTGCCCGGACTCGACCCCACGCAGATGTACATGTTCGCGGGGCCGACGGCACGCGTACTGGTCTACCCGGTCAGCGGCGGGCGGCAGTTCACCTACGTCGTGGTCGCGCCGGCACCGGAGGGCCACGCCGAGTCCTGGACCAGCGCGGCGGAGCGCGCCGACCTCGACGCCGCGCTCGCCGGATGGGCGCCGCAGGTGCGCGGACTCGTGGGGGCGGCACGGGACGTGCGGCGCTGGGCGCTGTACGACCGGGAGCCGCTGCGGCGCTGGAGCACCGCCCGCACCACGCTGCTCGGCGACGCGGCCCACCCGATGCTGCCGCACCACGGGCAGGGCGCCAACCAGGCCGTGGAGGACGGCGTCGCGCTCGCCGTCTGCCTCGCCGGGGCGGAGCCCGGCGGCGACGGGATCGCCGCCGCGCTGGCCCGCTACGAGGCCGTGCGCCGTCCGCACACCACCCGCGTGCAACTGGGCTCGCGGGACGGCGGCGGACGCGGCCCCGGCAAGGGCGTGCGGGACCAGGCCGCCGACGTGTCCTGGATCCTCGCGCACGACGTCGAGCGGAGCCTGTGCGAGGAGGTGTCCGGGGAGAACGCCGCCTGACCGACACCCCAGGGCCCCCGATGCCGTCACCGGCGCCGGGGGCCAACGGGCCAGAGGAGGAGGCCGCGCCGTTCGGCCCGGCGCCGGGGCGTGGCGGGTGGAGATCTGTCGGACGGCAGCGTGGGGACTCGCTAGCCGCGCCCGATCACCAGCCCGTACTCCAGGGCGCTTGTCGAGGACGGGAGCCCCAGGCTCTTCGGCGTCAGGGTCCTGGAACCCGTCGCCGTCGTGCCCTGCGCGGTGCCCGGGAGGAGCCAGACGCCGCCCTGGGCGGAGTTCTCGCCGGGAGCGCCTGCCGCGAGGTCCGCGTAGCCGTCGGCGTCGTAGTCCTGAAGGCGGACCGATGCGCCGAACCGGTCGCTCGTCTCCGCGGTGCCCGGGACGCCGCTGCTGTTCTGGGTGAAGCCGACGCTCGTCGCCGTACCGCCGGAGGACAGCAGGCCGGTGGCGGTGCCGTGGACGAGGACCACCGTGCCCGCGTTCTGCTGAGAGCCCACCGCCTCGTACTCGTCGCCGATGGCGAGGTCGGCGTAGCCGTCGCCGTCGATGTCGCCCGCGGCGACCGCTGCGCCGAGGCGGTCCTCGGACTCGGCGGCGCCGGCGATGCCCGGAGTGTCCTGCTGGATCTCCTGGGTGCGGGCGCCGAAGCCGTCGGACTTCGAGCCGTACGCCACCTTCACCAGACCGCCCTTGAACACCTCGGCACGACCCGTGGAGTAGTCCGCGCAGTCCGGAGCGTCCTCCTCGTAGTTCGGGTAGCAGTAGCCGAGGGCCAAGTCGTCCGTGCCGTCCGCGTCGAAGTCGGCGGCTGCGAGGGAGACGGCGGAGGCCGTGGTGCTCCACAGCTGTACCGGGGCGCCGTCCTGCCAGCGGTAGATCCGGACGAATCTGCTCTCCGTCGCCTTGATCGAGACCGCGAGGTCGTCGTCGCCGTCGCCGTCGAAGTCGCCGGTGGTCAGGGCCGTCACGCCGCCGAGGTCCGCTCCGGCGATCTCCCCGCTCAGGGTGTCCGGGGAGTCGGCGGTGAGCGGGCCGGGACGCAGCACAGCGCCGCCGTGCTCCTCGCCGCTGCGGCTGAGAACCAGGTCGGTGCGGCCGTCGCCGGTCACGTCCCCGGCGGCGATCACCGCGCCGATCCGGGAGAACTCGCTCGCACCTTGCGCGACCGTGTAGCCACCGCTGGTGAAGCCGGAGGCAGAGCCGCGCAGCACGGTGACGGTGCCGTGTTCGGCGGACTTGTCGGCGGAGAGCGACTCGCTGGAGGCGCCCACGACCAGGTCGGCGTAGCGGTCGCCGTCGACGTCCGCGGCGGTGACCGCGGAGCCGAAGAGATCACCCGCCTCGGGGGTGCCCGGCACTCCGCTCGTGGCCTGGCTGATCCGTACGGAGCCGTACTTGCCCGGTCCGTCCGGGCCACCCCACACGACGTTCACGTAGCCGGCCTTGGCCTTGTCGCCGACCTGCCCGGAGGGCACGCCCACCGCCAGGTCCGGGTAGCCGTCGCCGTTGAAGTCTCCCTGCGGCGCGGCGGCGTCGGTGGCCTGCGCGGCGGTGGGCGCGGTAACGCCCAGCAGGGTCGTCGCGCAGATCACCGTCGCGGAGAGGATCTTGTTACGCATCGTTGTCGTTTCTCCTGTTGGTACTCAAGGCAATCGGTGTGAACCGGTGTGGTCAGTGGGCGAAGACATCCGCGAACTTGCGGCCCTCGACCACCGGATAGCCGAAGTCGCTCGCGTTGAAGGCGGTTGCGTACGAGGCCGTCAGGCCCGAGGTCGTGCCGCGCAGCACCCACGCCGCCCCGTCGTCGTATCCCCCGGGCACCACGTCCTCGCCGAACGCGCCGATCGCCAGGTCCGCCCTGCCGTTGCCGTTGATGTCGCCCAGCCGCAGCGAGGAGCCGAAGTGGTCGCCGGCCTCGGCGGCGCCCGGTACGCCCGGTGTCGCCTGGTGGAAGGACTGGGCCCCGCTCGTGGTCAGTCCGGCCGAACTTCCCTTGAGCAGATCGATGTTGCCGACGTTTCGGTGGCCGTCCACGTCCTCGTACGAGGCGCCGACCGCGATGTCCGCGTAGCCGTCGCCGGTCGCGTCGCCCACCGCGACGGCGGCGCCGAAGCCGTCGTAGTCCTCGCCGATGCCCGGCACACCGGCGCTGTCCTGGGTGTATCGGGTGCCCGTGGCGGGCAGTCCGGCGGCCTTGCCGTACCGCACCGTGAACGAACCGCCCTTACCGATCTCCGAGTCGCCGGTGACCAGGTCGTCGTATCCGTCGCCGTTGATGTCGCCCGCCGCGACGGCCTGATCCCAGGCGGTGCCGCCCGCTCCGGTGCCGTCGGCCAGCACCATGTAGCCGGAGCCGATGTCGCCGGGACCGCCGCGCAGGAGGCCCACGTAACCGTGGGTGGCGCCGGTGCTGTCGGCGCGGCCGCCGTGCACGACGAAGTCGCTTCCGTCAGTGGCGGAGAAGTGCCCGGCGACGATCCCGTCCAGGCGTACGCCCTCGGGCAGGAACCCCACCTCCGGTGCCAGCGCGCCGTCCTGGGTGGGCTTCCCGTCGGCATACCACCAGAAGGTGTTGCCACCGACGACGACCAGGTTGCCGGTGCCGTCGCCGTCGAGGTCGGCGAACGCGGCGCCCGTCCCGAACCCGCCGGCCTCGGCGTTCGGGGCGGTGAGCATGGTGCCGCCGGACGTGAACGGTTTCGCTCCGCCCCAGACGATGGTCACCGAGCCGTTCGCCTTACCCGTGATCCGCTCGTAGGGTGCGCCGACGATCAGGTCGGCGTAGCCGTCGCCGTTGACGTCACCGCTGGTGACGCTCTTGCCGAACTGGTCGTCGGACTCCGAGGTCCCGGGAACGCCCGGGGTGTTCTGGGTGATGTTCACCGAGCGGGCGGGGCTGACGCCGGAAGACGAGCCGAAGAGGACGGTGACCGTGCCACCGCTCGCCTTGGGCGTGCCGATGGCCAGATCGCGATACCCGTCACCGTTGAAGTCGTCCCACAGCCCGGAGGGCGCCGCAACGGCACCGGGAGCGCCCAGCCCCCCACAGGCCAGGGCGGCAGCCACCACAACGGCGAAGGTACGTATGCGCAAGGTCATGCTCCCGTCAGTGAACCGAGGCTTCAGCGACGTACGACTCGCTTGATGAACGAAGGGTTGTGCACGAGAAAGCACAAGGTGAACGCGCGCCGCCACCACCGCTACGGCTGTGGGCAGGCGTGAGTACAGCTGGAAGCCGTCGTTGGTCGTGCCGTCCTGGGACAGGAAAGTGCCTTTGGCGGAAAGCGAGTTGAGCTTGACCAGGCCAAGACTGTGAAGCTCTTGGAAGTGTCCACGGCGGGCCCGGCGGACTGGGGCCGGTAACAGGGCTGCCGTGCGGCTGATCGACGTGGAGGTCGTCGGCCGGGGAGGACGCCGGGGTCGCCGCGGAATTCGTCTGATGCGCTACATGCCCCAGAGGCGGGTAAGGGCATCGGCCCGCACAGCGCAGTGGTGGCCGATTCGCGCGTGGTCGCCCTTCAGGAGGCTGTTGGTGTGGCGGTCGAGGCCGGCGTCTTGCCAGGCGCGGTGGGCTGCCCAGTGAAGACGACGAGGTGCCACGTGCCCTTGTCGCGGGTCACCGTGAAGGTGTCGGTCATGGGTTTGCCCGCCTTGTCGGTGGCGGTGAGATGGGCGCTACCGGTGTTGGGGCCCATGTCATGGTCGATCTCGAGGTTGCTGATCTTCCACCCTCGTCCGCCCTTGGCGGCGAGGATCTTTGAGGCTTCTCGTCGCGACCAGGGCTCGTCCTTCACGCCGCCGATCCGGATGAGACCGGTCGTACTGCGTGCGTTGAGAGCGGAGATGTAGTCGGTGACGGCCTGGCGTGCGCCGTCGGTCGGTGAGGCAGCGGGTTTGGCTTCGTCCTTGTTTGACGAGCAGCCGGCCAGGGCCAGTAACGCGAGCGCGGCGACGGCGATGCGGCGACGGTTCATGGCAGGGTTCCTTCTTCTCCTGTGAGGGGTCGGCAGCCTGTCACGTGCGATGGGCGTACCACCAGGTGTTCGGGTGGTCGGAGACGAGCGTGTTCACGGGCTTGTTGTGCGTGTCGTGGGTGTGGTATGTGAGGTAGGGGATGCCCCTGTACTTCTTGGTGACGAACATCGAGTGGTCGATGACGTTGTTGCGGTTCCAGTCGGCCTGGAGAACATCCGAAGCCAGCAGGTCATACACGTTGCGAAGCGCCTTCGTCCGCTTCGAGTGCTTGATCGCGAACCAGTACCAGTTCTCGGCTCCGCCCCAGGTGTACGAAGTCCAGAGACTGGTGGGTCCGTAGAACCAGTACTTGTTGCTCGTGCGCTGGATGATGGAGCCGCCCGCCGGCTTCCAGCCGCCGGCGAGCATGATCTGCGACAGGAAATTCGTGCAGTCATTGCCGCCGTAGGTACGGAAGGCGGAGTTGTGGTGTTTCCAGTACTTGTCCGCGTAGGCGATCATCTTGCTGTAGCTGTACGCGGCTGTCGCGGCGGGTTTCACTGCCCCGGGCCCGGTGTCGGTGTCCGTGCCGGTTTCGGCAGGCGGCGTGGTGCTGGAACCCTCACCCTTGGTGCCCTCGTCTTCGTCTGCGGTTCCACCCTCGTCCGTTGTCTCCGGCTCCACATCGACGTCGGAGACCTGTGTGGTCGGCGTAGGTCCGCTCCCGGCGTCCGCCTTGTCTGAGGCCAGAAGCCAAGTGCCGTCGTCGGCCTTCGTGAACTTGACCGTATGGGGGAGGGACGACTCCTCGTATTCGGGAGCGCCGTCCTCGATCTCCTTCTGCGTGAACGGGAAGTACAGGCGGGTGTCTTCGGTGAGTCGAAGCGTGGCCTGCTGGCCTTCGACCGTGGAGTCGTCGACACTGACGTCGACCTGGGCCTTGGTGTAGGTGGTGCCGATTTTCTCGTACCGCTCCCTCTTGGCGGCCAGCGCGGACAGATCGTCCTGCGTCTGGGCCGACATGGCGGGCGTCGCCTTGATGCGGGCTGCAACACCCCGGAGAGTGGGCGGGCTGGTCGTGAGCATGTCGGCGCGCTGCTGAAGGTAGCCCTCGGCAAGCTGTGACAGTGACGATGCCGTGGCGTCCGAAGAGGCAGGGGCGTCATTCGGGACGGCGCTCGCGGGTATGTCGACGAGTGCGAGTATCGCCGCCGTGCCGGCCGCGGCGAAGGCGAGTCTGCGCTGCGCAGGGCGCATCAGACCTCCTGATCATGAGCTGACTGGTCGTCGTCAGCCTGCATGGAAGGAGATCAAGTCCGGGCGGAGCGTTCCCTTCTGGCTCTTTTCCTGCTCGGGAATGTCCGATTCCTCACCGCCTGGCGCTTCAGCCCCAGCAGGTGCTTGATCCACGGGTGTGCCGAACGCACGGGTCACGGGTCTGTCTCCCCGCAGCTCGCCGAGGGGGCGGACTGGTCCCTCGTCGGGGAGATCGTAGGTGGCGATCGCGGCCGACGGCGCAGGCAGCGCGGCATGGACCGGGGTGCGGGTCGGTTCCGTCAGGTGTGCTCCACGGCCGACCGCTTCACGGGCGCGGTATTCGGCTGCGACGTCGACGCCCGGCCGAATGAACCGTAGGGCTTCCGCGTTGTCGAGGCCTCGGCGACGACAGCGCCGACGAGCGCGGAGAGGGTGCGGCGGGGGACGCCGATCCGGTCCGCCCAGGACGCCCAGTAGCGGTCGTCCCTGGTGAGCGTCTCGCCGGTGTCGAACACGATGGTCTCAATCAGCGGGAAGCCTACGGCTCTCGAGGACAGGCACCAGTGGCTGCTCACCCCCGGAAGGGGACGTGCCGGGTCGCATATAGACGCTCAATACGCCCCTGATAGCGCCGAGTTCAACCATGGGCCCCATCTGACCGCACAGAAGGGACGTCCCATGGCCGAACAGACGACCGACGACGCCGTGTACCGCGTGGTGCTCAACGACGAGGAGCAGTACTCGATCTGGTGGGCCGACCGTCCGCTGCCGGCCGGCTGGCACGCCGAGGGCACCGAGGGCACCCGCGAGGAGTGCCTGGCGCGCATCGACACCGTGTGGACCGACATGCGCCCCCTGGGCCTGCGCCGCCGTATGGCCGAGGCCGGGTCGACGGCGGCCTGAGCCGCCGCACTCCACGCCGAGCCCCTTCCGATGCCGACCCCGAAGATCCCGATGGAGGAGAGATCGTGAACGAGCCTGCGAAGTCGGGACGCGTCCCCGGCCGTCTGCTGCTCCCCGCACTGTTCGCGGCCCAGGCCGCGCGCACGCCGGATGCGCCCGCCGTTCTGCGCGCCGATGGAAGCGCCGTCCGTTACGCCGAACTGGCCGAGCTGGCCGGGCGTGTCGCCGCCCGGCTGCGGACGGCCGGGGTGCGGCCCGGCGACTTCGTCGGCGTGTGCCTGCGGCGCGGCCCGGAGCTGCTCGCCGCGCTGCTCGGGGTGTGGCAGGCGGGCGGTGCGTACGTGCCGCTGGACCCGCAGCACCCGGCGGCCCGGCTGGAGGCCGTCCTGGAGGACACCGCCCACCCGGTCGTGCTCACCGAGCGCGCCACCGCGGACCGGCTGCCCGCCTCCGCCCGGCACCGGATCGCCGTGGAGTCCGTGGACCGCGAAGCGCCCTACGAAAGTGTGGAGTTCGCCGCCGACGGTGACCGGCCCGCCTATGTGCTGCACACCTCCGGTTCCACCGGCCGCCCCAAGGGCGTCCTGGTGCCGCACGGCGGCATCGCCAACCGGGTGCGCTGGCTGGCCCACCGGCACAAGCTGGGTGCCGGCGACCGGATGCTGCTGAAGACCACGATCGGCTTCGACGCGGCCGGACTCGAGCTGTACGCCCCGCTGGTCTCCGGCGGTGCGGTCGTGCTCGCCCCCGAGGGCGCCGAGCGCGACCCGGCGGCGCTGCTGCGGACGGTGGCCGACAGGGGTGTAACGATCCTGCAGGGGGTGCCGTCCCTCTACCGGCGGCTCGTCGAGGAGCCGGGCTGGGAGCGGGCCGGCAGCCTGCGCCTGCTGTTCAGCGCGGGTGAGCCGTTGCACGCCGAGCTGTGCCGGGCGATCGCCGAGCGGGCCCCCGGCGCCGAGATCTGGAACACCTACGGACCCACCGAGGCGTCCGTGGACATCACCGAGCACCGCTGGGACCCGGCCCAGGACACCGGCGCGGTGCCGATCGGGCGGCCCATCGGCAACATGCGGGTGGTCGTGCTCGACCCGGCGGGCCGTCCCGTCCCGGTCGGCGTCCCCGGCGAACTGCACGCCGGTGGCGTCGGCCTCGCCCTCGGCTACCTCGGCCGCCCCGGCCAGAGCGCCGAGCGCTTCGTGCCCGACCCGCACCGCCCCGGCGAGCGCCTCTACCGCACCGGCGACCGGGTGCGCTGGCGGGCCGACGGCACGCTGGAGTACCTCGGGCGCCTCGACCACCAGGTCAAGGTCAACGGCGTGCGCATCGAGCCCGGCGAGGTCGAGGCCGCGCTCGCCGCCCACCCCTGGGTGCGGGCCGCCGTCGCCGCCGCCGTGCCGGACGGCACCGGCGGCTACCGGCTCGTCGCCTGGGTGCAGTCCCGCGGCGAGGCACTGCGTCCGCAGGAGCTGCGCGCCTTCCTGCGCGGCTCGCTGCCCGACCCGTTGGTGCCGACCGCCTACGTCCCGGTCACCGAGTTCCCGCTCACCCCCAACGGCAAGATCGACCGGTCCGCGCTGCCCGACCCCGCCGACACACCCGCCGACACCGCGCACGTGCCGGTGCGCAACCCCGCCGAGCGGGCGGTGGCCGAGGAGTGGGCGCGACTGATCGGCACCCCGGCCGACGAGATCGGCGCGCTGCACGACTTCTTCCAGCTCGGCGGCTCCTCGCTGATGCTCAACAAGCTCGCCGCCGGACTCTCCCAGGCCGCGGGCCGCACCATCCCGGCGACGGCCCTGCTCACCGCGACCACCGTGGAGCAGCAGGCCGTCCTGCTCACGGCCCGTTCCGAGGGTGCGGCACCGGCCGCCGACGAGCCCGTGGGACCCGTGCCGCGCGACCCGCAGGGGCTGCCGCTCTCCCCGGGCCAGCAGGGCATGTGGCTGCTGGACCGGCTCCGCCCGGGCAGCGCCGAGTGGAACGCGCCCGTCTTCCTCACCCTGCCCGCCGTCTACGACGACATCACCCTGGCCCGGGCGCTGACCGCCCTCGCCGAGCGGCACGAGATCCTGCGCACGCGGTACGCCCTGCGCGGCGCCGAGCCGGTGCAGATCGCCGACCTGCCCGCCGAGTGGGAGCTGCGCACCGCCCGCGCCGACACCCCCGAGGAACTGAACGCCCTGGTCGCCGAGGAGTTCACGCTCCCCTTCGACCTCGCCCGCGGACCGGTGCGCCGGGCCCTAGCGGTGCGCGGGCGCGGCACCCTCGCCGTCGTCCTGAGCATCCACCACATCGCCTGCGACGGCTGGTCCTCCGTCGTCCTGGAACGCGACCTCAGAGCGCTCGCCGAGGCCGCCCACACCGGCACCGACGCCCGGCTGCCCGAGCTGCCCGTGCAGTACGCCGACCACGCCGTGCACCGGCGCCGCCGCCTCACCGAGGACTTCGTCGCCACCGAACTGGAGTACTGGAAGAACCGGCTGGACGGCATCCTGCCGGTCGAGCTGCCCACCGACCGGCCCCGCCCGGCCACCCGGGACGCGGCCGGCCGAGCCCATGTGTTCACCGTGCCCGCCCCCCTCGCCGAGCGGGCCGCCGCCCTCGGCCGCAGCTGCGGGGCCACCCTGCAGCAGACGCTGCTCACCGCCTTCGCCGCGCTGGTCGCCCGGTACACCGGCAGCTGGGACATCCCGGTCGGAGTGCCCGTCGCCGGCCGGAGCGGCCCCGAGGTCGCCGACGTGGCCGGCTACTTCCTCAACACGCTGGTGCTGCGCTGCGACGCGGGCGCCGACACACCGTTCCGGGACGCGCTGGTGGGGGTGCGCGACACCGCCCGGGAGGCCTTCGCCCACTCGGAGCTGCCCTTCGACCGGCTCGTGGAGGAACTCGACGACACCCGCGACCCGGCCCGCACCCCGCTCTACCAGGTGATGTTCGACCTGCACGAGGAGGGCCGCACCGGCACCGCCGTCGGCGCCGCCGACGCCGACGCCTTCCGCGGCGCCTGGAGCACCGCGCGCACCGACCTCACCCTGGTGCTCCAGCGCCAGGCCGACGGTTCGCTGCTCGGCCTCGCCGAGTACGCCACCGCGCTGTTCGACGCGGCCACGGTCGAGCGCTTCACCGACTGCTGGGTCCGGCTGCTGGAGTCCGTCACGGACGACCCGGCGCGCCGCCTGCGCGAGGCCGACATCCTGCCGGCGCCGCTGCGCGCCGAACTGCTCGCGAGCGGCCGCGGCAGGCCGGAACCGGGCGCGGACACCGTCGCCGGCACCACCGTGCACGCGGCGATCGCCGCCTCGGCCCGCCGGGCGCCCCAGGACACCGCGCTGGTGTGCGGTGGCGAGAGCTGGACGTACGCGCGACTGGAGCGCCGCGCAGGGGAGTTCGCCGCCCGGCTGCGGGGTCTTGGCGGCGGACCCGACACGGTCGTCGCCGTCATGCTGGGCCGCAGCCCGGACCTGGTGGCCGCGTTCCTGGGCACCTGGAAGGCGGGCGCCGCCTACGTCCCGCTGGACCCGGCCGCCCCCGACGAGCGCACCCTCCACGTCCTCGCCGACTCCGGCGCACAGGTGCTCGTCACCGACGCCGCGGGCGCGGAGCGGCTGGCGGGACGCCACGAGGTGGCCGTACTCGCCGTGGACGCGGGCTTCGCCGACGCCGCCGTGGCCGCCGTACCCGAGACGTACGACGACCCCGACCGCCTCGCCTACGTCATGTACACCTCGGGCTCCACCGGCCGCCCCAAGGGCGTCGCCGTCGCCCACCGCTCGCTGCTCGCCATGCTGCGCGCCTCCCAGGCGCACCTCGACTTCGGGCAGGGGCCGGACGACGCCTGGCTGGCGCTCGCCCAGGTGACCTTCGACATCTCCTGCACCGAGCTGTTCATGCCGCTGGTCGCCGGCGGCCGGGTCGTCCTGGCCCGGGAGCGGGAGCAGCAGGACCACGCGGCCCAGCTGCGGCTCATGGACCGGCACGAGGTCAGTCACCTCCAGGTGGCCCCGCCGCACTGGCAGATGCTGATCGACGCGGGCCTCGGCCACCGCCCGGTCGTGGGCCAGACCGGCGGCGAGCCCTGCCCGCCCGTGCTCGCCCGCGAGCTGTCCCGCCGCCTGATGCGGTTCATCAACGAGTACGGGCTCACCGAGACCACCATCGCAGCGACCCGCTGGGACGCCGACGACACCGCCACCGCGGTCCCCGTCGGTCACCCCTACCCGCATGTCACCGCCCACGTCCTGGACGCGGACCTGCGGCCCGTGCCGTACGGCGCCACCGGCGAACTGTGCGTCGGCGGCACCGGACTGGCCCTCGGCTACCACGCCCGGCCCGCACTGACCGCGGCCGCGTTCGTGCCCGACCCGTACGGCGCACCCGGCGCGCGCCTCTACCGCACCGGCGACCGGGCGCGGATGCGGCCCGACGGCACCCTGGAGTTCGCCGGCCGCGCCGACGGCCAGGTCAAGATCCGCGGCCGACGGGTGGAGACCGGAGAGGTGCAGGCGGTGCTCGCCGAGCACCCGGCCGTCGCCCAGGCCTTCGTCACCGTCCACACCGGTGGCTCCGAGGCGGCGCTGGTCGGCTACTTCACGCCCGCGCCCGGCACCGGGGCGCCCGCCGAGAGCGAGCTGCTCGACCACTGCGCGCTGCGGCTGCCCGACTACATGCTGCCCGCGCTGCTGGTCCGCATGGAGCGGCTGCCGCTCACCCGCCACAACAAGGTCGACACCGCCGCGCTGCCCGTGCCGGACCTGGCCGCGGCCCTCGCCGACGAGCCCTACAGCCCGCCCGAGGGCCCGGTGGAGGAGGCGCTCGCCGAGATCTGGGCCGAGGAGCTGTACGGGCCCGGCTCCACCCGCCGGGTCGGCGCCCGCCAGGGCTTCTTCCGGATCGGCGGCAACTCCGTGAGGGCGGCCCGGGTCATCGCCCGCATCCAGGAGGAGTTCGACGTGGAGCTGCCCCTGCGGGCCGTGTTCGAGCGGCCCACCGTACAAGGCCTCGCCACCGCCGTCGAAGAGGCCGTACGCGCCGAGATCGAATCCCTCACCGAGGCCGAACTGGCCCACGCCCACCGGGAGTTCCAGCCGTGACCGCACCCACCGCGCCCACCCAGGAAGAGCTGCGGGCCGAACTGCTGCGCCGCCGGCTCGCCGCCCGCAGGGGCACCGCCCGGCCGCAGCAGGCCGCGATCCCGCGCGCCGACCGCACCCGCCCGCTCGCCCTGTCCGCCGGCCAGCGCCAGCTGTGGTTCCTGCACCAGCTCGACCCGGACAGCCCGGAGTACCTGCTCCCCATGGCGTACCGGCTGCGCGGCACCCTCGACGTGGACGCCCTGCGCCGCGCCGTCGACGCCCTCGCCGCCCGCCACGAGATCCTCCGCACCCGCTACGCCCTCGACGGCACGGAGCCCCGCCAGGTGATCGACCCGGCGGGTCCGGCGGACTTCGCCGTGACCGGGGCGGGCGGCGCCGACCCCGACGCGGCGGCCGTCGCCTTCACCGAGGCCGAGGCGGCGCGGCCCATCGACCTCGCCACCGAACACCCCCTGCGGGTACGGCTGCTGCGGCTCGCCGCGGACGACCATGTGCTGGTCGCGGTCGTCCACCACATCGCCTGCGACGCGATGACCCGTCCGCTGCTGCTGGCGGACCTGTCGGCCCTGTACACGGCCGCCGTGGCCGGGCGCGACCCCGGCGCCGAGCTGCCCGCGCCGCCCGTGCAGTACGCCGACTACGCGGCCTGGCTGGCCGGACGGCACTCCGGGGCCGCCGCCGAGCGCGGCCTGGACTGGTGGCGGGAGCGGCTGGCCGGCACCGGCCCGCTCGGGCTGCCCACCGACCGGCCCCGGCCCGCCGTACGGGACGGGGACGGCGCCGCCGTCGGCTTCGACGTCGACGCCGCCGTCGCCGACCGGGTGCGGGCCCTGGCCCGGGAGACCGGCGCGACCCCCTTCATGGCCCTGCTCGGCGCCTGGCAGCTGCTCCTCGGCCGGTACGCCGGGAAGACCGACGTGTGCGTCGGCAGCGCGGCCAGCGCCCGCACCCGGCCGGAGCTGCGGCGGATGGCCGGATACGCCTACAACACCCTGGCCCTGCGGGCGAGCTGGCGTCCCGAGGTGCCGTTCCGGGACTTCCTCACCGCCGGCCGCGGTGCCGTCCTGGACGCCTTCGACCACCAGGACACCCCGTTCGACCGGATCGCCGACGCGCTGGAGCCCGACCGGGACCTGTCCACCACCCCCGTCTTCCAGGTGATGTTCGACCTGGTCGACGGGGAGGGCGCCGACGGTCCCGAACTGCCCGGCGTGGTCACGGCCCCGGTCCCGGCATCCGGCCGGATCGCCCGCTTCGACCTCACCCTGCACCTGGCCGAGCGCGCCGACGGCTCGCTGCACGGCAGCCTGGAGTACGCCACCGCCCTCTTCGACACCGCCACCGCCGAGCGCATCACCGCCCACTACCGCGCGTTGCTCGCCGCGATCGCCGAGGCCCCCGACACCCCGGTGGCCGACCTGGACTTCCTCTCCGCCGCCGAGCGCGCCCTGCTCCTCGACGGGCCGGCCGAGCCCGTCGGCACCGGCCGGCCCCTCGACCTCACCGGCCTGCGCTCCGTGATCGAGACCATCGGCGACCAGATGGCGGCCACCCCGGACGCGGTGGCGATCCGGTACGCGGACACCTCCGTCGGCTACGCCGAACTCGACGCCCGCGCCGACCGGTTCGCCCGCCGGCTGGCCAAGCTCGGCGCCGGTCCCGAGGCCACCGTCGGCGTCCTGCTCGACCGCGGCCCCGACCTGGTCGCCGTGCTCCTCGGCATCTGGCGGGCCGGAGCGGCCTATGTGCCGATCGACCCGGCGTACCCGGACCACCGTGTCGCCTACATGCTCGACCAGACCGCCACCACGCTCGTGGTCACCGAGTCCCGGTACTCCGAACGCTTCCAGGGCGTGCGCCGGATCGTCGTCGACGACCCCGCCGAGCGGGCCGCGATCGAGACCGCCGACGCCGAACTCCCCGCCTCCCTCGACCTCGACCGGCTCGCCTACGTCATCTACACCTCCGGCTCCACCGGCAGGCCCAAGGGCGTGCAGATCACCCACCGCGGGCTCGCCAACTACCTGGGCTGGACCGTGCAGGCCTACGCGAGCGCCGGCACCGGGGGAGCACCGCTGTTCTCCTCGGTCGCCTTCGACCTCGGCGTGCCCGACCTGTACGCGCCGCTGATGACCGGGCAGTCCGTCCACCTGCTGCCGCAGGACCTCGACACCGCCGACCTCGGTGCCGCGCTCGCGGCGGGCGGCCCGTACGCGTTCATCAAGCTCACCCCGGGCCATCTGCACCTGCTCACCCAGCAGTTGAGCGACGAGCAGATCGAGGCGCTGGCCGGTCTCGTCATCGCGGCTGGCGACTCCTTCACCGCACGGCTCGCCGAGCGGTGGGCGCAGGCCGCCGGACCGCACGGCACCCGGCTCGCCGCCGAGTACGGGCCCACCGAGATCACCGTCGGCAACTCGGCGTACTTCCTCGACGGACCCGTGGCCACCGAACTGGTCTCCATCGGGCGCGCCATCCCGCACACCACCATGTACGTCCTCGACGAGCGGCTGCGCCCGCTGCCCGTCGGCGTGCCCGGCGAGGTGTGGATCGGCGGCGTCGGGCTCGCCCGCGGCTACGCGGGCCGCCCCGGCCTCACCGCCGAGCGCTTCCTGCCGGACCCCTACGGGCCGCCCGGCGCCCGCCTCTACCGCACCGGCGACGTCGCCCGGGTGCTGCCCGACGGCAACCTCGACTTCCTGGCCCGCGTCGACCACCAGGTCAAGCTGCGCGGCTACCGCATCGAACTCGGCGAGATCGAGACCGCCCTCACCGCGCACCCCGCCGTCGCCGAGGCCGTCGCCCTGGTCCGCGAGGACACCCCGGGCGACCAGCAGCTCGTCGCCTACCTGGTGCCCGCCGAGGACGCCGACGAGGAGGCGCTCGCCCCGGCAGCGCTGCGCGACCGGCTCGGCGAGACCCTGCCGCCCTACATGGTGCCCACCGCCTACCTGCGGCTGGACGCCCTGCCGCTGACCGGCAACGGCAAGCTCGACCGGCGCGCCCTGCCCGCCCCGGGCCGGGCCGCGACCGCCGTCGGCGAACACGTCGAGGCCCGCGACGCCGACGAGCGGGCGATGGCCGCCGTCTGGGCCGAGGTGCTCGGCCTCGACACGGTCGGGGTGCACGACAACTTCTTCGACCTCGGCGGGGACTCGCTGCGCGCGGTCGCCCTGGTCGGGGCGCTCCGGGCGGCCGGCTGGGAGACCAGCGTGCGGGACGTCTTCGAGCACCGCACCGTCGCCCGGCTGCGTGCCGCGGTGCCCCGCGACGGCTCCGCCGGCCACGGCGGCTTCGTGCCCGTCGAGCCGTTCGCGATGACCGGCGCCGCCGACCGGGCCGCGCTGCCCGCCGACGTCACCGACGCCTATCCGATCTCCCGCATCCAGGCCGGCATGCTGATCGAGATGCACGGTGGCAGCGGCGAGAACCGCTACCACAACATCACCTCCTTCCGGATCCGCGACGACCTGCCCTTCGACCCGGACGCCTTCCGCCGCGCCACCGACCTGATCACCGAGCGGCACGAGGTGATGCGCACCTCCTTCGCCCTGTCCGGCTACTCCGAGCCCCTCCAGCTGGTGCACGCCGCCGCGACCATGCCGGTCGTCCACGAGGACCTGCGGCACCTGCCCGAACAGCAACGCCAGACCGCGCTCTGGGAGTTCGCCGACCGCGACCGGGCCGAGCTGTTCGACCTGACCCGGGCGCCGCTGATGCGGATGGCGGTGCACCTGCTCGACGACGAGAGCTGGTGGCTGTCCATCACCGAGTGCCACCCCGTCATCGAGGGCTGGAGCTACCACTCCCAGCTGATGGAACTCCTGCGCGCCTACAACGAACTGCGCCAGGGCCGCGAACCCGCCCCGGCGCCGCCGCGGCCGGCCGTCCGCTACGCCGACTTCATCGCCGCCGAGCTGCACTCCCTCTCCGACCCCGCCGACCAGGAGTACTGGCGCGGGATCGTCGAGGGGTACGAGAAGTTCACCGTGCCCGCGGGCTGGGCCGGCGACCCCGGGGGCCCCGACGAGCGCTACCGCCTCGACCTGCCGCTCGACGAACTGGAGCCGGGACTGCGGGCGCTGGCGACCGCGGCCGAGGTGCCGTACAAGAGCGTGCTGCACGCCGCGCACAGCAAGGTGCTGTCGCTGCTCACGCCCGCCCGGGCGTTCCGCGGCGGCATGGTCGCCGACGCCCGGCCCGAACAGGCAGGCGCCGAGACGGTCTCCGGCATGTACCTCAACTCGGTGCCCTTCCCGTACGAGCGGGGCGCCCGCAGCTGGGGCGAACTGGCCCGGCAGGTGTTCGCGCACGAGGTGGCACTGTGGCCGCACCGGCGGTTCCCGATGCCCGCGATGCGGGTGCCCGGCGGTGAACGGCACCTGATCGACGTGCTCTTCCACTACCTGGACTTCCACCAGGTCGACACCGAGCTGATCGACATCATGGCCAGCCGCGACGACAGCCCCAACGAGTTCCCCGTCGTCGTCGGCACCCCGGTGCGCGGCCACCTCTCCCTCGCCTCCCGCACCCGCACCCTCTCCCGCGCCGCCGCCGACCGGCTGCTCCGGCTGTACCAGGCCGTGCTCACCGAGATGGCCCGGGCGGGCGCCGACGGCGACAGCACCGGCGCCTTCCCGGACGCCCACGAGCGCGCCCGCCTCAAGGCGCCCGCCCTGCCCCACCCCGACACCCCGGCGGACACCCTGGCCGCTTTCGAGGCGCAGGCCGCCCGCACCCCCTGGGCGACCGCCCTGCACGGCACCGGGTTCACGGTCTCCTACGGCGACCTCGACGCCCGCGCCAACCGTGTCGCCCGCCGCCTGCGCGCCCTCGGCGCCCGCGCGGAGACCCGCGTCGCGGTGCTCCTGGACCGCGGCCCCGACCTGGTCGCCGCGCTGCTCGGGGTGTGGAAGGCGGGCGCCGTCCAGGTGCCGGTCGACCCGTGCACCCCCGACGCGCGCATCGCCACGGCCCGCATCGAACTCGCCGTCACCCAGGCGTCGTACGCGGACCGGCTGCCCGCCTGCGACCTGGTGCTCGCCGAGGAGGCGGCGTACGACGGCGTCGGCTCGCCGCTCGGCCTGCGGCACGACCCGGACCGGCTCGCCTACGTCCTGCACACCTCCGGCTCCACCGGCACCCCCAAGGGCGTCGAGGTGTCCCACCGGGCGCTCGCCCACTACCTCGACTGGGCCGTGCGCGAGTACGCGGCCGCCGGGAGCGGGGGAGCACCCTGGTTCACCCCCGTCGGCTTCGACCTCGGGATGCCCGCGCTGTACGCGCCGCTGATGACCGGGCAGCCGGTGCACGTGCTGCCGCAGCTGTACGAGACGGCCGACTTCGGGCCGCTGCTGCTGAGCCGGGCACCGTACTCCTTCGTCGGCCTGACCCCCGGCCATCTGGCCCTGCTGGAGCACCAGTTGGCCGACCGCGAGCTGGCCGGCCTGGCCGCGCTCGCGGTGTGCGCGGGCGACGCGTACCCGACGGCCCAGGCCGACCGGGTGGCCGCGCGGATCCGCACCGCCGCCGGGCCGGACGAAGGACACGGCATGGAGCTGGCCGTCGAGTACGGGCCCACCGAGGCCACCGTCGCGGCGACCTTCGGCCGGGTACGGGCCCGGTCCGGGCGCACGCTCGTGCCGCTCGGCTCGGCGCTGCCCGGCGTCCTGGTCCGCGTCCTCGACGCCGGCCTCAGGCCCGTGCCCGACGGCGTCACCGGCGAGGTCTGGCTCGGCGGCGACGGGCTCGCCCGCGGCTACACCGGCCGCCCCGGCCTCACCGCCCTGGCCTTCGTGCCCGACCCCTACGGCCTGCCCGGCACCCGCCTGTACCGCACCGGCGACCTGGCCCGCCGGCTCGCCGACGGCACCCTGGAGTTCGCCGGACGCGCCGACCAGCAGGTCAAGATCCGCGGCCACCGGGTCGAGCCCGGTGAGGCCGAGGCAGCCCTGACCGCCGACCCCGCCGTCCGGGACGCACTCGTCAGCGCGGTACCGGCGGCCGACGGCGGCCGGCGCCTCGCCGCCTGGGTGGTGCCGGCGGACGGGCACCCGGTGGAGGTGGCGGCGCTCCGCGACCGGCTGCGCACGGTCCTGCCCGCGGCGCTGGTCCCGGCCACCGTCACGGTCGTCGACACCCTCCCGCTCACCACGCACGGCAAGCGCGACCGCGGCGCCCTGGCCGAACGCGCGGCCACCGCGGCCGCCGTCCACCCCTACGCCCCGCCGCGCACCCCGACCGAGCAGCGGCTCGCCGCGGTGTGGGCCGAGGTGCTCGGTCTCGAACAGGTCGGCGTCCAGGACGACTTCCGCGACCTGGGCGGGGACTCGCTGCTCGTGCCGCCGCTGCTGGTGGCGGCGCGGCGGGCGGGACTCGCGCTGGATCTGCCCATGGCACTGCGCCACCACACCATCGCCCGGTTGGCCGCCGCGCTGGACGAGCGCGCCAACGACTCGAACAGGGAAGGCTGATCCTCATGGACGTCCGCACGGACGGGCGCCGCGTGCGCCATCTCGTCTCGATAGACGACCTCACCGACCCGGAGCTGCACCACGTCGTGGAGCGCGGCGCCGAGTTCTCCGCCGGGCTCGCGGGCCCGGTCCGGCCGCTGGCCGGGCTGGTGGCCGGCGTCTACTTCGCCAAGACCTCCACCCGCACCCGGACCGCCTTCTCCTCGGGCGCGCTGCGGCTCGGCGCCTCCCTCATCGCCTACGGACCCGGCGACCTGCAGCTCAACACCGGTGAGACCACCGAGGACACCGGCCGCGTGCTCTCCGGCATGCTCGACGTACTGGTCGCCCGCACCGCGGGACCGGAGGCCGAGCTGCGCGGCTGGGCGAGCCAGCACCGGATGGCGGTGGTCAACGCCATGAGCGCCGAGGAGCACCCCACCCAGGCACTCACCGACCTGACCACGCTGCTGCGGCACTTCGGCCGCATCGAGGGCCTGCGCGTCCTGTACGTCGGCGAGGGCAACAACACCGCGGCCGCCCTCGCCCTCGCGCTCACCCGGTACCCGGCCGTCGACTTCGAGGTGCGCACCCCGCGCGGCTACGGACTCACCCCCTCCATCCTGGAGCGGGCGCGGGCGAACGCGGCCCGCACCGGCGCGCGGATCACCGAGCGGCACGACATGGCGGCGCTCGAGGGGGCGTACGACGTCGTCTACACCACCCGGTGGCAGACCACCGGCACCAGCAAGCCGGACGCGAACTGGCGGGAGATCTTCGCCCCGTTCCAGGTCACCCAGGACCTGTGGCGGACCAGCCCGCGCGCCGTGTTCATGCACGACCTGCCCGCGCACCGCGGCGAGGAGGTCACCGCCGATGTCCTGGACGGCCCGATGAGCATCGCCTTCGCCCAGGCCACCAACAAGATGCACAGCGCCATGGCGGTCCTGGAACACGTCCACGCCCCGGCGCAGGTCCCGCTGGCCGTCCGATGAGCGGGACGGCGCGACGGACAGCCGTCGATCCGGCGGAGGTGCCGTGGCTGATGGAGGAGGAGAGGCAGGAGAGGGAGGAGGGGGAGGCGGGGAGAGCGGAGAGCACCATGACGGTGGCCGACCAGATCTCGGCCGGACCCGCCCCCCGGCCCCTGCGGCAGAACCGGGACTTCCGGCTGCTGTGGGGCGGCGCCGGGCTCTCGCTGCTGGCCGGGCGGGCCACCGCCGTGGCCTATCCGCTGACCGTGCTGTGGGCGACTGGCTCGCCGGGCGACGCCGGGCTCGTCGGCACCGCCCTGCTGCTGCCGCAGCTGGTGATGCAGCTGCCGGGCGGCGCGCTCGTGGACCGCTGGGACCGGCGGCGGGTCATGGTGGCCGCCGGACTCGGGCAGGCCCTGGTCACGGGGCTGGTCATGGCGCTGCTGCTCAGCGGGCGCACCTGGCTGTGGGCGCTGCTCGTCGCCGCGTTCGCCGAGGGGACGCTCGGGGTGCTGCACCAGCTCGCCGAGCGGGCCGCCGTACCGAGCGTGGTCCCCGCCGAACAGCTGCCGGCCGCGCTGACCGGCAACGAGGCCCGCACGCGCGGGGCCGCGATCGCCGGGCAGCCGCTGGGCAGCGGACTGGTCGGACTGGGTGCGTCCCTGCCGTACGCGGCCGCCGCCGTCGCCCAACTCGCCTCGGTGCTGTGCCTGTTCGGCATCCGTGGGCGGCTTCAGCAGGAGCGGGCCGCACCGCCGGCAAAGATCGGCACCGAGATCCGCGAGGGCCTGGTGTGGATGTGGCGGCAGCCCTTCCTGCGAGCTGTGATGACCGCGGTCGCCGTCACCAACGTCCTGTTCCAGGGCCTCAACCTGGCCGTGATGACCGGCATCCAGGACCACCACGGCACCCAGTTCGAGGTGGGCCTGGTGCTCTCGCTGAGCGGCGCCGGGGGACTGGTCGGCGCCCTCACCGGCGGCTGGTGGCAGCACCGGCTGCGGCTGCGCACCCTCGTCCTCGGCGGACTGCTCGCCTGGACCGCGCTCATGGCCCCGGTCGCCGCGGCACTGCACACGCCCGTGCTGCTCGGCGCGCTGTTCGCGGCCAGCGGCTACGTCGGCGGGGTCTTCAACGTGGCGGGCGGCGTCCTGCTGGTGCGGGCCGCCCCCGACCGGATGCGCGGGCGCGCCAACTCCCTGGCCAACCTGGTCGGTTCGGGCGCCATGGCGGCAGGACCGGTTGCCGCCGGCTTCCTGCTGGAGGCCACCGGCCCCGTCCGCTCGGTGCTGGCGCTCAGCGCGGTCATGGCTCTCACGGCCGTCTGCGCCCTGCTCTCCCCGGGCCTGCGCAAGGCCCCCTACCCCGAGTCCGACAGTCCCTCCTGACCTGCGGATTCCCGGTATAGGCCGCCGATAGGGCGGACCTGGAAAGTCGTACCAAGGAAACCTTCGGCCCTCGCCGACGAAACGCTTCGCCCCTCGTAAGGAGAACCCATGTCGCTCAACACCCTGGACCGGAGGGGCGCGCTGCGGGCCGCCCTCGGCGTGGCGGGCGCCGCCGCCGCGACGCTGATCGGTGCGGCGCCGGCCTCGGCCGCTCCCAAGCGCTGCCACCCGTCCCTGCCGGACGTGCCGGGCATGGTCGGCGACCGCTGGGCCAACGAGTTCTGGTACCAGTACGACGAAATGTCCTACTACACCCCCTCGCAGGAGATGAAGGACGCCGTCACCGCCATCACCACCCCGTTCGGCGGCTTCACCAAGACGTACGACGCCTGGCTCGCCACCCGCAAGAGCGGCCGCTACCCGCGCAGCTTCCTCGAGCTGATCCAGCCCAACAAGGACGCCTTCGAGGTCCTGTCGCGCAACCAGCTCGCTGTCTACGACCAGTTCTACGGCCGTGACCCGCGCGGACTCGTCTTCGCCTTCCAGGAGTTCGGCCAGGGCACGCTGTTCGACCCGCGCCGCCCGGTCGGCCAGAAGGTCCACATGATGAACTACACGCCCCCGGAGCCCACGCACGCCTACCACCGCTGGCACCCCTTCCTCGCCGGCTTCGCGCTGCTCGGCATCGAGCGCCGCTGGTGGACCCACGTCAACCGGCTCGCGGGCGCCGCCTGGGAGCTGCAGTCGCTGGCCCAGCCGATCACCGACCACACCGACAACCCGCACCTGCCGAAGCACACCGTGCGCCACATCACGGCCAAGTGGCTGCGCCGGGACCGCGACGAGCTGGACGCGGCCTTCGACATCTCCCCGTTCCCGGCCGACCTCGGCAAGTAGCCCTCGTTCCGTACGGCACCACCAGCAGGAGGCAAGCTCACCATGCAGGACACTGACCGCTCCCCCGGAACCTCCCCCCGCGTCGGCGTCTGGCTGGTCGGCGCCCGTGGCTCGGTCGCGACCACCGTGGTCGCCGGCACAGCCGCGATCGCCGCTGATCTGGCCTCCGCGACCGGATGCGTCACCGAGTCCCCCGTCTTCCGTGGCGCATCCCTGCCGGCCCTCGCCGACCTCGTGTTCGGCGGCCACGACATCGTCGACGTGCCGCTGTCGGCGAGGGCCGGCCTCCTGGCCGACGCGGGAGTACTGCCCGCCCGCGTCGTCGCCGCCGTACGGCCCGCCCTGGAAGCGGCCGACCGGGAGATCCGGGACGGCTCCCCGCGCCCGGGCGAACCCCAGTACACGACCGCCCGCAGGCTCGCCGCGGACATCGCTGACTTCCGCACCCGCCACGGACTTGCGCAGGTGGTGGTCGTGAACGTCTCGTCCACCGAGCCGCTGCCCGACCCCGACCCCGCCTTCCTCGACCTGGCCGACCTCGACAAGGCGCTGGCCACCAGCACCACCCTGCTGCCGCCCAGCTCCCTGTACGCGTACGCCGCCTTCCACGCCGGCTGCGCCTACGTCAACTTCACCCCGTCCGCCGGTGCCGTGCTGCCCGCCCTTGAGGAGCTGGCCCGGCTGCGCGGGGTGCCGCACGCGGGGCGGGACGGCAAGACCGGCGAGACGCTGGTCAAGAGCGCCCTCGCCCCGATGTTCGCGCAGCGCGCGCTGCGCGTGCGCTCCTGGTCCGGCACCAACCTGCTCGGCGGCGGCGACGGCGCGACCCTCGCCGACCCGGCGGCGGCGCGCAGCAAGACCGAGTCCAAGCAGCGGGCCCTGGAGGAGACCGTGGGGCACGCGGTCGAGGGCCAGGTGCACATCGACAACGTGCCCGAGATGGGCGAGTGGAAGACCGCCTGGGACCACATCTCCTTCGAGGGCTTCCTCGGCGTCCGGATGTCGCTGCAGTTCACCTGGCAGGGCTGTGACTCGGCCCTCGCCGCGCCCCTGGTCCTGGACCTCGTCCGCCTCGCGGCCCTGGCCCACCGCCGCGGCGAGAGCGGCGCCCTGCCCGCCCTCGGCTTCTTCTTCAAGGACCCGGTGGCCTCGACGGAGCACAACCTGACCCTCCAGTACGGCGACCTCGTCACCTGGGCCGGTTCCGCCGAGCGGACCCGCTTGCCCGAGGGGGCACGGTGAGCACGACCCGGTTGTCCGGACTGGGGCGGGCTGCGGTCACCGCGGTGACCGTGGCCGCCCTGGGCCGGGCCGTGGTGAGCACGGTGACGGCGGCCCGCCCGGCGCGCCCGTCCGGCTCCGGGGCCGCACCGTCCAGGCCCACGGCCCGGGAGGCCTCCTCGCCCCGGGCGCCCGGGCCCCGCGGTCCGCTCACCGACCTGGCCCGGGCGGCCAGGGAGGCGGCGCGGGCGGCGGGAAGCGCGTTCCGCGCGGCCCGGGGGGAAGCGGCGGCGCAGTCCGGTGTCATCGACGCCGGTGCCTCTGCCGCCGCCCCTGACCGGGCCGGCGCCGATGCCTCCGCCGGAGCGGCCGCTCCGCGCCGGAGCCGGCCGTACGACACCGGATACCGCCCCCGCTCGGTCGCCCTGCGGCAACACGCCCGCGACGTGGCCGAGTTGGTGCGGGCGCCCGCCGCGCTGACCGTGCCCGGTGACGTGCTCGCCGGAGCGCTGGCCGTGGGGCGTCCCGCGGGCGGGCGGACGCTGCTGCTGGCCGCGTCCTCCGTCAGCCTGTACTGGGCCGGCATGGCACTCAACGACTGGGCGGACCGGGAGGAGGACGCGACGGAGCGCCCGGACCGCCCCGTGCCGTCCGGCCGGATCGGCGCCGGGACCGCGCTCGGCATCGCCGCGGGACTCACCGCGACGGGCCTCGGCCTGGGCGCGCTGGCCGGCGGGCGGCGGGTCCTGCTGCGCCGCACCCTGCCGCTCGCGGCCAGTGTCTGGGCGTACGACCTCGGCCTGAAGCGGACCTCGTTCGGTCCCCTGGCCATGGCGGCGGCACGCTTCCTCGACGTACTGCACGGCACGGGCCCCGCCCCGGCCGCCCCGGCCCTGCGCGCCGCGGCCACGGTGGGCCTGCACACCTGGGCGGTGACACGTCTCAGCCGCCACGAGGTGGACGGCGAGGCGGGCCACGAGCCGCTGGTGTCACTGGCGGTCACGACGGCGACGGTGCTGGGCGCGAGCGGTGCGGCCGCAGCGGTGCTCGGCTCACGCGGTGCGGCCGGTGCGGTCCTCGGACGGCCGGCGGCGCTTCGGGTGCCGCCGGACGGCCCGGCAGCCCCGGCGACGCTCCGGCGGGGTTCCCCGCCGGTCGCGGACGCCGTCACCGCGGCCACCCTCCTCACCCGGCTCCCCTCGCTGCGCGCCCTGTCGGCCCCCAGGACCTCCGTGCCCCTCCTCGCCTCCGCCGCCTACGCCACGACCTGCGCCCGCTCCCAGTGGGCCGCTCTGCGCACCCCGCAGGACCCCGCACGCGTCAGGGCCGCGGTCGGCGCCGGGATCCATGCGCTGCTGCCCCTGCAGGCGGCGCTGGTCGCGCGCGCCGGGGCTCCCCGGCTCGCCGTGGTCCTCGCCGCCGGCCTCCCGCAGGCGGCCCGACTCGCCAGGAAGGTGTCCCCGACATGACCGCCGGAGGCCTCCGCTTCGGTTACGGCACCAACGGCTTCGCCGACCACCGGCTCTCCGACGCCCTCTCCGTCCTGGCCGGGCTCGGCTACGACGGTGTGGCCCTGACCCTCGACCACCAGCACCTCGACCCCTACGCCCCCGGTCTCGCAACCCGGGTCCGCCGCGTCGGCCGGGACCTGCGCCGCGCCGGACTCGCCGTCGTCGTGGAAACGGGCGCGCGCTACCTGCTCGACCCGCTGCGCAAGCACCGCCCCACCCTGGTCAGCGCCGAACCCGAAGGACGTGCCGCGCGCCTGGAGCTGCTGCGCCGGGCCATCCGCGTCGGGGCCGAACTCGGGTCGGAGGCCGTGCACTTCTGGAGCGGCACGCCCGACCCCGGCACCACCCGGGAGCAGGCCTGGCAGCGGCTGGAGGAGGGCTGTGCGCAGGCCCTCGCCGAGGCCGAGCGGGCCGGTGTCGACCTGGCCTTCGAGCCGGAGCCCGGCATGCTCGTCGAGGACCTCGCCGGCTACCGCCGCCTGCTGCGCGCCCTCGGTGGCCACGAGCGGTTCCGGCTCACCCTGGACATCGGGCACTGCCGCTGCCTGGAGCCCTGGCCCGAGGCGCGCTGCGTGGAGCTGGCCGCGGACCGGCTGGCCCACGTGCAGATCGAGGACATGCGCCGCGGGGTGCACGAGCACCTGCCCTTCGGCGAGGGCGAGATGGACTTCCCGCCGATCCTCCAGGCCCTGCGCGCCGCCCACTACACGGGCCTGGTCTCGGTGGAACTGCCCCGCCACAGCCACGCAGCGGCGGCGACGGCCCGCCGGAGCATCGAGTTCCTGCACCAGACGGCTACAACGATCGCCGCACCCGCCGACGGCGCTTCGGCCCCACAGGGGCCACCCGCACCCGACCACGAAAGCCGCACGGGTGGTGCGGGTGGGGGCACAAGTCCGGACGAAGGACGGATGCCCACCCGCAAACCCGCACCCGCACGCACCCCGAAGGAGGTAGCCGCATGACCGCCCCCACCCTCGCCCAAGCCCCCGCGCCCGTCCACGACGCCCTGACCGCCCGCACCCTGAAGGAGTCCCTCCTCTCCGTCCTGACGGAGCCGCAGCGCCAACGCCTCACCGAGGACACCGCGGCGGTCGGGGAACAGGGCCCCACAGCCCTGAACCCCCGCTTCCCCGCGGCCGGCCGCCACTACGGCCGGGGCCCTCTCCCGGGCTGGGCCGACTGGCACGTGGAGGACGGCATCCGCGCCCTCTTCCTCATCAATCTCCCGCTCCGCGGGGAGGAGCTGGCACAGGAAGCCGCGGCCCGCTACCGGGGCGGCGACGCGGCCGAACGGCGCGGAGTGCTCCGTGCCCTCCCGTTCCTCCCGATCGGCGCCGCGGGCCTGCCCCTCACCGACGACGCCCTGCGCACCAACGACACCCGCCTCATCGCCGCCGCCCTCGGCCCCTACGCCCGTACCCACCTCGACCAGTACCGCTGGCGCCAGGCCGTCCTGAAGTGCCTGTTCACCGGCATCCCCCTGCGCACGGTCGCCGGCCTGCGCGACCGCCGGGACGCCGAACTCGCCCGCATGGCCCTGGGCTTCGCCGCCGAGCGCCGCGCGGCGTCCCGCACCGTGCCCGCCGACCTCTGGCTCATCGCCACCCCCGACAACTGACCCAGCCCCCAACCCGGAATCCACTCCCGAGCGGAAAGCCCCGGCCATGCGCATCTTCGATCCACACATCCACATGACGTCCCGCACGACGGACGACTACAAGGCGATGCACGCCGCGGGCGTCCGCGCCCTGGTCGAGCCCGCGTTCTGGCTCGGCCAGCCACGCACCTCCCCGGCCAGCTTCACCGACTACTTCGACTCCCTGCTCGGCTGGGAGCCCTACCGCGCCGCCCAGTTCGGCATCCGCCACCACTGCACCATCGGCCTCAACCCCAAGGAGGCGAACGACCCGCGCTGCACCGCCGTCCTCGACGAGCTGCCCCGCTACCTCGCCAAGGACGGTGTCGTGGCGGTCGGCGAGATCGGCTACGACACCGTCACCGAGGCCGAGGACCACGCCTTCGCCGCGCAGCTCGCCCTCGCCGTGCAGTTCGGGCTGCCCGCCCTGGTCCACACCCCGCACCGCGACAAGGCAGGCGGCACCCTCCGCTCCCTGGACGTGATCCGCGAGTCCGGCATCGACCCGGCGTACGTGGTCCTGGACCACCTCAACGAGGTCACCGTCGACGAGGTGGCCGGCACCGGCTGCTGGATGGGCTTCTCCATCTACCCCGACACCAAGATGACCCCCGAGCGCATGGTCGCCGTCCTTCAGCGCCACGGCACCGAGCGCATGCTGGTCAACTCGGCGGCCGACTGGGGCCACAGCGACCCGCTGCTGACCCGGGCCACCGCCGAGGCCATGCTCGCCGCCGGGTTCGACGAGGACGACGTGGACCGCGTGCTGTGGCGCAACCCGGTCGCGTTCTACGGCCAGTCCGGCCGGCTCGACCTCGACGGCTACAACGACACCCAGGCCGCGGGCCTGTTCGCGGGCAACTCCATCGCCCGCGGCGGGAGCTGAGGAGCAGTCATGCGTGTGCGACACCCCGACGGCAGCACCGTCCATCTGGCGTACTGCACCAACGTGCACCCCGCCGAGACCCTCGACGGCATCATCGGCCAGCTCGCCGCCTACGCCGAACCGGTGCGGGTCGCGGCCGGAGCCGAGCGGATCGGCGTCGGCCTGTGGCTGCCCGCCGAGACCGCGGGCCGGCTCGCCGCCGACCCGGCGGCGGTGGCCCGGCTGCGGCGCGAGCTGACCGCGCGCGGCCTGGAGACGGTCACCCTCAACGGCTTCCCCTACCGCGGCTTCCACGCCCGGGTCGTGAAGCGGGCCGTGTACTACCCGGACTGGTCGGAACCGGCCCGCCTGGAGTACACGCTGGACCTCGCGCGGGTGCTGGCCGGGCTGCTGCCGGAGGGGGCCCGCGGGTCCATCTCCACCCTGCCGCTGGCCTGGCGCACCGTGTGGACGTCCGCCCAGCGCGCCATGGCCGCCCGCCAGCTGGACGCGCTCGCCGAGGGGCTGAAGCAGATCGCCGCAGACACCGGCCGCACGGTCCGGGTCGGTATCGAGCCGGAGCCCGGCTGCGTCGTGGAACGCACCGAACAGGCCGTCGACGCGCTGGCCGGCACCGACTCCGAGTGGATCGGCGTGTGCCTGGACGCCTGCCACCTGGCGGTCGCCCACGAGGACCCGGCCGCGTCGCTGGCCCTGCTGCGCGAGGCCGGCATCCCGGTCGTCAAGCTCCAGGCGGCCACCGCGCTGGAGGTCGCCGACCCCGCCGACCCGGCCGTACGGGAGCTGCTCACCGACTTCGCCGAACCCCGTTTCCTGCACCAGACCCGGGAGCCGTCCGGCGGCGGCCGGCTGCTGGGCACGGACGACCTCGGCCCCGCGCTCTCCGGTGCGCTGCCCGGCAGCCGGCCCTGGCGCATCCACTACCACGTGCCCCTGCACGAGGACCCGCGTCCGCCGCTGGCCAGCACCCGGCCCGTGCTGCGCGAGACCCTGCGGGCGCTGCTGGCGGGGGAGCGGGCGGTCACCGACCACATCGAGATCGAGACGTACACCTGGTCCGTGCTCCCCGACCGCGGCGACGAGAGCCTCGCCCACGGTCTGGCCGCCGAACTGACCTGGCTGCGAGACGAGTTGGCGGCCATCGGGCTGCGGCAGGAGACGTCATGAGCGGCGGTCGTACGACGGCGCAGACGGTCGTGCTGTGCACGGTCGGCCTCACCCCGCGGCTGCTGGAGCACATGCCGCACGTGAAGGCGGTCGGCGAGCAGGGCTTCACCGCCCGCCTGGACACGGTGTTCCCGGCCGTCACGGCCACCGTGCAGGCCACCCTGACCACCGGGCTGCTGCCGCGCGAGCACGGGGCGGTGGCCAACGGCTGGTACCACCGCGACCACGGCGAGGTCATGATGTGGCGCCAGCACAACGCCCTGGTGCGGGGCGAGAAGGTGTGGCAGGCGGCCCGCCGCCGCGACCCCGACCACTCGACCGCCTACCTGTGCTGGTGGTGGGCGATGGGCGCCGACGTGGACACGATCCTCACGCCGCGCCCGGTCTACCACCACGACGGCCGCAAGTCCCCCGACTGCTACACCGTGCCCGCCGGACTCCGCGACGAACTCACCGCCGCACAGGGCGAGTTCCCGCTGTTCCAGTACTGGGGTCCGACGGCGTCGATCGCCTCCACCCGGTGGATCGCCGGCGCCGCCCGCTACGTCGTCGACCGCCGCCGCCCCGACCTGACCTTCGTCTACGTGCCGCACCTCGACTACGACCTGCAGCGCTACGGCCCCGACAGCCCGCAGGCGGTCCGCGCGGCCCGGGAGACCGACGCCGCGCTTGCGCCGCTGCTCGCGGACCTGCGCGACCGGGGCACGACGGTGGTGGCGCTCAGCGAGTACGGCATCACACCGGTGAGCCGGCCCGTCGACGTCAACCGCGCACTGCGCCGCGCGGGACTGCTGGAGGTGTACACCCAGCGCGGCATGGAGTACCTCGACCCGTACACCTCCCGGGCGTTCGCCGTCGCCGACCACCAGGCCGCGCACGTGTACGTCGCCGACCCCGTCGACATCCCGCGGGTGCGCGACGTCCTGAAGGCGGTGGACGGCGTCGACGAGATCTGGGACCGCACCGAGCAGGCGGCGTACGGCATCGACCATCCCGACGCCGGCGAACTGGTCCTCGTGTCGGAACCGGACGCCTGGTTCACGTACTACTACTGGCTCGACGACGACCGCGCACCCGACTTCGCGCGCGGCGTCGAGATCCACCGCAAGCCGGGCTACGACCCCGCCGAGCTGTTCTTCGACCCGTCGATCCCGGCGGTGAAGGCCAAGGCGGCGTGGACCGTGCTGCGCAAGAAGGCCGGGATGCGCGCACCGCTGACCGTGGTGCCGCTCGACCCCGGCCTGGTCAGGGGCAGCCATGGACGGCTGCCGTCGGAGGACCGGGACGGGCCGCTGCTGCTGTGCTCGGACCCGGCCCAGGAACGGGACCGCTACCACGCCACCGAGGTCAAGGAGCTGCTCCTGCGCCTCAACGGACTGGCCTGAGACCGGCCGTGACGAGAGAGAGGAGGACGGATGACCACGCGACCGGCCACGGCCGCCGCGCACATCGACCACGCGGCGGACGTCGGCGAGGTGTACGTACCCGAGACGGCACGCGCCGTGGTGGCGCGGCTGAGGGAGAGCGGAGCGGCCCACGTGTGGTGGTGGCCGCTGGGCGAGGCGACCGATCCGGCGGACTTCGTGCTGCTGGACGAGCAGGAACGGGCCCGCATGCGGCGCTTCCACGCGCCACGGGACGCGGCGGCGTTCACGACGACCCGCGCGGGGGCGCGGCGCGCGGTGGCCGGGCTGCTGGGCGTACCGGCCCACACCGTGCGCTTCGGCCGGCGCATCTGCCCGGGCTGCGGCGACGCGGACCACGGCCCGCCCGCCGTGGTCCGGCCCCCGGTCCCGCTGGCCGTCAGCCTCTCCCGCACCGACGGGTGCGGGGTGCTGGCGGTCCGGGCGGGCGACTGGGTGGGCGTGGACGTGGAGGCCTACCGCCCGATGGAGTCGGAGGCCCTGGCCCAGCTCGTCCTGACCCCGGACGAGACCGACCGGATCCTCTCGCTCCCCGAGGGCCCCGGCCGTACGTCCCTGTTCCACCGCGCCTGGACCCGTAAGGAGGCGGTGGTGAAGGCGGTGGGCCTCGGTCTGCTGGGCATGCCCCTGAACACCCTGGACGTGGCTCCGGGGCAGGACGGCCCGCTGACGGTGACCCACATCCACGACGGCCGTACGACCACCTGGCACGTGGAGGACCTGGACCTGAACGGCCCGTGGTCGGCGTCCCTGGCCCGTCCCTCGGCGTCGGCCACCCCGCTGGGCCCGGTCCACCTCCACGCCCCGGCCGTCTGACGGCCCTCTCCAGACCTCGGAGCCGATCCCCCCTCGGCGACCGAGAGACGCGGTTCCCGGCCCCCGGCCCTCCCCGGCGGAGGCCGGGAACCGCCCCGTTTCCGGCCCGCACAGCCCTCCACAGCCCTCCACAGCCAGGGAGCACACATGAGCCGACCCACATACGCAGCCGTGGCGACCCCCGAATCCGAAGCCCCCGCCCACGTCACCGGTGAGGCAGTCACCGGTCGGACCGCGCCCGTCGCGCCGGCAGTGCGGACCGGGCCGCCGCACACCCCGCCGCCCCGGCCCGTCGTCGTGATCGCCGGGCTCGCCCTGGCCGGGGGTGTGCTCGTGGGCGGCGGTCTTGCGGGCGGGGCGCTACGGGGGTTCCTCGACCGGATGGCCGGGGTCGTGGCGCTGGTCGCGCTGTCGCTGGCGGTGATGCTGGGGCTGGCGACCGCGCTGCGCGGTGTGCTGCCGCCCCGTCCACGGACCGTGGTCCAGCACCTGCACCGGGCCTTCGGTGTGCTCGGCGTCGGGTTCCTGCTGCTGCACATCGGCGTGAAGGTGGCCGGTGGCCGGGTCGCCGCCACGGCCGCGGCGCTGGGCTGGGGCAGCGGCGACGCGCTGGTCGGCCTCGGCACCCTGGCCTGTTACCTGTTCCTCCTCGCCGTGGCCACGGGTGTCTGGCGCGGCGTCTTCGCCACCCGCCGCTGGATCCGCCCCTTCCGCATCCTCCACGGCGCGTCCTACGCCGGCTGGCTGACCGCGGTGATCCACGGCCTCACCGCGGGCCGCACCCCCGCGGCCTGGGTCGTGACCTCGTACGCCGTCTGCCTGACGGCCACGGCGGCGGTGCTCGTCCATCGCGCCCTGCGCCGCCGCTAGCGAGCCCCGAACGGGTCCGGCCGAAAATCACCCCTCGACTCGCCTTCCCCTGCGCGGCCATAGCCCCGATATAGATCGTCCGGCCACGTTCGTCCCGACCCCCACGACGATGGATGGAGAGGACTGGTCACGCATGAGGACCGAGAGGACCAACACACAGCCGCGCAGCGGCACGGGAGCCCGGAGCCACGCCCTGCGTCTGGAGGAGGTCACCAAGGTCTACGGCCGCGGCGGCCGGGGTGTCCGGGCCCTCGACGGTGTCTCCGTGGACATCGCCCGTGGCTCCTTCACCGCCGTCATGGGGCCCTCCGGCTCCGGCAAGTCGACCTTCCTGCACTGCGCGGCCGGTCTGGACAAGCCGACCTCCGGCCGGGCCTTCATCGGCGACACCGAGCTGGGCGGCATGAACGAGACCCAGCTCACCAAGCTCCGCCGCGAACGCATCGGCTTCGTCTTCCAGGCGTTCAACCTCGTACCCGCCCTGTCCGTCCGGCAGAACGTGGAGCTCCCGCTCCGCCTGGCCGGCTCCCGGCTGGACGGCCAGTGGCTGGAGGACATCCTGCTGCGCGTCGGCCTCGGCGGCCGCGCGGCCCACCGCCCGTCCGAACTCTCCGGCGGCCAGCAGCAGCGCGTGGCGATCGCCCGCGCCCTGATCACCCGCCCCGACGTCATCTTCGGCGACGAGCCCACCGGCGCCCTCGACACCGTCACCGCCAAGGAGATCCTCTCGCTGCTGCGCAACTGCGTGGACGAGACCGGCCAGACCGTCGTCATGGTCACCCACGACCCGGTCGCCGCCTCCTACGCGGACACCGTCCTGTTCCTGGCCGACGGCCGCATCGCCGACCGCATGCACGCCCCGACCGCCGAGCGCGTCGCCGACCGTATGACGCACCTGGGAGCGTGGGCCTGATGCTGCGTTACGCCTTCCAGACCCTCAAGGCCCGCAAGGGCGGCTTCATCGGCGCGTTCCTCGCGCTGATGTGCGCCGCCGCCCTGGTCACCGCGTGCGGCATCCTCCTGGAGACCGGCCTGCGCGGCACCATCGGCACCGAGCGGTACGCCGCCGCGCCGGTCATCGTCGGCGGCGACCAGAACGTCCACCAGACCACCGTCAAGCACAAGAAGGGCAAGACCAAGGTCAAGCACAAGGCCAAGCCGCTCGGCGAGCGCGTGTGGCTGTCCGCCGGCACGGTCGACAAGCTGCGGTCCGTGCCCGGAGCCCGGTCCGTGGTGCCCGAAGTCACCTTCCCCGCCTACGCGGTGAGCCCCAAGGGACAGGTCGTCCCCGGCGTCGACGGCAAGCCCTCCTACGGGCACGCCTGGACCTCCGCCGCCCTCACCCCGTTCAAGCTCGTCGCCGGCCGCGCCCCCAGCGCCGCCGGTGATGTCGTCGTGGACCGCGAACTCGCCTCCCGCACCGGACTCAAGCCCGGCGCGAAGCTCACCGTGCAGGCCACCGACGCCCCGCGCAGCTACACCGTGAGCGGCATCGCGGCCCCGGCCGACGGCGACCTCAAGCAGCAGACCTCGCTGTTCTTCTCCGCCGACGAGGCGCAGCGGCTGTCCGGCCGGGACGGACAGGTGGCCGCGATCGGCGTGCTGCCCAAGCAGGGCGTGTCCACCGGCGAACTCGCCGACCAGGTCCGCAAGGCGCTCTCCGGTACCACCGCCCAGGTGGCCACCGGCGGCGACCGCGGCCCGGTCGAGTTCCTGGACGCGGCCAAGGCCCGGGTGAAGCTGGTCTCCATGGGCGGCGCCATCGGCGGCACCTCGCTGCTCGTGGCGATCCTGGTGGTCGTGGGCACCTTCGCCCTGTCGATCCAGCAGCGCTACCGGGAACTCGCGCTGCTGCGCGCCATCGCCGCCACGCCCAAGCAGGTGCGGCAGCTGATCGGCCGGGAGGCGCTGATCGTCGGCCTGCTCGCGGGTCTCACCGGCTCGCTGCTGGGCCTGCCCATCGCCTACTGGCTGCACCGGAAGTTCGTCGACTTCAAGGCGATCCCGGACACCCTGCAGGTGACCTTCAGCGTCTTCCCGTTCTTCGCCGCCGTCGGCGCCGCCCTGCTGGGCGCCTGGGCCGCGGCCCGGATCTCCGCCCGCCGCACCGCCCGGATCCGCCCCGCCGAGGCGCTCGCCGAGTCCGCGGTCGAGCGGCCCGGGTTCGCCTGGGGCCGGACGCTGGCCGGGGTCCTCACGCTGGCCGGCGGGATCGTGCTGCTCGTGGTGCTCAGCGTGCTGGACACCGAGCCCGCGTCCACGCCGGTGACGTTCCTGTCGGTCGTGGTCCTCGCGGTCGCGGTGTCGCTGCTCGGCCCGCTCATCGCCCGGCTCGCCGTCGCCCTGCTCGGCATCCCGCTGCGCGCCTCGCGCGTGGCCGGCCACCTCGCCACCGCCAACGTCCGCGCCAACACCAAGCGGATGGCCTCCGCGATCACCCCGCTGGCGCTGCTGATCGGCATGGCCTGCACGGTGTTCTTCGTGCAGACCACGATGGGCGACGCCGCCACCGCCCAGGCCCGCGAGGGCAACAAGGCGGACTGGGTGGTGGCCTCCGCCGGCCCCGGCGTACCGGAGCAGGCGACCGAGGCGCTGCGGCAGACCCCCGGCGTCACGGCCGTCACCGAGGTCGTACGCAGCTCCGTGCGGATCGGCCTGGACAAGTACCCGGCGCAGGGCCTGTCCACCCAGGGGCTGCGTGAGACCTGGGACCCGGACGTGCGGAAGGGCACGCTGAACGGCTTCGGCGACGGCAGTGTCGCGATGAGCGAGGTCGCCGCGGACCACCTCGGCAAGAAGCCCGGCGACACCCTGAAGGCGACCCTCGGCGACGGCACCGTCGTCAACCTGAAGGTCGCCGCCGTCTACTCCCGCGGCCTCGGCTTCGGTGACCTCACCATGAGCCACGCGCTGGTCTCCCGGCACGTCGACAACCCGCTCGCCTCCTCCGTCCTGGTCCGCACCAGCGGTGACGGCAAGGCGGGACGCGAGCAGCTGCAGAAGGCCGTCGGGCAGTTCCCCGGCATCGGGGTGCTCGACCGCGCCCAGGTCGAGGACCTGCAGGCCGAGGTGCAGCAGAACAACGCCGAGGTCAACTACGTCGCCATGGGCCTGATCATCGCGTTCACGGCGATCGCCGTCGTCAACACGCTCGCCATGTCGGTCTCCGACCGGCTCCGCGAGTTCGCGCTGCTGCGCCTGGTCGGCACCACCCGCCGCCAGGTGATGGGCATGCTGCGCATCGAGGCCGGCATCGTCGTCCTCGTCGCGGCCGCGCTCGGCACCGGCATCGCCTACGCCGTGCTCACCGCGTTCAGCATCGGCATGACCGGCTCGGCGGCGCCCTCGGTGGCACCTGGGACCTATCTCGCCGTCCTCGGCTTCGGCGGACTGCTGGCCCTGCTGGCCACCGTGGTGCCGGGCCGGCTGGCGCTGACCGGACGTCCCGCCGACGTCATCGGCTCCCGGCAGTGACCGGTGACCATGCCTGAAGGGCCGGCCCCTCGTGGGGGCCGGCCCTTCAACCGGTCTGGGGCGGAACTCAGTTGAGGACGGCCCCGCCGCCCAGCCGGTCCACCCGGCTGCGCCGGTTGTCCAGGTGGGCGTACACCCGCTCCAGCCAGCGGTCCTCGCCGTCGTAGCTCGGGGTGAAGGAGGTACGGCCGTGCACCGCGACCCGGTTGTCCACCACGGCCAGGTCACCGACGCGCAGCCGGTGCGCCGCCATGGTCCGGACGAACGCCTCCCGCAGCTCGGCCATCGCCGCCTTCGCCCGCTCGTCCAGCGGGTGCGTGGCGGCGAAGTCCACCAGGACGTTGGGGTCGTCCAGATCGCCCTGCAGCACCGGGTGCGCCGGGCGGACCCCGTCCAGCGCACCGAAGGACGGCGGCGGCTCGGTCAGGAACCGCGGCTCGGCCAGCACCCGCCGGGTCGCCTCGGACAGCAGCGGCAGCGCACGGCGGATGGACGAGGTGCACAGCTTGGCGTCGCCGGTCGGGTCCTCACGCATGCACAACAGGCCGACGTAGTCGGGACGGTTGTCGTGGAAGGCGTTCTCGACATGCAGTTCCAGCAGCACGGAACCGGCGTTGCTCTGGGATTCCTCCTTTCCGGGAACCGGCACCACGTTCTGCACCAGGGCACCGCTCTTCTCGTTCCGGAAGGCGATGACCTCGCCGAGTTGCAGCATGACCGAGACGATGACGGCGGCGGCCGTGGTGGGAACACGCTCGACGGAATTCGGCACGCCCGGCGTCGGCGGCAGCGGATCGCCCGCGGTCACCGGCAGGTTGCGCAGCAGGAGCACCCCGTCCGCGCCCGGGTCGTGCCGGAACGCGCGCAGGGTGCCGAGAAGTTGCCGGGGCAGCAGCGAGGTCGCCTCGCGGGCCGCGCCCAGCCAGTCGGGGGAGTCGATGAGTGGTTGCTCCGGACCGGTCAGCCGGCCGGCCAGCGTGATCAGGCCGGTCTTCTCCGCCGCGGTGAGTTCGCGTGCGGCCACCGTGCTCTCCACGGCCGGAGCCAGGATCTCTGTCTGCGTCACAGCGTCTTCCTCTGGTCGACGGCATTGCTCGGAAAAGCTTCCGGGCAGCGCCTATCGCGGCCCTATGGAAAAGGGCCGTAAACGCTGTATAGGGCGGAAATAGCGGACGGTCGGAACCTGGCCCCGGATAAGTACGCCAAAAAGTCCGGACGTTGTGTGTCCGACGTCTCTGAAGAAACGCGGGAGTGGTGCTGATGCGTCAAGGAGGCGAGGAAAGGGGCTATCCCGAGGTGGACCGGCTCATCGCCCGGGGTGAGGCTCATGTGTGGTGGTGGCGCTCGCCCGGCCGGGTCGCCCCGGACGATCTGCGGCTGCTGGCCACGGCGGAGTTCCGGCGTGCGCTCGGCATGCTGTCCGAGCGGGACGCGGCGGAGTTCGTGCACACCCGGGCCGGTGCCCGGCGCGCGCTCGGTCAGCTCCTCGGCACCGCCGCCGCCGATGTCGACCTGGGGCGCCGGCGCTGTCCGGGCTGCGGCTCGGACGGCCATGGGCCGCCGCAGGTGCTGCACCCGGCCGTGCCGCTCGCGATCAGTCTGAGCCGGACCGCCGGCTGGGGAGTCTTCGCGGTCGGCGCGGGCACCGCCATCGGCGTCGACGCCGAGGCACTGCGGCCGGTGCGGGAGGCACTGCTGTCCGACACCGTGCTCACCGCGGACGAGCGCGGCCATCTGCGGGACGTCCCGGAGGGTACGGCCCGGCAGCGGGCGTTCCACCGGGTGTGGACCCGCAAGGAGGCCGTCGTCAAGGCGGTCGGCGTGGGTCTGGCCGGTACCGAACTGGGCCGCCTGGAAACCCTGCCGGAGCGGACCGGACCGGTCCGCGTCACCCACGACGCCGACGGCCGTGCCACCGCCTGGACCGTCGAGGACCTGCAGCTCTCCGACCGCCTCGCGGTCGCCCTGGCCCGCCCCGCGGGACCGGCGGCCCGGGGACCGGTGCACCTGCACCCACCCGTCTGAGTGCGCCCCCGGCGGCGTTCTCGCGCCAACTCACCGACCACGAAAGGAAGCAGTCCACCATGACCGTACAGACCTTCGCCGCCCCCGCCGCGGCACCTCTGCTCACGTCCGGTGACCTGATCGCCTACTTCGACACCCTCGCCGAGGCCGTCGACCGCATCGACCCCGGCCCCTCCGCCCCGGGCGGCTGGGAGGCCCGCGAACGGCTCCGGATGGGCACCTGGGTCCGACAGGCCTACGAACACCCGCTGTCGGCCCAGGTGTTCGCGCACCCCGACGCCGGTGTCGCCCGTGGTGTGCGCGACGCGATGGCAGCCGCGCTCGGCCTGCGCCTGGAGGTCTGCGGCAACGGCATCCGCCCGGCCCGCCCCACCGTGGACGTCCGCGCGACCGCCGCCGTCGCCGCGGTCTGGGCCGTCACCGCCCAGGCCATGACCCAGTCCCCTCGCCCACCGCGCGAACGCGTCGTCTCCGACGCCTGGGCGGTGGCCCAGGAAATCATCGCCCCGGCCCGCCAGGGCTACGTCCGCGCCCGCGGCTCCTGGTGACCCGCCCGGCCCGGCCTCCGCAAGCCCTGACAGACACGGCCGAAGCCCCGAAGCAGCCACCGCCACCGCCGAACGGGATGCCCGCACTGGCAGGGCCTCCGTACGTCCTGGCACGGACAGCCGACGCCCCGGAGCTGTCGCCGTCACGGCCGAGCGGCGTGCCGCCTCCGCCGCGTGCCGTTCAGCGGCCCGAGCGCAGGGCTGTTGGGCTCCGTCCGTCGGGGGCGCCGTCGATCGGGATGCCCGCACTGGCAGGGCCTTCGTACGTCCTGGCACGGACAGCCGACGCCCCGGAGCTGTCGCCGTCACGGCCGAGCGGCGTGCCGGCGTCGGCGCGTGCCGTTCAGTGGCCCGCGCACAGGGCCCGTGGGCCCCGTGCGTCCAGGTCGCTGGTGAGCGGGATGTCCGCACCGGCACGCCTCCCTCACCGGCCCGCGCGGACGGTCGGCCGGTCCGAGAGGTCGAGGGTGGCGGCGAGCAGGCGTACCAGCTCGTGGCAGTGGTACAGCGGACGGCCCTGGTCGTCCAGGCCGGACAGGTCCAGCAGGGCGGTGTCGACGAGGGCCTCCAGCGCGTTCTCCGCCGCGTCCTCCGTCAGGCCGAGCCGGTCCGCCGCCCACTGGGCGCAGAACGGCTCGCCGCCCAGCCCGGGATCCGCGAGACCGGCGAGGACGTCGTGCACCGCGGGCGGCAGCGGCTCGACGGAGGAGCGCAGGACCCGGCTCAGATCCAGGTCGCCGAAGGAGAGTTCGGCGAGCCGCACGGCGGGGTCGGCGAGCCGGGCCGCGAGCCGCCCCGCGGTCCAGTGCGGGCGGGCGGCGAGGCGGGCGCCGGCGATGGACAGCGCGAGCGGCAGCCCGCCGCAGTACGCCACCAGGTCGTCGGCCGCGTCCGGGTCGTCCTCCAGCCGTTGCCGGCCCGCCCGGGCGGCGAGCAGCTCCAGCGACGCCTCGTCGTCCAGCAGGGACAGGGCCAGCGTGTCCCCGCCGGCCACCCGCGCCAGCCGGCTCCGGCTGGTGATCAGGACCGCCGAGTCACCGGCCGGCAGCAGTGGCGCGAGCTGCCGGTCGCCGCTGACGTTGTCGAGCACCAGCAGCAGCCGCCGCTCGGCCGTGCGCGCCCGGTACAGCCGCACCAGCTCGTCCAGATCGCCGGCCGGCAGCGCGTGGTCGCTCTCGCCGAGCGCCCGCAGCAGCTGGGCGAGGACCGCGCGCGGGGCCCGCGGGGCGCCGTCGAGGCCGCACAGCTCGGCGAAGAGCAGCCCGTCGGGGAAGAGTCCGCCGCTCTCGGCCGCCGCCCGCACCGCGAGCGCAGTCTTGCCGAGGCCGGCCATGCCGGTCACCAGGATGCGTCGCGGCGCGCCGCCGCCCTGGCCGAGACGCCCCCGCAGCGCCTCGAGTTCGCGCTCCCGGCCGACGAGCTCGCCGTCCGTGGCGGGCAGCATCGACGGCACGGGCCGTGCGGCCGGCTGCCGGTCGACGCGCTGCGGCCCCAGCCCCAACTCGCCCCCCAGCACCGCCTGGTACGTGGAGCCCAGCGCCTCGCCGGGGTCGATGCCGAGCTGTTCGGCCAGCACCTTGCGGCCCTCGTAGTAGGTGTGCAGCGCGTCGGCCTGCCGGCCGCAGCGGTACAGCGCGGTCATCAGCTGGGCCCGCAGCCGCTCCCGCACCGGGAACTCCGCGACCAGAGCGGTCAGTTCGGCCATCACCTGCTCGTGCCGCCCCAGCTCCAGGTCCGCCTCGAGGCGGGACTCCAGGGCGAGCATCCGCTCCTCCTCGAGCGGCGCCAGCTCGGCGTCCAGCATGTGCTCGGTGACGTTCGCCAGCGCGGCCCCCCGCCACTGCCCGAGCGCCTCGCGCAGCAGGTCGGCGGCCTCCTCGAAGCGCCGTTCCGCCAGCGCCCGCCGCCCGTCCCGCTCCCGCCTGCGGAACTCCACGAGGTCCACGACGGCACCGGGGGCGCGCAGCACGTACCCGGGGGGCCGCCGTACGATCTCGACCTCCTCGCCGAGCTGCTTGCGCAGCCGCGACATGTACGTGTAGATCTGCGCGCTCGCCGTCGCCGGCGGCTCCCACCCCCACAGCAGCGCGCTCAGGCGGCTGTCGGACACCACCCGCTCCTGCGCGAGCAGCATCGTCGCCAGCACCGTGTGCATCTTCGAACCGGAGAGAGCAACCCGCTCACCCCCTCGCCACGCCTCCACTGGCCCAAGGACCCGGAACTCCATGGGACACCACCCCCTTCTGGTGCGGCCAGCCATCTCTACGGTTTCCGAAGTTAGAGAGGGGCGTTATTGGCGGGTTATCGCCGGGGAGCCGGCCGCACGGGGAAAGCCGTGGTGAGGGTGCGCAGCGGAGAAATATAGGCAGGCCCGGCACGGTGAGAGCGCCGCCCGTTCTTCACAGAGAGGCCTCACCGTGCCACGCGACCTCGATCTGTTGCCCCCGGACACCTCCCACCGTCTGCTGTCGCTGCTGGACGGCGCCCGCGTCCCGTACCGCCTGGTACCGCACGCACCGGAGGGCCGTACGGAGCTCGCGTCCGAGCTGCGCGGCCATCCGCTGGACCAGGCCGCCAAGTGCCTGGTGGTGCGGGTGAGCACCGGCCGCCGCAGCCGCCGCTACGTCCTGGCCGTCGTACCCGGCGACCGCCGTCTGGACATGACCCGGGTGCGCGAGCTGTACGACGGCACGGACGCCGCCTTCGCCGCACGCGAGGTGGCCGAAAGACTGTCGGGCTGCGTGAGCGGCTGCGTCGTGCCGTTCACGTTCCACCCGGACCTGGAACTGGTCGTCGACACCGCCCTGCTGGACAACGACTGGATCTACTTCAACGCGGCCCGCCTCGACCTGTCGATCGCCCTGCCGGTGCCCGCGTACGTCACCCTGGCCCGCCCGCGCACGGCCCCGCTGACCGCCCCGTCGCTGGCGGGCGTCCTCGGCCCCGCCGTGGACGTCCCGCGGGAACAGCGCTCCTAGCGCCTGTCCGGCCCTAGGTCCTGTCGTCAAATTCCCGTCGTCGCCCGAAGGGCGGCCTCGCGGCGTCTGGTGCGTGCTCTCGGCGTGCCGGGCGGAAGTCCTCGTACTGGACGTACTTGGGCTTTCGCCCGGTGCGGCGAGAGTGCGTGCCAGGCGTCGTGGGGCAGACGGGAATTTGACGACAGGACCTAGGGGGTTTCGTTCGGTTCAGCCCGGGTCCGCGACGCCCGGCACCTCGCCTCGTTGTCGGAGCACCCGGGTACGCCCAGTACGCGGGTGCTCCGCCGCCTTGCGATGCACCGCACCGGACGCCGCGGCCTGATCCGACCCGATCCAGACGAAACCCCCTAGCGGCCCATGGCCGGATACGGCGCCGGATCCGTCACCCAGCCGGCCATCAGTACCAGCCGGGACTCGCGGTCGACCGCGAGGAAACCGAAGGGGCGGTCGAAGGCCACCCGCACCACCGTCGTCTCGTAGCGGTACTGCGGGACACCGGCGCCGTATCTCGGCATGACCGCCGTCACCGCCGCCGCCCGGAAGCCGCGCGCGCCGAACCGGGCGAGGGCGGACTGGCGGGCGTCCTGGACCGCGAGCGGCATGACGCTGACGCCCGGGAAGTGACCCTGCCCGGCGTCCTGGGCCGTGGTCAGCCCGAACAGGGCGTGCAGCGCCAGCAGATCGTGGTCGGCGCGCACCTCGTACGCCACCGTCCGCACGTCCAGCGTGATCGGCTCCGGCGCGAGCGCGGGCTGCTGCTCCACGTGCAGGCCGGGGCCGACATGCCCGAGCGGCAGCTGCCCGCCCGCGGTGACCGCGAGCGTGCGCTCCACGACCCCGACCCCGGCCGTGAGCACCTGGGCCGGTGTCATCCGCTCCTCACCGAGCACCAGATGGACGTCGACGCCGTTGTCGCCGGGCACCGTCAGCGCGGTCACGAAGCCGTCCGGCGTGCTCGTCACGCCGACCCGGTCCGGCCGCACGCTCCTGCGGTGCAGCCCGAGCAGCGAACGGCCCTGCCAGGGACCGGAGTCCGGGCGCAGCATCGTCTCGGTGAACGGCTGCCGCCAGTCCGTGTGCAGCGTGAGCGCACTGGCCAGCACCATCCGCGCTTCCCGGGTCAGCGTCACCGGCATGCGCTCGACCAGCCCGCCGGTCCGTTCGGCCGCCCAGGCGTCCAGCCGCTCCTGCGCGGTGACGAGATCCTCCCCGAACACCCCGTACGTCCCGGCCGGCAGCCCGGCCCGCCACTCCTCGCGCAGCTGCAACATCTCGTGCGTCCACAGGCCGAGCGCCGCGTCCAGGCCGGACACCGACTGCAGCCCGGCCATCAACTCCCGTGCGGCGGCGGCCGCCCGGTCGGCGGGCACGCCGAGCGCCCCGGCCAGTTCGGCCCGTGCGGCGCCCGTCGCGCCGTCCGCGAGGAAGGCCAGCAGGGGCCAGACCCCGGCCGCCGAGAAAGCGGTACCCCCCGGTGCCGCTGCCGCCGCCCACCGCGCGGTGAGCCCGTTCACCGCGCCCACGGTGGTGTTCCCCGCCCGGCTGTCCACCCGGGTTTCCACCCTCATTCCGCCCCCACTCGTGCCCCGCTTACCATGCGCCAAGTCGCACGTCGGTCCAGTCGTCGGCCCCAGGGCCCGTCTGACCGTTCCCACCGCCCGACCCAGGAGCACGGTACCGGTGTCCATACCCCCGCCCCCCGGCCCCCACCAGCCCCAAGGGCCGTATCAGCCACCCCAGCAGTACCCGCAGGGGCCGTACGGGCCGCCGTCGTACCCGCAGCAGCACGGCCCGCAGAGCCCCTACGGGCCGTACCAGCCCTGGGCGCAGGGCTACAGCCCCTACAACCAGCCGGCGCCCGTCAACGGACTCGCCATCACCTCCCTCGTGTTCGGTGTGCTGTGCTGTCTGCCGGGCGTGGGGCTGCTGCTCGGGCTGATCGCGCTGCGGCAGATCGGCCGGCGGGGCGAGCGTGGCAAGGGCCTGGCGATCGCCGGCTCGGTGCTGTCCGGGCTCGGGCTCGCGGTGTGGGTGCTGATGCTCGCCACGGGCGGTGCGTCCTCCTTCTGGGAGGGCGTCAAGGAGGGCGCGCGCCACGGCGCGAGCAGCTCGCTGGTCAAGGGCGAGTGCTTCGACGCGCCCGGCGGAAGCCTCGGCGGTGAGACCTACGACGTCGACAGGGTCCCCTGCTCCGGTGAGCACGACGGCGAGGTGTTCGCCTCCTTCCGGCTGAAGGACGGGGACTACCCCGGCGACGACCCGGTCAGCGGCACCGCGGACAAGCGCTGTTACGGCCTCCAGGACGCCTACGCGATGGACGGCTGGGCCGTGCCCGACGACGTCGACGTCTACTACCTGACGCCCACCGAGGACAGTTGGTCCGCCGGGGACCGGGAGGTCACCTGTGTGTTCGGCAGCGTGACCGAGGGCGGGAACCTCACCGGCTCGCTGCGCAACGACGAGACCGTCCTGGACCCCGACCAGGTCGCCTATCTGAAGGCGGCTCACGTCCTCAACGCGGCCCTCGCCACCGCCCCCGACACGGAGTACGTCGAGGACGACCTGCCGGGGCACAAGCAGTGGGCGGGCCGGGTGTCGGCCGCGCTGGCCGAACAGGCCCGGATGCTGCGCGGGAACGAGTGGTCCGCCGGCACAGTGGGGAAGATCACGGCTCTGGCGGGCGACCTGGACAGGGCCCGGGCGGAGTGGGCGAAGGCCGCCGAGGCGAAGGACCTGGACGCCTTCTACCGGCACTACGACGCCGGGCTCGGGCTGCTCGACCCGAAGAAGGCGGTCCCCGCGCGGGGGGCTCTGGGCCTGGAGACCACTCCGCCCGCCGACGAGAAGCGTGACGGCGGCTCGGACGGCTCGGGGAGCGGGAGCGGGGGCGCGCTGGCGGTGTGATCGCGCCGGGGCGTGATCACGGAGAGGTGTGACCGCGGCTATAGCGGGGAGAAAGTGCCTGGTAAAGCCCTCCCCGGCCACATGTCATCACATCGAGTGATTCTCTGGCCTCCGCTTGCACGGCACAACCCACGGTTGCCAGGCTGTTGCTGTCTGTACAACCTGATGGGAGCGGCCAGTGACTTTCGGTGAGCAGCCGGCGTATCTGCGTGTCGCGGGTGATCTCCGCAAGAAGATCGCCGACGGTTCGCTGCCGCCCCATACCCGGCTCCCCTCCCAGGCCCGCATCCGAGAGGAGTACGGCGTTTCGGACACGGTCGCGCTGGAGGCCCGCAAGGTGCTGATGGCCGAGGGCCTGGTCGAGGGCCGCTCCGGCTCCGGGACCTATGTGCGTGAGCGCCCGGTGCCCCGGCGCGTGGCCCGCTCGGGTTTCCGGCCGCCCTCCGGCGCCACGCCCTTCCGGCAGGAGCAGGCCGACGCCACGGTGCGTGGCACCTGGGAGTCCAGCAGCGAGCAGGCCGAGGCCGGGGCCGTCATCGCCGAGCGGCTCGGCCTCAAGCCCGGCGAGCGGGTCATGCGCACCAGGTACCTGTTCCGGGACGCGGGGGAGCCGATGATGCTCTCCACCTCCTGGGAGCCCCTCGCCGTCACCGGCCGCACGCCCGTGATGCTGCCCGAGGAGGGCCCGCTCGGCGGCATGGGTGTCGTCGAGCGCATGCGGGCCATCGACGTCATCGTGGACAACGTCACCGAGGAGGTCGGCGCCCGCCCCGGCCTCGCCGAGGAACTGCACGTGCTCGGCGGTGTCCCCGGGCATGTGGTCCTCGTCGTCCAGCGCACCTACTACGCCTCCGGCCGTCCCGTGGAGACAGCCGACGTCGTGATCCCCGCCGACCGCTACCGGGTCGCGTACCACCTGCCGGTGAAGTAGCGCACACCTCCGCACGCTCCCGACATGGGCGTCCTCGCCCCTCGATCCGGCCCCCGGCCCCGCGGCCCACTGCAATTCGGCCGTTCTCCCAGGTGATCCAGGGTCCGCCCGATATGCCCCGACGCACGACAGAGGTGGGTAGGGCGGCGCGTTCGCCATCGTGCGCCCCCTGCGTTCTGGCTGGTTGCGTACCTCTTTGTGAAAAGGCGTATTCGCTCCGTGAAGGTAGGGCGTACGCTCGGGCATATGCGGATTGCGGTTTCCTTAGGCGGGGTGCGGCGGGGACCCGGAACGGGACGGGGGTCCCCCCGCAGTGGGGGCCCCTCCCGCGCGAGCGAATTCGAGCGTGGGGGAGCAGCCGAGACTGGGGGAGGGCGGGGCGGTGCGAGAAGGAACGGTGGGGGCGATGAATGAGGGCACTGTCTCTCTGCCCTGGATCGTCATAAGGCAGGACGACAACGGCAATCGCTACCGCGTGGGACGGTACGCGACCCGGGCCGAGGCCCAGAAGATCGCCGACAGTCTCGACGACCGCGGCCACAAGCAGCTCTACTGGGTCGAACGCATCGGCCAGAACGGCGACGGCGCCCACAACTGACCTCGGCGCGCTCAACTGACCACTGACGCGCTCCCGTAGGCTCCGCCCCATGACCGAACGGATCGTGGTGGTGGGAGCCGCCCTGCTCGACGCCGGCCGGCTGCTCGCCGCGCGGCGCAGCGCGCCTCCCGAGCTGGCCGGACGCTGGGAGCTGCCCGGCGGCAAGGTCGAGTCCGGTGAGCGGCCCGAGGACGCCCTGGTGCGCGAACTGCGCGAGGAACTCGGCATCGACACCGAGGCGGTCGAGCGTGTGCCGGGGGAGTGGCCCCTGCGTTCCCCGTACGTCCTCCAGGTGTGGACCGCGCGTCTGCGCCCCGGCTCCGCCGCCCCCCGCGCCCTCCAGGACCACGACGACGTGCGCTGGCTGACTCCGGACGAGATCTGGGACGTGAACTGGCTCGACCAGGACGTCCCTGCGGTCGGGGAAGTGGTCGCCCGCCTGAGTCCGGGGCGAAGCCCTCGATGAAAGGGGCGCGGGGCCGCGTCAGTCCGCGGCTCCGCCGCGGGGCGTGACAGGCCGCGGCAATCCCGCGGCCGCCCGACAGCCGCACCGCCCGACTTCTCGGGCGTACTCGGTCCCGCGCGGCGCGTACGCAGCGCGTACGCCGTTCGTGCCACCATGCGCCCTTCCACGCGGTAGTGCTTCCCGGATACCGGGTATGTCCCCATTAACCCCATGAAACCGGACATGGGTAGGCTCGTTGGCCTGGGAAGTGATCGGCGTGATCGACACCGAAGGCGACTGCGCCGAGTGGACCTTTCCCGCGGAACCAGGCGCCGTGCGCACCGCCCGCGCCGCGGTCCGGGGCCGGTTGTGCGGCTGGGGTCTCGACTGTCTCGCCGATCTGGCCGCGCTGCTGGTCAGTGAGCTGGTGACGAACTCCCTGCGGCATGCGACCGGGCCGATCGGCGTACGGCTGGTGCGCCCCGCCGGACTCGGTGACACGCTGCTGGTCGAGGTCTCCGACCCGCTCCCGGACCCGCCGCGCGAGCGCGTCGCCCACCCCGAGGACGAGAGCGGCCGCGGTCTGCAACTGGTCGCCGACTCCTCGCGCCGCTGGGGCACCAGGCCCGGCGACACCGGAAAGACCGTCTGGTTCGAACTGGCGGTGCCCGGGTGAGCCTGATGCGCAGGCCGCCGTGCGCCGCCCATGCTGCGATGCGCGCCCGGCACAGGGGTGGGACTGCGTGATTCGAGGGCGTGTTCCCTGGTTAGAAGACTGGTTGTGTTCTCGCAGTCAGGTCCGAAAAACACCTGGACCGAGCTGTGATCGTGAACACCGTGTCGTGCGGCGCCGTAGTGCTGGATACTGCGGGCAGCCGCCCCCGGTGACCGGTGCCGGGCGCGGTGAGCTGGAGGGGACGGTTCGCGTGAGCGAGATACCAGCGAAGGCCACGGAGTCCGAGGACCCGTCGGGCGGCGCGAGGAACCAGGCCGCACAGACCGCGGTGCCCGGCGACGCCATGTGGCAGAGCAGTCCGCCCGGCTCGATCTACGACTACATCAGGGTCGCGTCCTTCGCCATCAGCCCGGGCGGGGTGGTCGACCAGTGGAGCCTGCGCGCCGAGCAGCTCTTCGGGATCCCCGCCGAACGCGCCGTGGGCATGGACCCCATCGAGGCCTTCATCGATCCCGACCTGCGCGAGCACGGCCAGCGGAAGATGGCCGAAATCCTCGACGGGCGGGAGTGGACCGGGGTGGTCCCCTTCCGGATGCCGGACCGGCCGGACGGGGCGCGCGGCGAGGAGGGGCTCGCCGAGGTCTACGTCATGCCCACCCTGACCGCCGAGGGTGAAAAGGCCGCCGTCTGCATAGTGGTGGACGTCCGCACCCTGCGCAGCATCGAGACCGACCTCGCCGCCTCGCAGGCGATTTTCGGTCAATCCCCGTTCGGCTTCCTGCTGATCGACATAGACCTCAGGGTGCGCCGCGCCAACATGCGCTTCGCCTCCATCTTCGGCGGAAGCCCGGACGACCACCGCGGCAAGGGAGTTCACGACTACCTCCCGCGCGCCGAGGCCGAGCGGGTTTCGGCCACCCTGCGCCGGGTGCTGGAGACCGGCGACTCCATCACCGACATGCATGTCACGGGCTTCGTCCCGGGCTCCGAGGAGCGCCGGCACTGGTCCGTCAACCTCTACCGCGTGCACAGCGGCAGCGGCCGGCCCATCGGCATCGCCTGGCTCGGCACCGACATCACCGCCCGCCGCGCCGCAGCGCGCGAGGCGGCCGCGGCGCGGCGCAATCTCGCCCTGCTCAACGAGGCCGGCGCCCGCATAGGCAACTCCCTGGACCTGGAGACCACGGCCCGCGAACTCCTCGACGTCGTCGTCCCCGGGTTCTGCGACCTCGCCACCGTCGACCTCTACCAGGGCCTGCTCGCCGGTGACGAGACCCCGCCCGGCCTCGCCGACGGCAGCGCGGCGCTGCGCCGTGTCGCCTTCGCCAGCGCCGTCTCGGACGCGCCGTTCAGCGGCTCGGGCGAGCCCGTCGCGGTCGGGGCGGTCCACCACTTCCCGTTCAACTCACCCTGCGCGGACGCCCTGCGCACCGCCCGTCCGCAGCGTGTCCCGGCCGAGGACGGCGGTCTCGTGCAGTCCATGCTGGTGGTGCCGATGGTCGCCCACGACACCGTCGTGGGGCTCGCCCAGTTCGCCCGCACCAAGGGCAGCGAGCCGTTCGGCGACCGCGACCGTGACCTCGCGGTGGAACTGGCCGCGCGGGCCGCCGTCTGCATCGACAACGCCCGCCTGTACCGCCGGGAGCACGAACGCGCGCTGATACTGCAGCGGTCCCTGCTCCCGCCCGGCGATCCCGAGGCGTCCGGCCTCGACATCGCGTGCCGCTACCTGCCCGGCAACGCGGCGACGGAGGTCGGCGGCGACTGGTTCGACGTGATCGAACTGCCCGGCCACCGCACGGCCCTGGTGGTCGGGGACGTCATGGGCCGCGGTCTGCGCGCCGCGGTCGCGATGGGTGAACTCCGCACGGCCGTCCGCACGCTGGCCCTGCTCGACCTCGAACCGGCCGAGGTCCTCTCGGCGTTGGACGAGATCGCCCGCGGCCTCGGCACCCCCGGCGGTGTCCAGCAGGCCACCCGCGCCGCCCGCCAGCCCCGCGACGCCGATCTCTCCGAGGTCTACCTCGCCACCTGCGTGTACGCGGTCTACGACTCGGTGACCAGACGCTGCACGTTCGCCAACGCCGGCCACCTTCCCCCGGTGCTGGTGGAACCCGGCGAGGCGGCCCTGATGCTCGACGTGCCGCCGGGCATGCCGCTGGGCGTGGGCGGCGAGCCCTTCGAGGAGGTGGAGGTCGAACTCCCGGAGGGCGCCCTGCTCGCCCTCTACACGGACGGCCTGGTCGAATCCCGCGACCACCCCCTGGACGAGGGCCTCCAGGCCTTCGTCGGCGCGCTGACCGACCCCGCCCACCCGTCACCCGACCACCACTCCTCGACGACGGCGCCGCGCGCCGACACCCATCGAAACCTGGAGGACGTCTGCGACCACGTCCTCAACACCCTCGACACCCACCACGGCGAGGACGACATCGCCCTGCTGATGGCCCGGGTCCAGGGCCTGCCCGCCGACTCCGTCGGAGACTGGACGCTGCCGCGCGAGCCCCGCAGTGTGGGGCGGGCCCGTGAGTACGCCCGCGCGCAACTGCTCAGCTGGGACATGGAGCCGCTGGTCGACACCACGGAACTCCTCGTCAGCGAGCTGGTCACCAACGCGCTGCGCTACGGCGAGGGCGAGATCAGGCTGCGGTTGCTGCTGGACCGCACCCTGGTCTGCGAGGTCTGGGACTCCGGCCTGGTCCAGCCCCGCCGCCGCCGCGCCCGCGACACCGACGAGGGGGGCCGGGGCCTGCAGCTGGTCGGCCTGCTCAGCGCGGCGTGGGGCTCGCGGCGCACCCCGCGCGGCAAGACCGTCTGGTTCGAACTCCCGCTCCCCGGCGGCGAGAACAGTCTGACGGACCCGGCGGAGGCGCTGCTCAGCCTCTTCTGACGCGCCGGTCCGGTGGCTCCGCCACCGGACCCCCGTTTCCGCCCGACTCGGCCGGCCGCCGGGCCGCGGCTAGCGAAGATGCCGGCGCGCCCGCGTCTCCGGGCCGCCGAAGCCGGCCGGGGGACCGCCGTCCGGCTCCTCGGCCAGCAGGATGCCGCCGAGGACGGCGCCGGCGAGACCGGTGGCGTGGCCGTCGGCGTACGGGTTCCCGTGGGTCCGCACATCGCGTTCGGCCAGATCGCGGGCCTCTCGGGCGAGTACGTCCGCGTCGGCACCCGAGCCGAGGGCCCGCTCCGCCTCCGCCAGCCGTGCCCGCGCCTCCGCGCCCACCGCCCCCCGGTGCACCGCGATGAAGTCCTCGGCCCCGCCGAGCGCGCTGCGCGACACGAGCCGCGCGGCCGCACCCACCACCCCGGACCGACCCACCTCCAGTCGCTCCACCGCCCGGGCGATGCGCCGCAGCGCGTCCAGCGGGTCGTACGGGCCCGCGGTCAGCTCCGTGCGTACGGCGGCCAGCACCCCGTCGGCGTGGGCGATCCGCGCATGCAGCTCGCCGGGGGCCAGCCGGGCCCGCCCGCCGTTCCGCCGTGCCTCGGCGATCTCCGCCTCCCCTCCGGTCAGCGCGGCCGGCACCAGCGCGGCCGCCTCCCGCAGCTGTGCCGCGAGCAGCTCGACCCCGCCGACGAGAACACCGGCCTGGGCGACGCCCCCTTCGGCCGCGCGCAGCCGGCGGACCGCCCGCTGCCCGTCCCCCGAATCGGCCGCCTGACGGGACTCGTTGAGCTGTGACGTGGCGAACACCAGCCGGTCCTTGGCCTGTTCGACATAGCCGGTGACGGGAGCTGCGGCCGAGGGCGCGTACCGCCGGTGCAGCTCCGCCGCCGTGGCCTGTGCCGCCGCCGTCCGCGCGGCCAGCTCCCGGAACCGCCCCTCGGCGACCTCCAGCGCCGCACCCACCCCCTGCTCCAGCCCCCGCAGCCGGTCCAGCGCCTCCGCCTCGGCATCCAGCCGCCGCCCCGCCTCGGCGCACCGCCCGACCACCCCCACCAGCGCCTGCCGCCGGGCACTCTCGTCCCCCGGAACCCCCTCCTCGTAGCGCCGCCATATCGCGAACGCGGCCGACATCTCGGTCTCCGCGGCCCGCAGGGCATGCCCGAACGGCTCGACCGCCTTGCTCCCGAACAGCGCCTCGACGAAGGGAAGTTCCCCCCTGCTGCCGCGTACGCAGTCGTCGGCCAGCACCAGCGCGGCACGGGCCTGCCGCTCGTTCTCGAGCGTGGTGGGCACGGGCGGCGCCGCCGACACCACGCCCGGCGTCGTCCGGGTCCGGGCCCGCCGGGTGCGCCGCAGATAGCCGTATCCGGCCAGTGCTCCGGCCGCGCCGACGGCGACCAGCGGCATGAGGAGATCGGTGACGGACGTCCCGCCCTGCTGCGCCGCGGCGGCGCTCGCGACCGGCCCGGCCGGGGAGACGGGAACCGGATCGTGCTCGCCGACCGTCATCACCGGCAACACCAGCCACCCGGCCCCCACGAACGCACCCAGCACGGCATGTGTCACCCGCGCCGGTATGTGCGCCTTGGCACGCCGGGGCCGGCCCCGGATCAGGGAGGACCTCACATTTTGGAGCGTATGGGCAGGTAGGCGGCTTCGCGAGTGGGGCGGATACGGCTGGGGGACGAGACGGACCAGGGGGCAGGATTGAACGAGGAGAAGACCGGAGAACCGGCGGGCCCGGAGGCCGCCGACGAGGAGAACCTCCCGCAGGTGCCACGGTCACCCCGTCGGCGCCGCCGCATCGTCATCGCCGTCACCACCGCACTGCTCCTCCTGCTCCTGCCCGTCCTCGCCGCGGAGACGGCCCTGCGCCTCAACTACACCGGCGACCCCGCGAAGGGCACCCGAACCCGGAGCCGCGACGCCCTCTGGCTCGGCCACGCCTGGGTCGACGGCCGCAGGACCGACCAGGACGTCAAAGCCCTCGCCCACCGCCTGCAGGGCACCGGCATCCGCGACCTGTACGTCCACTCGGGCCCGCTGGAACATGACGGCACCCTGCCCGAGTCGGCCTACCCGAAGGCGCGTTGGCTGATCAGAGCCGTTCACCGGGAGATGCCCGGCATCCGTGTCCAGGCCTGGCTGGGTGACAAGCTGGCCGGTGAGACCCCGGACGGTCTGCACCTGGAGCGGGCCGCCACCCGCACCGCCGTCGTCGCCTCGACCCGCCGCATCCTGGCCGCCGGCTTCGAGGGCGCCCACTTCGACCTGGAGCCCCTGCACTCCGGCGACAGCGACTACCTCTCCCTCCTGGACGATCTCCGCGCGCTCACCCACGCCCACCACGCACTGCTGTCCGTCGCAGCCCACCAGATAGACCCGCTGCCGGCGTTCCACTCCTTCTGGGGCGCGACCACCGGCCACCCCAAGTGGTGGTCACAGGCCTACTTCGGGCAGGTGGCCCGCCGAGTGGACCAGATCGCCGTGATGTCGTACGACACGATGCAGCCGCTGGAGAGCCTGTACGGCGGCTATGTGGCTCAGCAGACCAGCCTCGCCCTGGAGGTCACCCCGGACACCACCGACCTCCTGATGGGCCTGCCCTTCTACCACGAGAACCGCTTCGGCCACCGGGCCCGCGCGGAGACCGTCCCTGCCGCCGTACGCGGTGTCCGCCTGGGCCTGTCCCGCACCGACGCCGGCCGAGCCCGCTTCGGCGTCGCCCTGTACGTCGACTTCGCGGCGACCGAGGGGGACTGGCGGGCGTACCGCAAGGACTGGGCCGGATGACTACCGAGGCGGGCATTCCGGTGGAACGATGATCGTCATGCACATGTACTTGGTGGTGGCGGCATGGCTGGCCGTGGCGCTGTTCGCGGCGGCCGGCATCGCGTCCGTCGTGGCGGACTGGGTGCCGTGGCCCGCCCGCCGCCGGGTGGTACGGCCGCGGCTGTGGGGTTACGGCACGCTGGTCACGACCCTCGGGCTGAGCCTGCTCCTGCTGCTGGAGCCGTCCGACGCCGCCGGGTTCGGCGGCGTCGCGTTCTTCGGCTATCTCGCCCTCTTCCTGGTCGGATTCATCATCCAGGTCCGCGCCCAGAGCCCCGGCCGGGACACTACGAAGACCTCCTCCTGATCTTCGACCCCAGCCAGACCAGCGGGTCGTACTTGCGGTCCACCGCGCGCTCCTTCAGCGGGATCAGCGCGTTGTCCGTGATCTTGATGCCCTCCGGGCAGACCTCCGTGCAGCACTTGGTGATGTTGCAGTAGCCGAGGCCGTGCTCGTCCTGGGCGGTGCCCTTGCGGTCCAGGCCGGACTCCTCCGCCGCGTCCAGCGGATGCATGTCCAGCTCCGCGACCCGCATCAGGAAGCGCGGCCCGGCGAACGCCTTCTTGTTCTCCTCGTGGTCGCGGACGACATGGCAGGTGTTCTGGCACAGGAAGCACTCGATGCACTTGCGGAACTCCTGCGAGCGGTCCACGTCCTCCTGGAACATGCGGTACTCGCCCGGGCCCACTCCGGCGGGGGGCACGAAGGACGGAACCTCCCTGGCCTTCTGGTAGTTGAAGCCGACGTCGGTCACCAGGTCCCGGATCACCGGGAAGGCGCGCAGCGGCGTGACGGTGATCGTCTCGTCCCGGGTGAACACCGACATGCGCGTCATGCACATCAGCCGGGGCCGCCCGTTGATCTCCGCCGAGCACGAACCGCACTTGCCCGCCTTGCAGTTCCAGCGCACGGCGAGGTCGGGCGCCTGGGTCGCCTGGAGCCGGTGGATGATGTCCAGCACCACCTCCCCGTCGTGGACCTCGACCCCGAAGTCCTCCAGGCCGCCGCCCTCGTCGTCACCCCGCCACACCTTGAAGCGGGCCTCGTAGCTGCTCACTCGTACAGCTCCCCTTCGGCGAGGTACTTGACCAGCTCCTCCTTCTCGAAGAGGGCGAGCAGGTCCGGGCGGATGGGTTCGGTGGTCTCCCGGGTCAGCCGGATCTGGCCGCGCGCGGGATCGGCCGCCGCGAGGCCCGCGGCGGGGTCGGCGAGCGAGCACAGCAGGTTCGCGTTGCGCCAGGCGCGGTCCATCGTCGGATGGTCCTCGCGGGTGTGGCCGCCGCGCGACTCGGTGCGCTCCAGCGCGGCCCGTGCCACGCACTCGCTGACCAGCAGCATGTTCCGCAGGTCGAGGGCGAGATGCCAGCCCGGGTTGAACTGGCGGTGCCCCTCGACACCGGCCCGCCGGGCTCGTACGCGCAGCTCGGCCAGCTTGTGCAGGGCCTGCTCCATCTCGCCCTCGCGGCGGATGATGCCGACCAGGTCGTTCATGGTCTGCTGGAGTTCCTGGTGCAGGGTGTACGGGTTCTCCGGCGGGCCCGTCTCCTCCTGGGGCCGGGCGGAGAAGGGCCGCAGGGCCTCCGCGGCCGCCGTGTCGACCTGGGCGTCGGCGACGCGGGGGCGCTCGGCCGCGCCCGCCGCGTACTCGGCCGCGTGCCAGCCGGCCCGGCGCCCGAACACCAGCAGGTCGGACAGCGAGTTGCCGCCCAGCCGGTTGGAGCCGTGCATACCGCCCGCGACCTCACCGGCCGCGAAGAGCCCCGGCACCCCGCGGGCCGCCGCCGTCTCGGAGTCGACCGCGATGCCGCCCATCACGTAGTGGCAGGTCGGTCCGACCTCCATCGGCTCCGCCGTGATGTCGACGTCCGCCAGCTCCTTGAACTGGTGGTACATGGAGGGCAGCCGGCGCTTGATCACCTCGGCCGGCATACGCGTCGACACGTCCAGGAAGACTCCGCCGTGCGGGGAGCCGCGGCCCGCCTTCACCTCGGAGTTGATCGCCCGGGCCACCTCGTCGCGGGGGAGCAGCTCCGGGGGACGCCGGTTGTGGTCCGGGTCGTCGTACCAGCGGTCGCCCTCCTCCTCCGACTCGGCGTACTTCTCCTTGAAGACGTCAGGGATGTAGTCGAACATGAACCGCTTGCCCTCGGAGTTGCGCAGCACCCCGCCGTCGCCGCGCACCGACTCGGTGACGAGGATGCCCTTCACCGACGGCGGCCAGACCATGCCGGTCGGATGGAACTGCACGAACTCCATGTTCAGCAGCGGAGCCCCGGCGAGCAGCGCCAGCGCGTGCCCGTCGCCCGTGTACTCCCAGGAGTTGGACGTCACCTTGAAGGACTTGCCGATCCCGCCGGTCGCCACGACCACCGCGGGCGCCTCGAGGACGAAGAAGCGGCCGGACTCGCGGTCGTACGCGAAGACCCCGGAGATCCGCTCGCCGTCCTTCAGGACCCTGGTGACCGTGCACTCCTGGAAGACCTTCAGCCGGGACTCGTAGTCCCCGGTCTCCCTCCGGTCCTCCTGCTGCAGCGCGACGATCTTCTGCTGGAGGGTGCGGATCAGCTCCAGACCCGTACGGTCGCCGACGTGCGCGAGCCGCGGGTACTCGTGGCCGCCGAAGTTGCGCTGCGAGATCTTCCCGTCCTTCGTACGGTCGAACAGCGCGCCCCAGGTCTCCAGTTCCCACACCCGGTCCGGGGCCTCCTGCGCGTGCAGTTCGGCCATCCGCCACTGGTTGAGGAACTTGCCCCCACGCAGGGTGTCGCGGAAGTGGACCTGCCAGTTGTCGTGCTCGTTGACGTTGGCCATGGCCGCCGCGATGCCGCCCTCGGCCATCACCGTGTGCGCCTTGCCGAACAGCGACTTGCAGATCACCGCCGTACGGGCGCCCCGCTCGCGCGCCTCGATCGCGGCCCGCAGCCCGGCGCCGCCGGCACCGACCACGACGACGTCCCACTCCTGCCGGTCCACCACGGACATCAGTCAGTCCCTCACTAGAAGAAGCGCGGATCGTCGAAGACTCCGGACGCGACGAGATAGACGTAGAAGTCGGCGAGCGCCACGCTCAGCAGCGACGCCCAGGCGAGCTGCATGTGCCGGGCGTTGAGCCTTCCGACGAACTGCCACGCCTTGTAGCGCACGGGATGCTTCGAGAAGTGCTTGAGCTTGCCGCCGACGATGTGCCGGCAGGAGTGGCAGGAGATCGTGTACGCCCAGATCAGCACGATGTTGACCAGGAAGACCAGGGTGCCGAGGCCCATGTGGCCCCAGCGGTAGTGCTCGTCGCGGAAGGACAGCACGGTGTCGTAGGTCAGCACGCCGGCGACCAGCAGGGCGGCGAAGAAGAAGTACCGGTGGACGTTCTGCAGGATGAGCGGGAAGCGGCTCTCCCCGGTGTACGAGCGGTGCGGCTCGGCCACCGCGCAGGCGGGCGGGGACGCCCAGAAGCTGCGGTAGTAGGCCTTGCGGTAGTAGTAGCAGGTCAGCCGGAAGCCGAGCGGGAAGATCAGGATGATGACGGCGGGGGAGATGGCCCACCAGCTCCCGAAGAGGTCGGCGTTCGGCCCCGCGTGCATGGTCGCGCAGTTCTGCGCCAGGCACGGCGAGTAGAACGGGGAGACGTACGGCGCCGCGTAGTAGTGCGCGTTCGCGAAGGCCCGCCAGGTCGAGTAGACGACGAAGGCGAACAGACCGGCCGCGGTGACGGCGGGCGCCAGCCACCAGCGGTCGGTCCGCAGATGCGGTGCGTCGATCGCGGCGCGCGTACGCGAACGTACGCCGCCGCTGTTCTGTTGGGGTTCCGTACCAGTCGCCAAGGGGGACTCCGGTCGGTTCGGTTCAGGGAGCGTGCCGGTCGCTGGCGCCCAGGCCTTCGTCGTCAGAGTCCGTCCACAGGCTGATGTCGTACGGCGTGTCGGAGATGGTGACGAGGTCGGGCCGGCTCGGGGCGCCCGGGCTGCGGGCTGCGTCCCGCAGCAGCGCCAGGCTCTCGCGCAGATGGTCGGCGTCCATCCGGACCCGGCGCATCTCCAGGCCACCGGTGCCCAGCTGCTTCTCCAGCCGCCCGAGCGACCGGTACAGATCGTCGAGACTGCGCTGGACGGTTGTCAGTTCGTCGTGCACGGACATGACTTGCCCTCACTTCCACGGGTCCTGCGGGCCCTGGGCGGCAACGTTCATGCGCCTTGGAGTGTTGCGCGTCACACCTGTCGCTGTGAAGACATGTGCATCGATTGGCGGAGTCGCGTGGGTGCATCTCCGGGTGTGTTGCGCCGCACGGGTGGCTTACTTTCCGTCGTCGCCGTGTCGCTCGCTGTTGCCGGATCCTTTCCTCTTCACTGGGCGCATAGATCTGATCAGCTCCATATACGGCCAAAAGTGATCATAACGCCCGCGGCTCCCCGGAGGTAGCAGAGATGTCCCACGACGGCGTCGGCGCTGGGCAGCGCCCCGAAGGGGCGCGGGGCGCCATCGACATGCGGCTCCGCCGCGGGGCACGGCCGGCCACGACGGAGCCGCAGACGGCCGACAGCGCATCGGGGCCCCGCGACGCGGTCGCACACCGGCACAGCCAGCGGAGCGTCCTGCGCTCGGCCGCGTTCCTCACCGCGGGGGCCCTCACGGCGTCCCTGCTCGCCGGCTGCGGCTCCGACGAGGAGCCGAGCCGGCCCCTGGCCGGGCAGGACATCGATCTCGTCGCCCGCGACCAGGTGGCCGAGGGCGGCATCCTGAAGTGGGCCGTGGACGCCGTACCGGAGACCCTGAACACGTTCCAGGCGGACGCCGACGCGGGCACCAACCGGGTCGCCCAGGCCGTGCTGCCGTCGATGTTCCGCCTCGACGCCACCGGGCGTCCGGTGGCCAACCCCGCCTACCTGGAGTCCGCCAAGGTCATCGAGACCGAGCCGCGCCAGGTCGTGCTGTACAAGCTGAACCAGCAGGCCGTCTGGAGCGACGGCCGGGAGATCGGCGCCGCCGACTTCGTCGCCCAGTGGCGCGCCCTGTCCGGAAAGGACAGCGCCTACTGGACCGCCCGCAACGCCGGCTACGACCGCATCGAGAAGATCGAGCGCGGCGCGAACGACCTCCAGGTCCGGGTCACCTTCTCCCGGCCCTACGCCGACTGGAAGTCGCTGTTCTCCCCGCTGTACCCGAAGGACGTCATGGGCACCCCGGACGCCTTCAACGACGGCGCCCGCCGCAAGCTGAACGTCACCGCGGGCCCCTTCAGGGTCGAGAAGGTCGACACCGCCGCCAAGGACATCGTCCTCACCCGCAACCCGCGCTGGTGGGGCAAGCCCGCCAAGCTGAACGAGATCGTGCTGCACGCCGTGGACCGCGACAAGCGGGCGGCGGCGCTCGCCGACGGAACCGTGGACCTCGCCGACATCGACCCGGCCGAGGCCGAGCGGATCAACCTCGCCTCACGCCAGGGCGGCACCGGCACCCCGCTGCAGGGCGCCGGCAAGACCTCCGCCAAGAAGCTGCGCTCCTGGGCCCTCGCGCACGGTTTCGACTCCGACGAGGTCAAGGCCGGCAAGGAGAAGCTGAGCCGGGCCATCACCCGGTACCTGGAGCAGCAGGAGAAGCTGCACGCCTTCGACGTCCGCAAGTCGCTGGAGCCCGCCTACACCCAGCTCGCCCTCAACGGTGCCGAGGGCCCCCTCGCCGACGAGCGGGTCCGCCGGGCCGTCGCCCACGCGATCGACCGCGAGGAACTGGCCAAGCTCGTGCTGACCCCGCTCGGGCTGCCGGCCGTCCCGGTCGGCAGTCACCTCGCCCTGTCCGGTCAGGCCGACTACGTCGACAACAGCGGCGCCCTGGGCGGCGTGGACACCAAGGAGGCCGCGGCACTGCTCGCGGACGCCGGCTGGGTGCTCGGCGGACCGGTCAAGGAGGAGAAGAAGACCGAGAAGGCGGCCGGTGCCGAGAGCACGAAGAAGAAGCAGAAGGAGGAGGACGAGTCCGACGGCGGCGACGACGGCCAGTACATCGTCGGCGAGGACGACAAGGGCACGGACGGCAAGGGCAAGCACCACGAGTCGGCCGAGGAGAAGGGGGACAGGGGCGACGAGGGCGGCAAGCACCTCTCGCAGGACGGCAAGAAGTACAACGGCGGGCAGGGCGGCGCGCCCGGCGCCTACGCCCCGAAGGGCACCGCGGCCCCGGCCGGTGCCATGACCGGTCCGCTGGCCAAGGACGGCAAGGCGCTCGCCCTGCGCTTCGTGCTCCCCTCGGGGCCCGGCTCCGAGACCCTGAACTCCGTCGCCGAGCGGATCGCGGCGATGCTCGACAGGGTGGGCATCCGCACCACGATCATCAAGGTCTCCGACGAGAGCTACTTCAAGGACCACGTCGCCGCGGGCGACTACGACCTCGCCCTGTACTCCTGGCCGTCCTCGGCCTTCCCCGCCACCGACGCCCGGCCGATCTACGCCAAGCCTGTTCCGGCCGCCGACGGCTCGGTGAACGTCGAGCAGAACTTCACCCGGGTCGGCACCGACCAGGTCGACCAGCTCTTCGACCAGGCCGCCTCGGCGCTGGACGAGGACGAGGCGCGGGCCCTGATCCGCAAGGCTGACTCCCGGATCTGGGCGACGGCCGGTTCCATCCCTCTCTACCAGCGCCCGCAGCTGGTCGGAGCCCGGAAGGACCTGGTCAACGCGGGTGCCTTCGGCTTCCAGACACCCGTCTACGAGGACATGGGATTCCTGAAGAAGGGCGCCAAGGTCTCGCCGAGTCCGTCCGGCAGCTGAGACCGCCGTGGCCCTGGGGAGGCCGACCCCCTCAGGGCCACGTAGCATGGGGTGAGGCCGTGGCATGTCAAGCCCGGCAGGGCCCGCGTCACACGGACGTACGAGAGGGCCTTCCTCACATCCCGGGAGTACGTCGCAATATGGCCACGCGCCACGACATCCGCAACGTCGCCATCGTCGCCCACGTCGACCACGGCAAGACCACCATCGTCGACGGCATGCTGAAGCAGGCCGGCGCGTTCGCCGCCCACCAGCTCGACTCGGTCGACGACCGCATGATGGACTCGAACGACCTGGAGCGTGAGAAGGGCATCACGATCCTCGCCAAGAACACGGCGGTGAAGTATCACCCCAAGGACGGCGGGGAACCGATCACCATCAACATCATCGACACCCCCGGCCACGCCGACTTCGGCGGCGAGGTCGAGCGCGGTCTGTCGATGGTGGACGGCGTCGTGCTGCTGGTGGACGCCTCCGAGGGCCCGCTGCCGCAGACCCGCTTCGTGCTGCGCAAGGCCCTGCAGCAGCGCCTGCCCGTCATCCTGTGCATCAACAAGACGGACCGTCCGGACTCCCGCATCGACGAGGTCGTCAACGAGACCTACGACCTCTTCCTGGACCTGGACGCGGACGAGGACCAGATCGAGTTCCCGATCGTCTACGCCTGCGGCCGTGACGGCGTCGCCTCGCTGACCAAGCCGGACGACGGCACGGTCCCGGCGGACAGCGACAGCCTGGAGCCGTTCTTCTCCACGATCCTGGAGCACATCCCGGCCCCGACCTTCGACGAGGCCGCCCCGCTCCAGGCCCACGTCACCAACCTGGACGCCGACAACTTCCTCGGCCGTATCGCGCTGCTCCGCGTCGAGCAGGGCGAGCTGCGCAAGGGCCAGACGGTCGCCTGGATCAAGCGTGACGGGTCCATCAGCAACGTCCGCATCACCGAGCTGATGATGACCGAGGCGCTCACCCGCAAGCCGGCGGAGGTGGCCGGTCCCGGTGACATCTGCGCCGTCGCCGGTATCCCGGAGATCATGATCGGCGAGACCCTCGCCGACACCGAGAACCCGATCCCGCTCCCGCTGATCACGGTCGACGAGCCGGCCATCTCCATGGTCATCGGCACCAACACCTCCCCGCTGGTCGGCCGCGGCGGCACCGGCAAGGGCGCCGACGCGAAGGCGGCGGTCAAGGACCGCAAGGTCACCGCCCGTCAGGTCAAGGACCGCCTGGACCGCGAGCTGATCGGTAACGTCTCGCTGCGCGTCCTGGACACCGAGCGTCCGGACGCCTGGGAGGTCCAGGGCCGTGGTGAGCTGGCGCTCGCCATCCTGGTCGAGCAGATGCGCCGCGAGGGCTTCGAGCTGACCATCGGCAAGCCGCAGGTCGTCACCAAGGACGTCGACGGCAAGACCTACGAGCCCGTCGAGCGCATGACGATCGACGTGCCCGAGGAGCACATGGGCGCCGTCACGCAGCTCATGGGCGTCCGCAAGGGCCGGATGGACAACATGTCCAACCACGGCTCCGGCTGGGTGCGCATGGAGTTCGTGGTGCCCTCCCGCGGTCTGATCGGCTTCCGTACCGAGTTCCTGACCCAGACCCGCGGCACGGGCATCGGCCACTCGATCCACGAGGGCTTCGAGCCCTGGTTCGGCACCCTGCAGACCCGTAACAACGGCTCGCTGGTCGCCGACCGCGCCGGTGCCGTCACCGCGTTCGCGATGACGAACCTCCAGGAGCGCGGCGTCCTGTTCACGGAGCCGGGCACCGAGGTGTACGAGGGCATGATCGTCGGTGAGAACTCGCGCTCCGACGACATGGACGTGAACATCACCAAGGAGAAGAAGCTCACGAACATGCGGTCGTCGTCGGCCGACTCGTTCGAGGCCATCGTCCCGCCGCGCAAGCTCTCCCTGGAGCAGTCCCTGGAGTTCTGCCGCGACGACGAGTGCGTGGAGGTCACCCCGGAGGCGGTCCGCATCCGCAAGGTGAACCTGGACGCCCGCGAGCGCGCCCGCGCCGCGAGCCGCGCGAAGCACGGCTGACGCCTCCTGAGACCCCGTGAGACCCGGTCCTCCTCCGACAGGAGGGCCGGGCTTTCGGCGTGCTCACGGGCCCTGGAGAGGGTGAGTGTTCGGATACCGGAGCACCGCGCTTCACGTTTCGGACATGTAAAACAAAAAAATACGGCGAAGTGTCCGATTCGCCGGTCTGTCGCCGTTGGTGTCAAGCGCGTACAGGTGTCGATCTTTGCAATTTTTGCTCAAAATATTGACGGTAGGGAGATCCCTATGTCGTCCGCCCTTGACGCGCGTTGAACACATTGGCGAAAGTTCCCCCAAACCGCAGAACTCTCCGGTATCTGCGCTGCGCTCAACTCTCCAACCCCCCGGGGGAAGAACACACATGACCAGTCCCGCCAAGGCTGAAGGCTCCGGGCCGTCGGTTGCCTTGGAGCCCGAACTCGAGTCGAAGCCCACTCCTGCCAAGGAGGAGAAGACGCTCGAGGGTCGCTCCCCCGGCCAGTTGATGTGGCAGCGCTTCAAGCGTGACCGTACCGGTGTCATCTGCGCCGCGATAGTGATTTTCTACTTCGTCGTCGCACTGGCCGCGCCGCTGCTGACCAAGCTCAGCGGGACGGACCCGTACACGCTGTACGGGCAGGACCCCACCTACCAGGACACCCCCGTCCTCGACGACTTCGGTCTGCCGCTCGGCTACTTCGGTGGCCTGTCCGGAACGCACTGGTTCGGCGTCGAGCCGCAGGTCGGCCGCGACATCTTCGCGATGCTGGTGTACGGCATGCGCACCTCGCTGTTCATGGCGCTCGGCGTGACCGTCCTGATGATGGTCACGGGCATCATCCTCGGACTGATCGGCGGCTACTTCGGTGGCAGGACCGACTACTGGATCGGCCGGGTCACCGACTTCTTCCTCGCCTTCCCGCAGCAGCTCTTCTTCATCGCCTTCATGCCCGTGGTGACCGCGTTCTTCGTGGACCCGCGGGAGGAGACGCCGACCTACTTCCGGGCGATCGCGATGCTGATCGTGCTGTGGGTGCTCGGCTGGATGGGTATGGCCCGACTGGTCCGCTCGACCGTGCTGTCCCTGCGTGAGCGTGAGTTCGTGGAGGCCGCCAAGGTCTCCGGTGCCTCGCCCTGGCGGATCGTCCGCAAGGAGATCCTGCCGAACGTGGTGACGCCGATCCTGGTGCAGTTCACGTACAACCTGCCCAGCACCATCCTCACCATTGCCTTCCTCTCCTTCGCGGGCGTCGGCTTCGTCGAGCCGACCCCGGACTGGGGACGGCTCTTCGCCAACGGCGCCAAGTACGCCGAGCAGGACCCGTCGTTCATCTTCTTCCCGGGTGTGGCACTGGTGATCTTCGTCCTGGCCTTCAATCTCCTCGGAGACTCGGTGCGGGACGCGTTCGACCCCAAGTCCGGGCGGTAGATCGTCCGCTGGAGGGGGGATGACTGCCACCCCCGAGTCGGCCTACCAGCCGCGTCAGGCAGTACTCATGGATAACAACCGACAGGTAGGTGCATTCGCCTCATGAAGTCGTTCAGCTCGCGCAGAGCGCAGGCCATCGTCGTCGCCATCGCGGCCGGCTCCCTCGCGCTCACCGGGTGCTCCGAGAACAAGGGCACCAACACCGGCGCGAACTCCAAGAAGGACCAGAAGGAAGCTTCGGTCCAGTCGAAGGCGGTCAAGTACCTCGACGCTGCCGGCTCCACCGGTCCGGCCGCGGAGATCGCCGGTGCCCAGAGCGGCGGCACGATCACGGTCTACCAGGAGGCGGGCCTCTCGCACCTGGACCCGGGCCAGACCTACGTCTCCGACGCCGGCCAGGTCGCCAACCTGCTCTTCCGTCGCCTGACCCAGTTCCAGGAGGACGACAAGGGCAACATCTCGGTCGCGGGTGACCTCGCGACCGACGCCGGCAAGATGTCGGACGGCGGCAAGACCTGGACGTTCACCCTGAAGGACGGCATCAAGGACGCCAAGGGCAACGTCATCACGTCCGCCGATGTCCGCCACACGGTGGAGCGTCTGTACGCGAAGTTCATCTTCGACGGCCCGACCTACCTGCAGACCTGGCTGAGCGGCGCCGACTACCGCAAGGCGCTGCCGGACGGCGGCTTCGGCAAGAAGCACCTGCCGAAGTCGGTCCTGGACACGCCGGACGACAAGACGGTCGTCTTCCACTTCGACCAGCCGCGTCCGGACCTGCCGCAGACGCTGGCCATGGCCGGCTACGCCATCGTCCCGACGAAGGACGACACCAAGGAGAAGTACGACAAGACCCCGGTCGCCACCGGCCCGTACAAGATCCAGTCGTACAAGAACGGCAAGTCCCTGGTGCTCGTCAAGAACACCAACTGGGACCCGAAGTCCGACTCCGTGCGCCACCAGTACGTGGACGGCTTCAACTTCCAGTTCGGCGTCACCGAGTCGACCCAGACCAAGCGTCTGATCGCCGACCAGGGCGACGACAAGAACGCCATCCAGCTCACCGGCGGCGTCGAGGCCACGCAGATCCAGGACGTCATCAAGAACCCGGCCGTCAACAAGCGCACGGTCAAGGGCTACCAGCCCTACGTGATGCAGCTGACGTTCAACCTGGACCGCGTGAAGAACCTCAAGGTCCGTCAGGCCATCGCCTACGCGGTGAACTCCAAGTCGCTCATCGCCGGTGAGGGCGGTGTCTACGGCGGCGACGTGGCCCCGAACTACTTCGCGCCGACCCTGCCGGGCTACGAGGCCAAGTACGACCCGTACGGCCGTCTGGCGACGCCGCAGGGCAACATCGCCAAGGCCAAGGAGCTCCTCAAGGGCGTCCCGGCGGCCGAGAAGAAGGTCGTCTTCGCCTACGGCAACAGCGAGAACGGCCAGAAGCGCAAGGTCGCCATCGAGGACGCGCTGACCAAGGTCGGCTTCGACGTCGTCTCCAAGGAGGTCGACGCCGCGAGCTACTACGAGCAGATCGGCAAGCTGGACAACCCGTACGACATGTACATCACGGGCTGGGGCCAGGACTACCCGACCCCGTCCACGGTGGTCACGCCGGTCTACGACGGTTCCCAGGTCGCCGACGGTGCGCCGAACTACTCGCACGTCAAGGACGCCAAGGTCGACGCCCTGATCAAGAAGGCTCTGACCGAGCAGCCGGCCGAGGCCGCGAAGACCTGGAAGGAAGCCCAGCACTACCTGCTGGAGAAGGTCCTGCCGGCCGCTCCGCTGTGGTACACCAAGCAGTTCCAGCTCTCCGGGTCCAACGTGGGCGGCGCCCGCTACGGGTCGGTGTCGAGCCTCATCGACATCAACCACCTGTTCCTGAAGAAGTCGTAACTCTCTACGGCTGATCGCGGGGACGCGCACCAGGCGGAGCGCGTCCCCGCACCTCCGTGAAACCTCCCACTCGTCTCCGCAGAGAGCAGCCCTCCCGCCATGCTTCAGTTCATCATCCGGCGCACGGTCGGTGCCCTGGTCACCCTGTTCCTCATTTCCGCCGCGACGTTCTTCCTGTTCGTCGCCGCACCTTCCGATTACGCCTCCCTGGCCTGTGGCAAGGACTGCTCTCCTCAGAGACTGGAGGACATCCGCCAGGCCCTCGGTCTCAACCTGCCCATCGTCCAGCAGTTCTGGGACTTCATGACCGGCATCGTGATGGGCCGTGACTTCCCGACCGGACACTGCAGCGCCCCGTGCCTCGGGCAGTCGTTCTACTCGGGCGACATGGTCTGGGGCACGATCATGGACCGCTTCCCGACGACGCTGACCCTCACCCTCGGTGGTGCGGTCGTCTTCCTCGTGGTCGGCGTGGGCGCCGGTATGATCGCCGCCTTCCGGCGAGGCTCGATGGTGGACAAGATCGCCACGGGCGCGTCGATGGTGCTCAGCTCGTTCCAGATCTACTTCCTGGGTCCGATCGTCCTGATCATCTTCGTCTACAGCACGGGCTGGATGGAGAACCCCCAGTACGTGCCGATCACCCAGGACCCGTGGGGCTGGTTCACCGGCATGCTGCTGCCCGTCCTGGTGATGGCCACGATCTTCACCGCGCAGTACACCCGTATGGCACGTTCCTCGATGATCGAGCAGCTCGCCGAGGAGCACGTCCGCACCGCCCGCGCCAAGGGCATGTCGCGCAAGTACGTCTTCTTCCGTTACGCCTGGCGCGGCTCGATGATCCCGATCGTCACCGTGCTCGGTATCGACCTCAGCAGCATGCTCGGCGGTGCCGTCGTCACCGAGATCACCTTCTCCCTCCAGGGAATCGGTCGGCTCGCCGTGGACGGCGCGGTCCACAAGGACCTCCCGCTGACCATGGGCGTCATGTTGTTCGGTGCCTTCTTCATCCTGCTCTTCAACATCCTCACCGACATCGCGTACGCCTGGATCGACCCGCGCGTCCGGCTCTCCTAGGAAGAACGAACCACCGTGACCACACTGACCAAGACCGAGGGCACTCCGGCCCCGACCGGTGCGGAGAGCTTCCTGTCGGTCCGCGATCTGAAGGTGCAGTTCTCCACCGAGGACGGCATCGTCAGGGCCGTCGACGGCCTCTCCTTCGACGTCGAGCGCGGCAAGACGCTGGGCATCGTGGGCGAGTCCGGCTCCGGAAAGTCCGTCACCAACCTGACGATCCTGGGCCTGCACAACCCCCGCACCTCGACCGTCGACGGCGAGATCGTCCTCGACGGCAAGGAACTCGTCACCGCCAAAGAGAAGGAGCTGGAGCAGCTCCGCGGCAACAAGATGGCGATGATCTTCCAGGACCCGCTGACCGCCCTGTCGCCGTTCTACACGGTGGGCCGCCAGCTGTCCGAGCCGTTCATGAAGCACCGCGGCGCCTCCAAGAAGGAGGCCAAGGACCGGGCCATCCAGATGCTGGAGAAGGTCGGCATCCCGCAGCCCAAGGTCCGCTTCGACGACTACCCGCACCAGTTCTCCGGCGGTATGCGCCAGCGCGCGATGATCGCCATGGCACTGATGTGCGACCCCGACCTCTTGATCGCCGACGAGCCGACCACCGCGCTCGACGTGACCGTGCAGGCGCAGATCCTGGACCTGCTCAAGGACCTGCAGCAGGAGTTCGGCTCCGCGATCATCTTCATCACCCACGACCTGGGCGTCATCTCCCACATGGCCGACGACCTGCTGGTGATGTACGCGGGCCGGGCCGTGGAGCGCGGCAGCGTCCGCGAGGTGCTGCACGAGCCGAAGCACCCCTACACCTGGGGCCTGCTCAGCTCGATGCCGCGCCTGGACGGCGACCTGCACGAGAAGCTGTCGCCGATCCCCGGCAGCCCGCCCTCGCTGCTCAACCCGCCCTCGGGCTGCCGCTTCCACCCGCGCTGCGCGTTCAAGGACGAGGTGCAGGGCAGCCTCTGCTCGGACACGCGTCCGGCGCTGGGCGAGGGACGCGCCGCCGCGTGCCACCTCACGGCCGAGCAGAAGCAGACCATCTTCATCGACCAGATCCAGCCCCGGCTGCGCTAGGGAGAACCGAGACATGAGCGACAACCTCACCCTCCCCGAACAGCAGGGTTCCACCGCGACCTCGTCGGAGACCCTCCTCGAGGTCAAGGGCCTGACCAAGCACTTCCCGATCTACGGCGGCTTTCCGATCAAGCGGAAGGTCGGCGCGGTGCAGGCCGTCGACGGCATCGACCTGACCGTCGGCGTCGGCGAGAGCGTCGGTCTGGTCGGCGAGTCCGGCTGCGGCAAGTCGACCACGGGCCGGCTCATCACCCGCCTGCTGGAGCCGACCGGCGGCAGCATCACCTATGCCGGGCAGGACATCACCCGCGCCTCGCGCCGCCAGCTGGCGCCCGTGCGGTCCGAGATCCAGATGATCTTCCAGGACCCGTACTCCTCGCTGAACCCGCGCCAGACCGTCGGCACGATCATCAAGTCGCCGATGGAGGTCAACGGGATCGAGCCCGCGGGCGGCCGGGAGAAGAAGGTCCGGGAGCTGCTGGAGCTCGTCGGCCTGAACCCGGAGCACTACAACCGCTTCCCGCACGAGTTCTCCGGCGGTCAGCGTCAGCGCATCGGCGTCGCCCGCGCCCTGGCGCTGAACCCGAAGCTGATCGTGGCGGACGAGCCGGTCTCCGCGCTCGACGTGTCCATCCAGGCGCAGGTGGTGAACCTGCTCCAGGAGGTTCAGAAGGAACTGGGCATCGCGTTCCTGTTCATCGCCCACGACCTCGCCATCGTGCGGCACTTCTCGCAGCGCGTCGCGGTGATGTACCTCGGCAAGGTGGTCGAGGTCGGCGACCGGGAGGCGATCTACAACCGGCCCCGCCACCCGTACACGCACGCCCTGCTGTCGGCCGTCCCCGAGGTCGGGGTCGAGGACGAGGACCGCGAGCGGATCCGGCTCTCCGGTGACGTCCCCTCGCCGATCTCCCCGCCGTCCGGCTGCCGCTTCCGCACCCGCTGCTGGAAGGCCCAGGACAAGTGCGCGACCGAGGAGCCGCCGCTGGTCCAGATCTCCGGGAACCGGGACGGCCACCTGACGGCCTGCCACTTCCCGGAGGAGCCGACCACTCAGCGTGACGAGGACGTCGTCCTCGACCCGGCGCTGAAGTCGCTGGAGGAGCACGCCTCCGAGGACTGATCCGCGGCCGTTGCCACGGTGATGATCTCGGGACTGGGGGCGGGGGCCAGGGGCCCCCGCCCCCAGTCCCCGTAGCGCTCGGCGACGGCCAGTCCGGCCTCGCCGAGGAAGCCGTCCAGCGCGTCGGCGTCCAGGAACCGCAGGGTGCTCCGGCACACCTGCGGCTGTTCCCAGCGCGCCCCGGCGTAGGTCTCGGTGAACGTCATCCGGTCCCCGACGAGGTCCGGCTCGGCCTCGTGCCACACGCGCACGGGGGCGCCGTCCTCGTCGGTGAACTCGTACACCCGGTCCGGGGTCCAGCGCTCCCAGGCCCGGGCGGCCGGATTCCGGGTCTCGAAGACGAACTGGCCGCCGTCGGCCAGCGCCCGGCGCGCCCCGCGCAGCGTGCTGCGCACCTGCTCGTCCCCGAGGAGTTCCTGGAAGGCGTGACCGGTCATCACGACCAGGTCGAACGCCCCCTCCCACCGGTGCGTCGTGAAGTCCCCGAGCACCCATTCGATGTCCGGCTCCGCCCGCCGCGCCTGCACGAGCATGGCGGCCGCCGGATCCATGCCGGTGAGCCGTCCCCGGTGCCCGGCCTCCCGGGCGGCGCGCAGCAGCCGGCCCGTTCCGCAGCCGAGGTCGAGGACCGATCCGGCCGCTGTCACGAGCTCCAGGTAGAAGTCGTCACCGGAGCCCCATGGGTTCAACCTCTCGTACAGCGCGGCGAGTTCGACGTCACGGAAAACACGATCGACCATGCCGGGAGTCTGCCCGCTGGTCCGGGTGGCGGGTAAGCGATTTCGCGATTCCGTGTACTCCGTCTGCCACACCTTTCCTCGAAGGAGAGGGAACGCATGCGTGGTGCACCTTTTGGTGTGATATTGGCCGATAACGTATCAGCGCCCTTTCTGACGAGGGCATCGGCGGCAGAGCGCACCCTGCGCGACCACGAGGAGGTACCCCCATGCGCGGAGCCAGGCATGCCGGACGGGCCGCCGGCGCGGTGGCGGTGGCGCTCGCCGCGGCGGCCTGCGGGGGCGGCGCGGACACGAGCGGCGGGACCGCCCCCGGGGTGCTCAGCTCCTCCTGGGGCGACCCGCAGAACCCGCTGGAGCCCTCCAACACCAACGAGGTGCAGGGCGGCAAGGTCCTCGACATGGTCTTCCGCGGGCTGAAGCGGTACGACCCGAAGACCGGCCAGGCCAAGGACATGCTCGCCGAGAGCATCGACACGAAGGACTCGCAGAACTTCACCGTCAAGGTGAAGGACGGCTGGACCTTCTCCAACGGCGAGAAGGTGACCGCCAAGTCCTTCGTGGACGCCTGGAACTACGGCGCGAGCCTGAAGAACAACCAGAAGAACGCCTACTTCTTCGGCTACATCGAGGGCTACGACAAGGTCCACCCCGACAGCGGGTCGCAGAGCGCCGACACCCTCTCGGGCCTGAAGGTGGTGGACGACCACACGTTCACCGTCAAGCTCAACCAGAAGTTCTCCAGCTTCCCGGACACCCTCGGCTACGTGGCCTTCGCCCCGCTGCCGCAGTCGTTCTTCACCGACCACTCGGCCTGGCTGAGCAAGCCGGTCGGCAACGGGCCCTACGCCATCGAGTCCTACACGAAGGGCTCGCAGATGGCCCTGAAGAAGTGGGACGGCTACCCGGGCCCGGACAAGGCACAGAACAACGGTGTGACCCTGAAGGTCTACACCGACAACAACACCGCCTACACCGACCTGATGGCCGGCAACCTCGACCTCGTCGACGACGTCCCCGCCCCGCAGCTGAAGAACGTCAGGAGCGACCTGGGCGGCCGGTACATCAACACGCCCGCCGGCATCATCCAGACCCTCGCCTTCCCGTACTACGGCCCGGCCTGGAACAAGGCGGGCTCGGAGAAGGTCCGCACCGGTCTGTCCATGGCGATCGACCGCAAGCAGATCACCGACACGATCTTCCAGAAGACCCGCACCCCCGCCACCGACTGGACCTCCCCGGTCCTCGGCACGGCCGGAGGCTTCCAGGACGGCCTGTGCGGCAAGGCCTGCGAGTACGACCCGGCCGAGGCCAAGAAGCTGATCCAGGAGGGCGGCGGGCTCCCCGGCGGCCAGGTCAAGATCACGTACAACGCGGACACGGGCTCCCACAAGGAGTGGATCGACGCCGTGTGCAACTCCATCAACAACGCGCTCGGCAACGACAAGGCATGCGTCGGCAACCCCGTCGGCACGTTCGCCGACTTCCGCAACCAGATCGGGCAGCACAAGATGAGCGGCCCGTTCCGGGCGGGCTGGCAGATGGACTACCCGCTCATCCAGAACTTCCTCCAGCCGCTCTACTACACCAACGCCTCCTCCAACGACGGCAAGTGGTCCGACAAGGACTTCGACCGGCTCGTCGACCAGGCCAACGCCCAGACGGACACCGGCAAGGCCGTCTCCACCTTCCAGAAGGCCGAGGAGGTCGTCCGGGACAACATGGCCGCCATCCCGCTCTGGTACCAGAACGGCAGCGCGGGCTACTCCCCGCGGCTGTCCAACGTGGCGCTCAACCCGTTCAGCGTCCCGGTCTACAACGAGATCAAGGTCGGCTGAGCCGCCATGGGGCGCTACGTCGTCCGGCGGCTGCTCCAGATGATCCCGGTCTTCGTCGGGGCCACCCTGCTGATCTTCCTGATGGTGAACGTGATGGGCGACCCCATCGCCGGGCTCTGCGGCGAGCGGGCCTGCGACCCGGCGACGGCCGCCCAGCTCAGGAAGGAGTACGGGCTCGACAAGCCGGTCTTCCCGCAGCAGTACCTCACGTACATGGGGCACATCTTCACCGGCGACTTCGGTACCGCCTTCAACGGCCAGCCCGTCACCGAGCTGATGGCGACGGCGTTTCCGCCGACCATCCGGCTGACGATCGTCGCGATCCTCTTCGAGATCGTCATCGGGATCACCCTGGGCGTGTTCTCGGGCCTGCGCCGCGGGCGGCCCCTCGACACGGGCGTGCTCCTCGGCACCCTGGTCGTCATCTCCGTGCCCGTCTTCGTCACCGGCCTGCTGCTCCAGCTCCTCCTCGGCGTCCAGTGGGGCTGGATCCAGCCGTCCGTCTCGCCGGAGGCCCCCTTCGACGAGCTGATCGTGCCCGGCCTCGTCCTCGCCTCCGTCTCCCTCGCGTACGTCACCCGGCTGACCCGCACCTCCGTCGCGGAGAACAAGCGGTCCGACTACGTCCGTACGGCCATCGCGAAAGGCCTGCCCAGGCACCGCGTCGTCACCCGGCACCTGCTGCGCAACTCGCTCATCCCCGTCGTCACCTTCATCGGCGCCGACATCGGCGCGCTGATGGGCGGCGCGATCCTCACCGAGCGGATCTTCAACATCCACGGCGTCGGCTACCAGCTCTACCAGGGCATCGTCCGGCAGAACACCCAGACCGTGGTCGGCTTCGTGACGATCCTGGTCCTGGTCTTCCTCATCGCCAACCTGCTCGTCGACCTGCTCTACGCCGTACTCGACCCGAGGATCCGCTATGCCTGAGCAGCCGTACGACCCCGATCGCGCGATCGCGCCCACCGGCGCGGGCGGCGGGATGGACCTGGCGGCGAGCGAAGCGGAGACGCTGGAGCAGCATGCACCAGCCGCCCCCGGCGGACGGGCACCAGGGGGACCAGTAGGGACCGGCCCGGCGGGCAAACCCCGCAGCCTCTGGTCCGACGCCTGGCGCGACCTGCGCCGCAACCCCGTCTTCATCATCTCGGGGCTGGTGATCCTCTTCCTGGTCTTCATCTCCCTGTGGCCCTCGGCGATCGCCTCCGGCAGCCCCCTCACCTGCAACCTGTCCAAGGCCCAGCAGGGCTCACAGCCGGGAGCCCCCTTCGGGTACGACGGCCAGGGCTGCAACGTCTACACACGGACCGTCTACGGCGCCCGTACGTCCGTCACAGTGGGCGTGTGCGCCACGCTGGGCGTCGCCGTGCTCGGGTCGGTGCTCGGCGCGCTCGCGGGCTTCTACGGCGGCCTGGGGGACTCGGTGCTGTCCCGCGTCACCGACATCTTCTTCGCCATCCCGGTCGTCCTCGGCGGCCTCGTCCTGCTCTCCGTGGTGACCAGCAACACGGTCTGGCCGGTCATCGGGTTCATGGTGCTGCTCGGCTGGCCGCAGATCGCCCGTATCGCGCGCGGCTCGGTCATCACGGCCAAGCAGAACGACTACGTCCAGGCCGCCCGCTCCCTCGGCGCCTCCAGCTCCCGCATTCTGATGCGGCACATCGCGCCCAACGCGGTCGCGCCGGTGATCGTCGTGGCGACCATCGCGCTCGGCACGTACATCACGCTGGAGGCGACCCTGTCGTACCTCGGCGTCGGGCTGAAACCCCCGAACATCTCCTGGGGCATCGACATCTCCGCGGCCTCCCCCTACATCCGCACCGCCCCGCACGCCCTGCTGTGGCCCTCGGGAGCCCTCGCCCTCACGGTCCTGGCCTTCATCATGCTCGGCGACGCGGTGCGCGACGCCCTCGATCCGAAGCTGAGGTGAGCTGCTGTGCCGGTCGAAGTGGGTGATGTGCGCGTGGGGTCGGGGCCGCGGGCGGAGCGGCGGAGCCGTGTGCCGGCGCGGGCCCGCCGGTGGCTCTCCGGCGCCGCGGCGAGCACGGCGCCGGCCTTCACCATGCCCGGCGACGCGGTGCGCGACGCCCCCGATCCGAAGCCGAGGTGAGCCGCCGTGCTGCTCGAAGTCCGCGACCTGCACGTGGAGTTCCGGACCCAGGACGGGGTCGCCAAGGCCGTCAACGGCGTCAGCTACGGCGTGGACGCGGGGGAGACGCTCGCCGTGCTCGGCGAGTCCGGCTCCGGCAAGTCGGTCACCGCGCAGGCCGTCATGGGCATCCTCGACATGCCGCCCGGGCGGATCACCGGGGGCGAGATCCTCTTCCGGGGCGAGGACGTGCTGAAGCTGAAGGAGGAGGAACGACGCAGGATCCGGGGCGCCGGAATGGCGATGATCTTCCAGGACGCCCTGTCGGCGCTCAACCCCGTGCTCTCCGTGGGCGACCAGCTCGGCGAGATGTTCGTGGTGCACCGGGGGATGTCGAAGAAGGACGCGCGGGCCAAGGCCGTCGAGCTGATGGACCGGGTGCGCATCCCGGCCGCCGGGGAGCGGGTCGGGGACTACCCGCACCAGTTCTCCGGCGGTATGCGCCAGCGCATCATGATCGCGATGGCTCTCGCGCTCCAGCCGGCCCTGATCATCGCCGACGAGCCCACCACCGCCCTGGACGTCACCGTCCAGGCCCAGGTCATGGAACTGCTCGCGGAGCTGCAGCGCGAGTACCACATGGGCCTGATCCTGATCACTCACGACCTGGGCGTCGTCGCGGACGTGGCCGACCGGATCGCCGTGATGTACGCGGGCAGGATCGTCGAGTCGGCCCCCGTCCACGACATCTACAAGGCGCCCGCCCACCCCTACACCCGCGGCCTGCTGGACTCCATCCCCCGCCTGGACCAGAAGGGGCAGGAGCTGTACGCCATCAAGGGCCTGCCGCCGAACCTCATGGACATCCCGCCCGGCTGCGCCTTCCACCCCCGGTGCCCGATGGCCCAGGACGTGTGCCGCACCGACGTGCCCCCGCTCCACGAGGTCTCCGAGGAGCGCGGCAGCGCCTGCCACTTCTGGAGGGAGTGCCTGCATGGCTGAGCCGGTCCTGGAGGTCAGCGGCCTCGTCAAGCACTACCCGCTGACGCGCGGAATCCTGTTCAAGAAGCAGGTCGGCGCGGTGAAGGCGGTCGACGGCGTCGACTTCGCCCTCACCAAGGGAGAGACCCTCGGCATCGTCGGGGAGTCTGGCTGCGGCAAGTCGACGGTGGCGAAGATGCTGTGCAGCCTGGAACGGCCGACGGTCGGCTCGATCAGGTTCAAGGGCGAGGACATCACCCGCCTGTCCGGCCGGGCCCTGAAGGCGGTGCGCCGCAACATCCAGATGGTCTTCCAGGACCCGTACACCTCCCTCAACCCCCGGATGACGGTCGGGGACATCATCGGGGAGCCGTACGAGATCCACCCGGAAGCCGCCCCGAAGGGCGACCGCCGCCGCAGGGTGCAGGAGCTGCTGGACGTGGTCGGCCTCAACCCCGAGTACATCAACCGCTACCCGCACCAGTTCTCCGGCGGCCAGCGCCAGCGCATCGGCATCGCGCGGGGGCTGGCCCTGCGCCCCGAGGTGATCGTCGCCGACGAACCGGTCTCCGCTCTGGACGTCTCGGTCCAGGCCCAGGTGATCAACCTGCTGGACCGCCTCCAGTCGGAGTTCGACCTCTCCTACGTCTTCATCGCGCACGACCTGTCGATCGTCCGGCACATCTCGGACCGGGTCGGGGTCATGTACCTGGGCCGCATCGTGGAGATCGGCAGGGACGCCGAGATCTACGACCACCCGACCCACCCCTACACCCAGGCGCTCCTCTCCGCGGTCCCGGTCCCCGACCCCGAGGCCCGCGACCACCGTGAGCGGATCATCCTCGCCGGCGACGTCCCGTCCCCGACGAAGATCCCCTCGGGCTGCCGCTTCCGCACCCGCTGCTGGAAGGCCCGGGAGCGCTGCACCCTGGAGGTACCGCTCCTGGCGGTCCCCGAGGACTTCCGCCGCACACCCGGCCCCGCAGCGCACGACTCGGCCTGTCATTTCGCGGAGACACTGCCGATCAGGCACTCCGCCCCGGGGCGGACGGTCCCGCCGGAGGAGCCCGCGGGGAACGGCAACGGGCCGGGGTGACATGGTGCATCCCCGGCCCGCTTACGGCACCCGCACGGCCGTACGCTGTTCAGCCTCGCGCGTCCGTATATCGGTGCCGCTTCCGTGAAGTTGCCTGCGTGTAAACGCAGTTCATGCGTTTTTGCCCGGTTGTGCCAGCGAACGCCGGAGGAAGTCCACCTGGAGCAGGAGCAGGTTCTCCGCGACCTGTTCCTGGGGGGTCATGTGCGTGACGCCGGACAGGGGGAGCACCTCATGGGGGCGGCCCGCGGCGAGGAGGGCCGAGGAGAGGCGCAGGGTGTGGGCCGCCACCACGTTGTCGTCGGCCAGGCCGTGGATGATCATCAGGGGGCGGTGCGGCTCGGCGGGGGAGGAGAGGCCCTCGTCGGTGACCAGGGAGTTGTGCGTGTACGTCGCCGGGTCCTCGACCGGGTTGCCGAGGTAGCGCTCGGTGTAGTGGGTGTCGTAGAGGCGCCAGTCCGTCACCGGGGCGCCCGCGATGCCCGCGTGGATGACGTCGGGGCGGCGCAGGACGGCGAGGGCGGCCAGGTAGCCGCCGTAGGACCAGCCGCGGACGGCGACCCGGGAGAGGTCGAGGGGGTAGCGCCCGGCCAGGTCCTGGAGGGCCTCGATCTGGTCGTCCAGGGTGAGCGTGAAGTCGCGGTGGACCTCCTTCTCCCAGGCCGGCGAGCGGCCCGGCGTGCCCCGGCCGTCGGCGACGATCACCGCGAAGCCCTGGTCGGCGAACCACTGCGAGGTCAGATGCGCGTTGTGTGCGGCCACCACGCGCGGGCCGTGCGGACCGCCGTAGGGGTCCAGGAGCACGGGCAGGGGCGTGTCACCGGTGTAGTCCGTAGGCATAAGCACGGCGCACGGAATTCTGCGTGCGCCCCCCTCGGTGAGAGTCACCCGCGGCGACAAACCGGGAACTTCGGCGCAGGACCGGACAGTCGCCGTTCGTTTTCCGTCACGCAGTACCTGGACGTGGGTGCCCGGGCTGTCGAGTGTCGCGGTGGCCAGTACCGTCACGCCCCCGGCGCGCACCGCCGAGTGCACCCCGGGCTCCTGCGAGACGCGCTCCACACCGAGTTCGTTCACCCGGTAGACATGGACCTCGCCGGTCTCCGGGGACTCCGCCTCCTCGCCCGCCGATGCCGAAACCAGCACGTCGTCGGCCGTCACGTCGAGTACCGCACGGATGTGCAACTGCGGTCCGGTCAGAGGCCGTTCGCCCACCGTCAGCACTCGGGCGCCACCCTCGTCCGCGATCCGGACAAGCTGCCCGGACGGGCTCCAGCAGGGCACTCCGGCGAAAAGTTCCAGCCATGTTGGATCTTCATCCGCATGCACCATCCGGGTCGAACCCGAGTCCGGGTCCACCGCCAGGAACACCTGGCTGCGCTGGTCCCGGGCCTGTACCAGGAGCAGCGGGGCACCCGCCTCTGACCAGTGCACATGCGCCAGATACGGATAGCGCGCACGATCCCAGGCGATCTCCGTGCGGCTGCCGTCGAGGCCGATCACGAACAGGCGTACGTCCGCGTTCTCCGTCCCGGCCGCAGGGTACGCGACGTGTTGTGGCTCACGCTCCGGGTGGGCCGGGTCGGCGATCCACCACCGCTGCACCGGCGTGTCGTCCACCCGCGCCACCAGCAGCCGGTCCGACTCCGGCGCCCACCAGAATCCGCGCGAACGCCCCATTTCCTCGGCCGCGATGAACTCGGCGAGTCCATAGGTGACCTGGTCGGCCTCCGGTTCGGCCAGCGCCCGGTCGTCCGAGCCCTCGGCGCCCGTCACCCGCAGCGCGCCCTGCGCCACGTACGCGATGTGCCGCCCGTCCGGCGCCGGACGCGGGTCGATCACCGGTGCGGGGACCCGGAGTTCGCGCGCCGTACCGGCCCGCAGCTCGGCCGTGAAAAGCCTCCCTGACAAGGCGAAAGACGCCAACTCCACGGCCGCGTCGGTGGCGTAGCCGACGATGCCGGACCCACCCTCCCGACTGCGCTCCCGGCGCGCCCGCTCCTCGGGCGAGAGCTGTTCCGACGCACCCTCCAGGAGGGCGTGCGGATCGGCCGCCAGGCGCTCGGCGCCGTCCGTCGGATCCAGGATCCACAGGGAGTTGGCCCGGTCGGTGCCGGAGCCCGAACGCAGGAACGCGACACGCGAACCGTCGGGTGCCACGGTGAACGCACGCGGCGCGCCGAGCGTGAACCGCTGCGTGCGGGCGTGCCGACGGGGGAAGGAGTCAGCCTCGGTCGTCATACCCCGACCATATTGGCCATGCGCCCCCTTGTGCGGCCGTGCGCCGAGCGATGCGCGAGTACGGATAGTTATGATCGCTACCGCTGAGTGGGTATGAACCTGCTGGCGTGTGCATGAAGTTGCTCTACCGATCTACAACCGAGTGACAACCCCCATAGTCCGAACCCCCCGCGTCCCCGGGATCTTTGGAGGTGATCCGCCGTGGCACTCTCGATTTCGGCGGTGGTGCTGCTGGCGATCATCGTCTTCTTGTTGATCAAGAAGTCGGGTCTGAAGGGCGGTCATGCAATTGTCTGCGTGCTGCTCGGCTTCTACCTCGCCTCCTCGACCGTCGCGCCCACGATCAGTGAGCTGACGACGAACGTCGCCAGCATGATCGGCAACATCAAGTTCTGAGGCGGCCGCCGCCCGGTGGACGGTCGGCGGCGCTCTGCCGGTCACGGCCGGGCGCCCTGGTGGTGAGTGGTCGACGGCGCCCCGGGCGGAGGTGGCCGAGGGAAGCGCCGCCGCCTCGTAGGGTGGACCCATGACGGTACTGCTGCCCGCCCGGCGTCTGCTGCTGGTGCACGCGCACCCGGACGACGAGTCGATCAACAACGGCGCGACCATGGCCAGGTACGCGGCCGAGGGTGCCCACGTGACCCTGGTCACCTGCACCCTGGGGGAGCGCGGCGAGGTCATCCCGCCCGAGCTGCGGCATCTGGCCGGCGCCGCGCTGGGCGCACACCGGCGCGGTGAGCTGAGCGCCGCCCTGCGCGAGCTGGGCGTCGCGGACCTGCGGCTGCTCGGCGGTGCGGGCCGCTACGGCGACTCCGGCATGATGGGCATTCCCGACAACGAGGACCCCGCCTGCTTCTGGCAGGCCGACCTGGACGAGGCCGCCCGGTCGCTCGTCGAGGTGATCCTGGGGGTCCGCCCGCAGGTCCTCGTCACGTACGACGACGACGGCGGATACGGCCACCCGGACCACATCCAGGCCCACCGCGTGGCCATGCGGGCCGTCGAGCTGGCGGCCGAACAGGGACACCGGATCGAGAAGGTCTACTGGAACCGGGTCCCGCGCTCCGTCGCCGAGGCGGCCTTCGCCCGCCTCCAGGACGACCTGCCGAGCCTCCCGTTCGCGAAGAGCGCCTCCCTGGCCGACGTGCCCGGCGTGGTCGACGACGAGCGGATCACCACCGCGGTCGACGGCAGCGCCCACGCCGCCGCCAAGGCCGCCGCGATGCGCGCCCACGCCACCCAGATCGACGTGGCCGAGCCGTACTTCGCGCTCTCCAACGAACTGGCCCAGCCGCTGTTCACCACCGAGTACTACGAGTTGGTGCGCGGCCGGGCACAGCCCGGGGAGACCGACCTGTTCGCCGGCATCGCCACCGGGGAGACGTCATGAGCACCGCCGGACGCGGCTCGATGCTGGCCCAGCCGATGCGGCGGCCCCCGGTCGGGCGGATGGCCGCCTACCTCGGGCTGTTCCTGCTCGGGGCGATCGTCGGGCTCGCCGGAGCCCTGGTCCAGGCCGCCTGGTTCCCGGGCGGGCTGCTGCTCGCCCTCGCGGGCGCCGGCGGGCTGTTCCTCGGCGGGGCGTACGCCCTCGGCGGCCGGGCCGGGGCGGTCGCGCCGGTGGCCGGCTGGATCGTCACCGTCGTCCTGCTCACCGCCACCCGCCCCGAGGGCGACTTCCTGTTCGGCGCGGGAGTCGGCTCCTACCTCTTCCTGCTCGGCGGTATGGCCCTCGCTGTGATCTGCGCCACCGTTGCCCCCGGACGGCAACCTGTCGACGGCCCCACCCGACTTGGCAAGTGACGTACCACTTCGCCGTGCGGCGCACGTGCGAGTCCGGTGTGGGTTTCCTCGGCGGTCATGGGATACGCGCCAGACGTGGCCAGTATGGTGGTGCGCGCCGCCGAGCTGCCCGCTGAGGACGTAACGGGCGGCGGAGCCAACCGGGAGAACCTGCCTTGAGTCGTGAAACTGACACTCCGTCCTCCGGGCCCAACGGGTCCGGCGGAGCCGCATACCCCTCGGGGACGCCGCCGTACGGAACCCCCATGGCTTCCGACGCCGGCGCGGACGCGGGCCGTTCGGCCACCCCGCCCGAGGAGCGCAAGACCGAGACCACGCTGACGACGCGGATCCGGATCAACATCCCCGGATCCCGGCCCATCCCGCCGGTCGTCGTGCGCAAGCCCGTCGGCGACGGCGATGCCGCCGCGGACGACTCCGGCGCCGACACCCGGCCGGCCCCCGCCGCCGCGGCGTCCACCAGCACCGTCGAATCCCCCGCCGATCCCGCCCCGCAGGCCGAGGAGAAGCGCAGCGACTGGTTCGCGCCCCGCAAGTCCGGCGCTCCCAAGGGCGGTCCGGGCGCCGGCGGCACGAACGGTGCCGGGACGCCCGGCGGTTCCGCCGCCGCGCCGGTCAAACCGGGCGCCCAGCCGAGCGGTCCGGGTGCCGGCGGCACCCGCCCCGGCGGTGTGGTCGGCTCCATGAGCGTGCCCGGCGGCTCCCGCCCCGGCGGTACGAACGGCTCGGGCCTGCCCAGCGCCACCGGCGGCCCCGTGGCCCCGGGACACGGCGGCGGCACCGGTTCCTTCGACGTGACCGAGGCGCTGGCCGCGGGCCCGCGCGGCGGCTCCCGCCCCGGCGCGACCGGCGGCGGTGAACCGAGCCGCGACGACCTGCCGTACTTCGCGGAGAGCGGCGGCGCGGGCGGAATCGGCGCCGGCCCCGGCGCGAGCGCGTCCGGCGGCCCCGGCGGTCCCAGCGGCTTCAACGGGCCGAACGGCAGGGGCGGGCGCGGCCCGCAGGGCCCCGCGGGCCCGACCGGCGGACCGGTCACCGGCGACGGACCGTTCGTCCCGCCGGCCGCCCCGCGCAGCTCGCTCAGCGACCTGGACCGGGACCTCGGCGAGTCCTTCGACTCTCCGGGCGGCTACGACACCGGCAGTCACCAGATGCCCGGTGGCTACGACACCGGCAGCCACCAGCGACCCGGCGGCTACGACACCGGCAGCCACCAGCGACCCGGCGGCTACGACACCGGTAGTCACCAGATGCCCGGCGCCGCGAACGGCCAGGCGGGCCAGGGCGGTCCGCTCGCCCCCGGCGCCTTCCCCGTCCCCGGCACGGCACCCGGCGGCGGCCTCGGCGACGACACCGCGATCCTCACGCCGCAGAAGCCGGCTCCCGGACCGGGCACGCCCGGCTTCCGCGCCCCGGACAACGTCTCCGGGCACACCGTCACCAGCGGCATCCCGGTCGTCCCGTCCGCGGGGAACGCCCCGTTCGGTGCCGCGCACTCCGACGGCCCGGTGCCGCACACGGCGCCCAAGCTGCCCGAACCGGCCCCGCAGCCCAAGGCCGCGGCCAAGCCGAAGAAGAAGGGCCGCAGCAAGGTCATGCTGCTCGGCGTCGGCGTGTTCCTCCTCGCGGGCGGTGCCTACGGCGCCGGCCTGCTGATGAACCACACCGATGTGCCCAAGGGCACCACCGTCCTCGGTGTCGACATCGGCGGCGGCACCCGTGACGAGGCCGTCAAGAAGCTCGACGACGCCTTCGGCAGCCGGGTCGCCAAGCCGCTGAAGCTCTCCGTGGGCGGCCGGACGGTGTCCCTGACGCCGGACAACGCGGGCCTGCAGTTCGACTTCCAGAGCACCGTGAGCGATGCCGCGAAGAGCGACTACAACCCGGTCTCCGTGATCGGCTCCCTCTTCGGCCAGAAGCGGGAGATCGAGCCGGTCATGCCGGTCGACGAGGAGAAGCTCCAGGCCGCGCTCGAGCAGGCCGACGGCGGTTCGGGCTCCGGCGCCGTCGCCGACGGCACCATCACGTTCAAGGCCGGCAAGGCCGTGGCCGTCTACGGCAGGGCGGGCAAGGCCATCGACGCGGCCCGGTCGACCCAGGCGGTCGAACAGGCCTACCGCACGCTGGTGGAGACGGACACGGCGAACCCGGTGACCGTGCCGACGACCACCAAGCAGCCGACGGTCTCGAACGCCGAGGTCGACCGCGAGATGAAGGCCTTCGCCGAACCGGCGATGTCGGCCCGCGTCACGGTCCAGACGGACGCGGCGCACTCGGTCCCGATGAGTCCGCAGAACTCGCTGTGGAAGTTCCTCAGGGTGGAGGCCACTCCCGACGGCAAGCTGACCGACAAGCCCGACCTGGTGGCCCTGAAGCGGCTGTACGGCCAGGCCTTCGACGGCGTGCTCATCACCCGGGCCAACGGCAAGAAGACGGCCGTCACACCGCAGGACGTCTACGTCGCTCTGCGGCAGGCACTGATGAGCAGGACCAACCGGGTCGCGGTCATCCCCACGAACCCGAGCTAGCACGACCGGCAGGGGGCGTCCGCCGGGCGCCCCCTGCGCGGGTGTCACCCGAACCGCATGACATCTGTCATCCGGCACTGGGGACCTGCGACACTGCCGCGTCCAGGGCCCCCACCGCCAGCATGGTGGGCATGACAACGACAGCGGCACCGGCCACCACCACCCCGGTGGTCGGGTTCGACCAGGTGACCAAGACGTACGGGAGCAACCGAGCCGTCGACGGGCTCTCGCTCCGGCTGTACCCGGGCGAGACCGTCGCCCTCCTCGGCCCGAACGGGGCCGGCAAGTCCACCACCCTCGACCTGCTCCTCGGCCTCAAGCAGGCCGACAGCGGCACGGTGAGCGTGTTCGGGACCAGCCCGCGCGAGGCGATCGTCGCCGGACGGGTCGGGGCCATGCTGCAGAGCGGCGGGCTGATGGACGAGGTCACCGTCGTCGAGCTGGTGAAGCTGGCTTGCTCGCTGCACCCGAAGCCGTACAAGGCCGCCGACGTCCTCGCCCGCGCGAGCCTCACGCAGATCGCCGACCGCAAGGTCAACAAGCTCTCCGGCGGCCAGGCCCAGCGCGTGCGCTTCGCGCTCGCCACCGCGGGCGACAGCGATCTGATCGTCCTGGACGAGCCGACCACCGGCATGGACGTCTCCGCCCGCCAGGCCTTCTGGGCCACCATGCGGGAACAGGCCGACCAGGGCCGTACGGTCCTCTTCGCCACCCACTACCTCGAAGAGGCCGACGCCATCGCCGACCGGGTGCTCGTGCTGCACCGCGGCCGCCTCCTCGCCGACGGCACCGCCGCCGAGATCAAGGCCAAGGCGGGCGCCCGCCGGGTCTCCTTCGACCTGGAGGGGACCATCGACGAGGCGGCCCTGCGCGGCCTGCCCTTCCTCACCTCCGTCGACGTATCGGGCCAGACCGTCCGCATCCAGTCCTCCGACGCCGACGCGACCGTCCACGCCCTGTACGGCCTGGGCGTCTACCCCCGCAACCTCGAAGTCGCCGGCCTCGGCCTGGAGCAGGCCTTCGTCGCCATCACGGAGGCCGAGGAGGCCAAGCAGTCATGAACAGCCTGATCAAGCTCGAAGTCGCCCGCTCCCTGCGCAACCGCAAGTTCCTGTTCTTCTCGGTGATCTTCCCCGCGGCCCTGTTCCTGCTCATCGCGGGCAACGCCGACTCCAAGACGAAGATCGAGGGCTCCGGCCTCACCCTGCCGACCTACATGATGGTCTCCATGGCCTCCTTCGGCGCGCTGACCGCCGTCCTGATGGGCAACAGCGAGCGCATCGCCAAGGAGCGCGAGAGCGGCTGGGTGCGGCAGCTGCGGCTGACCACCCTCCCGGGGCGCGGCTACGTCCTCGCGAAGACCGCCGGCGCGGCCGTCGTCAGCCTCCCGTCGATCGTCGTCGTCTTCGTCGTCGCCGCGGCCGTGAAGGACGTACGGCTCGACGCCTGGCAGTGGCTCGCCCTCACCGGCGCCATCTGGGCCGGCAGCCTCGTCTTCGCCGCCCTCGGCGTCGCCATCGGCTACCTCGCCAGCGGGGACGCGGTCCGCCCGATCACGATGATCATCTACTTCGGCATGTCGATGCTGGGCGGCCTGTGGATGCCGACCACGAGCTTCCCGCACTGGCTCCAGGACATAGCCAAGTGGCTCCCCACGCACGCGTACGCTGCTCTGGGGCGGGCGATCGAACAGAGCCAGGCTCCGGAAGCCAAGGACATCGCCATCCTCGTCGTCTCCTTCGTCCTCTTCGCGGGCGGCGCGGCCTGGCTGTACCGGAAGGACACGCTGAAGGCGTGAGCACCATGACGGAAGACCCGCTGGTCCCCCTGGGGCAGGACTTCGCCAACCGGCGCGGCATGCTGCGGCGCAAAGTGCTGTGGGTCGGTGTCTGGCTGGTCTTCCTCAGTTCTCCGGTCCACGACCTCGTCTCGGGGAACCACACCACCGCGGGGACCGTGGCCGGCGGGCTGGGCCTGACGGTCTTCGTCGGGGTCTATCTGGCGCTGGTCTTCCGGAACATGGGCACACCGGCGGAGCCGCGGCGCGTGGCCGGCCTGGTCGTCGCCCTGGGTGTGCTCGCCACTCTGCTGAGCTTCACGTTCGGGGCGCCCTGGCTCGGCCTGTACTGCTACGTCTCCGTCGCCTGCGGGATCACCCTCCCGCTGCGGGCGGCGTACTGGGCGATCCCGGGCACGGGCGGCCTGATGATGCTCGTCGGGCTGCACGTCGGCACCGAGGACGCCTGGGACCTGCTCATCCTGGTGGTGCTCATCGGGTTCGCGATGACCGGCGTCGGCCAGCTGGTGCGGACGACCATCGAGTTGCGCAAGGCCCGGGCCACCGTCGCCCAGCTCGCCGCCAACGAGGAGCGGCTGCGTCTCGCCCGCGACCTGCACGACCTGCTGGGCCACTCGCTCTCGCTGATCACGCTGAAGAGCGAGCTGGCCGGCCGGATGCTGCCCGGTCACCCCGACAAGGCCGCCCAGCAGGTCGCCGACATCGAACAGGTCAGCCGCCAGGCCCTGGTAGACGTCCGCGAGGCCGTCACCGGCTACCGCCGCCCCCGCCTCGCCGCCGAGCTCGCCGGCACCCAGGTCGCGCTGACCGCCGCCGGGGTGGCGGCCGAGGTGCCCGCGGAATCCGACCTCGCCGGCATCCCGGAGGAGGCCGAGTCCGCCCTCGCCTGGGCGCTGCGCGAAGCGGTCACCAACGTGGTCCGGCACAGCGGCGCCGACCGGTGCGTCGTACAGGTCCTGCGCCGCCAGACCCTGGACGGCCCGGTCCTCGAACTCTGTGTCGAGGACAACGGAGCCGGCGGTTCCGGCAACGGCCCGGGCAACGGTCTGACCGGCCTGACCGAGCGTCTGGAGAAGGCCGGCGGCACGCTGGAGGCGGGCCGGGTCAAGCACGGGTTCCGGCTGGTCGCCCGGGTACCTGCGGCCGCCTAGGTCCTGTCGTCAAATTCCCGTCGTCGCCCGAAGGGCGGCCTCGCGGCGTCTGGTGCGTGCTCTCGGTGTGCCGGGCGGAAGTCCTCGTACTGGACGTACTTGGGCTTTCGCCCGGTGCGGCGAGAGTGCGTGCCAGGCGTCGTGGGGCAGACGGGAATTTGACGACAGGGCCTAGTGCCCCGGCCGGCAGCGTTCGCTCCTTGACGGGCGAACGGTGTCGGCCGGGGCACTAGGATCCGGGACATGACGAGCACGATCAAGGTCCTGCTGGCCGAGGACCAGTCGATGGTCCGCGAGGCGCTGGCCGCACTTCTCGGCCTGGAGGACGACATCGAGGTCGTCGCCCAGGTCGCGCGCGGGGACGAGGTGCTGGCGGCCGTCGGCGCGCACGGTGTCGACGTGGCGCTGCTCGACATCGAGATGCCCGGCTGCACCGGCATCGAGGCGGCGGCCCGGGTGCACCGCGAGTACCCCGCGGTCAAGCTCGTCGTCCTCACGACCTTCGGCCGCCCCGGCTATCTGCGCAGCGCCATGGAGGCGGGCGCCGACGCGTTCCTCGTCAAGGACGCACCGGCCGCCCAACTCGCCGACGCGGTCCGCAAGGTGCTGGCCGGAGAGCGGGTCATCGATCCCACCCTGGCCGCGGCCGCGCTGGCCGAGGGCGCCAACCCCCTCACCGACCGGGAGCGCGAGGTGCTCCGTGCGGCGGCCGACGGCTCCACCAACGCGGAGCTGGCCAAGGCCCTTCACCTCTCCCAGGGCACGGTCCGCAACTACCTCTCCACGGCCATCCAGAAGCTCGCGGTGCGGAACCGGGCGGAGGCGGTGCGGATAGCGCGGGAGAAGGGCTGGCTCTGAGGGCTCAGTTGAGCATCGACCGGGCCGTGTGCGCCTGCTGCCGCACCTTGCGGGCAGCCGAGTCGTCGACGACCTCGATCAGGTGGGCGTACGCGTCCAGCTCCTCGGCCCCCGCCGTGAACTCACCGCGCTGCACCAGCAGCTGACCGCGCTCGTAGCGCAACCGGGCCGGATGCGCGGGCAGCAGCAGGCTCAACTCCACGGCCCGCAGCGCGACGTCCGACCGCTCGGGCCGGGCCGAGGCCCACGCCCGGATGTTGTTCAGGATGCGCTGCACGACCTCCAGGGTAGTCGCGGGCACCAGCATCGACGGCTGCAGCGCCGCCCCCGTCGCCCCCGCCACGAGCAGCTCGGCATCCGTCCCGGTCAGCACCTTCCCGCCGGCGAAAGGATCGGCCAGCACCTGCTCCTCCGCCGCCCCGAACCCGACCACGAAGTGCCCCGGCAGCGCGACCCCGTACACCGGGGCGCCCGCCCGTCTCGCCACCTCCATCCACACCACCGACAGCAGGATCGGCAGCCCGCGGCGCCGCCGCAGCACCTCGTGCAGCAGCGAGCACTCCAGCCGCTGGTAGTCGGACGGGGTCCCGTGGAACTCGTAGCGCTCGCCCAGCAGCCGGCACAGCGCCTGCGCCCACGCCTGCGGCCCGCCCGGGCGGTACGGCAGGAGTCCGGCCAGCCGGTCCAGCTCCAGCTGGGCCGCGTCGATCCCGTCCTCGTCCAGCGTCCCGTCCGCCTCGGCACCGATCAGCAGGCACAGCGCCGACAGATCCGGCCGCTCCGACCGCGCCTCCTCCCCGAACCGCCGCCGCACCTCGGCGGACCGCTCCGGCGGGGGCGGATACGGGGGCGGAAGAGAACGGTGCCGCATGCCTGGCTCATGCCCGTCCACAGCGATCCCTACGACCCTTCGACGCGAGTGTTCTCCGGAGCCGGGCGAGCGGGCTCGTCGCCGCTCTCCTGCGGCGCCCGGTAGTGGTGGTACGCGTGGTGCGGGGCGAAGCCGAGACCGGCGTACAGGGCGCGGGCCGCCTCGTTGTCGTCCTCCACCTGGAGCCAGGCCGCCGAGGCGCCCTCGTCCAGGGCGCGGCGGGCCAGCGCGGCCATCACCTCGGTGGCCAGCCCCTGCTGTCGCCGGGCGGGATCGACCTCGACGGCGGCGAAGCCGGCCCAGCGTCCGTCCACCACGCACCGCCCGATCGCCGCCGGCCGCTCCCCGGCCGCACCGGGCACGGTCGCGAACCACACCGACGGTCCGCCGTTCAGCACCCGGAGGGCCACCTCGCTCTCCCCCTTGCGGCCGTACCGCGAGAGCCACGCCTCGTCCGCCTCCCGGGACAGCTCCACGCCGGTGCCCTCGGCCCGGTCCGCCACCGGTGCCAGCGCCCCGGTCCACAGCTCGGCGGTCACCTCCCGCACCCAGCCGCGACGCTCCAGCTCCGCGCACAGCAGCTCCTGCGTGCCCTCGGCGCCGGTGGCGGTCTGCGCGTAGGCGGGCAGGCCGCGCTCGGCGTACCAGCGCCTCACGGCCGTCAGTGCCTCATCGAGCGGAAGCCCGGGATCACCGAGCGGCAGCACACTGTTGGCCCGCCGCGTGAACCCGCCGGCGGCCCGCAGTTCCCACTCGCCGAGCGACTCGCTCTCCACCGGCCGCCACCCGCGCGCGGCGATCCGCGCCAGCTCCTGGTAGCTCGCGGCCGGACCCCGGCGGCGGGCCGGCGCGGCCGGCACCACCTTGCCCGCGACCAGCACGGACTCCGGGATCCGGACACTCTGCCCGTCCCGCCGTGTGATCACGAGCACTCCGTCGTCCCATGATGTGAGAACACCCACCGTGTCGGTGAACTTCTCCGCCGCCGCTCCAGGTTCGCTCAAGCGCCGTACTGACACCCGTTTGCCCACGTCAGCAGCGGTGATACGGACCTCGAAGCGCCCTTTCGCCGAGATTTCCACTGGTCAGTTCACCCCTCCTGTATGGATCATGCCCCGGAACGGAGATACTAGGGGCGGGCATCGACGACGCCGCGCTCCCGCGCGCCAGGCGGCGGAGCCTGTGGAGGCCCGCCAGCGCCCTATCGAGGAGGAACGACAGCGTGACCTACGTCATCGCGCAGCCTTGTGTCGACGTGAAGGACAAGGCGTGCATCGAAGAGTGCCCGGTCGACTGCATCTACGAGGGCTCACGGTCCTTGTACATCCACCCGGACGAATGCGTCGACTGTGGTGCCTGTGAGCCGGTCTGCCCGGTCGAGGCGATCTTCTACGAGGACGACACTCCGGAGGAGTGGAAGGACTACTACAAGGCGAACGTCGAGTTCTTCGACGAGCTGGGCTCTCCCGGTGGTGCCAGCAAGCTGGGTCTGATCGAGCGCGACCACCCCTTCATCGCCGCGCTGCCCCCGCAGGCCTAGCAACCGGTCGAGCGGCCGAAAGGCCCGCCACCTTCGCCTCGGCCCGTACAGCCCGATCGCCCGGATCGCGCCGTACGGGACCGAGGCGTTTGCCGTACCGACGAAAGCGAGCAAGATCCCGTGTCCGCAGTCTCCGACCGTCTTCCGACGTTCCCCTGGGACAAGCTTGAGCCGTACAAGAAGACGGCCGCCGCGCACCCGGACGGCATCGTCGACCTGTCCGTCGGCACCCCGGTCGACCCGGTCCCCGAACTGATCCAGAAGGCCCTGGTCGACGCGGCCGACTCGCCCGGCTACCCGACGGTCTGGGGCACCCCCGCGCTGCGTGACGCGATCACCGGCTGGCTGGAGCGCCGTCTGGGCGCCCGTGGGGTCACCCACCGCCACGTCCTGCCGATCGTCGGCTCCAAGGAGCTGGTCGCCTGGCTGCCGACCCAGCTGGGCCTCGGCCCCGGCGACAGGGTGGCCTACCCGCGCCTGGCGTACCCGACCTACGAGGTCGGCGCCCGCCTGGCCCGCGCCGCGTACGAGGTCTACGACGACCCGCGCGAGCTGGACCCGGCGAACCTGAAGCTCCTCTGGCTGAACTCGCCCTCCAACCCCACCGGCAGGGTCCTCGGCAAGGACGAGCTGACCGGCATCGTCGCCTGGGCCCGCGAGCACGGCGTCCTGCTCGTCTCCGACGAGTGCTACCTGGAGCTGGGCTGGGAGGCCGACCCGGTCTCGGTCCTGCACCCCGACGTCAACGGCGGCTCCTACGACGGCATCCTCGCCGTCCACTCCCTCTCCAAGCGGTCCAACCTGGCCGGCTACCGAGCCGCCTTCGTGGCCGGCGACCCGGCGGTCCTGGGGCCCCTCCTGGAGATCCGCAAGCACGGCGGCATGATGACCTCGGCGCCGACGCAGGCGGCGGTGGTGGCGGCCCTGGGCGACGACGAGCACGTCCACGTCCAGCGCGGGCGCTACGCGGCCCGCCGCGCCCTCCTGCGCGACGCCCTCCTGGACCACGGCTTCCGCATCGAACACAGCGAGGCCAGCCTCTACCTCTGGGCGACCCGGGGCGAGTCCTGCTGGACCACGGTGTCCCACCTGGCCGACCTGGGCATCCTCGTGGCCCCGGGCGACTTCTACGGCGAGGCGGGCGAGAACTTCGTACGCGTGGCCTTCACGGCAACGGACGAGAGGGTCCGCGCGGCGGTGACCCGCCTGACGACGTGACCCCCTGCCGCCGCTCCCGCCGCCGTGGGCAGTCGTTCCGCAGGGCGGAACGGGTGGGCGCGGCCCGCAGCGCCGGGAGCCGCCCGGACACCGTCCCACCCCTGCCGACGTAGGCACGCAAAGACCGACGGGGCCCAGGAACCCCTGGACCCCGTCGGCCGTCGGCGCCAGGCGCTCAGCCGCCCAGCGGCAGACCCTTCGTCGGCAGGGACGACGTGGGCAGGGACGAGGTGGGCAGCCCACCCTTGGTGAGTCCCTCGGTCGGCAGCCCGCCCTTCGTCACGCCGGCCGCGGTGGCCCCGAGGGCACCCCCCGCGGTCCCGGCCGCGTCTCCCGCGGCCTTCTGCACCGCGGGCGTCGTCTTCTTCACGGCGCCACCACCGGTCTTGCCCGCGGCCGGCACCGCCTGCTTGACCGCCTTGCTGCCCGCGTTGCCCGCCAGGCCGGTGACGTTCTGTGCCGCACCGTCGACGGTGTTGCCGACGTGCGCCCCGTCCAGGGCGGTCACACCGCCGAGGTTCGCGGGCACGGCCGGCAGGTTCGTGGCCGCGCCGGCAGAGCCGGCCGCACCGACCCCGGCGGCCGCTCCCGCTGCGACGAGCAGCGCGGCACGAGCGATCCGGCGGGTCAGGGGGAGGGACATGATGCTCCATTCGACGGGTGGAGAACAGTGAGTGTGTCCGGACTCGGACGCCGTGACTACCGACTCGAAGCCGACGAAGGTTGCGGAGGCCAAAGGTAAAGAATGGATAACGCATCGCATTATCGTTTGTGGATAAAAACGGGCAAAGAGTGCTGTTGTGCGAACCCGCAGAATCCTTACAGCCCTTGATTTCCAAGGGATCCCGAATCCACGCCGAAATCCGTGGGAAGACACGCCCACCCCGCAGCCGTACAACCCGGCCGAGTGAGCCGCCGTACTACTGTCCGGTGATGATCCGGACCGCCCCGGCGGACCGCTCCGCCCCCGCGGCCCCCGGTGTCCCGGCCGTGCGCCACTGACCGCCGTTGCTCCCGGCGGTCCACTCGCGCCCCGCGTACGCCACCCGCTGGATGTGCAGGGACGAGGAGTTGGCCACGGCCCACTGCGCCAGCTGCCAGCCCCGCTCCCGCTCGTCGCGGCCGCCGCTGTCCGTCCTGCGGCCCTCGGCCACCGGCACGGTCACGGTCCGCCCGTGCGCCGTCGCGGTCACGCTCGGGGACGGCGACGGCGACGGAACCTCCGTACCGCCCACCTCGGCCCCGGTCTCCTGCAGCGCGTCCCGCCCGAAGTCCCGCACCAGCGCGGCCCGTACCGCGTCGGGCCCGGTCGCCTCCGCGCTACGCTCCGGGCGCCCGTCGCAGGTCAGCGAGGCCGCCGAGTGCCCGGTCAGCGCGGCCGCCAGCAGTGTGGCGTCCGGCTCGTGCTTGGCGTACGCCTCCGGGTAACCGCTGCGCTGCACCCGCTGCGCGGCCACCGTCAGCGGCAGGTCGGTGTAGTCGGGCACCCTGGCCAGGTGCGCGTAGAAGATGCCCGCCGCGTACGCCGGGTCCATGACCTGCTGCTCGGTGCCCCAGCCCTGCGAGGGCCGCTGCTGGAACAGCCCCAGGGAATCCCGGTCGCCGTGCTCGATGTTGCGCAGCCCCGACTCCTGGATGGCGGTCGCCAGCGCGATGGTCACCGCCCGCTCGGGCATGCCCCGCCCGGTGCCGACGGCGGCGATCGTCGCCGCGTTCACCGCCTGCTCGGGCGTGAACTCGTACGACGCCCCGTCGCCCGTGCCGGAGACCACTCTGCAGCCTCTCGCGCCCGGGCCTCCGGTGACGTACTGCACCACGAGATAGGCGGCGACGCCGGACAGGACCAACAGGGCCGCACCGAGACGGACGAGGCGGCCGCGGCGCTTGGGGCGAGTGGGGGACGGCTCTGGCACGCGTACAAGGTACTGGAGGCCTCCCCGCCCCTCACGCCGGGTCCACCGAGCGCAGCGCACACCGGGCCCGGCGTGCGTGCGCGCTAGGGTCGGGGCCATGGCCGACACCTCGCTTGACCTCACGCTGGACGCCGCCGAGCTCACCGCGCAACTCGTGGACTTCCCCTCCGAGAGCGGCGCCGAGAAGCCCCTCGCGGACGCGATCGAGACAGCCCTGCGCGCCCTGCCGCACCTCACCGTCGACCGGTACGGCAACAACGTGATCGCCCGGACGAACCTGGGCCGCGCGGAGCGGGTCATCCTGGCCGGCCACATCGACACCGTGCCCATCGCGGACAACGTGCCGTCCCGGCTGGACGAGGACGGCGTGCTCTGGGGCTGCGGCACCTGCGACATGAAGTCCGGCGTGGCGGTGCAGCTGCGCATCGCGGCCACGGTCCCCGTCCCCAACCGCGACCTGACCTTCGTGTTCTACGACAACGAGGAGGTCGCCGCCGAGCGCAACGGCCTCAAGCACGTCGTCGAGGCCCACCCGGACTGGCTGCGGGGCGACTTCGCGGTCCTGCTGGAGCCCTCCGACGGCCAGGTCGAGGGCGGCTGCCAGGGCACGCTGCGGGTCCTGCTGAAGACCACCGGCGAGCGGGCCCACTCGGCGCGCAGCTGGATGGGCTCCAACGCCATCCACGCGGCGGCCCCCATCCTGGCCAGGCTGGCCTCCTACCAGCCCCGCTACCCGGTCATCGACGGACTGGAGTACCGCGAGGGCCTGAACGCGGTCCGTGTCACCGGCGGAGTCGCCGGCAACGTCATCCCGGACGAGTGCGTGGTGAGCGTCAACTTCCGTTACGCCCCCGACCGCACCGAGGAGGAGGCGATCGCGCACGTCCGCGAGGTGTTCGCGGACTGCGGCGTGTCCGAGTTCGTCGTCGACGACCACAGCCCCGGCGCGCTGCCCGGCCTCTCCCACCCGGCCGCGGCCGCCTTCATCGAGGCGGTGGGCGGCACCCCGCAGCCCAAGTACGGCTGGACGGACGTCTCCCGTTTCTCGGCGCTCGGCGTTCCGGCCGTCAACTACGGTCCCGGCAACCCGCACTTGGCGCACAAGCGCGACGAGCGGGTCGAGGTGGCCAAGATCCTGGCGGGCGAGGAACGGTTGCGCGCCTGGCTCACGGCATAAAGGTTCCCGTACGCCGCTTCACGGCGGACACGCATACGTCCCCCCTCCGTAACCCGCGTCGATCTAGTCTGAGATCGAACTACCGGCAAGCGGAGGGAGCGCACATGGCTACCGGAAACCCCGAGGGGAAGAAGCAGCCGCCGGACGAGCAACGGCTCGGCCCGGTCCTCCGACGGCGCAGTCAGGTCACGGCCAGTACCACCGACCAGCGGCTGCTGGACGCGGGCGGGCCCTCCGACTGGGTCCACACCGACCCGTGGCGGGTCCTGCGGATCCAGTCGGAGTTCATCGAGGGCTTCGGCACGCTGGCCGAACTTCCCCCCGCCATCAGCGTGTTCGGCTCCGCACGGACGCCGGTGGACTCGTCCGAGTACGACGCCGGGGTGCGGCTGGGCCGGGGGCTGGTCGACGCCGGCTGGGCCGTGATCACGGGCGGCGGCCCCGGGGCGATGGAGGCGGCCAACAAGGGGGCGCTGGAGGCGGGCGGCATCTCGGTGGGCCTCGGCATCGAGCTGCCCTTCGAGCAGGGGCTCAACCCCTACGTCGACATCGGCCTCAACTTCCGGTACTTCTTCGTCCGCAAGATGATGTTCGTCAAGTACGCGCAGGGTTTCGTCGTCCTCCCGGGCGGCCTCGGCACCCTGGACGAACTCTTCGAGGCCCTCACCCTCGTCCAGACCCAGAAGGTCACCCGTTTCCCGATCGTCCTCTTCGGCAGCGAGTACTGGGGCGGCCTGGTGGACTGGCTGCGGAACACCCTGGTGGCCCAGGGCAAGGCCGCCGAGAAGGACCTGCTGCTGTTCCACGTGACCGACGAGGTCGACGAAGCGGTGGCCCTGGTCTCGAAGGAAGCAGCCCGCTGACCCCCCACCCCGGGGGCACCGCCCCCGGGGTCAGGCCAGGCCTCGTCTGGCGACCGCGGGGGCCCGGTGGCCGGCGATCGACGCCACCATGTCCAGCACCTGACGGGTCTCGGCCACCTCGTGGACGCGGTACACCTGTGCCCCGAGCCACGCCGAGACCGCCGTGGTCGCCAGCGTCCCGATCAGCCGCTCCTTCACCGGGCGGTCCAGCGTCTCGCCCACGAAGTCCTTGTTGGACAGGGACACCAGCACCGGCCACCCCGTGGCGACCATCTCGTCCAGCCGCCGCGTCGCCTCGAGGCTGTGCCGCGTGTTCTTCCCGAAGTCGTGCCCCGGGTCGATCAGCACCGAATCCCGGGGCACCCCGAGCGAGACGGCCCGCTCGGCCAGCCCCACGGTCACCTTCAGGATGTCGTCCATGACGTCGTCGTACGTCACCCGATGCGGCCGGGTCCGCGGCTCGACCCCGCCCGCGTGCGTGCACACCAGTCCCGCCCCGTACCGCGCGGCAACCTCGGCGAGGCCCGGATCGACCCCGCCCCAGGCGTCGTTCAGCAGGTCCGCCCCCGCCTCGCACACGGCCTCGCCGACCTCGGCCCGCCAGGTGTCCACACTGATGATCACGTCCGGGAAGCGACGCCGTACCTCGGCGACGAACCCGACGGTGCGCCGCGCCTCCTCCTCGGCCGTGACCTCCTCGCCCGGCCCCGCCTTCACACCGCCGATGTCGATGATCGCGGCACCCTCGGCCACCGCCTGCTCCACCCGGGCGAGCGCCGGCTCGTCGCGGAACGTCGCCCCCTGGTCGTAGAAGGAGTCCGGCGTCCGGTTCACGATCGCCATGATCACCGGCTCGTGGGGCCCGAATTCCCGCCTGCCCAGCCTGAGCATCCGCTGTGACCTCTCCTAGTACGTCCCGCAGTACGGCCGCCTGCGACCCTAACTGTCAGATTCGCATGGCACGATCGGAGCCTGACAGATTCAGCTTCCGGCACAGCGTCGGGCGCAAGGAGCGTGGGGACCTCAGCGATGGTTATGTTCTTGTTCCTGGTCGTCGCCCTCGCCGTCGTGGTGGCCGCGGTGACACTCGCCGTGGTGAGCGGCGGTGAGAGCGCACCGCTGCCGGAGGCCGCCCCGGAGCGGCTGCAGGACCCGCTGCCCGAGGACCGCCCGGTCGGCAGCGCGGACATCGAGAGCGTGCGCTTCCCGCTCGTCCCGCGCGGCTACCGCATGGCGGACGTCGACGACGTCCTCGCCCGCGTCGCCGCCGAACTCGCCGAGCGGGACGCCCGCATCGCCGACCTGGAGTCCGCGCTGGCCGGCGCCAGAGCGGCCGCCGCGCACGCCCGCCTGGAGCGGCCGGGCCACGGGGAGCAGCGATGAGCGACGGGGCCGCCCTCGCCGGGCCCGACGGCGCGCTGCGCTGCCCGTGGGCCCTGTCCACCGAGGACTACGTGTCGTACCACGACGAGGAGTGGGGCCGCCCGGTCCACGGCGACGACGCCCTCTTCGAGCGGATCAGTCTGGAGGCCTTCCAGTCGGGCCTGTCCTGGATCACGATCCTGCGCCGCCGCCCGGGCTTCCGTACGGCCTTCGCGGGCTTCCGGATCGAGAAGGTCGCCGCGTTCACGGACGAGGACCGCGAGCGGCTGCTGGCCGACCCGGGCATCATCCGCAACCGCGCCAAGATCGACGCGACGGTCGCCAACGCACGTGTGCTCGCGGACTGGGCGGAGGGCGAGCTGGACGAGTTCATCTGGTCCCACGCCCCCGACCCGGCCGCCCGCCCGGCCCCGAAGACCCTCGCCGACGTCCCCCCGGTCACCCCGGAGTCCACGGCCCTGTCGAAGGCGCTGAAGAAACGCGGCCTCAGATTCGTCGGCCCGACGACGGCGTACGCCCTGATGCAGGCGTGCGGGCTGGTGAACGACCACCTGGAGACGTGCGTGGCCAGAAGCGCCCCGTGAGGGGCGCGGGCCCGTATCGATCTGCGGCGCCGCCGCGTGGGCGCGACCAGCCACAACGGACCCGCAGCTCCCCGCGGCGCGCTACCGCCCCAAGTACTTCGGCTTCTCCTTGTTCACGAACGCCTGCACGGCGATCGTGTGATCCTCGGACCGCCCCGCCCGCGTCTGCAGCTCGTCCTCCTTCTCCAGGGTCTCGGCGAGCGAGTGCGTCATGCCGTAGGCCACCGCCTCCTTGATCGCCGCGTAGGCCACGGTCGGGCCCTCGGCCAGGGCTCGGGCCACCTTCTCGCCCTCGGCCCGCAGCTCGGCGGCCGGCACCAGGCGGTTGGCGATGCCCAGCTCCAGCGCGTCCTGGGCGCTGATGCTGCGCGGGAAGAGCAGCAGGTCGGCGGCGCGGCCCGGGCCGACCACCCGCGGCAGCGTCCAGGAGATGCCGGAGTCCGCGGTCAGTGCGACACCCGCGAAGGAGGTGTTGAACGCCGCCGTCTCGGCCACCACCCGGTAGTCCGCGGCGAGCGCGAAGCCGAAACCCGCCCCGGCCGCGACCCCGTTCACCGCGGCGACGACCGGCTTCGGCGCCCCGGCCAGCGCCTTCACGATCGGGTTGTAGTGCTCCTTGACGGTGCTCATCGTCTGCCCGGACCCCGTCTCACGGTCCGCCGCCAGCAGCCCGATGTGCTCTTTCAGGTCCTGGCCCACGCAGAACGCCCGGTCGCCGGCCGCGGTCAGCAGGATCGCCCGTACGGCGGTGTCCCCTGCCGCGGATTCCGCCGCCTCCCGCAGGGCGACCTTCGTCGCGACGTTCAGCGCGTTCATCGCCTCGGGGCGGTTGAGCGTGATCGTCGCGAGTCCGTCGTTCACCTCGTAGAGCACGGTGTCGGCCATGGCGCATCCCCTCGGTGTCGTCGCTGGTGACGTACCGCTCAGTACGCCCCTGTCCGAAGGACAGCATGGCGGAGATCGCATTCCAAGGGCCGGACCGGACGTGTGACCTGCGTCAAAGAAAACCGGAGTGGAGTCGCGCGGAGGGCGTCCGCGGGGTGGAGCAGTATCGCAGCCACATCGCCGAATTGAGTGGTTTTGCTCGCGCGCGTTGCGCAAGCGATGCCGACTGATGTTGGTCATCGGGTCCTGAGATGCGGGATAATGGCTTGGAAGCAATGTGTTCGATGCCGTTGTCGCGCGTCCGCTCCGGACCGCGCGTGCCCTCCCGGGGCCGTCGGCAGACGATGAGCTGGTTTCAGGAAGGGGAACGAGCATGGCGGCCATGAAGCCGCGGACGGGCGATGGCCCGCTCGAGGTGACCAAGGAGGGGCGGGGCATCGTCATGCGCGTTCCGCTCGAAGGCGGCGGTCGACTCGTCGTCGAGCTGACCCCTGACGAGGCCGAGGCGCTCGGCGACGCCCTCAAGAAGGTCGTCGTCTGACGCGCCCGCGATCCGGTCCTACCGGCTGCCCCGGCACCGTACGCGGTGCCGGGGCAGCCGCGTTCCCGGATCCTCGCGTCCCGCCCGTCACCGCTTGACGGCGCACAGCAGGCCGTCGCCCACCGGCAGCAGTGACGTCACCAGCTCCTGGCTCTCCCGCACCGTGCGCAGCAGCTCGCGCAGCCGCAGCACCTCCGTGGGCTGCGGTCCCGAGTCGACCGTACGGCCGTTGGCGAATATGCCCTCGAAGACGACCAGGCCGCCCGGACGCAGCAGACGCAACGATTCAGCGAGGTAGTCCGAGTACTCCAGCCGGTCGCCGTCGCAGAACACGAGGTCGTAGCCGGCGTCCGCGAGCCGGGGCAGCACGTCCAGGGCCCGGCCGGGTATGAACCGGGCCCGGTTGCTGGCGAAGCCGCAGGCGCGGAAGGCCTGCCGGGCGAACTGCTGGTGCTCCGGCTCCGGGTCGACCGTGGTGAGCACCCCGTCGGGGCGCATGCCGTGCAGAAGATGGATCCCGGAGACCCCGCAGCCGGTGCCGATCTCCGCGACCGCCTTCGCGTCCACGGAGGCGGCGAGCATGCCCAGCGCGGCGCCCGTGCCGGGCGACACCGAGCGCAGCCCTGCCTCCCGGGCCCGGTCCCGGGCCCAGTGCAGCGCTTCGTCCTCGGCGACAAAGGCGTCGGCGAACGCCCAGCTCGTCTGCCGGTTGCCGGTAATGACCCTCTCCTGTCCCCGTGGTTGCCTCGGCGTGACTGTATCCGTTGGTGCCGGGAACCCGCAGATGGGACTGGGCGTTTAAAGGGTTGAGCCGGTGGCCCGTGACGCGACGGGGGGTAAGAGGTGGATCAGGACGCCGAGCACATGCTGACGCAGCCGTATGAGCCGTATCAGCGCGTATCAAATTCTCGTAAAACCGCTTATCCGGAGCTAACGGGCGAGGTGGCTATGGTAGGGGCTCCAGTGGACACCACCAGAGCCGACAGGGGAGGTGCGGCTGCGCCCGGGGACCGGGGAGGAGTGCTGCGGCGCTTTCTCGGGTCGGCGGGCAGGCCGAAATCCGTGACCGACACCGCTGCTGACCACAGCCACACCGCCGGCTTCGCCGCGGGCGAGACCCAGACCGCGACCTTCTCCACCGACGCGGACGGGCAGGCATGGACTCCGCCCACGTGGGAGGAGATCGTCAGCACGCACAGCGGCCGGGTCTACCGACTGGCCTACCGCCTCACGGGCAACCAGCACGACGCCGAGGACCTCACCCAGGAGGTCTTCGTCCGGGTCTTCCGCTCGCTGTCGACGTACTCGCCGGGCACCTTCGAGGGCTGGCTGCACCGCATCACGACCAACCTCTTCCTGGACATGGTCCGGCGCAAGCAGCGCATCCGCTTCGACGCCCTCGGCGAGGACGCGGCCGAGCGCCTGCCCAGCCGCGAGCCCACCCCGCAGCAGGTCTTCAACGACGCCCACTTCGACGCGGACGTCCAGCAGGCCCTGGACACCCTCGCGCCCGAGTTCCGCGCCGCGGTCGTCCTGTGCGACATCGAAGGACTGTCCTACGAGGAGATCGCCGCGACCCTCGGCGTGAAGCTCGGCACGGTCCGCTCCCGCATCCACCGCGGCCGCTCCCAGCTCCGCAAGGCCCTCGCCCACCGTTCACCCGAGGCGCGGAAGGCCGAGCGGCGTTCCTTCGTCGCCCGTGTCCCCGCTCTGGGGGGAGGGGGCGCGACCGCGTGAGTGGATCCCGACCGAAACCTGCTCCGGCGCACTTCGCCGAGCAGCACCTGGGAGACCGACTGTCCGCCCTGGTGGACGGAGAGCTCGGTCATGAGTCGCGTGAGCGCGTCCTCGCCCACCTGGCCACCTGCGCCCGGTGCAAGGCGGAGGCGGACGCCCAGCGACGCCTGAAGAGCGTCTTCGCACAGGCGGCCCCGCCGCCGCCCTCCGAGAGCTTCCTGGCCCGCCTCCAGGGCCTTCCCGGGGGTGGTGACACCGACGGCGACGGCACGTCGGCGCCCGACGGCGGCCTGTTCGGGCGCGGCCCCGAGGCCGGCGTCTTCGGCATGGGGCGCGGCGAGCGCTTCGAGTTCGGCTACGTCCCCGCCTCGCCCGCCCATTCCGTCGCCCCCGAGGACCGCGGCTTCCGCATCCATCCCGTCGGCCGCCCGGACGCCGACCGCTCCGCCTCGCGCGGGCTGCGGTTCGCGTTCGCCGCCGCCGGCGCGGTGTCGCTGGCCGCGCTCGCCCTCGGCGGCGTGACCACCGCCATCCCCGGCGACATGGCCGTGGACGCCCGCAGCGGTTCCGGCAGCGGCAATGTGTCCCCGACGCGTTCTGCCGGCACGGGTGCGGGCGCGGCGACGCCCGACTCCCAGCGCCGTCGCGCAGTGGGACCGCTGCTCGCCCAGGGCAGCAGCCTGCTCGGCCAGACCTCGGTGGCGCCGACCTCCATGTCCGCGCCGCTGGTGCCCGGAGTGCCCGCCCCGGCCACGGGGCAGGTCCAGGACGCCGTGCACGACCTGACCGCCCCGGTGATGGCGGGCGCGGCCGCGGTCTCCCCGCTGATACGCCCGCTGAGCGAGATCCCCCCGTTCTCGCTGACCTCCGGGTCCGCCTCGCCCCGGGCGACCGGCCCCGGCCCGCTGTCCGCCCCCGTCCCCGTCCCCGACACCGCCTCCGCTCCCTCCGTCTCCCCCTCCCATCAGGCGCCCTGACCTGCCTCTTCGCCATGGCCGTCGAACCTGGTTGAATCCTGTGAAACCGTGCCCGCGGCGCTGACCCGGGCACGGATTCGACGTACCGCGGCCACCGCCGATGCGCGCGGCCGCGGCCAGCCGTGGGGAGAGCATGAACGAGGGGAACCCGACGTCCGTCCCGCCCGGTGAGCAGGTAGAACGCGGGGAACAGACGTCGGCGGGGGCATCACCGGCGAGGCCCGCCGACGGCGACTTCGAACTGGCGAAGCCTGCGGTGGCCGCACCGGGCGACACGGGGACGGGCGGGGCCGTGAGCGGCGCGGTTGAGCCTGTCGCTGCTGAGCAGGTGGCTGCGGAGCCGGCGGCGGTCGCGGCAGACGCGGCAGAGTCGGGAGCGGCGGAGTCTGCCGAGGTGGGCTCCGCCGTCGTACCGCCTGCCGGGCGTCCCAAGCCCCTGCACGACCCCGACCCCTACGGCACCCCGCCCTACGGCGAGCCGGGCCCCTGGGCACCCGCACCACCGGTCCAGCACCCGGCGGCGACAGCGGCGCAGGTACCCGCCACCGCACCGGCGCAGCCCGCCTCGCAGGTCCCCGCCGCCGCTGCACAAGCGCACGCCGCCGCCCCTCAGGCGCCCCGGTCTTCACAGGTTCCGGCGCAGGCGGTGACGCCCGCGCCGGGGCACATGGCTGTGGTCCCGCCCGCCCCCGCGGACCCGGATGCGCCCCCGCCGGTGGATGCCTCGGTGTCCGCGCCGGGCGCGCCGCCGGTGCGTGCGCCGGGGGAGCTGCCCGATCCCGGCGCCGTGCCCGCGGCCTCGCCCGAGGCCGGGGCGTCGGTTCCGCCGGAGCCGGCCGACGCCGGCCCCTGGCAGCGCTACGACCCCTGGGCCGTGTCTGCCGCCGGGCAGCAGTCCGTCGCGCACGGACCGCTGCAGCAGACCGGTGGAGCGGTGCTCACCAGGGATCAGCGGCGCAAGCGGGCCAGGCGGATCTTCCTCGGCTGGACGCTGCTGGTCGCCGTCGTCTCCAGCGGCATCGGCGGGATCGCCGGCGCCTACGTCGAGCGCGAGGGCGTGGGCGGCATACATCTGCCGCAGGCCGGACAGGTGCCCGCCGGACGGGCGCCGGACAGCGTCGCAGGGATCGCGGCCCGGGCGCTGCCCAGCGTCGTCACCCTGCACGTACGCGGGGCCGACGAGGCGGGCACCGGCACCGGCTTCGTGCTCGACGCCCGCGGCCACATCCTCACCAACAACCATGTCGTCCAGCCCGCCTCGTCCGGCGGCGAGATATCGGTGACGTTCAGCAGCGGCGCCACCGCCAAGGGGAAGGTCGTGGGCCGCGACAGCGGATACGACCTGGCCGTCGTCAAGGTCAGCGGCGTCCACGGGCTCACCCCCATGCCCCTCGGCAACTCGGACGACGTGCAGGTCGGCGACCCGGTCGTCGCCATCGGAGCGCCCTTCGACCTGGCCAACACCGTCACCTCCGGCATCATCAGCGCGAAGGAACGGCCCATCACGGCCGGCGGGGAGAAGGGCGACGGCAGCGACGTGTCGTACGTCGACGCGCTGCAGACCGACGCCCCCATCAACCCGGGCAACTCCGGCGGTCCCCTCCTCGACTCCCGGGCCCGGGTCATCGGCATCAACTCCGCCATCCGCTCCGCCGACGACGGCACCGACTCCGGGACCGGACAGGCCGGCTCGATCGGCCTCGGCTTCGCCATCCCCGTCAACCAGGCCCGGCGGGTCGCCGAGGAACTGATCAACGACGGCCATGCCACGCACCCCGTCATCGGCGTCACCCTCGACATGGGCTACACCGGCGACGGCGCCCGGATCGACACCAAGGCCCGGGACGGCGGCCCCGCCGTCGCCGAGGGCGGTCCCGGCGACCGGGCAGGTCTGCGCGCGGGCGACGTCATCACCGAGGTCGACGGAGAACGCGTCCACTCGGGCGAGGAACTGATCGTCAAGATCCGGGCCCACCGGCCCGGCGACGGGCTGCGCCTGACGGTCGAACACGGTGGCAGAAGGGAAGTCTCACTCGTGCTGGGCGCTTCGGACCAGAACTGACAGAAGTCTCACCTCGGGACGGTACCGGTCTGACAGCTACGCCGGGTACCGTTGAGTGACCGAGAACATCGCAATGGGAGCGTCAGGTGTTCAATGACATAGGACCACTCGAGCTGGTGACGATCATCGCGCTCGCTGTGCTCGTCTTCGGTCCCGACAAGCTCCCGAAGGTCATCCAGGACGTGATGCGCACGGTCCGGAAGATCCGCGAGTTCTCGGAGAGCGCGAAGCAGGACATCCGAGAGGAACTCGGTCCGGAGTTCAAGGACTTCGAGTTCGAGGACCTCAACCCCAAGACGTTCATCCGCAAGCAGCTGGACAACGACGACCTGGGGCTGAAGGAGATCCGCAACGGCTTCGACCTGAAGAGGGAGATGGCCGAGGTCACGGACGCCGTCCACAGCCGCGAGAGCGATGCCTCGTCCTCGTCGTCCTCTTCCGCCTCCGGCGGGCGCATCGACATGACCAAGAAGCCCGAGGACACCGACAAGGACGACCGTCCGCCGTTCGACGCGGACGCCACCTGACCGGACCCGACACGCGCGACGAGCGGCGGACGTGACGCGTTTCATAGCGCGCACCCGCCGCTCACGGCGTGAACAGGCCCTCTGTGCGACCCACGCGCCGGGCGCTTTCCGTGCTGCCCTCAGCGGTGTGGATATGCTGCCGAGTTGTTGTGCGGACCGGACCGTACGCCCGAAGGGGGGCGGGCCACCCCGGTCCGACGAGAGCGAGGAGGCGTCCGGGAGATGGAGACGACGAGTCGGGTGGGCGCGCAGGCGCCGGCCGCGGAGGGTGGACAGCAGCTCCCCTTCGCCCGGCGTGCGGTCGACGGCTACCTGCAGGCGCCCTTCCCGTGGTACGGCCTCGACGAGGCGTTCACGGGGCCCCGCTGGCTGATGCAGGTCGGCACGGCGGCCGACGGTGCCGTCGAACACGGGTCGATCGGGCACGGTGACGAGCCCTCCGTGCGGAACGAACACGTTGCCGCGTCCGCGGACGAGCCCCGGGAGAAGTTCGCGGTCGTGGTCACTGTGGCGGCGAACCCGTCCCGGCGGAGCGCCGACGGCACCGGCCTGCTGGAGGCGACCTCGGTCTCCTCCGCGGCCTGGCTGGCAGGGGTGGGGCTGCTGTCGTTCACCTGGCCCGGCCAGATGGACCACAGCCTGCGGGACGACTGGCTGGATCAGCAGACGGAGACCGCGTGGGCCCTGGCCGATGACCTCGACGGACCCGAGTGGTCCACCCTGTCCCTTCCGGTGGACGGGGTGCCCATGCCCTTCCACTACCGGGAGTCCCAATTCGGCTGGGTCCTCGCGGGTTCCACGCACGAGGGCGTGCACGTGGGCGCGTACGGCAGAGGAATGAGCGCCTACGGTCTCGGCTTCGCCATGATCAAGGACATCTCGACGTACGCCTAGCGCGAGCAGGGAGCAAGGCGCTACGACGAAGGGGGCGCCGTCCGCAACGGACGGCGCCCCCTTCGTCGTAGCGGCCCTGGAGCGGCCCGGGGCTGCCCTGGAACTTGTTCCTCTGGTAAAGCAGCGGTTCCACAAGAGCTACACCGTTCAGGGTGTTGCCACCGGACTCGTGCTCGCCCCGCCATGACGACATCGCGCTTTCAACGTCGGTAACACCCCCTGCAATCAGCTGCTGTCGGGGCACTCGCGTTCGGTGGGGGACTGGCAGGCCTGGCACAGTTCGTGCCGCCCCTGGGAAGTGATCACGCTTCCCCAGCCGTTGCACACCTCGCAGTCGGCAGCCAAAGCGGCGTTGGCGTGGGGGTTGGACTCGGGAGCGGCCGTCGTTCCGTAGGTCATTGAGAGTCTCCTGGCGTCGGGGCTGGCCCGGTGATGCACCCCCCTTGGCTGCACAGTGCTCACTTTATTCCGTTTCATGTCCGTTTACGCCCGTTCATGCATATTTTATGACCGTTTTACCCTGTAGTGGCAGCCGGACTCGCCTGCGGCCGGGGAATCGATCCCTGAAGTGGCCGTGGCGGGGTGGTCGGCCGACGGCCGAGGGGGCGTGAAGACTTCCAGCCCTTGGGCACCACGCCCGAACGGGGACGGCTCATGGACACGGGGTCTGACATTGATGCTGATACTCAGGTTCCGGCGGTCGTGGCTCGGGGTCTGACTGACGCCCTGCTGGGCTGTCTTCGCGCTGTACTGTCCGGC
>NZ_VISR01000025.1 GCF_007827595.1 Streptomyces sp. BK340
TCGTACTGGACGTACTTGGGCTTTCGCCCGGTGCGGCGAGAGTGCGTGCCAGGCGTCGTGGGGCAGACGGGAATTTGACGACAGGGCCTAGGCGAGGGAGGAGGCCGGTTCCCCGGTCAGCTTCGCCTCCGCCGCCGCCAGGATCTCGGTGACCCGCAGGCCGAACGCGGCGTCGCAGGGGTGCGGGCGGCCGGTGCGGGTGGCGGCGAGCAGGGCGTCGGCGGCGCGGGTGAGGGCGGCCACGGCGCCCTCGGAACTTCTCGGCAGGAGCGACACCCCGGCCTCGCCCCGCAGTTCGAGGTCGGCCCCGGCCGCCGCGGGCGGTGCCGTCAGGCTCAGCGTGAGCGTGCTGGACGCGCCCGTGGCGTGGTCGAGGACCAGGTGCACGGTGTCGGAGGGACCGTACGCCGCCGCCAGGACCTGCCGTACGTCGCCGAGGACCGGGAGCAGGACCGACAGGGCATGCGGTCCCACATCCCACAGCGCCCCCTTCTCCCGCCGCCACGGGGAGGCCGCGAACGGGCTGTCGCTCGTGAACACCGCCCCCAGCCACTGCGCCCGCGCCGTGAACCAGCCAGTCGCGGCGGCCTGTTCGTCGATCCATGCCTCCGGTTCCTTCTGGAAGCGTGTGGTGAAGAACACGACCGAGGCCACCCCGGCCCGCTCCGTGGCCTCGGCCACGGCCCGCCCCTCGGCGACCCCCACCGCCAGCGGCTTGTCCAGGAGGAGATGACGGCCCGCCCGCGCCGCCCGCACGGCCAACTCGGCCTGTACGGAGGGGGGAAGGGCCACCGCCACCGCGTCCACGTCGGCGAGCAGCGCGTCCACGTCGTCGTACGCACCGACGCCGCACTGCTCTGCCAGCGTGGTGGCCGCCTCCGGGCGGCGGCCCCAGACCCCGGCGAAGTCCAGACCGGTGTGCCCGGCGAGCGCGGGGGCGTAGGCCGCCTGGGCCCACGGGCCGGTTCCCAGCAGTCCGATGCGCATCTCGCGTTCCTTTCCGCGGGCCGGTCGCCACGGCCTCACGATGCCGTGTTCCGGTCGCCGTCGACGTACGACGCCGCATGGTCTCCGTGCCCGGCCAGCCACATCGCGATGGTCTCGGCGATCGGCTGGCCGGTGTCCATCTCGACGAAGCCGAACTGGCCCGACTGGTTGCACTCCAGGAACCACCAGATCCCGTCCGAGTCCTCGGCGAAGTCGAAGGCACCGTACGCGAGTTCGGCGTCCTTCATGTAGCGGAGGACGGCCTCGGCCACGCGCGGGGGCACTTCCGCCGGGAGCCAGGGGGAGACCGACGGGGCGAAGCGGACGTCGATGTCGTCGGGGTGGCCGTCCGGGTCGGCCGGCTTGCGCGCGGCCAGCAGCCGCTCGCCGACGACCGTGAGCCGGATGTCGGCCCGCTTGGGGATCCGCCGCTGCAGCAGGGTCGGACCGAAGGCGACGGCCGCGAAGTCCGCGTCCGGCGCGACCCGGCTGGTGGGCACCGCCCGCGGCGGTTCCTGGGGATGCGCGCCGGAGACGGGCTTGACCACCAGGTCCGGGAACCGCTCGGCGAACTCCCGGGCCGCCTGCGGGAACGTGGTGATCAGGGTGGCCGGCACGGCGAGCCCGCTGAGCTGGGCGAGCCGCAGCTGCCAGGGCTTGTGGCGGGCCCGGCGGGCCGCGTCCGGATGGTTCATCCAGCGCGCGCCGGTACAGCGCAGCATGCCGTACAGCGCCTGGGCGGACTCCTCGGTCAGCCAGGCGGAGGGCTGGCCGGCCCGCAGGGCCGCGTCACCCGGCCTGCGCACCCAGATGGAGCGCAGGCCGTTCATGCTCACGAGGCGCCCGCCGACGGACAGGTGCCCGCGGCAGGCGCCCTGCACGTACTCGCCCGACAGTGCCACGCCGTTGGTGAGGTCGGCGGGATCGAGCCGGACCACGGGCACGCCGGCCCGGCCCAACTGGAGGACCACCATGTCCGCCGTCACGTCCTCTTCAGTGGTCAGGATGAGCACGGTCATCTCGCACAGGCCCGCGTTCAGTCGTCGAAGTGAGTCTTGGAGCCGGCCGTGGAGGTCGTTGTCCCCAGTGCCCTCAGAGTCGCGTGGTCGGTGGCGGCGATCCGCCCGTCCGGGAGGACGTTCAATTGCAGTCCGGAGTCGTACGCGTACGGAGCGGTGACGTCCAACTGCACAGCGGGGCGCGCGTAGTTGAGCGTGAACGGTTGCATGGTCTCTCCCTGATTCGGCTTTCACGTCCTTATACGAATCGAACGGGTGGTTGGTTTCCTTACACTCCGTAACCGGGGTCCGGAGAGGGTTCGTTCGGGGTACCAGACAGGAGGACGTCACCTCGGTTCAGAGGAGTTGCGCGGTCCGCCCACGGGTGTGCGGTGCCTTGCGTTCCGTTTCACTCCGTGAGGGCGCCGCGGGCCGCGGCGAGGGTCTGCTCGGCATAGCCGCGGCCGAACAGCACCACGTGCACCAGCAGCGGGAAGAGCTGGTGCAGGCCGACGCGCCGCCGCCAGCCGTCGGCCAGCGGTGCCGCCTCCTGGTACCCCGCCAGCACCCGCTCCAGATGCGGGCAGCCGAACAACTGGAGCATCGCCAGGTCGGTCTCCCGGTGTCCGCCGTGCGCCGCCGGGTCGATGATCCGGACCGCCCCGTCTGTGGCCCACAGCACATTCCCGTTCCACAGGTCGCCGTGCAGCCGGGCGGGCGGTTCGGCCGGTCCGGCGAGATCCGGGAGCCGCGCACAGACCCGCTCGATCACGGCGGCCTCCCCGGGCCGGATCGTGCCGGCGTCCACCGCGCCGCGCAGATACGGCAGCACGCGGTGCTCGGCGTACCAGCCGGGCCAGTCGTGCCCGGGCGTGTTGCGCATGGGCGCGAGGCCGATGTACGCCTCCTGCGGCCCACCCGGCGGCGGTGCGCCGAACGCCGGTGCCCCGGCGGCGTGCAGGGCCGCGAGGGCGTGGCCGAAACGTAACGCTGCCGCGCCGTCGGGCTGCCCGGTCGGCACGCGCTCGGTGACCATCCACCGCTCGTCGTGGCCGAGCACCTCCGGTACCCGGACCGCACCCGCGGCGCCGAGCCAGCGCAGCCCGGCGACCTCGGCGCGTACGGCGCCCGGGGCCCCGCCACGCTTGACCATCAATGCCGTTCCGTCCTCCAGTGTCACCTCGGCGGGCGACCCGGACGGCGTCCGCGTGGCTGTGACCCGGCGCCCGGTGAGCCGTGACGCCGCCTGTCCCGGATCCTCGTCTCGGTTGACCACGGCCCCAGCGTACGGCCCCGCAAATGAGGTTCCTCTGAGGGCGCTTCGACGGTTGATACGACTTATTTCAGCCAAACCCAGGCAGTAACTACCCGTGTTGATGCCGTACGACTAGCGTGAGGGCGCCGCGTCGCCACACCAGGGGCACAGGGCCCTGACGGGACTAGCGAGCGGCGGAGGGTTATCCCCCTTGACCACAGCATCCGTGCTGATGGCCGACGTCTTCGAGGTTCAGCCCTACACCTCCCACTGCGAAGTCATCTTCGGCGAGGGCGCACACGCCGTCATCGGCGTGTCGCCGGGCAACAGCTACTTCTCCGCCCAACGCCTGCACGACCTCGCCCGCTGGGGACTGGACCATTTCGACAGGGTCGACTTCGTCTACACCGACCTGTACGTGGCCGAGATGTACGAGGCGTCCGGCTACCCGCCGGACGAGGCCCGCCGCAAGGCCGTGAAGAATCTGCGGGGCGTGCGCGCGAAGGTCCGCGACGCGGTGACGGAGACCGACCCGGACGGTACCCGGCTCGACTGGCACCCGATGTCGGCCTTCCGCACCAACCCCGCCTACCAGGAGATCCACCGGCAGCTGAAGCACCGGCTGACGTCCGACGGCGACTTCCGGCGCGTCTGCAACGCCCTGGTGAGCCGTTTCCTGTCGGCCCGCGGCGAGCGGACGAGCGAGCGGCAGCGCGAGGTGTGCCTGGAGTACGTGTGCGCCGAGGCGCCCCTGTTCCTGGACACCCCCGCCATCCTCAAGGTGCCCTCGTCGCTCAACTGCTACCACCAGCTGCTGCCGATGGCCGAGCTGTTGTACTCCCGCGGCGCCGGACTGCGCGCCTCCCGAAACCAGGGCCACGCCATCGTGACGCCCGCCGCCCAGCAAGGAGCCGCGGCATGACCACCGCCCCCGACATCCGCACCGAAACGCCGCCGCCGGACTTCCCGTTCTCCTGGGACGGCACCCGTGTGCCGGCCGAGGTCGAGGAGCTGCGCGCCGCCACTCCCGTCCGGCGCGTGCGGACCATCGCCGGCGACGAGGCGTGGCTGGTCTCCTCCTACGACCTGTGCCGGCAGGTTCTCAAGGACGACCGCTTCTCCCTCAAGGACACCTCCGCGCCCGGCGTCCCCCGCCAGTACGCGCTCACGATCCCGCCCGAGGTCGTGAACAACATGGGCAACATCACCGGGGCGGGGCTGCGCCGGGCGGTGCTGAAGGCGCTCAACCCCAAGGCCCCCGGCCTGCTGGCCCGGCTGCGCGAGGACGCCCACCGCCTGGTGGACCTGATGGAGGCCGAGGGGCCGACGGTGGACCTGCGCGACGCGTTCTGCGAGCCGTACTCGGCGGGCATGCACTGCCGCATCCTCGGCATCCCGCAGACCGAGGCCCCGGCCTTCCTGCGCAGCCTCGACATCGCCTTCATGAACTCGGCGTGCCCGATCACCGGCGCGAAGATCAACTGGGACCGGGACATCACCCGGATGACCGCCCTGCTCGACGACCCGGCCACCCACGGGCTGATGGGCGAACTCGCCGCCCTGCGCGACGACCCCGACTACGCACACCTCACCGACGAGATGCTGGCCACCGTCGGCGTCACCATGTTCGGAGCCGGCACCATCTCCACCTCGGGCTTCCTCGCCATGGCCCTGGTCTACCTGCTCACCCACCCCATAGCCAGGGACCTCCTCAGGGACCGCCCCGACCTGATCGGTCCGGGCGTGGAGGAGCTGCTGCGGGTGAACCTCTCCATCGGCGACGCCCTGCCGCGCCTCGCCCTGGAGGACGTCCTGCTCGGCGACGTGCGGGTCCGCCGGGGCGAACTCGTCCTGGTCCTGGTGGAGGGAGCCAACCTCGACCCGGAGAAGTTCCCCGACCCGCACCGCTTCGACGTCCACCGTGACAACACCGCCGACCACCTCTCCTTCGGCGGCGGCGCCCACTACTGCCCCGCCACCGCACTCGGCCGCGCACACGCCCGGATCGCCCTGGAGGTCCTGCTCGAACGCCTGCCGGACCTCGCGCTCGCGGTGCCGCCGAGTCAACTGGTGTGGCGCACCGGCTTCATGAAGCGGATCCCCGAACGGCTCCCGGTGGCCTGGTAACCCACAGGCTCCCCGTACGTCCCGTACGGCGTCCCCGGTCCGGAACCCCGGACGGGGACGCCGACATGCGCCACCGTCACCGGCGTGCGGACTCCCGTCGTGTCAGCCCGACCGGATTGCCGGGCGGCAGCAGCCCCGAGTCCTCGACGGTGCGGGCCAGCGGCTCCAGCAGCTCGGCCAGGCGTGCGGTGCGCTGCGCACCGAGCGCGGTCCACGGGCGCTCGGCCGCCTCGTCGGTCCGCATCTCGATGTGCGCGCGCCCGGCGACACCCGCGCGGGTCAGCGATCCGTCCTCGGCGAGGAAGCCGCGCTCCCGCAGGGCGGCCTCGGCCGCCGCCCAGTCCTTCGGCTCCCATCCGCGGGTCTCCCGCAGGAACGCCCCGTCCGACTCCCCGGCGGCCGCCTTGAGCACCATGGCCTCGACCGGCCCGAGCCCCAGGCCCACCAGAACGGCGACATGCCCGTCGCCCCGGTGCTCGCGCAGGGTCGTCAGGGCCTGCCACAGCCGTACCGTCGGCCGCTCGGGCCGCTCCAGCGCCTGGTTGGCCGCGGCCAGCACCCGTCCCGGAACGTCCGCCGCGGCCGCCGCCTCCCACGCGAGATCGGCCGCCTCCGCCAGCTCCGCCGAGCCCGTCACTTCCGGCCCGAACAGACGGGTCATGGCCGCGTCCATGGCCTCCCCGCGGGCCGCCAGCACCTCCTCAGGAGCCGCGTACCCCCAGGCGTCGGGCAGCGCACGGGCCACCCGGGCGGGGTGGAAGACGAAGAAGGATCCGGTGACCACGGACGGCGACACCGCGCCCAGCGGAGCCGCCCGCAGCGCGAAGTACCCCATCCAGAACCCGCGCATCCCCAGCCGGTCCGCCGCCTGCCGCGCCTCGGGCGCGAAGTACACGAGATCGTGCACCGGTTCGTAGCGCTCCCACATCGTCCGTGCCGTCCCGCCCGCCACTGCTTCCTCCCACCGTGTCGGCCTGTTGCGCTGCCGGCACCAGCCTGCGTTGTGACTGCTGTCATAACAAGCGGGTTCGGGTCGGTTTCCCGCTCCTCGTGATCACTCGGGCAGGGCCTGGACGCGCCCGACGACATTGCCGAGCAGCCCCGTGAACCACACCCCGTGGTCGGGACCGGCGGCGATGCGGAACGGCACCGTGTCCGCGCCGCCCGGCACCGGGAAGACGGTGATCCTGCCGGCCGTGTCGACGTGACCGATCCGGCCGGCCTGGTCGGCGTACCACACCTGCCCGTCCGGGCCGAGGGTGATGCCGCTGGGACTGCTGTCCGGGCCGGGCAGCGCGATCCCGGTGACGTGTCCGGTGGAGTCGATCCGGTCGACCGAGTCCGAACCGGACGTGGTGAACCACATGCCGCCGGGGCCGGTGACGATGTCGTCGGGAAAGCCGGACGCGGAAGGCAGCGCGAACTCGGTGATCCGGCCGGAGCCGTCGATCCGCCCGATCTTCCCGCCGGTCAGCTCCGTGAACCACAGCGCTCCGTCCCCGCCCGCCGCGATGGAGTTCGGGCAGGCGCTCGGGGTCGGGACCGGGTACTCGGTGATCCGGCCGGAGGCGGTGATCCGGCCGATCCTGTCGCCGTCCGCCTCGGTGAACCACAGGGCGCCGTCCGGTGCGGACGCGATCCCGGCCGGGAAGCCGTCCGCCGTCGGTACCGGGAACTCCGTGAGCTGTCCGGAGGTGGTGATCCGGCCGATCCTGTTCGCCCTGCCCTCGGTGAACCACAGGGCCTGGTCCGCGCCCGTGGTGATGCCGAGCGGGAAGCTGTCCGGACCGGAGGTGGGGAAGTCGGTGACCTTGCCCTCGACGGTGACCCGTCCGATCCGCCCGACTCCTGGCGCCGCGAACCACACGGCCCCGTCCGGTCCCGTGGTGAGGCCGGCGGGGAGGGTGTCGGCCGTGGTGGTGATCGGAAACTCCGTCACATCTCCGACGTCGGCCCGGGCCGGGGCGGCGACGACGGCGATCCCGGCCAGGGCACCCAGCGATGCCGTGAGCAGTCGGCGGATGCCGCGTCCGAGCACGGCTGCGGGGGAGGGCATGGCACGGCTCCTTCTCGTTCTCGGCGGGGCGAGCGGCAGGGGGGGTGCCGCCGTGCCGTGACGGATCGCCGGACCACCCCATCATCGTCAAGTCCCCGACCTCGGACACCTGGTGGCTGTGGGGAGACACGTGCACGACGAACGGCGTCTGCTACGCCCGGCAGAGCACCGACCGGGCCTCGGGCACCTGGACCGGGCCGGGCGGACGCGACGTTCTCCGTGGGCCACTGACGGCGCCGGCCGAGCGGCGGGCGGGCGGGTGACGGGAACTGGTCCGAACGAGGGGCATTGCGGCGTGTCGATGGGACAGACGGGTGGAGCGATGACACGGCTGGGCGGCCCGGATGGTGCGCGGCAACCGGCTGGCTGACGGTGGTTCATGTCGAGGCCGGGTTCATCGAGCCGATGTCGAATCCGCTGCCCGGCCACGGCGGAAGGACCTCGACATGCGTTCTGCCCGCATCCTGCTCGCCACGGCTGCCGCCGCGGCCGCCCTCTCCTTTGCCGCACCCGGCGCCGTGTTCGCCGTGTCGGGTGGGGACGACGGCGGCCGTGACGACTCCTCGTACAGCAGGAACCAAGACAGCGATTCCAGCAACGACAGTGACTCCGGCGGCGGCCACGGCAAGGGCTCCGGCGGCGACCACGGCAAGGGGTCGGACAGCGACAACGACAACGACTACAGCACGGACCGCGACAGCGGTGGCAGCCACGACTCGCCGCGCGGCGGAATGCACACGGGCGGCGGTGCCCTCGCCGCGGTGCGGGGTGACGACGACTGGAGTTCGAGCAGCGACGACAGCAGGTTCGACCCCGAGACCTACAAGAACAAGGACGAGGACAGCGGCGGCAAGGGAGACAGCGGCAAGGGAGACAAGGAGGACAGCGGCAGCGGCAGCGGCAAGGGAGACAAGGACGACTGGGGCGGCGGCGGTGACGACCAGGACAAGCCGCGCGGCGGCATGCACACCGGAGGCGGCGCCCTCGCCACGCCCGGTGTCACCGCGGGCGGGCTCGCCGTGCTCGCGGTAGGCGCCACCGGCATGTACGCACTGCGCCGGAAGAAGGCCGCCGAGCCGGCGTCCTGACCGGACTCCCGCATGCCAGGGGATGCGGCCGCCGTCGGCGCACACCGTGCCGGCGGCCCGCCCCCCAACCCCGATCCGCTTGCTGCCGTGCCCGAGTGAGGTGGTGTCCGATGGCAGCAGATCCCTCCTCCCCGCCCCCCGACGAAGCGGCGACGGACGAGCCGACCCCCGGATTCGGCGGCCGCCTGACCCTGTGGGGCGTGGCGATCGCCGTCCTCGCCGTCAGCCTGTTCGGCGGGCATCACGGGGTGAACGGCACCCCGGACGTATCCCGTACCGCGGGCGCGACCGGTGCCGCGACGGGCGACTCCCACCAGGCAGGCCTGCCGCTGCCCCACTCCGTGCCGCTCCGGCTCCTCATCCCGAAGATCTCCGTGGACGCACCCTTCGCCGCCCTCACCCTCGGCCCCTCCGGGCAGCTCGAACCCCCGCCGACGGCCAACACCAACCTGGTCGGCTGGTACTCCGACGGCGCCTCGCCCGGGGAGGCGGGCACGTCGGTCATCGCCGGGCACGTCGACACGGTGACCTCCGCGGCCGTCTTCGCCAACCTCGACCAGCTGGAGACCGGCGACCGGTTCTCCGTCGACCGGGCCGACGGGCGGCGGGCGAACTTCGTCGTGGACGACACGGAGACCTTCGCCAAGGACGACTTCCCGAGCAAGCGCGTGTACGCCGACACGGCGCGCCCCGAGGTCCGGCTCATCACCTGCGCGGGTGACTACGACCACTCGGTGGGGGACTACACCGACAACCTGGTGGTCTTCGCCCACCTCGTGTGACGCCCCGGCGGACCGCTGCGGGTCAGAGGGCGCCGTCCGCGAAGGGGCCGCCCGGGGCGAAGGCCAGCGCGGCGAAGCGCTCGCCGATCCGGCGGTGCGTGGCGGCGTCCGGGTGGAGGTCGTCGGGCAGCGGCAGTTCGGCGCTGTCGGCCTCTCCGTACAGGTCGCGGCCGTCGAGGTGGTGGAGGTGCGGGTCCTCGGCCGCCCGCTGCCGCACGATCCGGGCCAGCTCCTCCCGGACGACCGTGAGGGTGAGCTTGCCGTACGCCCGCTCCGCCGGATCGCCGGTGGCCCGGAACCGCAACTGCCCCGAACCCAGGGAGCCGAGGTCCAGGGCGCACGGGCCGGGCGTGTCCTCGTGGATGGGGCACAGGATCGGCGAGATCACGAGGAGGGGGGTGTCCGGCCGGCCCTCGCGGATGGTGTCGAGGAAGCCGTGGACGGCGGGGCCGAAAGCGCGCAGCCGCATCAGGTCGGCGTTGACCACGTTGATGCCGAGCTTGACGCTGATCAGGTCGGCGGGAGTGTCGCGCAGCGTGCGCGCGGTGAACGGGTCGAGGAGGGCGCTGCCGCCCAGGCCGAGGTTGATCAGCTCCACCCCGCCGAGGGAAGCGGCGAGCGCCGGCCACGTGGTGGTGGGGCTCGCGGCGTCGGAGCCGTGGCTGATGGAACTGCCGTGGTGCAGCCACACCTTGCGGCCCCGGTCCGGCACCGGCTCGACGGGCGCGTCGGCGCGCAGGGCGACCAGCTCGGTGGTCTCGTTGTGCGGCAGCCAGATCTCGACGTCCTTCACCGTGGCCGGCAGGCCGGTCAAGCGCACGGTGCCGACCGGGCCGGGCCGCCGCTCGGCGGTGCCGGCGGCCATGTCGATCGTCAGGGTGTTGCCGCCGGTGACGGACGCGCTGCCGGCCGGGCGGCCGTCGACGAGCAGGTCGTACACGCCGTCCGGGCGCGGCGGGGCGCCGACGTAGACCCGTTTGGTCGGCAGCGTGTCGAGCTCGACGGCGGTGGCACGCGTGCGCAGGGCCAGCCGTACGCCCGACGGCTGGGACTCCACCATGTGCAGCTGCGGGTCGGCGCACTGGGCCCGAGCCCGGGCCGGAAGCCGGTGCGGCAGCAGTCCGTGTCCGGTGCGTTCCAGGTCGAGGGCGCCGCGTACGAGGTCGGCGGTCAGGGGGACGGTGAACCAGTCGTACGAGGACATCGGTGCGAGCCTGTCGGTAGAAGGGGCGGAGGGGGAGTCAGGGCGCCGGCCAGTTGCGCAGCAGTGCGTCGAGGACGTCCAGGATCCGGGTCCAGGACTCCTGCGAGTCGGGTGCGCTGTGGCTGAACCCGCCGGCCGACTCGAGGCTGACGTAGCCGTGGAAGACGCTGCCGAGCAGCCGGACCGCATGGGTCTGGTCGGGCTCGGCCAGGTCGTACCCGCGCAGGATCGCCCGGGTCATCTGGGCGTGCCGGCCGCCCGCGCTCGCGGCGGCGGCCTCCGGGTCGAGCCGGAACCGGGCGGCCTCGTAGCGGCCGGGGTGCTCGCGGGCGTAGTCGCGGTAGACGTTCGCGAAGGCCCGGAGGGCGTCCTTGCCGGCCCGGCCGGCCAGCGCTTCGGCGGCGCGGTCGGCGAGTTCCTCCAGCGCGAGCAGGGCGATCCCGGTCTTCAGCTCCTGGGAGTTCCTCAGGTGCGAGTACAGGCTGGCGACCTTGACGTCGAAACGCCGGGCCAGCGCGGACACCGTCACCTGCTCGAAGCCCACCTCGTCGGCCAGCTCCGCTCCCGCACGGACGAGACGCTCCGCGGTCAGTCCTGCGCGCACCATAATCTTCCTCCCATTTGCCGAAATTGATTATGCAGTTACCTAAACCTTTTAGGCAAATTGGATAGGGATGTAGCCGGGCTCGGTGCGTTGGGCATCGCCACGTGGTCGGCGGGGACCAAGCCGACCGTGGGCCGGAGGCCGGCGGCGAAGTGGAGGCCGGTCGCGAACACCCACTTTTTTGTGGGTACTTGGCAGCCCCGCCCCGCCGGGAGAGGCTGTTCTCCGAGGTCAGGGGTAGCCGGGCAGAGGGAGTGGAGGTGAGGGCGACAGGGCGTCAGGAAGCCGGCCGGGGCGCGACGAGCCGCTCCAGGCGGCGGTGGCCCCAGTCGGACAGCGGCCCCAGGGCCTCGGCCAGGTCGCGGCCGAACCCGGTCAGCGAGTACACGGTCTTCGGCGGCAGCACGTCGTGCACCTCCCGGTGCACCAGCCCGTCCGACTCCATCTCGCGCAGCGCCTGAGTCAGCACCTTCTCGCTCAGCCCCGGCAGCCGGCGCCGCAGCTCGCCCGGCCGGTGCGGACCGGACTCCAGCAGCCACAGCAGCGTGGTCTTCCACTTGCCGTCGATCACCGCGATCGCGGCGGTCACTCCGCACACGTTCGGATCCACGGAGGGCATGGCCCGCCGGGTCATCGGCCTGGGGCACGGCACGGACGGTTTCATCCGGGTCGCGGACGTGCTCCAGCGGCGCTGACGCCGGGGTGCGCCCCCCCGTGCCGGTGGATGTACGGAACGTGACGGACGCCGACCCGCGACTTGTGTGTGTGTTCGTGCGATGGAACGCTTCCCTCCGCCGGCCGCGACCACGGTCGGCGAAGCTGTGAGCATGGGTTTCCTGGGAGACGGACAGTCTCCCGGAGCCGGCCGTGGGACGAAACGGGGAGTGGACCGATGGAGCTGGAGCTTCGGCACCTGCGAGTGCTGTGCGCGATCGCCGACGCGGGCAGCGTGGGCCGTGCCGCAGCGCACCTCGGGTACTCGCAGCCTGCCGTGAGCACCCAGCTCAGACGCATCGAGCGCCACCTGGGTGAGCCGCTCTTCGAGCGGAGCGCGAGCGGAGTGCGGCCCACCCGTTACGGCGCCGAGGTGGTCGCCCAGGCCCGGGACGTGCTGACCCGCGCCGACGCCATCGGCCACCGCCCCGCCTCCGCCCGGCCGCGCCGTACGCTGCGCGTGGCCGCGACCAACTCGCCCATGCTCTCCGGCACGGTGTCCCGCGTCCGCACCAGGCTGCCGGATCTCTCCCTCGCCGTGACCAGCGTCTACGCCTCCTCGCGGATCGTCGAACTGCTGGAGGAGGGCACGGTGGACGCTGCCATCGCCGCCGACTACCCGGGCATGGAGCTGCGGCACTCCTCCGCCGTGCAACATCGCGGGATCGTCACCGAGCCGACGTTCGTCGCCCTGCCCTCGCGCCACCGTCTGCGCCAGTCCGCCCAGGTGCAGCTGGCCGACCTGGCCGAGGACGACTGGTTCGTGACCCCGGACGACGGCGCCGGCTGGCCCGGGGTGTTCTACGACGCCTGTGCCGCGGCCGGGTTCCAGCCCGTCGCCGTTCACGAGTTCCTCGGCGACCAGACCCAGCTGCAGAGCATGATCGCCGACGGCCTCGGTGTCTCCCTGGTGCAGCCGACGCTGCGCCCGATCCCGCACGTCACGGTCAAGCCGCTGGCCGGCTCCCCGCTGTGGTGCCGGTATGTGCTGGCCTGGCGTCCCGACACCGTCACCGCAGACGTCGTGGAGACGCTCTTCCAGTCGGCCCTCGGCGCCTACCGCGATCTGGTCGCCCAGGCTCCGCACTTGAGGACCTGGGCATCGCGGACCTGGAGCATCGCCGGGGCGTAGCGGCCGCCGGCGCGGCGGGCCGCGATGTTATGGGCCCGTAGTGTCATGTGCTATGTCACACGCCATTGTTGTGCGGGTGGCGCGCTGAGACAGTGCCACACACGCCTCAACACCCCACAGAGGCGCATCCCTTCGTGGAGGAATCCCGATGCGCTATCGCTTCGCGCTGCCCAGACGCATGGCCGGCGCCGCCGCCGTCTGCGTCACCGTGGCCGGCCTGCTGTCCACCCCGGCGCTGGCAGCACCCCGGCCGAACTCCGGTACCGCCGCGCACACTTCCGGCAGGCACGCCCCGGCACCACCTCCCACCGGCCCGACCGCCGGTGCCGACGAACGCCCCGCGACCCAGGCGAAGAGCCTCAGCCCCGCCCAACTCCCGCCCCATGCACCGACGTTCACCCGCAGCATGGAGACCGCGCCGCACGGCGTGACCAAGGCGGCCTCCTGCACTCCGGCCGACTTCGGCAGCCGTACCGGTTCCGCCCTCGTCTCGTTCGTGAAGGCGTCCTCCACGGACTGCGTGAACACCCTCTTCTCGGTCACCGGCAGGGACGCGCGCGACATCTTCCGCCAGGCGCAGATGCTGTCCGTGGCCAACGCGTTCACGCGTACGGCCGGGCAGTACCAGGGCGACAACTCCGGCAGCCTGCTGCAGCTCGTCCTCTTCCTCCGCGCGGGCTACTACGTGCAGTTCAACCACCCCGGCGACGTCGGGTCGTACACCTCCCGGCTCACCACCGCCGTCACGGGCGGCCTGGACACCTTCTTCGCCCGCTCGCGCTCCCGGGACGTGACGGCCGCGAACGGCGACATCCTCGGCGAGACCGTCATCCTCACCGACAGCGCCGACCAGCAGGGCCGCTATCTGTACGTCTACCGGCGGCTGCTGGGCGACTACGACAGCTCCTACGACGCCGTCGACAGCATGGTCAGGGCCGTCAACGACGTCTACACGCCGCTGTGGCGCGGCAACTGGAACCCGGCGTACGTGCAGGCGGTCGACGCCGACCCGCGCGTCATCGACACCCTGTACGACTTCGCGCTGGCCAACACCGACCAGCTCGGCACCGATCTGGCCTTCCTGGACTCCAACGCCGGGATGAACCTGGCCCGTTACGTCGAGCACCCGGAACTGCGCGAGACCGTGCAGCCGTTGACCAAGGATCTGCTGGACCAGACCGCGATCACCGGCCCCACGGCCGGGCTCTGGGTCGCCGTGGCCACACAGGCCAACTACTACGACAGCGCCGACTGCTCCTACTACGACGTCTGCGACCTGCCGGCGAAGCTCACCAGGGCCGTCCTGCCGGTCAGCCGCCAGTGCGACGCGAACGTCACGATCCTCGCCCAGTCCCTGACCGCCGCCGACCTCGACGCCGCCTGCGCCAGCGTGCTGAACCAGAGCACCTACTTCCGCGGCGTGGTCAAGGCCGACGGAGCGATACCCGGGCAGTACGTGTCCACGATCCGGCTCGTGGTCTTCGCCAGCCGGAGCGACTACCAGACCTACGCCGGCCCGATCTACGGCATCAGCACCGACAACGGCGGTATGACCCTCGACGGCGACCCCTCCGACCCGGCCAACCACGTCACGTCGATCATGTACCAGAAGAACTACGACGACGGCTTCGTGGCCCGGATCTGGAACCTCAACCACGAGTACACGCACTTCCTCGACGGCCGCGACGACATGAAGGGCGACTTCACCCGGCAGACCTCGGTGCCCGACGTGTGGTGGATCGAGGGCGTCGCCGAGTACGTCTCCTACAGCTACCGGGGCCTCGCCGACGACCAGGCGATCCAGGAGGCCGCCAAGCACACGTACCGGCTGAGCACCCTGTTCGAGAACACCTACGCCAACAGCGACGTGACCCGCACCTACCCGTGGGGCTACCTCGCCGTGCGCTACATGACCGAGCGGCACCCCGACGACGTCCGGCGCATGCTCGACCGCTTCCGTGCCGGTGACTACGCCGGCGGATATGCCGTCTACCACGACGGCATCGGCAACCGCTACGACGCCGACTTCGACCAGTGGCTCACGGCGTGCGCCGCGGGCGCCTGCGCCAGGCCTTCGGCGGCCTGACCGCCCGCGCCCGAGCGGAACGGCCGCCGACCGGAACCCCGGTCGGCGGCCGCACGTGTCACGCGGGTCCCCGGCGTCAGACCGCCGTGGCCGGGTACGTCGGGTACTCGACGCCCGAGACGTGCTGGACGACCCGGACGACCTGGCAGGAGTAGCCGAACTCGTTGTCGTACCAGAGGTAGAGGATGGCGTTGTCGCCGTCGACCTTGGTCGCGCCGGCGTCGACGATCGAGGCGTGGCGCGAGCCGACGAAGTCCATGGAGACGGCGTCGGGGGCGGTGGTGAAGTCGATCTGGCGCTTCAGCGGCGAGTTCAGCGAGACGTCGCGCAGGTAGTCGAGGACCTCGTCGCGGCTGGTCTCACGGCCCAGGCGCAGGCTCAGGATGGCGATCGAGACGTCCGGGACGGGGACGCGGATCGAGCTGCCGGTGATCGGGGCCTTGAGGTCCGGCAGCGCCTTGGCGACGGCGGAGGCGGCACCGGTCTCGGTGATGACCATGTTGAGCGGCGCGGAGCGGCCGCGGCGGTCGGCCTTGTGGTAGTTGTCCAGCAGGTTCTGGTCGTTCGTGAACGAGTGGACGGTCTCCACGTGACCGCGCAGGACGCCGAACTCGTCGTCCATCGCCTTCAGCGGCGGGACGATCGCGTTGGTGGTGCAGGACGCGCAGGACAGGATCTGCTCGTCCGGCTTGATGGTGTCGTGGTTGACGCCGTGGACGATGTTCGGGACGTCACCCTTGCCCGGCGCGGTCAGGACGACCTTGTCGATACCGGGGCGCAGGTGCTTGGAGAGGCCCTCGCGGTCGCGCCACTTGCCGGTGTTGTCGATGAGGATGGCGTCCTTGATGCCGTGCGCCGTGTAGTCGACCTCGGAGGGGTCGTTGGCGTAGATCACCTTGATCGCGTTGCCGTTGGCGACGATCGTGCCGGTCGCCTCGTCGACGGTGATGGTGCCGTTGAACTGGCCGTGGATCGAGTCGCGGCGCAGCAGCGAGGCGCGCTTGACGAGGTCCGCCTCACCGCCACCGCGGACGACGATGGCGCGCAGGCGCAGGCCGTTGCCGGACCCGGCCTTCTCGATCAGCAGGCGGGCGACGAGGCGGCCGATGCGGCCGAAGCCGTACAGGACGACGTCGCGGCCGGCACCGCGCTCGATCTTGTTGGCACCCGTGGCGCCGGCGACGGCCTCGGCGGTGAACTCGGCCACCGACAGACCGCGGTCGTCGGTCCGGTAGGTGGCGGCGAGCATGCCGATGTCGATCTGGGACGGGCCGAGATCGAGGGTGGTGAGGGTCTGCAGGAAGGGCATCGTCTCGGTGACCGAGAGCTCCTCGCCGGCGATCTGCCGGGCGAAGCGGTGCGTCTTCAGGATGCTGACCACCGACTTGTTCACCAAGGAGCGGCTGTGCAGCAGGACCGTCACGTCCCGCTCGCGGTGCAGCTTCCCGATGATCGGGATCATCGACTCCGCGATCTCCTCGCGGTTCTTCCAGTTGGTGAACGAGTCGTCGTTGACAGTCACAGATCCATCTTTCGAGCTAGGCAGCGCTCAGATGATAACAACAACCGGTTCGGGTCTTTACGGGGGTCCTGAATCAGGGTGGAAGACCGTAAGAAACCCGGGTCGTGATTTGCGCGCCCGCACCGCCGTGACCATGGTCTGAGGGTGATCACGTCCTCCGTACCCCGCCCCGAGCCGGCCGCCCCGTCCCGCACCTTCCGCGGCCCCTCCCTGCCCCTCGTAGCCCGGCACCGGTTCCCCGAAGGCGCCCTGCCGGCCCTCGCACTGTTCGCGGCGGTCCGCACCGCCGGCATCCTCGTCGTGATCGTCGCCAACCACCTCACCGGGCACCCGCTGGTCAGGAGCCTCGCCCACTCCTGGGACTCCCGCTGGTACCTGCACATCGCCTCCCACGGCTACGGGCACCTCATCTGGATCACCCAGAGCGGCGGGGTGCAGGCCGACTGGGCGTTCTTCCCGCTCTACCCCGGGCTCATCCGGGCCCTGACCACCGTCCTCCCGCTCACCCCCGGCCAGGCCGCGCTGCTCGTCGCCTGGGCCGCCGCGGGCGTGGCCGCCCACGGCATCTACGTCCTCGCCCACCACCTGTACGGGCGTGCCGTCGCCACCGCCCTGGTCGGACTGTGGGCCGTCCTGCCGCACTCCGTCGAGCTGACCATCGCCTACACCGAGTCCCTCTTCGCCGCGCTCGCCGTCTGGTCGCTGTACTGCGTGCTCAGGGGCCGCTGGCTGTGGGCGGGTTCGCTGGCCGCGCTGGCGGGTCTGTCCCGGCCGACCGGATTCGCGGTGGCCGCGGCCGTCGGCCTCGCCGCCGCGCAGGAGGTGCTGCGGCAGCGCGGCCGGGTACCCGCGACCCTGTGGGCCGGCGCCCTGATCGCCCCGCTGGGCTGGCTCGCCTACGTCCTGTGGGTGGGGCAGCAGACCGGCGACCCGCTCGGGGGCTACTTCAAGATCCAGAGCGCCTGGGACTCGCGCTTCGACTTCGGCGCCGGCGCCCTGCGCTTCCTCAGGGCGCTGTTCCTGCACGGCGGCGGCTTCGTCTACCCGGCCGCCCTGATGATCGTCGCGGTCTCCGTCGTCCTCTTCGGGCTGCTCTGCCTGGACCGCGCCCCGCTCGCCCTGGTCGTCTTCGCGGCGGTTCTGATCCTGCTCGTGGTCGGCGGCTCCGGCTCGTTCTCGTCCAAGCCGCGCTTCCTGCTGCCGGTCTTCCCCCTGCTGATCCCTCCGGCCCGTGCCCTCGCCCGCACCTGGCGGGTACGCCCGGCCCAGGCCCTGCTCGTCGGCGGCGCCCTGGCCGTCGTGTCCCTGCTGTACGGCGCCTACGTGACGGTCGTGGCCCACTCCCCGCTGTGACCCGCCGGGCGACCCGGGTACGGGCGGAAAGCGGCCGTCCTGCACGGGAAACACGGCTGCCGCACCCGGAATCGGCTGGATCCGGGGTGGGTTCACCGGAAAGATCGTGCGGAGTCCTGACGAGAGAGGCGTGTCGATGAAGCTGCACACCCGCGAGTGGGGGACCGGGGACCGGATCGCTGTCCTGGTCCACGGGATCATGTCCGACCACAGGACCTGGCGCCGGGTCGCGCCGGCGCTGGCGGACAAGGGCTACCGGGTCATCGGCGTGGATCTGCGCGGGCACGGTGCGAGCGGCCGGGGGGAGTACGGCGCCGAGATCTGGGCCGACGATCTCGTGGAAACCCTGCCCAAGGGCCCGGAGCTGGCGATCGGCCACTCGCTCGGTGCCATGGCGCTGGCCCTCGCCGTCGAGCGCCTCGTACCGGACCGGGCGGTCTACTGCGACCCGGCCTGGGAGCTGGGCGGCAACGCCGCCGCGGCCGCCATCGCCTTCCCGTCCTTCAAGGACGCGCCCCGTGCGATGATCACCGGCTTCAACCCGCGGTGGGAAGAGGCCGACGTGGAGATCGAGTTGGCCACGCTCGCCGTCTGGGACCCCACGACCGCCCACGCCCTCCCCGACGCCTACGCGGTCAGCCGGACCCCGGCCCGCCCGGTGGTGCCCTCACTGGTCGTGCTGGCCGACCCCAGCCGTCTGGTGTCCCCGGAGGCGGCGGGGGAGCTGGCGCGGAGGGGCTTCGAGATCCGCACCGTCCAGGGGGCGGGGCACACCCTCTACCGGGACGACTTCGAGGGGTTCATGTCTGCGCTGGACGGATGGATGTGAGGGGGCGTCCGCCGCACGGACGACGGGCCCGGTACGGCTGAGCCGCACACATGGGGAAATCCTCACCCCCCTTCCGGGGGTCTGCCGCAGTGCCCCGGGTGCCCGCCGCGTGATCGGCTGTGGGCACCGGATTCGATCGAGGGCGGCCGAGGGGTGGCGGACAGGTGCGGTATCGGTGGGGGTGTGCGGCGTGGGTCGTGGGTGTGGCGCAGTTCTTCGTCCTGCAGGGCGTAGCCGGGTCGGCGTGGGCGAGGCCGTACAGCTGGGCGCGGAACAACATCAGTGATCTGGGCAACGCGCACTGTGCCTGGCAGCCGGACCCCGAACCGCGCTACGTCTGCTCGCCCGAGCACGCGCTGATGAACGTCTCGTTCGTCACCCTCGGTGTGCTGTTCGCCGCCGGTGTCCTGCTGACCGGTGCCCTGTGGCGGCGCGGCGCGGCCGCGACCGCCTCCCGGCTGCTGCTGGCCGGTGCCGGTGCCGGGTTCGTGCTGGCCGGGCTCGCGCCCGCGGACATGCACGAGAACCAGCACGTCCTGGGCGCCCTGCTGATCATGGCGACCGGCAACCTCGGTCTGCTGCTCTCGGGTGCCGCCCTGGACCTGCCCCGTCCGCTGCGGTGGGGGAGCGGACTGCTCGGCGTCGTGGCACTCGCAGCCTTCGTGCTCTTCCTCTCCCACCAGTACCTCGGGCTCGGCATGGGCGGCATGGAACGGGTGGCGGCGTTCCCGCTGCTGGTGTGGGCGGCGGCTCTCGGTGCCCGGGGGCTGGTCGTGCGGGGCGCTCGGTGACCGTCGGTCCCAGGGGCGGATTCCCCTGAGGCGGGATCATTCAATAACGGTAAAATCTAGACGTTTGCCCTGACGGGCCACCGCCCATCCGGAGTGACCGATGCCCCGCAAGCGCTCCACGGACGACGGCGACGAGCTGCTGGCCAGACTCGGTTCGCTCACCGCCCAGGCACGCGAGCGCGCGGAGCTGCAGCGCACCCAGGTCGAGCTGGCCATCGCGCTGCAGCGCGGCATGCTGCCCCGGGACCTGCCCGCCGCCCCGGGCCTGCACCTCGCGGTCCGGTACGCACCCGCCTGCCACGGCCTCAACGTGGGCGGCGACTGGTACGACGCCTTCGCCCTGCCCGAGGGCCTCGTCGGGCTGTGCATCGGCGACGTGCAGGGCCACAACATCGAGGCCGCCGCCTTCATGGGCCAGGTCCGGGCCGGGCTGCGTGCCCTCGCCTCGGTGACCAGCGAGCCGGGCGAACTCCTCGCCCGGACCAACGAGCTGCTGCTCTCCCTGGGCAGCGACCTGTTCGCCACCTGCACCTTCCTGCGGCTCGACCCGGCCACGGGCGTGCTGGAGAGCGCGCGGGCCGGGCACATCCCGTTCATCTGGGCCACGGCGGACGGGAAGTCCGGCGTGGTGGACGACCAGGGCGGGCCACCGCTGGGCGTCGAGCCGGGGATGGAGTACCCGGTGACCCGGCACCGGCTCACCACGGGCGGGGTGTTCGTCCTGCTCACCGACGGTGTCGTGGAGGGCCCGTCGCTGAGCATCGAGGACGGCCTGGACCAGGTGGTGCGGCTCGCGGGCATCGCTGCCGTCGCGGGACTTGAGGCGCATGCGCTGGCCGCGGCCGTGATCAAGGGCGCGGAGAGCGTGGGGCACGAGGACGACGCCGCCGTGCTCGTCGTGGGCCTCGACGGGCCGGGGGCGTGGCTGTCCGACCGGTGGGGCGCCCTGAAGCCCGGCTTTCAGCCATAGAGCGGGACCGGACGGCCCTCGCCTCGCCGGCTGCGGGCCATCGGTGTGAGATTGCTGCTGTGGTGGGTTTCGAGGATCTGCGCCGGCCCGGCGGCTACGTCGTCCGGGTGCTGGCCGTCGCGGCCTGCTACTACGGCGCGGCGCGGCTCGGGCTCCTGCGCCGGCTCGTCGTCGAGGGCTCCGTGTTCACCCCCATCTGGCCGCCCACCGGCGTCGCCGTCGCCGCCCTGCTGATCTTCGGGCTGGGCTGCTGGCCCGGAGTCGCGATCGGGGCGCTCGGCGCCATCCTGTACCTGATCACCCCCAGCATCGACGTGCTGGGCTTCCTGGTCGGAAACACCGCGGCGCCCGTGTGCGCGGCGCTGCTGCTGCGCCGCGCCGGCTTCCGCACCGACCTCGGCCGGTTGCGTGACGGCCTCGCCCTGGTGTTCCTCGGCGCGCTGACCGCCATGCTGATCAGCGCGACCATCGGCGTCGGCCTCCTCGTCCTCACGGGCAAGCTGGCCGAACACAGTTTCTGGGCCGTCTGGCTGGGGTGGTGGGTGGGCGACGCGATGGGGGTCCTGATCGTCACCCCGCTCCTGCTGCTGCTGCTGTTCAGGTCCCGCTGGCCGCCGCCGCTCGTGCGCTGGAAGGAGGCCACCGCGCTGGCGATCGTGACCTTCTGTGTCGTACCGCTGGCCGCCTACAGCTCGATCAGCCTGCTCTTCCTCGTGTATCCGCTGATCATCTGGGCCGCCCTGCGCTTCCAGCTCGTGGGCAGCATGCTCTGCGCGCTGGTCACGTCCGTGCTGGCCACCGTCGCCGCGACGGACGGCGTCGGGGCGTTCGCGGGGCTGACCCGGATCGAGGTCATGGCGAAACTCCAGGCCTTCAACGGCGCGATGGCCCTCACCGCGCTGCTGCTGTCGGCCGTCATCACCGAGCAGCGCAACACCCGCCGCTCCGTCGAGCAGGCCTGCCAGGAACTGGCGCAGGTCCTGGAACACCTCACCGCGGGCGAGCTCCCGCCACCCCACCCGCCCCCGGAACCCGACGACCGGTCGTGGCCCAAGGCCTAACCGCCCCGGCCCGCATCGATTACTCACACTTGGTTGAACAGTCCAGACTGATAAACCTATTGTTAGTAAACGTGGACGTGGAGAACAGGACCGAGAACGGCACCCGCCCCCCGGGCCCGCCGCAGGACAACACGGCGCTCGCGGCCGCGCTGCGGCTGGCCATGGGCCGGACCGTCCGCAGGCTGCGCCAGGCGCACGCCGTCGGGGACGTGACCCTCTCCGGTGTGTCCGTGCTGTCCCGGCTGGCCACCGCCGGGCCGGACTCGCCGGGTTCGCTCGCCGAGCTGGAGCGCGTCCGCCCCCAGGCGATGGCCACCACGCTCGCCGGGCTCGAACAGCGCGGACTGGTCAGCCGTACCCCCGACGCGGCCGACGGACGGCGGGCCGTCGTGTCGATCACCGACGCGGGCCGCGCCGTGCTGGCGGAGCGCCGCTCCGAGTCCGTGGCCCGGCTCGCCCAGGCCCTGGACGGGTTCACCCCACAGGAGCGCGACGCCCTGCGCGCCACGCTGCCCCTCCTCGACCGGCTGGCGGAGCAGCTGTGAGCGGCCAGGCGCCGGGCAGCGCCCCGGGCGGGTCCGCCGACGGCCCGCGCGGCCGCCTGCTCGCCCGCTCCGCCCGCCTCCGCGACACCCCACCAGGACCCGGCTACAAGTGGGTCGCCCTGTCCAACACCACACTCGGCGTCCTGATCGCCACGATGGACGCCTCCATCGTGATCATCTCGCTGCCCGCGATCTTCCGCGGGATCGGCCTGGACCCGCTCGCCGCGGGCAACATCGGCTATCTGCTGTGGATGATCCTCGGCTATCTGCTGGTCTCGGCCGTGCTGGTCGTCGTCCTCGGCCGGCTCGGGGACATGTTCGGCCGGGTCCGCATCTACAACCTCGGCTTCCTGGTCTTCGCCGGTGCCTCCGTCGCGCTGTCCCTCGACCCGTTCCGGGCCGGCGCGGGCGCCCTGTGGCTGATCCTGTGGCGCATCGTGCAGGCCTTCGGCGGCTCCATGCTCACCGCCAACTCGGCCGCCATCCTCACCGACGCCTTCCCGGCCCGGCAGCGCGGCATGGCCCTCGGCATCAACCAGATCACCGCGCTCGCCGGGCAGTTCCTCGGCCTGCTCGCCGGCGGCCTGCTGGCCGCTGTCGACTGGCGTGCCGTCTTCTGGGTCAGCGTCCCGGTCAGCGTGACCGGCACGATCTGGTCGTACCTCAGCCTGCGCGAGACCGCGGCCGGCGGACGCGGCCGGATCGACTGGCTCGGCAACATCACGTTCGCCACGGGCGCCGGCATCCTCCTCGCCGGCATCACCTACGGCATCCAGCCCTACGGCGGCCACGCCACCGGATGGACCAACCCCTGGGTGCTCGCGGGCCTGATCGGCGGCGTCCTCCTGCTGCTCGTGTTCTGCGTGGCCGAGACCCGGGTCGCCGAACCGATGTTCCGGCTGTCCCTGTTCCGGGTGCGGGCCTTCGCCGCCGGCAACCTGGCCGCCCTGCTGACCGCGATCGCCCGCGGCGGGCTGCAGTTCATGCTCATCATCTGGCTGCAGGGCATCTGGCTGCCGTTGCACGGCTACGACTTCGAGGACACCCCGCTGTGGGCCGGCATCTTCATGCTGCCGCTGACCCTCGGCTTCCTGATCGCCGGCCCCGTCTCCGGGTACCTCTCGGACCGGTTCGGCGCCCGCCTGTTCTCCACGGCCGGCCTGATCGTGGTCGCCGGCTCCTTCCTGGGCCTGCTGGCGCTCCCCGTGAACTTCGCGTACGGCCCGTTCGCCGCGCTGCTGTTCCTCAACGGCTTCGGCCAGGGCATGTTCTCCGCGCCCAACACCTCGTCCGTGATGGGCAGCGTCCCCGCCCGCTACCGGGGCGTGGCCTCCGGAATGCGCTCCACCTTCCAGAACTCGGGCACCGCCCTGTCCATCGGCGTCTTCTTCTCGCTGATGGTCTCCGGGCTGGCCTCCTCGCTGCCGTCGACGCTCAGCAGCGGGCTCCAGGCACACGGCGTGCCCGCCGGCACCGCCCACGAGGTGGCCTCACTGCCCCCGGTCAGCACCCTCTTCGCGACCTTCCTGGGCAACAACCCCATCGGCCACCTGCTCGGTTCCGGCGGCACGCCGGCCCACCTGACGGCAGCCCAGCGCGCCACCCTGACCGGTCACACCTTCTTCCCGCAGCTGGTCTCCGGCCCCTTCCACCACGGCCTGAGCATCGTCTTCGGGGTCGCCGCCGGCATGGCCCTGGTCTCGGCCCTCGCCTCCGCCCTGCGCGGGGGGCACGAGCCCGTCGGCGACGACACACCGAAGGGCTCCCATCCCGCGTACGCCCGCAAGGGGTAGTGGTCCGAGAGGTTCGTGTACGTGTACGACGTCCCCCAGCTGGAGACCGTCCAGGGCGCCGACTGCTCCTTGACGACCTCGCAGGCGCGCGGCCAGCCGGCCCAGCAGTCCGAGGGCCAGGATGATCGCGCCGAACTCGATCAGGAAGACCGCGGAGGAGTGCATCCGCCTCGCTCCCGGCCGAGTATCGCGGCGGCCGCGTCGACGCCCTCACGGGTGCCGATCATGATCAGGGTGTCCCCGCCGGCCAGCCGGAAGCCGGGAGAGGGGATCGCCTCGGCCGGTCGCAGTACGGCCACGATCGACACGCCGGTGTCTCGGTGCACATCCGGGTGTCGCCGAGCAGCCGCCCGTTCCAGTGCGACGTGGCGGACAGCCGGGCCCGCTCGGCCACCAGACCCAGTTCGGTGGTGTATGGACAGCAGGTTCGGGCTGTGGTGTGTCGGCTTCAGCGCCTCGGCCAGCGCCTCCGCCTCCCCGCGGGTGAGCCGGACGGACAGCGCGCAGGCGTCGGGATCGTCACCGCGGTAGGCGCTCAGCGTTCTCGGCCCGTCGCGACGGGCCACCACCGACGGCCGGCGCCGCTGCCGGGTCGTGAGGTCGTACCGGACACCGATGCCCGGCAACGGTGTCGTACTCGTGCGTGCGGCACCCATGGCCGCCCCCCGCCCCATTCGCAGGTTTCTTGGTGAAACCATTACCGGAAGCCTGACCTGACGGCGAAATGGCCGTCGCAGGGTTCCGGGTGGGCAGGGGGGTGAGCGGGTTACGAGGCGGAGCGGAGGCCGTTCTCGCCGTGCCCCTGGTCGGGCTGGCAGCTGAGGCACAGTGCGTGGTCCCCGTCGCGGGTGACGACGGTTCCCCATCCGAGGCACTGCGTGCAGTCGCGGGCGAGACGCAGGTCGGGGTGCGGGGACGGGAAGGGACTGTGGTGGGCTCCGTAGGCCATGCGGGAAGCGGCTCCTTGAGATCGCGGAGGCGGGGGCCGGACTGCTTCCATTATGTCCTATTTTTTTCTCTTATGTCAGTGACGGGTGTCACTGCGTGCCACGCTTCAGCCCAGATTGCCCAGCCGCGCGTCCCGCCACAGGTCCACACCGCCGTCGGTGGCGTACTTGTCGATCTCGGCCAGTTCCTCGGCGCTGAAGTCGAGGTTCTCCAGCGCGGCCACGTTCTGCTCCAGCTGCTCGACGCGGGAGGCGCCGATGACCAGCGAGGTGACCCGCTCGTCCCGCAGTGCCCAGGCCAGCGCCATCTGGGCCAGGGTCTGCCCGCGCCGGGCGGCGATGTCGTTCAGGGAGCGCAGCCGCTGCCGCATGTCCTCGGTCAGCCATGCCCGGTCGAACGACGTGCCGGCCGCGGCCCGCGAGCCCTCGGGCACGCCGTCGAGGTAGCGGCCGGTCAGCAGGCCCTGGGCGAGTGCCGTGAACCCGATGACACCGAAGCCCTCCTCCTCGGCCGCGTCCAGCAGGCCGTCGGTCTCGATCCAGCGGTTGACCATGCTGTACGACGGCTGGTGGATCAGCAGCGGGGTGCCGAGCTCGCGCAGGATCGCGACGGCCTGGCGGCTGCGCTCGGAGTCGTAGGAGGAGATGCCGACGTACAGCGCCTTGCCCTGGCGGACGGCCGTGTCGAGCGCGCCCATCGTCTCCTCCAGCGGCGTGCTCGCGTCCAGCCGGTGGGAGTAGAAGATGTCCACGTAGTCCAGGCCCATGCGGCGCAGGGACTGGTCCAGTGAGGCCAGCATGTACTTGCGGGAGCCGCCGCCCTGCCCGTAGGGGCCGGGCCACATGTCCCAGCCGGCCTTGGTGGAGACCACCAGCTCGTCCCGGTACGGCGCGAGGTCCTGCTTCAGCAGCCGGCCGAAGTTGATCTCGGCCGCTCCGTACGGCGGACCGTAGTTGTTGGCCAGGTCGTGGTGGGTGATCCCGAGGTCGAAGGCGCGCAGGGCGATCTCGCGCTGCGTCTCGAAGGGGCGGTCGTCGCCGAAGTTGTGCCAGTAGCCCAGGGACAGGAGCGGGAGGTCCAGTCCCGAGCGGCCGGTGCGGCGGTAGCGCATGGTGCCGTTGTAGCGGTCGGGGTCCGCGACGTGGTTCATCGGGTCGTCTCCGGGTGGTGCCGTAGGGGGGTGCCCTTCGTGTGCGAAGGGGCTCGTCCACCCTGCGCCTTCATGATTCGTAAGTCCAACCGCTGCCTCGCATGGCATTGAGCGGTCCGGTTTCTGAATCCGGCACGGTACGGCCGTGCTGTTCGATCCTACGAACTTCTCCCGAGACGGGTTACCGGCCCCCTCGGTGTTTGATAGGAAACTTTCCTACCAGTGCCGGTACGGACCAACCTCCCACCCCCCACCCCTACTTGGAGTCCTAGTGGAGCACACAGAGCGCGAATCGGCAGTCTCCGCCCGTCTCTCCCGCCGGACCGTCGTCGCCGTCCTCGGCGCCGTCGCCTCCGGCGCCCTGCTCGGCGTCGAGCGCGTCGCGGCGGCACCGGCTGCCGCGCCCGGCCTCGACGACCCGGCGAAGAAGGAGACAGCCATGCGGCTGGTCTCCAGCGCGGAGAACTCCTCGCTCGACTGGAAGGCCCAGTACAAGTACATCGAGGACATCGGCGACGGCCGCGGCTACACCGCCGGCATCATCGGCTTCTGCTCCGGCACCGGCGACATGCTCGACCTCGTCCAGCTCTACACCGACCGCAAGCCCGGCAACGTCCTGGCCAAGTACCTGCCGGCCCTGCGCCGGGTCAACGGCAGCGACTCGCACAGCGGCCTGGACCCCGACTACCCCAAGGACTGGCGCAAGGCGGCCCAGGACTCCGCGTTCCAGCAGGCGCAGAACGACGAACGCGACCGTGTCTACTTCAACCCCGCGGTCGCCCAGGGCAAGGCGGACGGGCTGCGCGCCCTCGGCCAGTTCACCTACTACGACGCCATCGTCATGCACGGCGACGGTGACGACCCCACCAGCTTCCGCAACATCCGCAAGCGTGCCCTGCGCAGCGCCAAGCCGCCGGCGCAGGGCGGAAACGAGACGACGTACCTCAACGCCTTCCTCGACGCCCGGGTGTGGGCCATGAAGCAGGAGGAGGCGCACAGCGACACCAGCAGGGTCGACACCGAACAGCGGGTCTTCCTGCGCAAGGGCAACCTCGACCTGAACACCCCACTGGACTGGAAGGTCTACGGGGACAGCTACCACATCGGCTGACCCAGGACAGGCGCGGCAGCTCCACGGCACCGGCCACCGGAAGCGTCGCTTCCAGTGCCGTGGCCTGCCGCGCCGTGAGGCGCTGGACCACGGCCGCGGCCACGGCGGCCCGGGCACAACGGGCAAGCTGCCATGGGGCCCTGACGGTGGGTGCGGACACGGGGGACACCTGCCTGTCGGAAACGGCACGCGCGCGGATGCGGCCGAGCCGGAAGACCGGCGGACCGGATCGTGGGGCAGACGGCCCCGCGCCGCTCCCCGCGTCGGGTGGCGCACTCGCCTGCCGGCCCCCTGACGGGGAAGGATGGGGTCGGAGCGATCGATCACACCGATGCGGAGGAGCGGACTCATGCCGCACGAGCGAGCCGGCCGGCCGGCCGGTCCCGAGGACCTTGTCGACGTGGCCCGGCTGGTCACGGCGTACTACGCGCTGCACCCCGACGCGGCCGACCCGGCGCAACGGGTGGCGTTCGGCACCTCGGGGCACCGGGGTTCGTCCCTGGCGACCGCCTTCAACGAGGACCACATCGCCGCCACCAGCCAGGCCATCTGCGAGTACCGCGCCGCCCAGGGCGTGGACGGCCCCCTGTTCCTCGGTGCCGACACGCACGCCCTGTCCGAGCCCGCGAAGGTCACCGCCCTGGAGGTGTTCGCGGCGAACGGCGTGACCGTACTCATCGACAGCGCGGACGGCTACACCCCCACGCCCGTGGTCTCGCACGCGATCCTCACCCACAACCGGGGCCGCAGTTCGGGCCTGGCCGACGGCGTGGTCGTCACCCCCTCGCACAACCCGCCCGCCGACGGCGGCTTCAAGTACAACCCGCCCAGCGGCGGCCCGGCGGCCTCCGAGGCGACCTCCTGGGTCCAGGACCGCGCCAACCAGATCATCACCGGCGGCCTGAAGGACGTACAGCGGCTGCCCTACACCCGTGCGCTCGCGGCCGGCACCACCCGGAGGTACGACTTCCTGGGGGCCTACGTCGGCGACCTGCCGAACGTCCTGGACCTCGACGCGGTCCGAGCGGCCGGCGTGCGCATCGGCGCCGACCCGCTCGGCGGAGCGTCCGTCGCCTACTGGGGCCGGATCGCCGAGGAGCACGGCCTGGACCTGACCGTGGTCAACCCGAACACCGACCCCACCTGGCGGTTCATGACGCTGGACTGGGACGGCCAGATCCGCATGGACTGCTCCTCGCCCTATGCGATGGCCTCCCTCATCGAGCAGCGCGACCGCTTCCGCATCGCCACCGGCAACGACGCGGATGCGGACCGGCACGGCATCGTCACCCCCGACGCGGGCCTGATGAACCCCAACCACTACCTCGCGGTCGCCATCTCCTACCTCTACCGGCACCGCGAGCAGTGGCCCGCCGACGCGGGCGTCGGCAAGACGCTGGTCTCCTCCACGATGATCGACCGCGTCGCCGCCGACCTGAACCGTCAACTGGTCGAGGTGCCGGTCGGGTTCAAGTGGTTCGTGGACGGGCTCGCCGCCGGCACCATCGGGTTCGGCGGCGAGGAGTCGGCCGGCGCGTCCTTCCTGCGCCGCGACGGCTCGGTGTGGACCACCGACAAGGACGGCATCCTCCTCGCCCTGCTCGCCTCCGAGATCACGGCGGTCACGGACAGGACGCCGTCCGAGCACTACGCGGACCTGACCGCCCGCTTCGGCGAACCCGCCTACGCCCGCATCGACGCCCCGGCCACCCGTGAGCAGAAGGCGCTGCTGGCGAAGCTGTCCCCGGCCCAGGTCACCGCCGACACCCTCGCCGGAGAGGCGGTCACCGGCGTCCTGACCGAGGCGTCGGGCAACGGCGCCGCCATCGGCGGGATCAAGGTCACCACCGCCAACGCCTGGTTCGCGGCCCGCCCTTCGGGCACCGAGGACGTCTACAAGGTCTACGCCGAGTCGTTCCTCGGCCCTGACCACCTCGCCCGGGTGCAGGAGGAGGCCAAGGGCGTGGTGCTGGCCGCGCTCGGCGGCTGAGGCCCAGGGCCGTACGACGGATACGACAGATACGACGGCGTGCGCTCATCGGTCGCACCGGTGTGCGCACGCCGTCACCGCGTGTGCTCAGCCGCGGCCACGACCCCGCTCCAGCCGGTCCAGCACGGCCTGTGCCATGGCGGCCTCGCCCTTGGCGTTCGGGTGTGCGGGGGCCGCGGGCGAGGCCGGCTGCAGCGGCTCGATCCAGCGGTCCGCGGGCGCCTTGCACATGTCGTGGCCGACCGTGGGGCCGTAGGTGTCGACGTACTCGGCCCGGTTCCACGCGGCGACCAGGCGCAGCATCAGGTTCAGCCGCTTCTCGGTGTCCCGCAGGTAGGGGAAGTCGCGCTGTCCGAACGGCACCGAGGGGAAGCAGCCGCTGCCGTCGTCCGGCAGCAGGTCCGGATAGCCGACGAGGACCACCCGCGCGTGCGGGGCCCGGGCGTGCACGGCCCGCAGCACCCGGTCGATCTTCGGCGCGGTCTCCAGAACGGTCAGCGCCAACCGGTCGTAGCCCCCGGCCTTGTACGAGCGTTCGCAGGGGTTGCCTGTCGGGTCCTGGGCGCCGAGGCGGGCACAGGTGCCGATGATCGAGCCGAAACCGACGTCGTTGCCGCCGATCTGCACCGTCACCAGGTCGGTGTCCCGTCCCAGCGCGTCGAGCTGCGGGGCATCGGTGCCCTGCGGCTTCCACATCTCGTTCGTCGTGGCCCCGGCGCAGCTCACGTCCTTGAACACGGTCGCCTCGCGCTGCGCCGCCACGAGCGAGGGGTAGTTGTGGTCGGAGCGGGCGCAGTCGGCGTCCGTCTGGCGCGGGATGAGCGGGCCCGAGGTGTAGGAGTCCCCGAGGGAGACATAGGTGAGCTCGTGGCCCTGTGCCGCCGCGGGCACCGTCGACGCGGCGACGAGGGCGCAGCCCCCCAGTGCCGCCCCCAGCACGCCGGTTCGCCGCCGGCCTCTCGCCCCGCCCGGCGCATGCGTGTCGTTCGCCATGGATTCCTCCCCCTGAGGCCGTGACATCGCACGGCTCCGCCCTGAAAGAGCGGTCCGCGCGCTCAACTGGGTCTGTATACCGTCCGGTAGGTCTCACGGACCAGAAGCGGGAAGCAACATTCGCGCCGGGAAGCGGGGTGGGTGCGGCGCAGGCGCGGCGGCCGTAAAGCGGTGTCTGGCAAAGAACCGACCCACTCCGCAAACGGGGGCCCGCGTTCCGCGCGCTCGGTACTGCGCCGAGTTCAGCGACGGCAGCAACACCGGCTCCGGACCCGTCCACACGCCCGAGACGCGCGTGCTCTGCGCCTGACGGACCAACCGGACGGAGGGTGCGAGTGACCTGAATCGGACCCTCGGGCCAGATCTTCATCCGGTCTGGACCACTGGCGCTTCGCCCGGCGGGCCCCAGCGGCCCGCCGGTGCGCCGTCCGGGGCCCGGCCTCCGGCTACATCCGTCTCGCCGACTTGACCGTCACCTTCGAGGGCCCCTGGTCCACGTACGTCTCGGCGTTCACCCGGCCGGTCTGGACGGCACGCCATCCGCCCGAACGGTTCTGTCATCTCGTCTACGGCGTACCCGAGGCCCTGGTCCCGCTCGCCGTCCGCACCGCGCACGAGCGCGGCGCGGCCGTCTGCGGACCGGTCACCGGTGAACCGCCCAACCCCTGGTCCGAGTTGACTCCCGCGCTGACCGGGGCTCAGGAGTGACCAGCTCAGCCGGTGTGGAAGGCTTCGAGGGTCCGCAACAGCCCGACGGAGGAGAGTCACCGGCATGGCCGTCATCCACCACACCACCATCACGCCGACCAAGGTCGAACTCCTCACCGCCTGGCTGCCCACCCGGCCCTGGTACCGCGGCGCTCCGGACGCCCCCGTGCTGACGAAGTCCGGCGGCTTCCGGCTGGACGACCCGGAGGGCGAGGTCGGCATCGAGTTCATGGTGGCCACCGACACCTCCACCCCCGAGCCGACCGCCTACCTGATCCCCCTCACCTATCGCGGCGCGCCGCTGGAGGGGGCCGAGGACGCGCTCGTCGGCACGATGCAGCACGGCGTGCTGGGCAAGCGCTGGGCCTACGACGGCTGCCACGACCCGGTGCTGGTCGCCGAACTGCTCTCACTGATCGAGGGCAAGGCGCAGGCGATGGCCCAGAGCATCAGCGACACCCCCGACCGTGAGGTGACCCGCTCCTACGAGGGGGAGCCCTTCTCTCCGCAGGACTTCACACCCCGGCCCACCGACGACGAGCAGGGCACCCACCTCCCCGCACCGCACGGCACGATCCTCCATCTCCACCGCGTCCTGCGGCCCGTCCCCGAGAACATGCCGCTGCCCGAGCAGGGAGCGCTCGGCCATGTCGCGGGCGGCTGGCCGGGACCGGACGGCACCCGGCTGCGAGCGGTGTTCATGCGCCTGGACACCCACTGATCGCACCGCCGCCGGGGAGATCGACATGCCGGGGGCCGGCGGCCGGGGTGTAGTGGGGCGGAGGAAGGTGAGCCCATGCCCGGACGACCCGGCCGCCCCGATCCGCTCCCGAAGGCGCTCCTCGTCGTGACGGCCGCCACGGGAATCGTCGACGCGGTGGCCTACCTGGGCCTCGGGCAGGTCTTCACCGCCTTCATGACCGGCAACATCCTCTTCCTCGGCTTCTCCCTCGCCGGCGCGGAAGGGCTCTCGCCGATCGGATCCGGTACGGCGCTCATGGCGTTCAGCGTCGGCGCGGTCGTCGGCAGCCGTCTGGGCGCCGCGCTCTCCGGGCGGCGGCGCCGCTGGCTGTTCACCTCGGCCGCACTCGCGGCCGCCCTTCTCGTGACCGCGGCGCTGACCGCGATCGGCCTGCGCCCCGTCGGCGCGCATCCGGAACCGCGCCACTACGTCGTGACCGCGCTGATCGCGCTGGCCATGGGGATGCGCAGTGCGACGATGTGGCGCCTCGGGGCGGTCCTGAACACCACGCTCATCACCGGCACCCTCGTGACTCTGATCAGGCGGTCGCCCCTGGGCGGCGGGACCGGGGACGGTGCCCAGCGCTACCGCGCCGCCGGCCTGCCGGCGGTCCTGGTGGGCGCGGTTGTCGGCGCCCTCCTGCTGCGGGTGAGCATCACCGTGACCCTGCTGCTCGCCGCAGCGGGCGTGCTCGCCGGCATCGGGGGATACGTGGCGCATCCGGCGTCGCGGTCCTGACCCGCACCGCACCGCCTCAGGTCATCAGGAGCACCGCCACCCACTTTCCGGAGCCTTCTGGCATGCCCTGGTCAAATCTGTCACTCTTTCGGCAGTCCTCGCCCTGACCCCATGAGGGCGCGGCGCACCACCCCGCACAGCGATCGCGCAACCCCAACCCCGCGGCCGCCCCGGCGCACCCCAGCCGGCCGGGCGGCCATCGAGCAGGCCGGAATCCCGGCCGCCGCAAAGGAGTAGCGTGTGAGACCGACCCCCCACAAGGCCCTCGGCGCCGGTGCTCTCACCGTCGCCGCGCTGGCCGCCCTCTCCCTCCCCGCCACCCCCGCCGCCGCCCAGCCCGCCGGGCAACCGGTGGCCGCCGCCTGCACTCCGGCGCAGACGGTCACCAACGGGGGCTTCGAAAGCGGCACCTCGCCCTGGACCCAGTCCTCGTCGAGCGTGATCACCAGCCGCACCGGCGAGAGCGCCCACGGCGGCTCCTCCTTCGCCTGGCTGAACGGTGTGGGCAGCACCCACACCGACACGCTCTCGCAGAGCGTCACCATCCCGAGCGGGTGCAGCTCCGCGACCCTCACCTTCTGGCTGCACATCGACACCGACGAGACGACCTCGTCCATCGCGTACGACAAGCTGACGGCCAAGATCGGCAGCACCACGCTGGCGACGTACTCGAACCTCGACGACAACACCGGCTACGTGCAGAAGTCGTTCGACGTGTCGTCGTTCGCGGGCCAGACCGTGAACGTGTCCTTCACCGGAACCGAGGACTCCAGCCTCCAGACGAGCTTCGTCCTGGACGACGTCGCCCTCGCCACCTCCGGCGACACCACCCCGCCGCCGGCGGACTCGACCCGCACCCCCGCCGCGCCCTCCTACACCGTCAGCCTCAGCAGCGACACCAGCGGCACCGTCTGGAACGGGCACGAGAGCGTGTCCTTCACCAACGCGTCCGCCACCGCGCTCAGCGAGGTGTACCTGAGGCTGTGGGACAACTACCACGGCACCTGCTCGGCGATGCCCATCACGGTCACCAACGTCACCGGCGGCACCGCGGGCGCGCTCTCGGCCGACTGCACGGCCCTGAAGGTCACCCTGCCTGCACCGCTGAACCAGGGGCAGCCCGCCACGATCGGCTTCGACCTGGGGGTCACCGTGCCCAGCGGCGCCGACCGGTTCGGGCACGACGGCGCCTTCAGCTTCATCGGCAACGCCCTGCCCGTCCTCGCGGTGCGCGACAGCGCGGGCTGGCACCTGGACCCGTACACCAACAACGGCGAGTCCTTCTACTCCCTGGCCGCCGACTTCAAGGTGACCCTGGACCACCCCAGCACCCTGCTGGTCCCGGCCACCGGTACCTCCACCGACACCCCGGGCTCCAGCGGCCGTACGGTCACCACCGCCACCGCCTCCAAGGTCCGTGACTTCGCCTGGGCCGCCGGACCCTTCACCAAGATCTCCGGCACCTCGCCGGGCGGCGTCCCGGTGAACATCTACTCCGTCTCGGGGATCAGCTCCTCCAGCGCCCAGTCGATGCTCAGCACCGCCAAGACCGCCGTCGACGCCCACGCGGCACGCTTCGGCGCCTACCCCTACGGTGAGCTGGACGCGGTCATCGACAACAACTACTGGTTCGGCGGGATGGAGTACCCCGGCTTCGTCCTCGACCTGGTGAGCACCACGGCGCTCACCCATGAGATCGGCCACCAGTGGTGGTACGGCATCGTCGGCGACGACGAGTACAACAGCCCGTGGCTGGACGAGGCCTTCACCGACTACGCCACCGACCTGGCCCTCGGCAAGACCGGCAGCAACTGCTGGAGCAGTGTCTCCTGGGCCTCCAGCGCGGAGAAGATCACCAACTCGATGGCCTACTGGGACGCGCACTCGTCCCGGTACTCCACCGTGGTCTACGGCTACGGCAAGTGCGCCCTGCACGACCTGCGGCGCGTCCTCGGCGACACGGCCATGGCCAAGCTGCTGAAGGACTACGCGACCGCGCACTGGTACGGCGTCTCGACGACGGCCGAGTTCAAGGCGGCCGCCCAGGCCGCCACGAGCACCGACCTGACCTCCTTCTGGACGCAGCACCGCATCGACGGCTGACCCACGCCGGAGCGGCCGGTCATGGGCGGCGCCTGCCCGGCGCCGCCCATGACCATGCGGGTAGGACGGCCCGGCCACTCACTTGGCGTAAATACCCGGCCGATATGGCGTAGTTGGTCGGGATCCGGAGTGCGGGGTGGTCAGCCTGCAGGTCTGATGGATCCCGTGACGAGCCATATAGCCCGAAATCGCCGCCGCTCACGCTGGTCCGTGGCCAGCGCACTGACCGGCCTCCTGCTGACCCTGTCGATCCCCGCGGCCGTGCCCTCGGCGGCCGAGTCCACAGTCGAGCGCGGCAGCGCCTACATGGGCATGGGGGTACTCGCCCACGACGGCGAAACCGCCACCGACGACGGCCCCGTGTCGGTCCCACGGGTGACCCAGACCGAAGGCGTCGACGTCGCCAGCTACCAGGGCGACGTCTCCTGGAGCACCCTGTGGAACAGCGGCGTGCGCTGGGCCTACACCAAGGGCACGGAGGGCACGTACTACACGAACACCTACTTCAGCCAACAGTACGACGGCGCCTACGACGCCGGCCTGATCCGTGGTGCGTACCACTTCGCGACCCCGGACACCACCGGCGGCGCCGCCCAGGCCGACTACTTCGTCGACCAGGGCGGCGGGTGGTCCAAGGACGGCAAGACGCTGCCCGGCGCGCTCGACATCGAGTGGAACCCGTACGGCGACGCCTGCTACGGCAAGTCCCAGAGCGGGATGGTGAGCTGGATCCGCGACTTCCTGGACCGCTACAAGGCCCGCACCGGCCGCGCCGCCGTCATCTACACCGCCACCAGCTGGTGGAGCGACTGCACCGGCAACTATGCGGGCTTCGGTGCCACCAACCCGCTCTGGGTCGCCCGGTACGCCTCGTCGGCGGGGACGCTGCCGGCCGGCTGGTCGTCGTACACGATGTGGCAGTACACCTCTTCGGGCCCGACCGTCGGTGACCACGACAGGTTCAACGGATCCCTGGACAAGGTGAAGAGCTTCGCCGCCGGCTGACGCGCCGTCGGCAGTGCTCGGGCGGCCGGCCAGGTGCCAAGTGCCCTGGCCGGGCGGCCGTTGTGTTCCCGGGAGACGCCCCGCGCCGGCCGTGTTCCGCAAGTGACCCACATGGCGCGCACCCCGGACGCCGACGCCCCCCGGCATCCACGACGTGCTTCGGGCCGAGCGGAGAGGGCAGGATTCGAACCTGCGCGGGCCGTGAGGCCCGACCTCGAGACGTACTCGCCGGTCCCCGATAAGCCACTCCGGGCACCTCTCCTCGCTCCCGGCCCGGTCTCCCGTGCCGTTCACGAGAACAACAGTGACAGGGACCGCTGACGGCACGCTGACACGCCGGGTCGGGACCGGCCTGCCGTCAGGTCACCTCCGAGGCGGCCCTCGTCACTGGCCCACCCTTCCGTCGACGCACTCGCGCAACAGGTCGGCGTGCCCGCAGTGCCGGGCGTACTCCTCGATCCTGTGCACCAGCAGCTCCCGAACCGGGATCCTGTCCTTCCCCACCCGCTCGCCCAGGTCCGGGTGCCGGGCCAGCGCGGCGTCGGTCGCCGCCTGCTCGCGCTCCAGATCGGCGTAAGCGGCGTCGACCACGGCCTGCTCGGCGACGGCTCCGTCGAAGTCCCCGTCACGCACGCCGTACAGCTTCGGCAGCGGGTCGCCGTCGGTGATCCAGTTGCGCCAGTCCCGCTCCACCTCGGCGAGGTGCCGCACCAGGCCGAGCAGCGACATCGTGGACGGCGGAACCGACCGACGGGCCAGTTGCTCCGCGTCCAGGCCCTCGCACTTCATCCGCAGGGTCAGGCGGTAGTTCTTCAGGTAGTCCAGCAGCGTCGCCGACTCGCCGTCCGGAACGGGGCCTTCGCGGGGGTCGTCGTCCGGGTCGGCCCACATGTCGGGGTAGACGGTCGCCTGGGTCCACCGCGCGGGTTCGTCACTCATGCGTCGCATGGTCGTCTGCGATGGCCCGGCCGCGCCACCGAGTTATCGCCGTCGCCGGGAACACTCCACACGAAGTCCTCACCGGCCTGGGCGAGTTGACCAGCAAGGTCCACACCGCCCGACGCGGCGCCCGGGTTCTCCCTCTGCTGCTCGGCGCGCTCACGAACGCCCCGTGACAGGCGGCGGCTGCACCGTGATCACGCAGGGGTCGCCGGTCCACTGGCCCCTCGGACTCGCCCTCGCCTACACCGCGGCGGCGTTCTTCTGCATCCGCCGCTCCTGGAACCGCGGAGTCGGCGCCCCGGTCCGCTGACCAGGCCCGTCGCGCGGGGGAGTCCGTCACGCTCACGGTCACCTTCCAGGTGCCGTCCCCGTTGTCGGCGCAGCCGGACTTCAGTACGGGTGCGGATCCTGCGTGGTGATGTCGGTGCCTCTCTCACAACCGGGTATCTGCTCCCGTCCAGGTCGGACTTCTGCCCCGATGGGCTCTCCACCCTGCTGCCGGACATGGCGCCTGTCGGGAGGCGTACTCCGTCCGGGGCGTTCGCAGCTTGCCGGAAGGAAGTACTCGGCCTGGTCGGGGCAGTGGGGCACTGGTGTGCCTATTGAGCCGGTCGGCTAGCTGTCGCCGTGTCGGATCGGAGAACAGCCCCAGGTGGCGGCGCCGACCCTCACCATGCCAGTGATCATGAAGCGAGGCGCTGTTGCGTCTCTACTCAGAGAGGAACGAGGAGAATGCGTCGTGGCATTCCTCTGTCGGTGATGCTGTCAACCCTGGCAGTTTTGGCCTGCCCCACATCGGCCTCCGCCGAAGACACCCCGGTGACGCTGGAAGTGACCGGTGGCGGCCTGGGTATCACCGTGCCGTCGGGATCGGTCGACCTGGGTTCGACCATTGTGAGTTCCAGCCCGCAGACGGTCTCCAACCAGCTGGGTAACGTCACTGTGACGGACCAGCGTGGCGGCACTGCCGGCTGGACCGTCACGGCACAGGCCGTGGACTTCACGGGGCCCAACAACACGACCATCTCGGTCTCCGCGCCGAACTCCAGCACGTACCACGCCCCTCAGGCGAGCGTGATCGGTACGGCCACGGTGACCCCGAGCGACCTGAGCCCCATGTACCCGCCGGGCCCCGTGCAGGTCGCCACCCAGGTCTCCGGCTCGAACTCGGCCACCTGGAACCCGACGATCTCGATCAGGGTCCCCGCGAACTCGCTTGCGGGCACGTACACCTCGACCATCACGCATTCCGTGGCGTGACGTAACAGACCCGAGGATTCTTCTGGTGCACAAGTACATTCCGGCTGGAGCGCTGTGTCTGCTGGCGCTGGCCGGGACCATCTGCGGCCCTCCGTCCGCGATCGCGGCACCCCGTGCCGCGGGGGCGGGGGGCTCAGGCGGCTACGGCAGCTTCTCCGTGCGGCTCCTCGACGTCCCCGCGGCCCTGGTCAACGACACACGCGCACGGCAGTACATCATCGACAACCTGCGACCCGGCACCACCATCCGCCGACGCGTGGAGGTGGCGAACACCTCCGACGAACCGGCGCGCGTGGTGATGTATCCCAGCTCCGCGCGTATCATGCACGGGTCGTTCGTCGGAGCGCTCGGAAGACGCAGAAATGAACTGACCTCCTGGACGTCCCTGGACAGACGGCGGCTCATCGTGCGGCCCCACTCCACGGCCCGCACGTCCGTGACGATCCACGTACCCAGGGACGCGGCCCCCGGCGAGAGATACGGCGTCGTCTGGGCACAGATGTCCGGGGGAAACGGCCCTGGTGTCAACCTGGTCAACCGCGCCGGCATCCGGCTGTATCTCTCCGTCGGCGGTCACAACCCACCACCGACCAGATTCAGGGTCGGCACGATGACCGCCGAACGCGACCGGGCAGGCCGCGCCATCGTCAGAGCTCAGGTCCACAACACCGGAGGCCGCGCCCTGGACCTGAGCGGGACCCTGAGCCTGACCAAAGTGCGAGGGAGCATCAGCGCGGGCCCTTACCCGGTACAGCTCGGCACCACTCTCGCACCCGGCCAGTCAGAGACCGTGACCGTCCTGGTGACCGACCAGGTGGCCAACGGCCCCTGGACGGCGACACTCCACCTCAAGAGCGGCCTGTACGAGGACACCTACCGCGCCTCCATCACCTTCCCCCGTCACCCAGGCCAAAGCCGGTCGGCCAGGGCGCACGCCGTCACCGGCAGCGCCATGGCCACTTACGGAGGAGCGGCCGGGCTCCTCCTGGCTGGTGCCGTCCTGCCTGTCACCGTGATGCTGCGCCGCCGAAAGGCAGCGGCACAGCGCACGTGAGATGACGCCCGGTGTGCGGTGCGCGGTGTGCGGTATGCGCTGCCGCGGTCAGCCGCAGCGGCCCCGACACGGGCGCCGATCCATCAAACGGGAGTCCAGGCGCCCATATTGAGGCCCATTCCCTCCGGCAGGAGGGGGCAGCCGTGTGCCCGGCCACGCAACCGGTCGACGAGCCTGACCGGAAGTCGACGGTCGGGCGCACGGCGTTGAGGATCCGGGTGGACTCGGGCGGTCCGAGCCCACCCGTGCTGACCGCGATCGCGGGCCCCCCGCCCCGACGGCCGTCATCGCGGCGGCCACCGTGCCCGAACGGGTCGCCGTGGCCCCGGCGTCGGGGCCGAAGTTCGTCCCTCCGAGACGACCAGGTCGGGCACGTGGGTGCCGAACCCGGTGGAGACTCCGAAGGCTCTGCGCGGTCGCGATGGGGCCGGCTGCGTCTGCCGGGGGTGGCCGGGCTGGGCCACGTGGGCCGCCGGTGGCCGGCCGCGCCGATGCGCGTGATCGCCTGCTCCTACGTCACCCAAGGGCTCGACGGCAGCGCCACGGCCTTCGTCGGCCGGCTGCTGCTCTCCCTGCTCCCGGCCGGCGCCGACGAGGAGATGCACAGCCGCGGTCTGATCCACCAGGCCCTCACCCCCGCTCGCTCCGCTCCGCGCCACCCTCGCGGTCGCGGTGCCCGGAGGTCGCGCCGAGCGAATCGGCCGAAACGAACCCGTCCCCGGCCGGTGCGCGGGGCACGGAGCGGGTGCGACCGGGAGATTCCGGCGACCCGGCCGGAAGGACAGCCGGGCAACCCGGTCTGCGTCCGGTGCTGCGTCTTCTTCCCTATGGGCCCTCGTGCGGCGACGGCAGTCTGCTGGAAAACACGGCTTGGAGGCGCACAGTGACAGCAGGCCCGGCCCCCGCGGGGGCACAGACCGACGGCGACACCCTCACGGCATCCTTCGCGCAGCGTCGGCTCTGGTTCCTGGACCAGCTGGCCGGACATTCGACCGGGTCGATGCTTCCGCTCGTCCTCAGGCTGCGCGGGAGCCTCGACGTGCCGCGCCTGGAACGGGCCCTGTCCGGGATCGTGGAGCGGCACGAGGTACTGCGCACCCGGTTCACCTCCGTCGGCGGGGAGCCGGTGCCGGTCGTGGACGCCTCCGGCGGGATCGTCCTGGAACGGACCGAGGCCAACGGCCCCGACGACCTCTTCGCCCGGTACCTGGGCCGCCCCGTGAACCTGTCCACGCAGCACCCGGTCCGGGTCACGCTCGCCCGGGTCGCGCCCGGCGAGCACCTGTTGCTGGTCGAGGTCCACCACATCGCCGTGGACGGCTGGTCCTGGGGCGTCCTGCTGGACGAACTCGCCGCCGGATACCGAGGCGAGCCCGTCGCTCCGCCCGCCGTACGGTACGCCGACGTCGCCCGCTCCCAGGCCCTGCGGCTCTCCGGGGCCCGGATGGAGCGGCTGCTCGGCCACTGGCGCGACCGCCTCGCCGGTCTGACCCCGCTCGACCTGCCCACCGACCGGCCGCGCCCCCAGGTCTGGGACGGGTCCGGCGGCGTCGTCCGCTTCGACCTGCCCGCCGACCTGGTCGCCGACGTCGACGCCCTGGCCCGCTCCCGGCGCGCCACCCGCTACATGCTGCTGCTCACCGTCTACCAGGCGCTCCTCGGGCACTGGTCGGGCCGCACCGATGTCGCCGTGTGCAGCACGCTCGCCGACCGTGCCCAGCGCGGTGCCTCCGGCCTCATCGGCCCGCTCGTCAACACGGTCGTGCTGCGCACAGACCTGGCCGGCCGGCCGGGCTTCGCCGCGCTGCTGGACCGCGTGCGCGGGCGGGTGCTGGCGGACCTCTCGCACGCCGAGGCACCGTTCGACCACGTGGTCGCAGCGCTGGGCGGCGGGCGGGACCTGTCCCGGCACCCGTTGGCCCAGGCCTCGTTCACCCTGCTCAACAGCCCGATCCGCCCGGTCCGTATGCCCGGCCTGGCCGTGGAGCTGGTCGAGCCGCCGCTGACCGAGACCCCGCTGGACGTGTTCCTCGACCTCACCCTGCGCACGGACGGCAGCATCGCCGCCGTCCTGCAGTACGCCACCGCCCTCTTCGACGCGGCCACCATGCGGGCGTTCGCCGACGCCTATGTGGCCCTGCTGCGGGCCGTCCTGGCCGAACCGGACACCCCTGTACCGGAGTTGGCGCGCACCCTGCCCACGGCGGGGCCGGCCCGCCCCCGCCCCGAGTGGCGGCACGCTCCTGACCGGCCGGCCGGCCCGCCGCCCCCGGTCGCCTTCCGCGGGCCGTCCGAGGCGACGGCCTTGATCTGCGGCGACGACCGCGTCACCTACGCCGACCTGGACGGCATGACGGGTGGGCTCGCCGCCGCGCTCAGGGCTGCCGGGGTCGGCCCCGGCAGCCCGGTGGGCGTGCTGCTGCGCCGTGGTCCGTGGTCCGTTGCCGCGATCGAGGGGGTCTGGCGGGCGGGCGGGACGTACGTCCCCCTGGACCCCGAACTGCCGTCGGAGCGGCTGCGGTTCATGGCCGAGGAGGCGCAGCTGGCGTGCGTGGTCGCCGATTCCGCGACCGTCGAGGCTGCCGCGTCCCTGGCTCCGGCCACCGTCGACGTCACGGTCGTGACCCCGGCCGCGGACGGGCCCCGGCACCGCCCCGACCCCCGCGAACTGGCCCACGTCATCTTCACCTCCGGCTCCACCGGACGCCCCAAGGCGGTCGGTGTCGAACACGCCGCCCTCGCCTCCCATGTGACCGCCGTCCGCGAGCGGCTCGGCATCACCGCCGCCGACCGGGTGCTGGCCTTCGCCTCCTTCTCCTTCGACGCCTCACTGGACCAGCTGCTGCCCGCGCTGACCTCCGGCGCCACCGTCGTCGTGCGCCCCGACGAACCCTGGCTGCCCACCCAGGTCCCCGAGGTCGTCCAGCGGCACGCCCTGACCGTCGTCAACGTGCCCCCGACGTACTGGGCGGAGCTGACCCTCTCCCTCGACCGGCGTCTGGCCGCGGCGCTCGCCTCCCTGCGCCTGCTGGTCCTCGGCGGGGAGGCCGTCCCCGCCGACACCCTCGCCGTCTGGCGGGCCGCCGTCCCGTGGGTGCGCGTGTGCAACGCCTACGGGCCCACCGAGACCACCGTCACCGCCACCACCTACGAGGCCGCCGACCCGCCCGCCGGCAGCGTGCCCATCGGCCGCCCGCTCGGCGACCGCCGGGTGTACGTCGTCGACACCGACGGCGAGCCGGTCCCGGTCGGCGTGTCCGGCGAACTCCTCATCGGCGGCACGGAAGTGGCCCGCGGCTACCTGCGCCGCCCCGCCCTCACCGCCGAGCGCTTCGTGCCCGACCCCTACGGGCCGCCCGGCAGCCGCATGTACCGCACCGGCGACCTCGTGCGCTGGCAGGTCACCGGGGACCTGGAGTTCCTCGGCCGCAGCGACGACCAGGTCAAGATCCGTGGCTACAGGATCGAACTCGGCGAGATCGAGGCGGTGTTGCGCGCCTGCCCGCTGGTCGCCGCGGCCGCCGCCCGCCCCGACCGGGCCACGGGCCGCAGCCTCGTCGGCTACGTCGTACCGGCCGGGGACGCCCGGGCCGCCGTGGACCGGGCGGAGCTGCGCGCCTGGTGCGCCCGCTACCTGCCGCACTACGCCGTACCCTCGGAGTTCGTCGTCCTGGAGGCCCTGCCGGTCGGTGTCTCCGGCAAGCTCGACCGCTCCGCCCTGCCGGACCCTGCCCACGCCCGGTCCGCCGACGCCGCCTACGCGCCGCCCCGCGACGAGACCGAGCGGATCGTCGCCGATGTGTGGGCGGACGTGCTGGGCCTGGACCGGATCGGCATCGACGACAGCTTCTTCGACCTGGGCGGACACTCCCTGCTGGCCACCATGGCAGTCTCGCGGATCGCCCAGCGCCTGGGCCGCGAGATCGAGCTGCGCACGGTCTTCGAGCACCCCACCGTCCGGGGCTTCGCCCCGCGCGTCAGCGCTGCCCGTGCGGCCGCCGGCACCGAGGTGGTCCCCGTCGACCGAGCCCGCCCGCTGCCGCTGTCCTTCGCGCAGGAGCGCCTCTGGTTCCTGGACCGCACCTCGGACCGGGGCGACTCCTACCTCCTCTGGTACTGCTGGCGGGTCCGCGGCGGCCTCGACCGTGCCGCCTGGCAGCAGGCCCTGGACGATCTCGTAGAGCGGCACGAGGTGCTGCGCACGGCGCTGATCGAGTCCGACGGCCGTCCCGTGCAGGAGGTCTGCGATCCCGTACGGGTCCCGCTCCACTGGGAACAGGCACCGCCGGCCACGGACGAGCAGGCCAGGCTGGCGGCCGTACGAGAGCGGGCCGCGGCCCTCGCCACCCGCCGGTTCGACCTCGCCCGGCCGCCGCTGCTGCGGGCCGGAGTGTGGGAGCTCGCCGCGGACGACCACGTCGTCGTCCTGGCCCTGCACCACGCGGTCACCGACGGCCTGTCCAAGGGCGTCCTCCTCGACGAACTCGCCCTGCACTACCGGGCCCGGCGGACGGGACAGCGTGCCCCGCTGCCGCCGCTGCCGGTGCAGTACGGCGACTTCGCCGTCTGGCAGCGCGACCGCGCCGACAGCGGAGCGCTGGAGCCCCAACTCGCCTACTGGGAGCGCGCCCTGGAGGCAGCGCCCGCCCTGGAGCTGCCCACCGACCGGCCCCGGCCGTCGGTGTTCACCGGCCGCGGCGGCGCTGTCGAGGTCGACCTGCCCGCCGACCTGGCCGACCGGGTGGACGCATTCGCCCGCGAGCGCGGCGCGACCAGGTTCATGGTGCTGCTGGCCGCCGCCCAGGCCGTCCTCGCCCGCTGGTCCGGACAGTCGGACGTGTCGGTCGGCACTCCCGTCGCAGGACGCGGTCGGCTCGAACTGGAGCCGCTGGTCGGCTTCTTCGTCAACACGGTGGTGCTGCGCACCGACCTCTCCGGGCGGCCCGCCTTCGCCGCGCTCGTGGACCGGGTGCGGGATGTCGTCCTGGGTGCCTTCGACCACCAGGAGGTGCCGTTCGAGCGGGTCGTGGAGCGACTGCGCCCGGAGCGCGACCTGTCCCGCAACCCGCTGTTCCAGGTCATGGTCGACGTGCAGGACGCGAGCACGGGCGGCTCGGGACTGCCCGGGCTGGACGCCGCCGCCTTCGAACTGCCCTGGACCTCGGCGAAGTTCGACCTCACGGCCACCTTCCTGGTCCGGCCCGGCCGGTTCGCGCTCAACGTCGAGTACGCCGCCGACCTCTTCGACGCTCAGACGGCCGCCCGGTTCGCCCACCACGTCGGCATGCTGCTCCGGGCCGTCCTCGCGGACCCCGGAATCCGGGTGGACGAGGCACCGCTGCTCACCGCGCGGGAGCGGCGGCGGCTGGTGGCCGGGGCGGGCCGGGACGCGCGGCCGGCGCCGGCGTTCCGGGTGGCGGGCCGGCCGGACGCCCCGGCGGTCGGGTGCGAGGGCCGGACACTCGACTACGGACGACTCGACGCACTGACCGGTGGCCTGGCCGCCGATCTGGTCGCCGCCGGGGTCGCGCCGGGTGCCGCCGTGGGCGTGTGCGTGGGCCGGGGCGTGTGGTCGGTGGCCGCGATGCTCGCCGTGTGGCGGGCGGGCGGGGTGTACGTTCCGCTCGACTCCCGACTCCCGGGGGAGCGAGTGCGGTTCATGCTCCAGGAGGCGGGAGTGCGGCACGCGGTCGTGGACGCGGTGACCCGGGAGACGCTCAGCGGGCTCGGGGCCGTGACCGTCGACGTCGACCGGGTGCGACCGGCGCCCGACGGCCCCCGGCACGTCCCCGACCCGGGCGACCTCGCCTACGTCATCTTCACCTCGGGCTCCACCGGCCGCCCCAAGGCCGTCGGTGTCGAGCACCACGCCCTGAACGCCCATGTGGCCGCCGCCCGCGAGGAGTTCGGGCTGACCTCCGCCGACCGGGTGCTCACCTTCGCCTCGACCTCGTTCGACGCCTCGCTGGAGCAGATCCTGCCCGCGCTGAGCACCGGGGCGACGGTCGTCGTGCGTCCGGACGAGATCTGGTCCCCGGAGGAACTCGCCGCCCACGTCGCCGCCGAGCGGGTGACCGTCATGGAACTCACCCCGTCCTACTGGGCGGAGCTGGTGGCCCGCCTGGACACCCTGGCTCCTCGACTCGCCTCGCTGCGGCTGCTGGTCACCGGGGGAGAGGCGCTGCCCGCCGACCCCCTGCAGCGCTGGTTCGCGCACCTGCCCCGGGTGCCCGTCGTCAACACCTACGGCCCCACCGAGGCGGTGATCTCCGCGACCGCACACCGTGTCGACCGGGTCCCGCACGGCCGGGTGCCCATCGGACGCGCCCTGGGCAGCCGGCGCAGCTACGTGACGGACGCCCTCGGTGACCTCGTCCCCGACGGCGTGCCCGGTGAACTCCTCATCGGCGGAGCCGAGTTGGCGCGGGGCTACCTCGACCGGGCCGCCCCCACCGCCGAGCGCTTCGTGCCCGATCCGTTCGGCGCGCCCGGCGGCCGGCTCTACCGGACCGGCGACGTGGTGCGCCGGCTGCCCTCCGGGGACCTGGAGTTCCTCGGCCGCAACGACGACCAGGTCAAGATCCGCGGGTTCCGCGTCGAGCCGGGAGAGGCCGAGGCGGTGCTGCGCCGCCATCCAGGTGTCCGGGCCGCGGCCATCGTGGTCCGTACCCTGCACGGCGAACCGGCCCTCGTCGGCTACGCCGCCGGTACCGGCCTCTCCGCGGAGTCCCTGGAGACCCACAGCCGGGCCCACCTGCCCCACTACCTCGTCCCGTCGGCCTTCGTGCTGCTCGACCAACTGCCGCTGACCGTGCAGGGCAAGCTGGACACCGCCGCCCTGCCCGAGCCCGTGGCACCCGCACCGCACGCCTTCGTGGCGCCGCGCACCCCCGCGGAGACGGTCGTCGCACAGATCTGGTGCGAGGTGCTCGACCTGCCCCGGGTCGGCGTCCACGACGACTTCTTCGCCCTGGGCGGGCACTCCCTGCGCGCGGTGGCCGTCACCTCCCGCCTGCGGACCGCCTTCGACTGCCCGCTCCAGGTCCGGGACCTCTTCGAGCACCCCACGGTCGAGCGGCTCGCCGCGGAGGTGGAGCGCCGTCTGCTGGAGCTGATCTCGCAGATGAGCGACGACGAGATCGATCTCTCCCTGACGGCCGACTTCTGAGCGCCGGGGCCCGGCCCCCCTTCGCCAGCTTCTTTCCAAGAGTGAGAACGGAGTGCCCTCATGACCACCTCGGACGTGCGTCCCGGCCCCCTCGCCCCCGGCAGCGGCCTGTCACCGGCGGCACGCCGCCTGCTGGAGCAGCGGCTGCGCGGGGCCGCGGCCCGGGCCGACGGCCCGCGGCGGATCCGGCCGCGCCCGGACCGGATCCCGCTGTCCGCCGCCCAGCAGCGCCTGTACTTCCTGGACCGGCTCGACCCCGGCGCGCCGACCTATCTGCTGCCCGCCGCCTGGCGGTTCACCGGCCCGCTGGACGTGCCGGCACTGCGGGCCGCCGTGGCCGACCTGGTCGACCGGCACGAGCAGCTGCGGGTGGTCTTCCCCGAGCAGGAGGGCGTCCCGTACCAGCGTGTCCTGCCCGCCGACGGCACGGTGCTGGACGTGGCGGACGTGACCGGCCCGGCCGGTGCCGACCGAGAGCGGCGCCTCGCGGCCGCCGCGCACGCGGCCGCCGTACGCCCCTTCGACCTCGCCCGCGAACCGGCCTTCCGCGCCACCCTCGTACGGGCAGCCGACGACGACCACGTGCTGGTCCTCGGCATGCACCACATCGTCTCCGACGGCTGGTCCCTCGACCTGATCGTCCGCGACCTGGCCGAGCTGTACCGGGCCAGGACCGAGGGCCGTGCCGCGCGCCTGCCCGAACTGCCCCTCGACTACGCCGACTACGCGCTGTGGCAGCGGGAGAGCGACCGGTCCGCCGACCTCGACCACTGGTGCTCCCGGCTCGCCGGCCTGACCCCGCTGGACCTGCCCACGGACCACCCCCGCCCCGACACGCCCGGCGGGCGCGGTGCCGCCCACACCGTCACCCTGCCGTCCGCACTGACCGACGGGCTCACCGCGCTGGGCGGCCGTGCGGGTACGACTCCGTACATGACGGTGCTGGCCGCCTTCCAGGCCGCGCTGGCCTTCCACAGCGGGCAGAGCGACGTCGCCGTCGGCACGGTGGTCGCCAACCGGGAGCAGGCCGAGACGGAGCAGCTGGTCGGCTTCTTCGTGAACACCCTGGTGCTGCGCGGCGACCTCTCCGACGACCCGACCCCGACGGCCCTGCTGGCGCGGACCCGTGACCGCGTCCTGGAGGCGTTCTCCCACCAGTCGCTGCCGTTCGAGCAGGTCGTCGACGCCCTCAGCCCGGAACGCGACCTCGCCCGCAACCCGCTCGTCCAGGTCCTCTACACGCACACCGACGTCACGCAGGGCGGGTTCGCCCTGGGCGGTGCGAGCGGCACGCCCCACCGGATCTCCCTCACCACCGCCAAGTTCGACCTCACTCTGGACCTGCGCGACGGGGACGGCCGTACCGACCTGGTGTTCGTCTACCGGCCCGACCTGTTCGAGGAGGCCTCCGTCGCCGCCCTCGCCCGGCACACGGTGGCCCTGCTGGAGGCCTTCTGCGCAGCACCCGACACCCCGCTCGGCGCCATCGACCCGCTCAGCCCCGCCGAACGCGCCCACCTGCTCGGACCCGAGGGCCCCGCCAACTCCGGCAGCGACCTCCTCCCGGCCCCGCGCACCGCGCCGGACCGCCTCGCCGAGCACATCGCCCGCACCCCGCACGCGGTGGCCGCGACCGGCTCCGGCCGCTCCTTCACGTACGCCGGACTCGACGCCCGGGCATCGGCGTTGGCCTCCCGGCTCCGCGCCTCGGGCGTCACCCGCGGCTCCCTCGTCGGCGTCTGCCTCGACCGCACGCCCGACCTGGCCGTCGCCCTGCTCGCCGTCTGGCGGGCCGGAGCCGCCTACCTGCCGCTCGACCCCTCCCACCCCAGAGCCCGGCGAGAGTTCACCGTCACCGACTCCGGCATCGAGTGGGTCGTCACCGACGCGGCCACCCGCACCGCCGTGGAGGGGCTGCCGGTGAACCTCGTAGAACTGGACGCCGAGGCCGGCACCGGGACCGACGGCGAGGACGTCCGCCCCGACCCGCAGGACCTCGCCTACGTCATCTACACCTCCGGCTCCACCGGCCGGCCCAAGGGTGTCGAGATCACCCACGGCAACCTCGCCTGGCTGCTCGGCGCCGCCGACCGGCACTTCGACTTCGGGCCCGCCGACGTGTGGACGCTCATGCACTCCCCGGCGTTCGACTTCTCCGTGTGGGAGCTGTGGGGCCCGCTCACCAGCGGCGGTCGTGTCGTGGTGCTCGGCGCGGACGAGGTGCGCGACCCGGCGGCCGTGCACCGGGTGCTGCGGGACGAGGGAGTCACCGTCCTCAACCAGACCCCCGCCGCCTTCAAGGGCCTGCGCGCCCACCTCGGGAACGCCGGCGCGGACTTCTCCGAACTCGCCCTGCGCACCGTGATCTTCGGCGGCGACGCCTTCGACGTGCGTGACTACCGCGACTGGTTCACCACCCCGGGACCGCGTCCCGCCCTGGTGAACATGTACGGCATCACCGAGACCACCGTGCACGTCACCATCCGCACCATCACCGGCGAGGACGTGACGGGGGCGGTCCGCTCGCCGATCGGGCGGCCGCTGTCCGGCCAGCACGGCTACGTCCTCGACACCTGGGGCCGGCTGGTCCCGGCGGGCAGCGTCGGCGAGCTGTACGTCTCCGGTGGCGGGGTCGCGCGCGGGTACCGCAACCGGCCCGAGCTGACCGCGGAACGCTTCCTCGACGACCCCTTCGGGGAGCCCGGCGCCCGCATGTACCGCACCGGCGACCTGGTACGGCTCCTGCCGGACGGCCAACTCGCCTATGTCGGCCGCGCCGACCACCAGGTGAAGATCCGCGGCTACCGCATCGAGCCCGGCGAGATCGAGACCGCCCTGCGCACCCTGCCCGGCGTCGCCGACGTCGCCGTGGTCGCCCGACGGGACGGCGACGGAGCCCGGCTGGTCGCCCATGTGGTCACCCCCGAGGCCCGGCCGCTCGACGCGCCCGCCCTGCGGGAGGGGCTGCGGCTGACCCTGCCGGACTACATGGTCCCGGCGCTGTTCGTCCGGCACGAGCGGCTGCCGCTGACCGCCAACGGCAAGGTCGACCGCGCCGCGCTGACCGCCGTCGTACCCACCACGGCAGGGCAGGGCACCACACACCTGCCGGCCGAGGGGCCCGTGGAGCAGGCCCTGGCCGGTGTGTGGACCCAGGTGCTCGGAGCCGAGCACGTCGGCCGCAGCGACAACTTCTTCGACCTCGGCGGCGACTCCATCCTCGCCCTGCGCCTGGTCGGCCTGGCCCGGCAGGCCGGCCTCGGCCTCACCGTCGCCGACGTCTTCCGCGCCCGCACCCTCGCCGACCTCGCCACGCTCGTCACCGACGACGTCGACACCCCGGCCCCCGTCGCCCCGTTCTCCCAGCTCGACCCCGCCGACGCCGACCGTCTGCCGGACGGGCTCGCCGACGCCTACCCGCTCACCATGCTCCAGGCCGGCATGCTGCACGAGATGCTCGCCGACCCGCGGCGCGGCGCCTACCACAACGTCACCGACCTGAAGATCACCGTCCCCGAGGGCTTCGACCTGGACGCCTTCCAGGCCGCCGTGGACGCGGTGGTCGCCGGACACCCCATCCTGCGCACCTCCGTCGACCTCGTCTCGTACCGCGAACCGCTCCAGCTCGTGCACCGCAGCGCCCACCTCCCGGTCGGCTACACCGATCTGCGCGGGCTGCCCCGGGAGGAGCAGCGGGCACGGCTCGGCCGGTTCGTGGACGAGGAGTTCGGCCGCCGCTTCGACCTCGCCGCCGCACCCCTGGTCCGTATCCACCTTCACCAGGTGACCGACCACGACCTGCGGCTCGTCCTCACCGACTGCCATGTCGTCCTGGACGGCTGGAGTCTGACCTCGCTCGTCGCCGACCTGCTCTCCCTGCACCGGGAGGCCGTCGCCCACCGCACCGCGCCACGGCCGCCGAGCGCCCCGGCCTTCGCCGAGTACGTCGCCCTGGAGCGGGCCGCGCTCGACAGCGAGCAGTCGCTGGAGTACTGGCGCGGGCGGCTCGCCGACCTGCGGCCGGTCCGCCTGGGCCGACGCCCGGCCGGCCCGGACGCCGGGCAGCCGCCGGTGCACGAGGTACGCCGCTCCTACGCCCACCTCGCCGAGAACATCGGCAGGCTGGCCAGGGAAGCCGGAGTGCCCCGCCGTACGGTCCTGATGACCGCCTTCCATCACACGATGAGCCTGTTCGCGGAGCGCGACGACAGCGCGCTCGGCCACTGCATCGGCCTGGTCACCAACGGGCGGCCCGAGGTTCCGGGCGCCGACCGGATGCGCGGACTCTTCCTGAACACCGTGCCGTTCGGCGTGTCCCGCCCGCGCGGCAGCTGGCTCGCCTATCTGCGGGACGTGTTCACCGCCGAGCAGGAGATGCTGCCGCACCGCAGGGTCCCGCTGGTGCGGATCGCCCGACTTCGGCCCACCGAGCCGAGCTGGACCGACACGGTCTTCAACTACGTCAACTTCCACCGGCTTTCGCACGAGTCCTGGGACGAATCCCTGGAGATCGCCCGGACCATGTTCCCGCTGCTGGTGAACGCGAGCGTCAACGCGTTCACGCTGGACGCCGACCCGGAGTTCGTCGCACCCGCCACCGCCGAGCAGCTGGCCGACGTGTTCTGCGCCCAGCTGGAGGCGATGACCGACGACCCGCACGCCCGGGTGACCCGGCCCGCGCTCACCGGCGCCGCCCGCACCGTCGCCCTCGACGTCTGGGCCCGGGGGCTCGACACCCCCTCCTCGCCGCTGCTGTTCCACGAGCACATCGCCGCCCACGCCGCCCGCACCCCGGACGCGGTCGCCGTCGAGCACGGCGGACACCGGCTGACGTACGCCGGACTGCAGGCACAGGCCGAGGTGCTGGCGCGACGGCTGCGCCGGCTCGGGGTGGGCCCCGAGACGGTGGTCGGCATCTGTGCCGAGCGCGGACCCGACCTGGTGCGTGCCGCCGTCGCCGTGCTGCGCTCGGGCGGCGCCTTTCTGCCGCTCGATCCGCAACACCCCACCGACCGGCTCGCGTTCATGGCAGAGGACAGCGGCATGCGCGTGCTGCTGACACAGCAGGCGCTGGACGGGACGGTGCCCTTCGACGGCCCTGTGCTGCTCCTCGACGCCGACACGCCCGCCGAACCGGCCGGCGCCCCCGTCACCGGAGGAACCGGTGCCGCGGGGCCTGCCACCGGGGAACCCGACGCGGACACCCTCGCCTACGTCATCTACACCTCCGGCTCCACCGGCACCCCCAAGGGCGTCGGTATCCCGCACCGCGGCCTGTCCAACATGCTCGAAGGCCAGCGCGACCTGGTGCGGCCCACCCCCGAGGACCGGGTGCTGCAGTTCGCCTCCTTCGGCTTCGACGCCTCGATCCTGGAACTCACCTGGTCCCTGGCCAACGGCGGCCGCCTGGTCACCGCCCCGAAGGACGCGCTCCGCCCCGGCCCCGACCTGGCCCGTACCCTGCGCGAGCACCACGTCACCGGCGCCATGCTGCCGCCCAGTGCCCTCGCGGTCCTCGGCGAGGACGACTTCCCCGAGCTGCGCGTGCTCCAGGTCGCCGGCGAGGCCTGCCCGGCCGAACTCGCCGACACATGGGCCAGGGGCCGCCGTTTCCACAACGTCTACGGGCTCACCGAGACCTCCGTGTGGTCCGTGGCCGCGGAACTGACGCCCGGCCAGGGCCGCCCGCCCATCGGCGGACCCATCCGCAACACCCGCATCCACGTCCTGGACGAGGACCTCCAGCCGGTCCCGGCCGGCGTCCCCGGCGAGATCCACCTCGGCGGCCAGGCCGTCGGCCGCGGCTACCTGGGCCGCCCGGCCCTCACCGCCGCCACCTACGTCCCCGACCCCTACGGCGCCCCCGGCGAGCGGCTGTGCCGCACCGGCGACCTCGGCACCCACCGGCCCGACGGCTCGGTGGAATGGCTCGGCCGCCGCGACTCCCAGGTCAAGCTGCGCGGCTTCCGCATCGAACTCGGCGAGATCGAGCACGCGTTGCGCGCACTGCCCGAGGTCCGCCAGGCCGTGGTGCTGCACCGCACCGACCTGCCCGGCGAGCCGGCCCTCGTCGCCTACCTCGTCGTGTCCGCTCCGATGCAGCCCACCCCCGAGGAGCTGCGCCGTGCCCTGCGCGCCTCACTGCCCGCCTACATGCTGCCCGCCCGGTTCGTCTTCCTGGACGAGATGCCCGTCAACCGCAGCGGCAAGATCGACAAACGGGCGCTGCCGCTGCCCCCGGCGGAGCAGGCCGGGAGCGAGACCGAGTACGTCGCCCCCGCCACGCCCGCCGAGAAGATCCTCGCCGAGGTGTGGCGGGAGGTCCTCGGACTGTCCCGCATCGGCGTCCACGACGACTTCTTCCGGATCGGCGGCAGCTCGCTCTCCACGGTCCGGGTATCCCTGACGGCCGCCGGACGCGGACTGACCGTGTCGGTCGGCGACCTGATCGAGCACCCGACGATCGCCCAGCTCGCCGCCCACGCCACCCGCACCTGCACGGACGGTGTACCGGCAGCCGTCACCTCCGAGGTCCGGCTGCGCGAGGGCACGGGAGAACCCCTGTGGTGCGTGCACCCCACCGGCGGCAGCGCCGCCTGGTTCGTGCCGCTCGCCCGCGCCCTGCCGCCCGGCCGGCCCGTGCACGCCTTCCAGGCGCGCGGCCTGCTCGGCGGCGTGGACCCGAGCACCGTGACCGGTATCGCCGCCAACTACGTCGCCGAGATGACCGACCGGGACGGCGAGGGCCGGCACGCCCTGCTGGGCTGGTCCATGGGCGCCAACATCGCCCTGGAGATGGCGACCCAGCTCCACCGGGCCGGACACCGCGCCGCGCCGCTGGTCCTCATCGAGCCGTACCTGCCCAACGCAGCCGCCCGCGCCCGCCTCACCGGCGTCACCAAGGACCTGCGCGAGGCACTGCGCCTGCGGGACCGGCTGCGTGAACTGCCTCCCTCACCGCGGCGCGACCGGGCCACGGCCGAACTCACCGCCACACTGCTCGGCGCCGGTATGAGCCCCGCCGAGGCCGCCCTGGTCGAGGACGCGCCGATCGAGGTCTGGCACTCCCTGCTCGCCGCGCTCGCCGCCTACGAGGTCCGGCCCTACCCCGGCCATGTGCACCTGGTGGTGGGCAGCGAAGCCGCCGCACTGCCCCGCGGCCGTACGATGCCCGGCCTCGACGTCGACTACGACACCTACGTCGCACGCTGGCGCGAGGTGGCCGAGGGCGGCCTCACCCTGCACATCAGCGACGGCGACCACATGTCGATGATGGCCGAGCCCAGGGTGGCCGGTATCGCCGGACTGCTCGTCGGGATCGAGGCGGAGGACGCCCGATGACCACCGTCGCCCCCGCATTCACCGAGCGCTACCTCCTCTCCCCGGACATGGTCGCCGAGCCCTACGGCTATCTGAACGGACTCCGCGACCACGCGCCGGTCCACTGGAGCCCGATGCACCACGCCTGGTTCGTCACGGGCTACGACCAGGTCATGCGCTGCCTGCGCGACCCGGCCGTCTCGGCCGACCGGGTACGGCCCCTGATGGACGCCGTCCCGCAGGGCGCCCGCGCGGACGCCGAACGGGCCTTCGGGATCCTGTCCCACTGGATGGTCTTCAACGACCCGCCGCAGCACCGCAGACTGCGACAGGTGTTCCAGGAGGCGTTCGCCGCCCGGGCCGTGTCCCGCTACCGCGCCTTCACCGAGAAGGCCACGGCGGCCGTCCTCGCCCGCCGGGCCGTCCCCGGCCGCTCGGGTGACCTGATGGCAGACGTCGCCAAGCCGCTGCCCGCCCTGGTCTTCGCCCGCTGGCTCGGTATCCCGCGCACCGACGCCCCCGCCTTCTGGTACTGGAACGCCCGCGTCGCCGACCTCGTCCTCGGTACCGCCCAGGAGGAGAGCGAGTACCGGGCCTCCCTGCAGGCGCTGGTGAGCCTGGAGGACTACCTGGCCGGCCTGGTCGCCCGGCGCCGCGCCGAACCGGCCGACGACCTGATCAGCCAGGTGCTGAAGGAAGGCCGGGTGGGGGACTCGGTCACCGACGAGGAGTTCGTCGGGATGCTCACCCAGATGGCGTTCGCCGGCGGGGAGACCACCAGCAACCTCATCGCCAACACCGTCCTGGCCCTGCACACCGACCCCGGCCGACTGGCCGTCGTCCGCGAGGACCCGGAGCTGGTGCAAGGAGCCGTCGAGGAGGCGCTGCGACTGGACGGGCCGTCCAAGATGTCCATCCGCACGGCCGCCCGGGACCTCGACCTCGACGGTCACACCCTGCGCGCCGGAGACCGGATCTTCCTGGTCACCGCCGCCGCCAACCGCGACCCGGCCCGTTTCACGGACCCCGACCGGTTCGACGTCCGCCGCACCGGTGCCACCCACCTCGGCTTCGGCTTCGGCGCCCACTTCTGCATCGGTGCCGCCCTGGCCCGGCTCGTGGCCGTGGCCGCCGTGGGGACGCTGGTCCGCGACCACCCGGACCTCACCCTGACGGATCCCGGCCGGCTCGCCTGGCAGCCCTCCCTGCTCAACCGCAGCCTCACCGCCCTGCCCGTCCGCTACTGACCGCGATCCGCGCCGCGGCACCCGGCCCGTCCCGCCGGATGCCGTGCCCCGCCGACCACGAAAGGCTCCACCATGGCCACCACCCTCGCAGGCGCCGGTCCGCGGCTGTGGGCACCCGCCCGGCACCGCCCCTTCCAACTCCTGTGGCTGGGACAGTCGTTGTCCCTGCTGGGCGACGGCTTCAGCGTCGTCGCCTTCTCCTGGATCACCCTCGGCCTGACCGGCTCCACCCTCACCCTCGGCTACGTCCTCGCCTTCCAGGCCGTACCCCGCGCCCTGCTCACCCTGGTCGGCGGCACCCTCAGCGACTCCTGGTCCACCCGCACGCTGATGGTCGCCTCCAGCTGGACCCGTGCCGCACTGATGGCGGGCGTCGGACTGGCCGGGCTTACCGGCCATCTGACGGTGTGGATGCTGTGTGCGGCGGCCGCCGCCTTCGGCGCCGTCGACGCCTTCTTCCAGCCCGCCCGCGTGTCCATCCTGCCTTCCGTGGTCGACGAACAGCTCCTCACTCCGGCCAACGCGCTGCTGGGCGCCGGATCACGGACGGCCGCCGTCGTCGGCCCGGCGGTCGGCGGCGTGGTCATCGCCCTGACCCGGGCGCCGGTCGCCTTCCTCGTCGACGCCGTCTGCTTCGCCCTGTGCGGCTGGTGCGTCGCGAGCATCCGCACCCGGCCGCGAACGGCCGGCCCGGAGAACGGCAAGGCCGCCGAGGCGCCCAAGTCCCTGGGCGCCCGCATCCGCGAGGGCGTGACCTACACCCTGCGCGACCCCCGGCTGCGCACCGTCGTCGTCCTCGACACCGCCGTCAACTTCTGTTACGCCGGGCCCTTCACGGTCGGCTTCGCCACTCTCGCCGACCAGGTGCTGCGCGGCGGCTCGGCCACACTGGGCGTGCTCAACGGCTCCCTCGCCGGGGGCGCGATGCTCGGCACCCTGGCCGGGGGCGCGCTCGGCGGCCGGCCCCGGGTCGGCCTGCTGGTGGCCGCTCTGGCGGGCTGGCTCGGGGCCGGGATGGCCGTGCTCGGGCTGGTGCACAGCACGCCGGCCGTGGTGGCGACCGTACTCGCCATGGGCTTCGCCATCGGATTCCAGGGCGTGTTCGGGCTGAGCTGGATCCAGCGCAACATCCCGCAGAACGTGCTGAGCCGGGTCGTCTCCGTCGACATGGTCCTCGGCTACGCGGCCGCCCCCCTGTCGCTCATCGTGTGCGGCGCGCTGGCCCGCGTCGGCACACTCGCCCTCTTCGGGGTGGTGGCCTGCGTGCTCGCCGTCACCGGTGTGGCGGTGCTCGGGTCGCGTGCGGTGCGGGAGATGCGCTAGGTGTATTGACGTGAAGCGTCGTTGACGCGGCCGACCCGGAAGCAGGGAGCGGCGAGCAGACCGACACCGGCCCCTCATTCACCGAGAGCCCACCGCCGATCGATGTTCCGGGCCGCCCGCTCGTTGTCCGCCTTCAGCCCGTCGAGCGCCTCGGCGTTCTTCTCGATGTCCCTGTTCTCGTACTCCGCCTCCGCCGCGAAGGAGACACCGAGCACATTGGTCTCGTACGCGCAGTCGGCCTCGGCGGCCGCCGTCCTGGACTCCTGCGGGGTGACCTCGGCGCGCAGTGCCGCCGCGGTGCGCCGCCCGGACAGTTTCCACCGGCGGTCCGCGGCCGCGTCCAGGGGGGTCGCGTACGGATGGCCCTTCCGTCCCATGCACGCCGACCACTTCCTGAACACCGCGAGTACGCGCGGATCCGACTGCGAGGCCCTGAAGTCCCGGGCCTTGAGATCCGTTGCGAGGCCGCTCCGCTCCTGCCCCGGCGAAAGCCCCTTGGCCTGCTGCTCCTCGGCCGCTCGCTCACCACAGGTCGTCATCGCCTGACGCAGCGGCTTCGACAGCGACCCGAGGGAGACGGGTGCGGCGGCTCCCCGGGTGAACGGCGGGAGGTGATAGCCGTACCGGCGGGCCGTGGCCCGGTCGCTGATCGCGTACCGCCGGGTGTCGTAGTACCGCCAGAGCCGCACGTACCCGGCCGCCGCCTGCTGTCGGGTGACGTTCGTCGACGGGGGAGTGAACCCCTTGTCCCGCAGACAGGCGTCGCGCAGCCCGAGCAGCAGCACCTCCAGCTTCCCTGCGTGCTCGTGGTCGAGGAGATAGGTCTCCAGCGGCAGACGCAGCTCGGCCATGCTCTTCGGCGTGGGGGTGGCCACCGGTGCACCGGCCGGAGCGGTCCCGCCGCCCGAGGAACATGCCGCCGTGGACGCCAGCACCAGCAGTGCCGCCGAAGTCCCGCGTGCGAAAGAGGAAAGCACAAGCCGTCTCCCAACGAGGTCGAGCCGGAGTCCACCCAGGAGGAACGGGCCCGGCCGAGCGGTCTGAGCCGTCCGGCCGAGCCGTTCACGGTTCTCGCGCGATCCGCGTCAGGTGCAGTTGGCGGTGGCGTCGAAGGAGTTCTCGTTGTTGCGCAGGGCGGACGTCAGATTGCCCCCTCGGCCGGCGTGCACCCAGTTGTAGTCGCCCCCGGAGTTGGCGTACACCCACGTCGTGGCACCGCAGTTGGTGGTGTAGCTCCCGATCGAGGCGGCGTTGTTGCGGACGGCGTGGCCGTCGCTGAACTTGTAGCCGGACAGGTCGGAGTAGTAGCCGTAGCCCTTGAAGATCCCCCCTGCGCCGTTCGGGCTGTAGTAGAGACAGCCGTACGCGCCGGTGTAGTTGCAGTGGTCGGACCAGCTGTCGACGTTCCAGCCGGTGGCCGAGGCCGGCGCGACGGCCGCTCCGACTCCCACCAGCGCCATGGCGGCCACCAGGCCGGCCTTCCTTCGTATCCCTCGCAGACGCATGCAGGCGTCCTCTCTCATCAGGTCCGGTTCGCCGGGCTGCCCTTGGTGGGCGCCCGGTACGGCCGCCGTCGCCGGCTGGGCCGTGCCGGGCAAGCGTCGCCGGGGCGGCCGGACCGCGGCTTGTACGAATGCGACCCGTGCGTCCCTGACGCCGGATATCGGCCAACTACTTGCCGATTGACCCGCTCGTCCCCCGAAACCCCTAGGCTCGCTGCCGTGTCCGCGTCGATCGAGGGGGGATCGGCTCATGCACGAATTTCTCGCGTGCCCGGCGGCGACGGGCCTGCGCGACCAGGTACTCGGCTATCGGGGCTTCCGCTTCGACGCGATCGGAGCGCGGCGCAGACTGCTGGTGCCCGACGGGGTCGTGAAGGTGATGCTGGGCTTCGGTGACAGCCTGCGCGTGCTGGACCCGTCCGACCCGGCCCGCTCGTACTGCGCCGCCTCCGTCGCCAACGGCGTCCGGACCACCGCCGCGATCGGCGAGCACACCGGCGGCATCCACGGGGTGACCGTGCTGCTCACCCCGCTCACCGCCTACCGGCTGTTCGGGGTGCCCATGTCCGAGTGGGCGCAGCGGTGCGTGCGTCCGGACGACCTCTGCCGCGCACCCTGGTCCGGCCTCCCCGCCCGGCTGGCCGAAGTCCCGGACTGGCGCGGCCGGTTCGCACTGCTGGACCGGCTGCTGCGGGCCGCACTGGAATCGGGCCCCGCCGCCAGCCCCGAGGTGGCCTGGGCCTGGCGCACCCTCCAGGACACGGACGGGCGGGTACGGGTGGAGGAACTCGCCGCCCGGACCGGCTGGAGCCGTCGCCACCTCGAACGGCGCTTCCGCTCCCAGACCGGGCTGACCCCGAAGGGCGCGGCACAGGTGATGCGGCTGCAGGCGGCCCTGCGGCTGAAGGAGGCCGGAGCGAGCTGGGCCGACGCGGCCGCGCAGGCCGGCTACCACGACCAGCCGCACTTCGACCGCACGTTCAAGGCGATGACGGGCCGCACCCCGAGCGCCTTCCGCGCCGACCGCACGGCCGCGTCCCCGTGCGACGCCCAGGACTTCGTGCCGGGTCAGGTGACGAGCGCCATCCTGACCCGGCGGACGTGGCCTTGTCCCGGGTGGTGAGGCGGAGGCCGGCCGAGGCTCAGGTGACGTTCACGTAGTCACCGGGGGCGTTGGCCGACCCCGTCGTACCGGTCCCCGCGAAGCTCCAGCGCCAGTAGCCGTCCGCGGTGGCCGTCGCCGTGGTCTTCAGGGCCCCGCCGGTTCCGCTGGTCACGGTCTTCACCGTGGTGTAGGTGGTCCTTCCGGCCTTGCGGAACTGCAGCTTCACCTTCTGGCCCGCATAGCCGTCGTAGGTTCCGCGGTCCCAGTTGGCCCGGGTCAGCGCGCCCTTGACGGTGAGGGCCTCGCCCGCGGCCACCGGCTCGGGAGAGGCGTCGGCGGTCAGCCGGGCGGAACGTTTCATCAGGAAGGTGCTCGCGCTGTCCAGGTTGATGTAGTCGCTGTCGTTGGCGTCCACCGAGGTCCAGACGTGCCAGGTGCCGGCGGTGGAGTTGTCGTGGGCCGTACGGGGGCCGATGGTGATGTCGGTGGTGCAGGTGGAGGTGCTCTCGCTGATGGGGTCGGGGGAGCAGGCCATCGGGGTGTCGGAGCCGGGCCCCGCATGGCCGTCGGGGTTGTCGAACGAGCCGTGGTAGACCCATCCGAAGGCATCCATGATCCCCGAGTTGTCGGCCGCGGTGATGCTCAGCGTGAAGGTCTTGTAGCCGGTGGCGCCGACCACGACCGGCTTTCCGCCGTTGACGACGACCTTGACGATGTGGGTGTCCCCCTGGCCGGAGTCGGCGTCGGCCGTCGTCACGGTGAGGGCGGACAGGACCAGCGCGCCCGAAAGGGCGGTGACGGCGGAACGTATGAGCATGTGTCCTCGCATGGGATGAGTGGTCCGCCCGGGACCGGGACAGAGGCCGGACGACAACTAGGGACGCCGGACGGCGTCAGACGGTTCGCAGCGCGGCCGACCGGGCGCACAGGTCCGCGCGGTTGACCGCTCCCGTCTTCGTCATGAGGCTCGCGATGTGCTTCTCGGCCGTGCGCGGCGAGATGAACAGGCGGTCCGCGATGTCCTTGTTGCTGAGCCGCTCCGCGAGCAGCCGGAAGACCTCGAACTCCCGGACGGTGACGCCCTGCGCGCGCAGATGCTCGGGGATGCCGCTGGTGCCCGAGCGGTGCTGGTGCACGGGAGCGCCGAGCCGGCGCAGCGCGGCCCGGCAGGCGCCCGCGACGGCCGCCACGTCCCGTTCGTGGAAGTAGTGCTCCGCCCGCCGCAGCCACCCCACCGGATCGCCCCAGCCGTCCTGGTGCGCCGCGTCCGCGATCAGCCGCAGCCCGAGATGCTGCGCCATCGGATACGGCTCCGCCACCGCCAGCGCCGCCTCGACCGTGGCGGCGGCGCGAGCGCCCTCGCCCTCGCGGCCCAGCAGCACGGCGTCGGCGAGCATCACGAACTGACGGTTCCAGCGCATCCGGGCGACCGCGGTGGCGGTGATCTCCTCGTGCCGGGCCCGGTCCGCTTCCCCGGCGAGCAGGTCCAGCAGCAGGACGAGGCCGTGGGTGCCGCTGAGGTGGTAGGTGGACGGGTTGCCGGCCTCCAGGGCCAGCACCTCGCGCAGCTCCGCCCGGCCCAGCTCGCGGTCCTCCTCCATCAGCGCGCAGAAGGCGCGGGCCAGGCCGAAGCAGAGCGGCTCCTCCTGTGAACCGGACCCGTCCCACTCGGCGAACGCGGCCAGCGCCGCCTCCATCGCCGTACGGTCGCCCAGGTGCGCCTCCAATGTGGCCTGCGCCATGAGGACGTAGCGCACCGCGGGGGCGAGCCGCAGCCTGCGCACGACCACCAGGCACTCGGCGGCGGCCTCGCGGGCGGTGTCGTAGCTGCCGCGCAGCACACTGTCGAGGACGAGGATGCCCTCCACCGTGTGCACGATGTTGACCGAGCCGAGCCGCAGGGCCTCCGCCCGGGCCGCCAGCAGGCCCGAGGTGTCGCCCTCGGCCAGCCAGACGTTGCCGCCCATCCGGGTCGCCGCGTACATGCGCTGCAACGGCAGCCGGTGCCGCTCGGCCGTGGCCAGGGCCTGCTCCAGCATCGCCTGCGACTCCTCCGGGTCCCGTTCGCGGGCCACGGTGGCGAGCAGCTCCCGGGCCTGGCAGGCGACGACGGGCAGACCGTACCGCTCGGCGGTGTCGGCGGCCGAGCGGGCCAGCTTCTCGGCGTGCTGGGTGCGGTCGGGGCCGGGCGTGTCCAGGGCGAGATAGGCGGCGGTGACGTCGACGGCCGCCGCGGTCGCGTCGTCCGGGGCCGCCGCCAGCACCTTCCGGGCCCGGGTTATCTGCCGGTTGCCGTCGCTCCAGCGGCCGGCCGTGTGGGCGACCTTGGCCAGCCGGGTGTGCAGGGTCGCCAGCCGGGCCGCGCTCAGTCCGGAGCCGTCGAGCACATGGAGGTCCTCGGCCAGGTCGAAGGCGCGGGCGAAGTCCCCGGACTCTGCGAGCGCCGGCAGCAGGTGTTCGAGCACCCCGGCCCGGGCCTGCGGGTCGCTGCCGTTCGCCAGCAGGTCCTCGGCCCGGCTGAGCAGGGTGACCGCCGAGCCCAGCGCGCCCGCCGCCAGCGCCCGCCCGCCGGCCTCGGCGAACAGCCGCCCAGCCTCGGCGGTGTCACCGGCCTCGCAACGCAGCCCCGCGGCCAACGCACACCAGTCACCGGCGAGTTCGGGGTGCAGCCCCTCGACCGCCTCGGCGCCCCGCCGGGCCAGCTCGGCCCGCTGGCCGGGCGTCATCTGGGTGAACAGGGCCTCCACGGTGAGGGAGTGGCGGAAGGAGTACCAGTCCGGGGCGGGCTCGTCGGGCAGCACCAGCCGGGCGGCCACGCCCGCGTGCAGGTGGCTGAGCAGGGCACGGTCGTCGATGCCGGTCATACGCTGCAGCACGGTCAGCGGGAAGCGCCGGCCGAGGACGGCGGCCGCCGACAGCAGGGTGAGGCCCTGTGCGCCCAGCCGGTCGATACGGCGGAGGATGCCGCGGGCCAGCGTGGATGAAACGTCACTGCGTAGATCCCCGACCGCCCGCCAGCCGTCCGGGCCCTGCACCAGCGTGCCGGCCCCGATCATGGACTGCAGCAGCTCCTCGACGAGGTACGGGCTGCCCGCGCTGTCCTCCCACAGCCGCCGCAGGACCGGTTCGGGCACCTCGTCGGGGGCGGGCACGCCGAGCTGGGCCGCGATCATGTCGTGCACCTGGGGGCGGGTCAGCGGCGGCAGTTCGACCAGGCTGGCGGCGCCGCGCCGGCGGGCCGACTGCGCCAGGTCCAGGGCGTCGCTGAAGTCCGTCCGCACGGTGGCCAGCAGCAGGACCGGCGTGTACTCCAGGTTGTCCACCAGGTACTCGAGGACGCCGAGCGTCTCCGGGTCGGCGTCGTGCAGGTCCTCCAGCAGTAGGAGCTGGCCCTGGCCGCGGGCGGCGGCGATGAGCAGACGCAGGACCGCCTCGCCCAGGATCACCATCGAGCTGCTCTCCCGCTCCCCGGTGTCCCAGTCGGGAATCAGCTGCCCGAGGACCGGGCGGTAGGGCCCGAGGACCAGGTCGTCGAGGGGTTCGCCGCTGCGGAACAGCGACATCAGTGCCTCGGTGAGCGGCCGGAACGGCACGGCCGGACCCGTCGTGCTGCTGCGGCCGCGCAGCACCCGCATCCCGGACCCGAGAGCGCCGCCCACGGCCTCTGCCGCCAGGCGTGACTTGCCGACCCCGGCCTCGCCGACCAGGAAGACGACACCACCGCGACCCTGCCCGGCGTCGGACAAGGCACGCTCAAGCAAGCCCAGTTGGGAATCCCGCCCGACCAAGGAAAGCGCATGGGAACGCATGAACGCAGATGATAATCGGAATTTCGGGACGTGTGGCATGTCGCCCGCACACGTTCCGGTTCCCGTGCGAAAGCGATGGTGCGGGCCCCGCCGAAGGGGCCCGCACCACCGCTGGGTGTCACTGCCGACGAGGCGTCACCGCGGGGCGGAGACCGAGGTGTCCAGTGTGCTCAGCGTGATGACGATCCCGCTGGTCAGCACCATCCCGGCCAGCACACGGGCGCGGGCGCAGGCGCGGTTGCGGCCCTTGAGGGCGATCCCGCCCGCCGCGTCCTGCTCGACGGCGGCGGCCTCGGTGACGTCGGCGTCGGCGGTGGTGGTGAGCTGCTTGTCCATGACGGTGATCCCCTTCGGAAGACCCGTGCGGGCGAGCACGGGGTGGGAGGTGGAGGAAGCCCATGGTGCTGACGAGCGGTCGAGCGAAGGTGCGTGGGTCGGTCAGTGGATCGGTCGGTGATCAGGATGTCCCAGCAGCAGAGCGGAGGGGACGGACTCGGGGCGGGCCAGGCGGAGCAGGCCGTAGCCGATGCCGGACAGTCCGGTCAGCAGCCCGGGGGAGGGCACGTGGTCGGGAGTGGCACATCGGTGGCCCTGAGCCTCGACGAGGGCGAGCACCTGACCGGTGCGCCGGGTGAGGGTCCCGGCCGCGGTCGTGTCACCCCGTTCGGCGAGCACGGCCAGGGCCTCCAGCGTGCCGAGGGTGCCGTGCCCGAGACTCAGGTCGGGGTACACCTCGGTCTCCGTCAGCCGGTTCCGGAGCGAGGACACGTCGTGAGCCGCGGCGGCAGCCGCCACCCCGGCGAGTCCGGAGCACCAGGACGGGTCCTGCGCGGTGGCGGGGGTCTCCTGGAGCGCGGCACGGAGCATGGCGTGGGCGGTGGCCGCGTGCGCGGCGGCGCGTCCGGGCCGGCGGGCCGCGTACCGGAGCAGCGCCGAGCCGACGCCCGCGCCGCCTTCCGCGAATCCGGGTACCCCGTCGGCGTCGGCCGCCGTGGCCAGCAGCCGGTCCGCGACCGCGTCCGCCAGCCGCAGGGCGGTGGGCGCCCCGGTCGCCTCGTGCACCGCGACCGCGGCGGCCAGCGCTCCGGCCGTACCGCCGGCCAGACCCGGATCGGGGCAGGCCGCCACGGCGTGGCCCAGCGCGGTCAGTGCATCCGGCAGACAGTCCGTCAGGTTCCCGTCCAGCAGGGCCGACAGCCGCACCAGGGCGTACAGGATGCCGCCGAGCCCGTCGTACGCCCCGGGACCGGCCGCGGCACTCGACTCGGGATCGGCGGCCAGCGCCTTCAGCAGAGCCGGCAGGGGCGTCACGGCCTCCCGGGCCAGCGGCGCGTACCTGCCGCCTCCGGCCAGCGCGTCCGCCTGGGCCAGGAACAGCGCGACCCCGCAGTAGCCCTGCGCCAGTCCGGCGCCCATCGGCAGCACCGCCCAGTGCGGGCCCGAAACCCGCTCCAGACCCAGCCAGTTGGTCCGGCCTTCCGAGCGCACCGCACGGGCGGCGATCTCGTCGGCGATCCCGCAGGCCGCGGCGAGCAGCCCGGACGGCTCGGGCACGACCGCGGGCACCGGTGCCACGGTCAGTTCGGACCTGGGCCGGTCCTGCGGAGCGTGGGCGCCGCGGGCCGCGAGCGTGGCGGCCACGATCCACTCCTGGTCGTGGCAGTCCACCTCGTCCATCCGGGCGATCTTCTCCCGGACCGCGGTCAGACTCGCCACCGGGAGCAGACCGGGAAGCCAGGTCCCATCGGCCGCCCGGACCCCGGTCCCGGACGGCCGATGGGCGAACAGGGGTACGTCGCCGCGCCAGAGGTCCGCCGTCTCGTGCTCGACGAGCCGCCGGCGCGCCTCGTCCTGCTCGGACTCGGTCCACAGGACGGCGAACACACCTTCCCGGGCCAGTGCGTCACCGAGCAGCGACGGATGGGTGGACTCCTCCAGCAGCGTCGCGTACAGCCGGGTCGAACGGACGATGAGGCGCGCCGGGCTGTCCGCCCGTGCGGCCAGCGGCCCGTCGGTGCCGACGAGTTCACGGCCGTGTGCGGCGATGGCCGCGTAGCCGGTGCGAAAGCCCTCGAGCAGGGCGGCCCGGTGGTCCGCGCCGTCCAGCGGACGACCGTCGGGCAGCGGCTGGTTCTGCGCGGCCGGGCTGAGCACCGGGGCGCGCACGGCCCGCATGGTGTCCGTGCCGCTGTCCTCCCAGCGCAGCCCCTCACTCGGGTAGGTGCCGTCGGTGGACCGGCCGAGCGCCGAGATGTCGAGCGCCCCGTGCTCGCCGATCAGCAGGTGGGGCAGCAGGCAGGTGCGGTGCACGGAGGCGTGCAGGGCGTCCGCGGCCGGGTCGGCACCGGCCGTCATGGCCTGCGCGAGCCCGGTGTGCAGCAGTGTCTCGGCGTCCACCAGGACCGGCTGGTCGCCGCAGGCGATGACGTTCTCGTAGTGCATGTCCGCACCGTCCACCGCGTACAGCAGCGCCAGCAGCGCACCCTGCCGCCGGTAGAAGGCGTCGGTCTCGGTCACCGACCGGCACCAGCGGTGTTCCACGAACTCCAGCCAGCCGTACCCGTCCCGGCGCAGACCGCGCGGGCTGCGCAGTCCGAGCCCGCTCACCCTGGCGTTCAGCCAGGCCACCAGGTCGTCCAGGAGAGCGTGCTGCTCCAGCGGCCGGGGCTTGTACACGATCCGGTCGCCGTTCGCGAAGTACAGGATCGCGACCGCCCGGTTGCCCTGGTGCGCGTCACCCAGGCCGAGGTCGGCGCGGGTGAGCGCGCCGGGGACCCGGCCGTCGAGGAGACCGGCGGTCAGGTCGTCCCGGTCGGCCCGGAACCGTCGTACGAGTTCGGCGGCGGCCTCGGCGGCGTCCAGCGCGGTCTGCCCGAGCATCCGGGCCAGCACCGGGTAGGCGGCGAACAGCCCGCCCAGACCCTGCCGGGTGCGGGTCAGGGAGAGGAACGAGGTGAACCGCTCGCGAGGTCCGGCGCCGGCCAGCCGGCCGGCCCGCCGCGCCGAGGTGAGTTCGTGGACCAGGGTGCGCGCGGCCTGCCGGACCAGCTGGTACGTCAGCCGCTCCTCGAATGCGCCCCGCCAGACCGCCCGTTCGGCCTCCGGCAGCCCCTCCAGCAGGCTGTCCAGCCGAGCGGCGGCCGGGGTGACGAGCGGCCGTACGACGGGGGCGAAGGCATCGGGTCCCGAGCCGCCGTCCGTGCCACCCTCCACCGCCTCCTCGGCGGCCGCGTCCAGGGACTGTTCGACGTAGTACGCCCAACGGGGCTTGTCCGCACGGGCCGCCAGCCGCTCGGCGGGCTCCAGCGCGAGCGCCGCCGCCGTGCCCGCGTCCACTCCGAGGTGGGCGAGCCGAGCGGCGAAGCCCTCCGCGTCACCGACGGCCCAGGGGGCACGGACGGCGGTGGGCCCGGCCGGCGCCGCGGGAAGGTCCGGGGCGGCGAGCCGTTCCGCGAGGGACAGCGCCGGGGCCCACCAGTCGAGCGGCAGGCCGGCGCTCCGGGGAGTCGGGAGGCTGGCGGTCTCAGTCACGAGACGAAGGTCGCAGAACCGGTACGCCCCCACATGGGGAAGTGACCCCCATATTCTCCCGGGGCCCCCGCCCCACTGGGGGACGACCCCACCCCAGATGGAAGAAACCGCAGGCCGGCAGGGGTGTCGGCGTAACCCCCAGGTACGGGTGCCGAGTTCGCCCCGGGTTCGTGACGACCCGGCTCACCCGCCCGTACGGCCCCCGCACCCGCCCTTCGGACGGCGTGCGACCCCCGTGCCCCCGCACTCCCCACCCCCACCCGGCCTCCACACAACCTCCCCGGACCCGCTCTACACCGCCGTGGCCGGATCCCTCCCGCCTTTCGCCGGGGGCAGGCAGCCACCGGGCGGGAAAGGTGGGGGACTACTACCGATGCTCCGAACCGGCCGGCGCAGCAGGGTGTTGTGCAGTACCCCAGACCGCCCGTCACTCTGACGACCGGGCGGACGACCTTCCAAGGAGAGCAGATGGGAGCACCCGTACCCGTCGGTGTGGTCGCCCTCGACCCGGTGCTGGAGGCCGGCACCCGCAGTTCCCTGCTCGTGTGCCCGGGGCTGGCCGTGTGCGAGCCCGGCGACGCACGGGTCGCGGTCCTGACCGTGGACCGGCTCGGACCCGCCGAACTCGACATGGTGCGCACGACCCGCGCCCACCCGAACCGCCCGGCCGTCGTCCTGGTGGCAGGCGCCCTCGCCTCCGGTGACGCCCTGCACGCCCTCGCCGCCGGCGCCCGCGGTCTGCTGCTGCGCCGGGAGGCCGACTCCGCGCGCCTCGCCCACGCGGTGCTGGCCGCCGCCCGGGACGACTGCACCCTGCCCCCCGATCTGCTCGAACAGGTCCTCGACCGGCCGGGATCGGCCCGGCACGCCACGGGCGGCTGGGCGGGCAGCGCCCTGTCGGAGCGAGAGCGCTCGGTCCTGCAACTCGTCGCCGACGGGCACGAGACGGCGGAGATCGCCCAGCGCCTCGCCTACTCCCCGCGCACGGTGACCACGGTCGTCCACGACATCACCCAGCGCTTCCGGCTGCGCAACCGCGCCCACGCGGTCGCCTACGCACTGAGGGCGGGCCTGCTGTGACGACTGCCCTGACCGCCCCCGCCACCGGCGGCGCGCTCCGGATGCGCGTCCTGTCGCCGCGCCACGCGGACCGCGTCCGCGCCCTCGCCCGCCGCGCCGGCCTGCACCAGACACCCGGCCCCGATTCCCCCGCCCCCACGGTGATCGTCGCCGACGATGCCGAGCAGGCGCTGCGGGGGGTCCGTGACCCCGGTCCGCTGCTGCTCGTGTGCGACAACGTCACGCGCAGGGGCCTGATGCTGGCCCTGCGCGCCGGAGCGGTCGTGCTCAGAGCCGCGGACCTCACCGAGGACACCCTGACGGCAGCCCTCCGCAGCACCGGCCATCCGTACCGGAGCATCCCCTACCCGGTGCTGTCCCAGGTCCTCACCAACGGTCCGCAGCCCGGCGCGCCGGTGCCGACCGGGGCGAATCCCGCCCTGACGGCCCGGCAGACCTCCGTGCTGCGCCTGATGGCCGAGGGGAACGCCAACGCGGACATCGCCCGGCTGCTGTCCTGCTCCGAACACACCGTCAAGAACGTCATCTACGAGGTCATGTCCCGCCTCCAGGCCCGCAACCGCGCCCACGCGGTGGCCCACGCGGTACGCCACGGCCTCATCTGATGCCGTGCCGCCGGCCTGCCGACGCCGCGAAGACGCCTCAGAACGACGGTGTCGGCAGCAGCCGCGGCTCGATGCGCTCCTCGACCGCCCGATCGCCCTGCCGGGAGACCAGATAGGCGCCCTTGCCCGGCAGTTCCGTCACGGCCTCGACCAGCTCGGTTCCCCGGTAGACCAGCCCCACCCCGTCGTCGGTGCAGTGGGAGGCCGGAAGGGTGCCGTCCGCGACGAGGCGGTGGATCAGCGGGCGCCGGCCCTCGTCGGAGTCGTAGTGCACGCCGTTGCCGTAGGGCAGCAGGCCGAGGGCGTCGGTGACCGGGCGCAGCTCGGGCCCGTAGGAGTCCGTCGCGCCGCCCCGGAACCAGCAGATGGAGCCCGCGCTCACCCCGGCGAGCACCACGCCCGCCCGCCAGGCGCGGCGCATCACGGTGTCCAGGCCGTGCACCCGCCACACGGCGAGCAGGTTGGCCACCGAGCCGCCCATCACCCAGACCACGTCGTGGCCGAGGACGGTGCCCTCGACGTCGTCGACGTTCGGCATGGGGAACAGCTGCAGCGGCGTGAGGTCGAAGCCCGCCACCCGGGCCGCCTCGGACACCCGCGCCGTGACGTGTTCCGCGTCCCCCGTGGCCGTGCCGACGTACAGGATCCGCGGGCGCCTGCCGTGCACGCCGGAGAGATCGACCGCGTGGTGGACCAGGGCGTCGAAGAGCACCCGGGTGCGCCCGCCGACGCGGTGCCCTCCCGAGGTGGCGAGGATGGTCGGTTCGGGTGCCGTCACGTGCGTGATCGTATCGCGGTGACTCCGGGGGAGACATGGAGGAATCGTGGAGGTGAACATCACGAGGTTCGGGTGTCGCGCTCGAACAGCCCAGTGGGGGCCGGTCGTTGGACCGGCCCCCACTGCTCCCCTCCGGTGAGCTCCTCCTACGGACTGCGCAGGGCCACGGCGGCCGCGTACCCGGCCGGTACGAGGACGTCCCGCAGGGTCCAGTCCGCCGCCGGTGCGACCGGCAGCGGTCCGGAACCGACGTAGTCCAGCGCGGGATCGCGCACCAAGCCCGTGCCCAGCCCCTTCAGATAAGCCTCCTTGCGGACCCAGGCCCGGGTGAACGCCGCCGGACGCTCGTGCGCGGGCAGCAGGGCCAGCTCGTCCCGCTCCGCCACGTGCAGCGCGGACTGGGCGCTCAGCACCGCCTGCGCCGTGGCCAGCCCCTCCACGTCGACGCCGACCGGAGCGGCGGCCAGCGCCACCAGCACCAGTCCCCCGCTGTGCGACAGGGAGAAGTGCACACCCGGCGTCCGCAGCGCAGGCCGGCCGTGCGGTCCGCCGCAGCCCGCGCACGGTTCGCGCACCAGCGGCAGCGTGTCGGCCCGCATGCCCAGCAACACGCTCAGCACATTGCGCAGTGCCGCGTGCGCCACCACGTAGGCGTCCCGGTCCCGGGCGTGCCGGAACGCGCGGGCACGCGCCCGCTCCTCCGCGTCCAGCAGCTCCTGCGCACAGCGCAGCGCGTGTTCGTCCAGGGCACCGACCTGAGCCTGGTACAGCTCCAACGGCCCGTCCAGCGTCCGGGGCCGAGGCACGTACGCCTGGCGCCGCAGACCCGACAGGTCCAGCACGGCGGGGCAGAGCCGGCCCGGCGGCGGGGCGTTGGCGGGGCGGGTCAGGAGCGGACCCGGGAGGCGCTCAGACATCAGCCCCGGCCAGCCGGCGGCGCAGGCTGAGCGGGCGCATGTCCGTCCAGATCACGTCGATGTGGTCCAGGCACTCCTGCCGGCCGCCCCGCCGGCCCTCCGGGTACCAGCCCGCGGGCAGTTCGCGGTCCGCGCGCCAGATCGAGTACTGCTCCTCGTCGTTGCGCACCACGAGGTACACGTCGTCGCTGTCCGGCCCGGCCTCCTCGCCGCCCGTACCGGTCGCCAGGTTGTCGTGCGTCACGGTGAACCTCCCGCAGATGATGGGCCGGCCGCAGGTCAGGGGCCGACGAGGTCAGCGTGCCCGCGGCCGCGCACCCCGGGCAGGGACGAACGCGCCGATCCGGTGGCGCGCGTTGCTGCCGGATCTTCTCTGGTGGCGGGTGGCCGTACCGCGGGACGGTGCTGACCGGTCGCGGGGAGCCCGGCACCCGGAACACCCCCGGCGGCGCCTGCCGCCCGGCCGAGCCACGCGATTCCCGCGCACCACTTTCCGGAAGGAGCCACGCGATGTCGGACGAGCACGCACCTGTCCTGCTGCCGGGCGGAGGCTGGCGGCTGTGGGAACAGTTCGCGCTGCGAGGCCCGGGCTTCCCCGCCGACGGCGTCCTGCGCCTCGCCCCGCCCGGACTGGCCGAGGCCGCCGACAAGTTCGGCCCCGACACGGATCTGTCCGGCACCGAGTGGCAGGCCTTCGCCCAGGACGTCTCCGAGGCCGCCGTACGCACCGCCCGCCACCTGCAGGAGATCGCCGCCCAGCCCCGCTTCCAGGCGGCCCTGGCCTGGCAGAACCCGGCCGTGCTGCGTACCGGTATCGCCCCGTTCCTGCGCTGGACGCCGACGGCCGAGGGCCGTAGCAGCATGCCGCGGCAGCGGGAGGAGCTGGTCGCCCACTACTGGCAGCGGTTCTGCGTGAAGAACGACACCATCGGCTTCTTCGGCCCGGTCGGCTGGGGCCGCTGGGACCTGTCCGGCCCGCAGGCCGTCACCGTCGACCCCGGGCAGGGCTTCCTCGCCGCGTCGGAGGTGTACTTCTCCGGCTGGGCGATCGACGCCCTCGCGAAGGTGCTGGCCGAGGACCGGGACCTGATGCGCTGGATCCCGCCCCGCCGGGTGTCCTTCGTACGCGGCGCGGACGGCGCGGTGCGGGTGCCGGGACGGCCGGCCCAGCAGATCGGCGCCGCCGAGCTGGCCGTGCTGGAACTGTGCGACGGCACCCGCCACCCGGACGCGATCGCCGGCGCCCTGGGCATCGATCCGGGCGAGGCGGCCCGGATCGTGGGCGAACTGGTCTCCCGCCGCTGGGTGCACTGGAAGCTGGAGGTCCCCGCCGCCACCCACCCCGACCGCGCCCTGCGCCGCATCCTGGAGCGCGTACCCGACGAGGCGGCCCGCGACCGGGCGCTCGCCAGGCTCGCCGTGCTGGAACGCGGGCGGGACGCCGTACGGGACGCCCGTGCCGACGCCACCGCGCTGACCGCGGCGATCGGCGCCCTGGAAGCCGACTTCGCCGCGCTCACCGACAGCGAGGCCCAGCGCGCCAAGGGCGAACGCACCGCGCCCTGCCGGGGGTTGGTGTACTCCGACGCCCGCCGGGCGGCGACCGCCACGGCCGGCGCCGGACTCCTCGCCCATCTGGAGCCGCTCCAGCTGTGCCTGACCGCCGCCCGCTGGATGACCAACCGCTTCGCCGACGCCATCCGGACCCGCCTGCGCACCGTCCACGACCGGCTGCACGCCGACGGCGCGCCCGTGGACCTCGCCTCCCTGTGGCTGCACACCCTGCCCTCCCCGCACCCGGACGCCGGCGACCTCATCGACACTGTCCAGGCCGAACTGCGCGCCAAGTGGTCGAGGGTCCTCGACCTGCCGCCGGGGGCGCGCCGGGTCCGGCTGTCCACGGCGGAGCTGGCCGAGCGGGTGCGGCAGGAGTTCGACGAACCGGGCGACGGCTGGTCGCTGGCCCGGTACATCAGCCCCGACGTCCTGGTGATGGCCGAGGACGACGAGGCCCTCGCGCGCGGCGACACCGAACTGGTCCTGGGGGAGATGCACTGCGCGCTGAACACGATGGGTGCCTCCCTGTTCGTGTACCAGCACCCCGACCGGGACGTGCTCCTCGCCGAGACCAGCCGCGACTTCCCCGGCCCGCGCCTGCTGCCCGTGCTGCCGAAGGAACTGCCCCTGAAGTGGTCCTCGCGCAGCCGCCCCGCCCTGGACCGGCCCGAGGACCACTACGTCGCCCTCGTCGACCAGACCGGCGACCCGCACCGGCCCCGCACCGTGCTCGGCGCGGACGTCACCGTCGAGGACCGGGCCGGCCGGCTCACCGCCGTCCTGCCCGACGGCACGGCGTACGACCTCCTCGACGTGTACGCCAACACGCTCACCCAGCGCGTCATGGACCGTTTCACCCTGCGCCCGGAGGGCGAGCACACCCCGCGTATCACCGTCGACCGCATGACCGTGGCCCGTGAGACCTGGCAACTCCCCGTCTCCGGAGTGGACTTCGCCGACGAGAAGGCGGAGGCCACCCGCTTCGTCCGCGCCCGGCACTGGCAGCGCCGGCATGAACTGCCCCGGTTCGTCTTCGTCGTCTCCCCGGCCGAACCCCGTCCGTTCTACGTCGACTTCGACAGCCCCGTCTACGTCACCATCCTCGCCAAGGCGGCCCGCAGGCTCGCCCGCAAGGACCCCGGGGCCCGGCTCAAGGTCAGCGAGATGCTGCCCACCCCGGAACAGGCCTGGCTCACCGACGACGAGGGCCGCCGCTACACCTCCGAACTCCGTTTCGTGGCCGTCGACCAGACCGTCGTAGGCACCGGGGAGGCGTGATGCGGACCGTAGCCGACGACATCGACGCCCATGCCCGGCGTCACCCGCGGCGGATCGCGCTCACCACGCCGTCCGGTGACGTGCCCTACGCCCGACTCGCCCAGCACATCGAGGAGACGGCCCGGATCCTGCGGGCCCACGGCGTCGGCCCGGAGACGGTGTGCGCCGTGGCCGTCGGGCACGGCACCCGGGCGGTGGCGGCCATGGCCGCGGTCCTGCGCTGCGGGGCGGCCTTCCTGACGCTCGACGTCGGGCAACCGCGCGACCGGCTGGCCGCGTTCACCCGCAGCGCGGACGCCACCCTGCTGCTGACCACCTCCGGCCTGGCCCCCGCCCTGGGCCTGCGGATGCCGACCGTCCTCCTCGACCAGCCGCACCCGGTGCCCCCGGACCACACACCGCCCGGCCCCGTCGACCCCCGTGCTCTCGCCTACGTCAGCCACACCTCGGGCAGTACCGGGGAGCCGAGTGCCGTACTGGTCGAACACCGCGCCCTGGACGCCTACTTGCGCGACACGGCCTCCGCGTTCGGCCTGGACGAGGACACGGTGGCCCTGCAGACGGCACCCCTCGGGTACGACGCCTCGATCCGGGACACCTTCGCCCCGCTGCTCGCCGGCGCCCGCCTGGTGATCGTCGACCGGGCCCGGCTGCTGCGCCCCGAGGAGTTCGTCCGCACCGTCCGCGAGCACGGCATCACCGCCGTGCTGAGCACCACCCCCTCCTTCCTGTCCCACCTGCTGGGGCAGCAGGGGCCGGGCGAACCGCTGGCGGGCGTCGGCCTGGTGGCGTCCAGCGGGGAATCGCTGCGGCCCTTCCTCGCCGCGGGCGGCCGCTCCCTCGTGCCCGGCTCGCTGGTCAACCAGTACGGCCCGACCGAGTGCACGATGACGACCACCCGGTACGCCGTTCCCGCCCGGCCCGACCCGTCCGCCGACCCGGTGGGCACGCCCCGCGCCGGAGCCGTGATCCGGATCCTGGACGCCGGCCTCGCGCCCGTTGCCGACGGAGCGGTGGGCGACGTGTACATCGGCGGAGCGGGCCTGGCCCGTGGCTACGGCGGGCGGCCGGCCCGTACGGCGGAGTGCTTCGTGCCCGACCCCTACGGTCCGCCCGGCGCCCGCCTCTACCGCACCGGCGACCTGGGTCGGTGGGGACCCGAGGGCCTGCACTACGCCGGCCGCACCGACCGGCAGGTGAAGATACGCGGCTACCGCGTCGACCCGGCCGAGATCGAGGGCGCGCTGCTGGCCCACCCGGCGGTCACCGGAGCCGTGGTCACGCCCCACACCGACGACCGGGGCCGCGCGTATCTCCTCGCCCATGTCACGGGCGAGCTGACCGGCACGACGGACACCGCGCTGCGCGCCCATCTCGCCCGTCTGCTGCCGCCGCACCTGATGCCCCGTCGCTTCGCACGACTCGACACGCTGCCCACCACACGAGGCGGCAAGGCGGACCGCAGGTTCCTTGCCGACACGGGGAGTGCGGGGAGGGCTGGGAGTGCTGGGAGTGCGGGGAGGGCTGGGAGTGCGGGGAGTGCGGGGAGTGCGGGGAGTGCGGGGCGAGTCGGGAGCGTCCGGCGAGTCGGGAGCGCCGGATGACCGCCACCGACGTGCGCCAGGGGGAGGCCGTCCGCCGCCCGGCATCGGCCGAGGTGGGCTCCGCCCTCCCCGCCCGGCCCCCCGGCCCCGCCACCCCGGCCCTCGGCCCGGCCGACCTGCGTGCCGCCGCCGAGCGCATCGCCCCGTACGTCCTCCGCACCCCCTTGCTGCCCGGCCCGGCGACGGCGGTGGACGGCCCGCGTCTGCGGCTGAAGGCCGAACACCTCCAGCCCGCCGGCTCGTTCAAGGTGCGCGGCGCCGCCAACGCCGTCCTCGCGCTGGGTGCCGACCGGGTCGTCACCGGATCCTCCGGCAACCACGGCATCGCGCTGGCCCGGCTCGCCCGCACGCTCGGCATCCGGCTGACGGTGGTCCTGGCGGCGGGCGCGGCTCCCGCGAAGGCCGCCGCCATCCGGGCCCTGGGTGCCCAGACCGTGCGGGTGGGCGGCGGGGTGGCCGAGCGGGAGGAACGCGCCCGCGCCCTGGCCGGGGAGCAGGATGCCGTCCTCATCCCCTCCTCCGACCACCCGCTGGTCGTCGCCGGACAGGGCACGGTCGGCGCGGAAGTGCTCGCCGACGCCCACGACACCCGGACGGTCTATGTCCCGGCGGGCGGCGGCGGACTCCTCGCGGGAGTCTGCCTCGCCGCCGCCGACCACCCGGTGCGTGTGGTCGGCGTCGAGCCGGCGGCCACCCCTCGCTACGCCCGTTCCCTGGCCGCGGGCCATCCGGTCCAGCTGGCACCCAGCACCACCGTGGCGGACGGGCTGCGCGGACAGCGCCCCGGATCCGTTCCCTATCCGATCATCCGAGACCGCGTCGACGACCTGATCGCCGTCGGCGACGCCGAGATCCTCGCCGCCGCGGCCCTGCTGCGCAGGTACGGCATCGACGCCGAACCCAGCGGGGCGGTGGCCCTGGCCGGCGCCCTGCGCGCCGGCCGCCGCGAACGCGCCGTGGCCGTCGTCTCCGGCGGCAACACGCCCGCCCGCCTGCACGACCTGCACCTCACCCACCCTCACCCGAAGGAGCACACGTCATGACCACGAACACCGCCACCAGCACCCTCGACCTGCTCGTCGGCATCTTCCAGGACGTCCTGGCCCTCGCCGACCTCACCGCCGACACCGACTTCTACGAGGCGGGCGGCGACTCGCTCACCGCCTTCCAGATCACCGGCCGACTCCAGGAGGCACTCGGGGTGGACCTCCCGGTCTCCCTGGTCTTCGCCTACCCCACGCCCCGCGACCTGGCCGAGGTCGTGGACACGGACTACGGCGCCGCCTGACGGCCCCGGGGTGCGGTCGCCGGGTCGCACCCCTCAAGGCAAGGAAGGCCGGAAAGGCCAGGACAGTCCACCCCGTTCGTCGAGGAGAGCCCTGCCATGACCGAAGACCTCGTGCCGTCCCTCGGCCGCTGGCGGCTGTGGGAGCAGTTCGCCCTGCGCGGACCGGGCTTCCCCGCCGACGGTGTGCTGCGCCTCGCCCCGCCCGGACTGGCCGAGGCCGCCGACAAGTTCGCCGCCGGTGACGCCCTGGACGGCGCCCGCTGGGCGGACTTCGCCCACCTCTTCGCCGAGGGCGCCGTGGAGACCGCCCACATCCTGCAGAACATCGCCCGCGTCCCCGCCTTCCGGGAGGCGGTCGCCTGGCAGAACCCGACCGTGCTGCGTACCGGTATCGCCCCGTTCCTGCGCTGGACGCCGACGGCCGAGGGCCGTAGCAGCATGCCGCGGCAGCGGGAGGAGCTGGTCGCCCACTACTGGCAGCGGTTCTGCGTGAAGAACGACACCATCGGCTTCTTCGGCCCGGTCGGCTGGGGTCGCTGGGACCCGGGCGCACCGGGCGTCACGCTCGACACCGGGCACGGCCTGATCGCCGACTCGACCGTCTACTGGGCCAGTTGGGGAATCGACGCGCTGGCGAAGACCCTGGACGCCGACCCCGCCCTGCGCGAGTGGATCGCACCCCGGCGCGTGCCCTTCGTCGCCCTGGACGGGGACGGGGACGGGTGCCGGGTCAGGGTGCCGGGGCGACGCCCGGTGCCCCTCCCGGCCGACGCCGCGGCCGTCCTCGCCCGCTGCGACGGCACCCGCCCGGCCCGGCACATCGCCGCCGAACTGCCGGACACGGATGTGCCCGCCGTCCTGGACGACCTGGTCGCCCGCCGCTGGGTGGTGTGGCGGCTGGAGGTACCCGCCGACACCCACCCGGACCGCGCCCTGCGCTCCTGGCTGGCGTCCGTCGGGGCACCCGAGCCGCGCCGCCGGGGCCTCGCGGCCCTGGACCGGCTGGAGGAGGGCCGCGCCCGCGTCGCGGCGGCCCGGGACGTCGACGAGCTGGTCGAGGCCATGACCGGCCTGGAGCGCACGTTCGTGGAGCTGACCGACACCCCCGCCGTGCGCGAGAAGTCCGCGTCGACCGCCCCGTGCCGGGCGCTGGTGTACTCCGACACACGCCGGGCAGCCACCGTCCGCATCGGCCCGGCCGTGCTCGACGCCCTGCGCCCGCTGCGGCCCCTCATGGACAGCGCCGGCTGGCTCACCTCCCGCCTCGCCGAGACGGTGACGGCCGAGGCGCAGCAGGTGTACACACGGCTGGCCGCCGAGGGTCCGGTCGACCTGGCGTCCTTCTGGTTCGCGTGCCTGCCCGTACTGCACGGCCCGGCGCGCACCGCGGCCGTCGAACTCCAGCGGGAGTTTGCCGAGCGCTGGCAGCGCGTTCTTGCCGTGCCGGCCGGGGCCCGCCGCGTGGACGTACGACTGGCCGACATCGAGGCCCGGGTCGGAGAGGAGTTCGGGACGACGGGCGGCGGCTGGACGGCCGCCCGCTATCTCAGCCCGGACGTGATGCTGGCCGCCGACGGCGCCGAGTCGGTCGCGCGCGGCGACTTCACCCTCGTCCTCGGTGAACTCCACGTCGCCGCCAACACGTTGGGCGCCTCGCTCTTCACCCACCAACACCCCGACCCGGACGAACTGCTCCGCCTCACCGACCGCGACCACCCCGGCCCGCGCCTCATGCCCCTGATCCCGAAGGAGCACCGCTCCCGCCTCTCGGCCAGGATCCGCCACACCCTCGTACGGCCCGAGGACCATCAGGTGGCCCTGGCCGACTTCACCGCGGACCCGGCCAGGCCCCGCACCGTCCGCAGCGCCGACGCCACCGTGGAGGAGCGCGACGGCGGACTCGTCGTCCGGCTCCCGGACGGCTCGGCATTCCCTGCGACGGACGTCTTCTCCCACGTCCTGACGACCTTGGCGATGGACCTGTTCCGGATCCTCCCGGACAGGGACCACCACTCGCCCCGGGTGAGCGTGGACCGCCTGGTGGTCGCCCGGGAAACCTGGCGGGTGGCCGCCGCCCGGGCGGAGTTCGCCGACGACAAGGACGAGGCCCGCCGCTTCGTCCGCGCCCGCCACTGGCGGACCGAACTGGGCCTGCCCCGCTTCGTGTTCGTCGTCTCCGCGACCGAATCCCGGCCGTTCTACGTCGACTTCGACAGCCCCGTCTACGTCACCATCCTCGCCAAGGCCCTGCGTCGCCTGGCCCGCAAGGACCCGGAAGGCACCGTCACGATCACCGAGATGCTGCCCACCCCCGAACAGACCTGGCTCGCCGACGACGAGGGCCGGCGCTACACCTCGGAGCTGAGGTTCGTCGCCTTCGACACCGAGCCCAGGCCGTAGTGTTCGACCACATGCACGAGCCGGGAGGTGTCTTCATGGTCGAGGAGCCGATCGACCTGATCCGCCTGGAGGACGGGGGCAACAGTGTCGTCCTGCGGGTCACCGGGAAGGAGACGGGAAGGCATCCCGGCGAAACCGACGTCCTGGCCGGGGAGTTCCAGGTCGACACAGGCTTCGTCCGTGGCAGCCTGGAGACCTGGCTCTTCCCGGAGGACCTGCGGCAGTGGCAGCAGGCCCTGGACATGCTCGACGCCGGACAGGACGCCGCGTGGCGTGAGGGCACCCGCGCCCCATGGCTGTTCATCGAACGAGTCGAGGACGACGACCGGTGCCGAGTCACGATCAGGGACGACTCGATGTCCCTGACGACAGTGACCGTGGCCGTCCCGTTGCCCGACGCCTGGTTCGACGAGGCGTACGACCGCCTCGACCGGGTCTGGAAGACCTGGCGTCTGAACGAGGACTGAGCCGGGGGCGGACGAGGCCGCCGTCACGCAGAGCGGGCTACCCGTGCTGCGAGGGCGGCACGGGGCCCGCGAACGGGGGCAGCTGCCGGAAGCGCTCGTCGAGGGTGGCCGTCGGCGTGATGCGGTGCAGTGCGGCTCGCACCCGGGTGAGGGGGTGGTCGGGGAAGAGCGTGTCCCACTGCTCGTCGTCGGCGACGTGAGACGGCAGTCCGCCGAACTGACCGCCGGCGGAGTACGGGTGGGGACGGAAGTAGGCCTCGGGCCCCACCTGGGCCATCACCGTGGCCTCGCGCATCCCGGTCATCGCGCCCTCCGCGGCCTGCACCTTCAGGACCGTGCTGCAGCCGCCCTTCGGTACGGTCCACGAGCCGAGGAACACCTGCCCGTGCGGCCCGGCCGGCCGGGGCACCTTCACCAGCTGACGGACCGCCGGGACGCCGTGCACGGTGCCGGGCACCGCCTCGATGAGCCCGCCGCCGGCCTGTGCCACGCCCGCCGCGAGCCTGGTCCGCAGGTGTTCGAACTCGTGCAGCGGGGCGGGCAGATCGGGGACGAGAGGAAAGAAGTGGACCGACAGGACGAGTCCCGCCGCATCCGTCCACACGCCGGGCTCACGCTCGGTGAAGCCGGTCAGATCCAGGCCGGTGATCGGAGTCATGGTGATCATCATGCCGGGTTCGGAGGACCCGCCGGCGGCCGGGGCTCAGTCGTCCTCCTCCTCGTCGAAGGTCTCGAAGTCCGCGAACTCGGCCGGGTCGTCGTCCTCGTCCAGGACACACAGGCCGGCCGTGCCGTGCCTCCCGCGCTGCCAGGCGGGCAGCGTGTCGATCAGGCCCTGTTCCAGCGGCGGCCCCTGGTCCGCGTGCCGGGGCCAGAAGACGAGCGGCCAGTCGTCGGGTCGGTCGCCCTCGGTGAGCCGGCCAGGTGGTCGCCGTCGATGGAGTCGGCGATAGGCAGGAAACCGCCGGGCGCCGGAAAGGTGGCGAGGGGATACCGCTCCGGGTGACCGGACTTCAGCGACTCGTAGGCCTCGAACGCCTCGTCCGCGAAGGCGGTGAAGCGCGGCGCCGTCGTGCGCAGCGGCTCCGGGAACCGCAGCCAACCGCTCCAGCAGCCGCTGCCGTACGTGGGGTATCGCCGAGATGAGCGCCAAGGCCGCGAGTAGTTGATCTTGGGGTCGTCAGGAGGCCGGCCACCACCCGTTCGGCCCAGTGTCGTTGGTGGTGATGTTGACCGTCATCCGGGGCCTGGGGTGGGTCCACCTGGGGGCGGGGCTGACCGGGCTGTTGTTGCGGTGCGCCGGGCGGGGTCAGGGGGGTGTGAGGGTGTCGAGCCGGGCGGCGAGGTCGGGGTGGGCGGCGGCCAGATGGGGGCGGGCGGCGGCCAGGGGGGCGATGAGGTCGGCGGGGTCGTCGTGGGCGAGGGCCGCGTGGAGCTCGCTGATCGGGCGGCGGGCGGCGGGGGGCAGGTCGGTGAGTGCGGTGATCTGGCCGGCGAGGCGGCGCAGGTCAGCCGCGTTGCGGCGGGCCCAGGCGGCGGCGGTGCGGTCAGCGGCCCGGGCCCGTCGGGTGGCCGTCACACGTTCTTCGCCGGTGGTCCCGGCGGGGCCGGGACGGCCGCGCAGGTAGCGGCGCTCCGCGGCTTGGCGGCTGGCGACGCCGAGGGGGTGGGCGAGGTCGGCCCAGCTGGCGCCGGCGTCGCGTGCGGTTTCGATCAGGCCGGTTTCCCATCCGGCGAGCTGCTCGCGGACCTGCCGCAGCAGCATCAGGGAGGCCAGCGCCTGCTCCGGCCTGGGACCGGGGGTATCGGGGATGCCCTTGGACTCTTGCTGGGCGACGCGCAAGGCGTCGTCTATGGCGTCAAGGGCCGCCGCGGCGGCAAGGAACGACGCCGGGCTGTGGGCGTCGGTGCTGGGCGAGGACGGCTGGTCGGCCGGATTCACGGGCACCTCCCTCGGGCTTGTCATCAGGCAGACGACATCATGTTTGTCATCCATTGGATGACATGTTACAACGGTGTCAGTGAGGCGCATTGGCAGTAACTGCCTGAACCTGCTGGAGGTGTTTTCACGATGTTGATGCGCACCGACCCCTTCCGTGAGCTGGACCGGCTGGCGCAGCAGCTGATGGGCCCGGGTACCTGGTCGAGGCCGTCGGCGATGCCGATGGACGCCTACCGTGAGGGCGACGAGTACGTGGTGGCCTTCGACCTGCCGGGCGTCACGCCGGACGCGATCGACATCGACGTCGAGCGGAACATGCTGACCGTCAAGGCCGAGCGGCGGCCGGTGGCGAAGGCCGACGACGTGCAGATGGAGCTGTCCGAGCGGCCGCTGGGCGTCTTCTCCCGCCAGATCGTGCTCGCCGACACCCTCGACACCGAGCACATCAAGGCCGACTACGACGCGGGCGTGCTCACCCTGCGCATCCCGATCGCCGAGCGCGCCAAGCCCCGCAAGATCTCCATCGGCGTCGGGACCGGCCACAAGGAGATCTCCGGCTGACACCGGCCGGACAGGTGCGGAGGACGGGCACCTGATCTCCCCCTCACCCGCCCTCCGCACCCCCTACGGGCAGTCCGAAGAAGTAAGGGGTGGCGGTCGAGATGACTCTGCGACGCGAAGCGTTCCTCGACCACGTCAAGGAACGCGGCGAGTACGGCACTGCGGAGGAAGCCGAGCGTGTGGCCCGGGTGGTGCTCGCCCTGCTCGGCGCGCACCTGGTCGGCGAAGTCCGCGCCCAGCTCGCAGCCCGCCTGCCGGAGGACTTCGCCCTGATCCTGCTCAACCCGCTGCAGAGCGCCGAACCGCTGCCCCCGGACCGGTTCGTCCGGGCGACCGCAGCCTGGATCGAGGGCGCCACCGAGCAGACCGCGACCTGGGACGTCAGCGCCGTCCTGTCCACGGTCGCCGACACCGCCGGCGACGACCTGCTGGGGCAGATCCTGCTCCAGCTCCCCGCCGGCTACGACCTCCTCTTCGGCCGCCCCCAGCCCACCTGACCAGCGGTACCGCACACCGGCACCGCTCCACCCCGGCTTCACGAAAGGCATGCACCACAGTGATCACCGACGTGCGCGTACCGTCTGAGCACCAGCAGCCGTACGGGACGGCGTACGAGCAGATGCTGGAGAAGGTCCGCTACGAAGGCGCCTACCCCACCCGTGAGAAAGCAGAGGAAGCCGTCCGCCTGGTCCTTGCCGGGCTGGGACGCCAGCTGACCGGCGACGAACGCGTCGACCTGGCCGCCCGCCTGCCCCTGGAGGCCGCACGCCTCCTGACCGCGCAGATCCCCGACACCCAGCCGCTAACCGGATGGGCCTTCGTCAAGGACCTCGCCGCCCGCTCCGGCGCCTCCCTGGCCACCACCCGCTGGGACACCGGCTCCGTCTTCGCAGCCGTCGCCGCCCACGCCGGCCCCGACCTCATCACCCGCATCCTCCACCAGCTCCCCACCGGCTACGCGCTGCTGTTCGGCCAAGCCGAACTCAACCCGGCCGCGTAAACGGGCACCCGGCGCCCGGCGGGCCGCGACAAAGGACCTCCGGTCAAGCTGGGTGAAGTCCCCGATCACTCAGATCGGGGACTTCCGCTTTCCGCCCGCCCGACATGTAGCTGTGCGTGATGACCGTCGCAGGCTGCGATTCTCATAAACGACCGGTTGCGAGAGTTCTGCGAGACGCCCGGAGGCGATCACGTTTCCGCAGGTCGCCGCTCGCGGAAGTCCTCTCAGAACCTGAGTGTTGTGCGAGACAGTTCCGACAGACTTCCCGGGTGGATCTGACGCCCGATCAAGCCGCAAACGCGGTAGAACGAAACGACTGCCCGAAGTGTGAAGCCCCGGCCGGCAGTCCCTGCCGCAGCCGCGGCGGGAAGACCGCGACGAAGTACCACACGGGGATCACTCGCCGTCCCCTCCGTCCCGGGCCTGCGTCAGCAGCTGGGCCGCACCCAGGCCGTCAGCGTGGCCCGACCCGACGGGCATCGGCGGGACCAGGCGGTGCGACGGTTGGTGCCGGGTTCTAGGCTGCGGGTATGAGCGAGACCAAGACCCCGACGCCCCGCGAGGCCTTCGAGCTGTTGCTGGCCGGTAACCAGCGCTTCGTCGCGGGATCCCCTGAACACCCGAACCAGGACGCCGCGCGCCGTGCCGAGATCGCACCGTCCCAGCGGCCCTTCGCCGTGCTGTTCGGGTGCTCCGACTCCCGGCTGGCCGCCGAGATCATCTTCGACCGCGGCCTGGGCGACCTGTTCGTGGTGCGCACGGCGGGCCACGTCGTGGGGGCGGAGGTGCTGGGCAGCATCGAGTTCGGCGTGGAGGTGCTCGGCTGCCCGCTGGTCGTGGTCCTCGGCCACGACTCGTGCGGCGCGGTCGGCGCCGCGTGCTCCGCCTTGGAGAACGGTATGACGCCGGCCGGTTACATCCGGGACGTCGTCGAGCGGGTGACCCCCAGCGTGCTGGCCGCGCGGGCCGCCGGACAGGTCGAGCCGCAGGAGGTCCTCGCCGAGCACATAAGGCACACCGCCGACCTGCTGCTGGACCGCTCCCGGGTCCTCGCCGACAAGGTCGCCGCCGGGCAGGCCGCCGTGGTGGGCCTGCGCTACCGCCTGGCCGACGGCAGCGCGCAACTCGTCGCCTCCCGCGGCCTCGATGCGCAGGTCCCGACGTCCTGACTGCCCCCGCCGTGGCTGCTCAGCGTGATTTGCCGTAGTCGCAGGGACCTGGCGCGGGCCGCGGGCTGCGAGGTGTGCCGGGGATGGGGAACGGTCGTCACCGACGACTGGCGGCACGAGCTGTGCCCGGCCTGCCAGACCGGCAGCGCTCAGCCGAATCCGTCACGAACGGGCCTGGCCTCCGCTCCCGAGAGCAATAAGGGCACGGCGCCGATGCTGGTCACACGGTGGACCGGGGACCCGCAGCGCGGCGGAGCCGGTTGGCGATCGCCAGTCCCAGCCCCTCCTCCGCCGGCAGGGACGCGACGATGAGGTCGCACCCCTGCTGGTCGAGCTCGCGCAGGAACCCGTACAGCCCGCGCGCGTAGGCGTCCATCGAGGCAGGGACTGCCACCACGGCGTGGGCCTTCACCGGAGCGTCGGCGAAGGAGGCAGGCAGAAAGACGCCCACCCGGTGCCCCAGCTCCTGAGCGAGTTCCGCTTCGGCGACGACCTTCTCGGGCTCGACGAGGACGACCCGCGCACGCGGTGCGTAGTGGGAGGGATGCTGGCCCGGCACCCGAACCGGGCTGGTCGAGGGGACCGTGAGCGGGTGGCCCAGCACCGCTTCGAGGTCCTCGAGTGTCACCCCGCCGGGACGCAGGATGCTCAAGGTCTCGCCGGTGGCGTCGACGATGGTGGACTCGACACCGACCTCGCAGGGGCCGCCGTCCAGCACGAAGTCGACGGCGTCGCCGAGCTCGGCACGGACGTCGTCCGCGGTGGTGGGGCTGACCTGGCCGAAGCGGTTCGCGGACGGAGCCGTGACACCGCCGCCGAAGGCCGCCAGCAGCGCGAGGGCGACGGGATGATCAGGCACGCGCACAGCGACCGTCTCCAGGCCGCCAGTCGCTTCCAGCGGCACACGGGGACCGCGCCGCAGGACCAGCGTGAGGGGCCCCGGCCAGAAGCGCTCGGCCAGCAGGCGCGCCGCCTGGGGCACGTCCTGGACCCAGTCGTCCAGATGCTCCGCGCCGCCGATGTGGACGATCAGCGGGTGGGAGGGCGGACGTCCCTTGACCTGGAAGATGCGCGAGACCGCGGCGGGGTCCTCGGCGTTGGCGCCCAGTCCGTAGACGGTCTCGGTCGGGAGGGCCACCAGGCCGCCGGCGCGCAGCACACCGGCCGCCTTCTCGATGTCACTGGTTCTTGCCGTCACCCTCGCAATTCTAGGAGCACAAAGGCCGGCATCGGTCGTGATCAATCTCAGGGCCAATAACGGATGACGGCCGCCCTGGCCGCCCTCCCCACTGCCTCAGATCAACTACTGGCGGCCTTGGCGCTCATCTCGGCGACACCCCTACGTCTCCATCAGCCGCACGTACTCCCCGGGAAACCGCGTGCCCAACTGCTCGAACAGCCCTTCCCAGGTGCCGTCGCCGAGCCGTGCCCCGGCCGGTGGCGGAGTCGGCAGGCGCAGCGCGTCCAGTCCCGTACCGGTCTCCAGGGCGACCCGGCGCTCCGCCTCGGTGAGCCGGGGCGGGACGGGGACGGGCGGGGTCCACGGTCCGGCGGTGGCGAGGAAGGCGGTGCGCGCGAAGGTGCCGGGCAGAGGGCCCGTCAACGGTCCCGGTGGGGAGGGGAGTTCCCAGCTGTCGCGGACGGTGTGACGGAGATACCGGTGAGCGTGAGGTCGTACCGGTGCCAGGCGAGCAGTCCGCTGCCGGGCACGGGCCCCTGGTGGGTGACGACCACGGTCCACTCGTCGGGGTCGTCGGACACCGAGGTGTCCCAGAACAGCGTGTCGGAGCCCCGGCTGCAGCCCCAGGCCGACGGGCACGGGAGCGGGCGGGTGTGCGGCGTCCGGCTCGGCGAACCCGGCCAGGTCCACGGGCACGTGCGTCCTCCGGGTGGTCATCGGAGGGGCAGGTCGGTGCCGCACGCGCAGGTGTACGCGCAGTGCGAACGGCTGCTCGCGGCCGGGCTGCTGGCCCAGGTGCGCCAGGAGAGCGGGCGCAACCGCCGGGTGCTGACGCTGACGGACGGCGGCCGGCGAGCCCTGCGGCAGTGGCTCTCCGACCGCGGGTTCGTGCCCGTGGAAGCCCGCGAGCGCGGCATCCTCAAACTCTGGTTCGGGTCCGCCCGGAGCTGCTCGTACCCGTCCAACTCGCGGAACACGAGACCGCCTTGGGGGAGTGCGAGGCACGTCGACTGGTCCTCCGGACCCGCCCTCAGCCTGGTCGCCATGGTGGCCGGCCTGCTGACCGCCGGGGCGAGCGGCCGTTTCCTGCTGAAGGCGGATGCCACCGGCGGCCGGGCGGCGGGCAGCGCCTGGCAAGGAACTAGGCTCGGAGCGTGCCCCCTGTGGAAATCGTCCAGCTGCTGGTCTCGCCCGCTCACCGGTTCGAGGGCCGTCCGGGCGACGGCCTGACCGAGCTGCCGCCCGAGGACCTGGTGAAGAGCGCCGAAGTCCGCTCGGGACTGGGCATCGTCGGGGACCGGTACTTCAACCATCCCGCCCACCGCAACGCGTCGATCACCCTCATGGCCGTCGAACGACTGCCGCAACAGGGCCCGGGCGAGGCGGGCCTGCTGCGCACACGCCGTAACGTCCTGCTGCGCGGCGTGGACATCGACGCGTACATCGGCTCGACGGTCTTCATCGACTGCGGCACCGGACCCGCTGACCTGGAGGTGCGCAGCGCTGCCCGGCCCTGCGCCTGGATGGACACCACGCTGGGACCCGGAGCGCAGCGGGCGCTGCGCGGCGGCGGGGGAGTGCGCTGCCGGCCGCTGACCGACGGGATCCTGACCGTGGGACCCGCAGTGTTCGGGGTGCGGGAAGCACCGGAGACGTAGGCGAACCAGGCAGGGCGGATGAGTACGACGACTCAGGCGTTGCTCTGCGGAGATCATGAAGCCTGAGGGCATGACAAGCCCCTCACCCGGCCACTCGCCGATCCCCCCGCTCCCGTACCCCGCCCGGGCGCCGCAGCCCACACCCCAGCCCGCGCCGCCCCGGCCGCGCCGTCGGCTGCTCGTGGGCGCGGTGGCGCTGGTCCTCGTCGCCGCGTGCGCCGTGGCCGCCCTCTGGTGGAGCAGGGGTGGGAAGAACGACCCGCTTGCGGGCCGTCCCCGGGTCACCGACACGCGCGCCGGGCTCACCTACGCCGTGCCGGAGGGCTGGAAGCACGACGCGGCCAAGGACAAGGACCTGATCGACGCCTTCTCCTCGACGATGAGCAGAACCTCCGGCGCGGCGTCCTCGGGCGGCGGGACCGTACTGGCCGGGCGGGCCGGACAGGCCGTACCGCGTGCCGAGCTGCGCCGGGCGGCCGAGAGCGCAGCCCGCTCCAACGCCGAGTTCTTCTACCCCGACCGGCCGGTCACCCTGGAGGAGTCGCACCCGACCGAGGTGGACGGCCGGCCCGCCCACACGGCCGTCCTGGGGATCCGCAACGGCCAGGACGGCACCGCCCGCCTGGAGATGACCCTGGTGACCGTCGACGGCGCGCGCACCGCCTTCCTCCTCGGGGTCGCCACGGACGAGTCCGACACACAGACCACGGCGGACATCCACGCGGTCGTCGCCGACGCCACCGTCAACTGACGGCACCGGCCACCGGGATCAGCAGCCGGAGGAGACCAACCGCCCTTCGCCGGCACCGGTCTTCACCCAGGCCGCCTCACGGAGCAGCCGCAGTCCGCTGAGGCCGGCGACGACCGTCGAACCCTCGTGGCCGAGGACACCGAGCGGCAGCGGCAGGGTGGCCGCGATGTCCCGGCTGGGCCGGCCCGACACCCCGGACCCGGACCGCCCGGCGGGCCGGCCGCCGTGAGGGTGGTGGTCACCGGCCGCTGTGCGCCGGGCGCCGACGGGCTGGTCTTCGACCGGCTGGTGAACGGCGGGACCGTGACCGGGCCGGAGATCCACGGCCTCGTCGCGGCGGCCCTGCGCTGAGCCCTACGACGACCACGACGCGGGCTCACGCGGTCCGGCCCGGAAGCACCCGTCTCCCCCGCAGGCGGCGGCATTCCTCAGGATCGAAGGGGAGTTGTCGTGCCCGCGGTCAGGGCGGCACCGCCCGCACCGCGCGCAGTACCGCCCAGACGACCGAGATGAGCGGGACGGCGACGACGGCTCCGATCACCCCCGCGACGATGCTGCCCGCGATGACGGACACGGCGACGACGAGCGGGTGCAGCCGGACCGCCCAGCTCATCACCAGCGGGTGCAGCACATGCCCTTCGAGCTGGCCGATGACGACGATGAGCACGAGCACCGCCGCGGCCGTCAGCGGCCCGCGCCCGGCGAGCGCGATGATCGTGGCCACGCCGAGCGCGACCGGTGAGCCCACCAGGGGCACGAACGTGGCGAAGAACTCCAGCAGCGTCAGCGGCAGCGCGAGCGGCACCCGTAGCACGAGCAGCGCGATGCCGACGAGCACGGCGTTGGTGGCCGCCACGATGATGATCCCGCGCGTGTACCCGGCGAAGGTGCGCCAGGCGGCACTCCCCGCCCGGTCCCAGGCCGGCCGGGCAGTGCCCGGCAGCAGCTGGTCGCGCGCCCAGCGCCACATGCGCTCGCCGGAATGCATGAAGAAGGCGGAGGCGAACAGCGCGAGCGCGGCGCCCGTGACCACCTCGACCACCCTGCCCAGTCCCGACAGGGCGCTGCTGAGCAGGCTGGCCCGGTGCGCGGAGACGTAGTCGGTCACCTGGCGCTGCAGATCGGAGAGCCGGCCGGGGCTGAGCCGGAACGGCGGACGCTGCAGCCACAGTTCGATGCGGTGGATGCCGCCCCGGAACTCGCCGGCCAGCCTGGCCGACTCGCTCGCCACCGCGTTGCCCACGAGCGCCAGCAGGCCGAGCAGGATCAGCAGGCTGCCGACGAGTGCGAGGGCGACGCTCACCGGCCTCGACAGGACGCGGTCGAGGAAATCGACGATGGGGCGCAGCACCGAGGTGACGACGAGGGCGAGGAACAGGGCGACGGCGATGAGCTGGAAGCGGCCGAGGATGCTGAAGACGCCGTAGACGACGATGCCGACGAGGATGAGGCGCCAGGCGTAGGCCGCGGCGATCCGCAGCCATGGCACCGTGCGCCCGCCGGCCGGGCCGTCCGGCTCGGACCGGGCGACCGCCGGGAGCCGCACGGAGTGCGCCGGCCGGCTGCCGAGTACCACCGCACCGGAGCGACGTCCGCCGCCCGTCCGCCGACCCGCACCGCCCACCAGGCCTCCCGCCTCCTCCTCGCACCCGCATCCCGACTGCCGGGCACATTCAGAGAACGGTAAGGGCTGGCCGGAGAACGGGGCGGCGCAACGCGCGGTAACGAGGACTTCACAACCCGTGGGCGCGCTCCACGGGCAGCAGCTCCCTGATGTCCGCCGGCAGCGCCCCCGCGATCCGCTCGGTCAGCTCCGGAGCCAGGGCGGCGTCCAGCACCTCCAGTACGGCCGCGGCGTCGCGCAGGGCCGTGTCCTCGTCGGTGCCGGCCCGGTCGGCGATCCGTCCGGCGAAGACGGGCAGCCCGAACCGCTCACCCGCGGTGCCCGAGTCGGCGCCGCCCGACGTGTCCGCCGCCAGCCGCATGTCGGCCGCCAGATCCGGCGGCAGCTGAGCGGCCACATGGCGGGCGAGCCCGGACGGCAGCCGTTCCGAGAGCGTGCTCACCACGGCGTGCGTCGCCCGCTCGGCCGCCCCCCGGTCGGGCAGCTGGGCGAGTGCCTGCACCTTTCCGATGATCTCGTCGTGATGCATGAGGCCGGTTCCTTCCTCACGCCATGGGATCACTTCCAGCGTGGGGGCGGGCCCGTCGGGGGCCCGGCCCGTCCTTCCATCGTGCCGCCGGGGCACGGCCCTCGCATCCGCGCCCGCGCGGCCCGGCGGACCGCCCCGAACACGATCCGGATGGACGAAGAGGCCCCGCCGCGGCGAACGAAACGCCGCAGGGGTTCTTCACGGCTCCCCCAAGAGGGACGAACATGCCATGTCATGGACATTTTGCTCGTGGCCAGCGCGTTCAACAGCCTCTCCCAGCGGCTGTACGCCGAACTCTCCGACCTGGGACACCGCGTGGACGTCGTACTCGCCACGCACGGCACGGACCCGGTCCGTGCCGCCGTACAAGAACTGCGCCCGGACCTGGTCGTCGCGCCGATGCTGAAGACGGCCCTGCCGGAGGACGTCTGGCGGGAGCGGACCTGCCTCATCGTGCATCCGGGGCCGCCCGGCGACCGCGGCCCGTCCGCGCTGGACTGGGCCATCGCCGACGGGGCGCCACGCTGGGGCGTGACGGTGCTCCAGGCCGAGGCGGCCATGGACGCCGGGGACATCTGGGCCGCGGAGCCGTTCCCCGTGCCGTCCGTCGGCAAGAGCGACCTGTACCGCAACGAGGCCTCCGACGCCGCCGTGGCCGCCGTCCTGCTCGCCGTACGCAGGTTCGCCGACGCCTCGTTCAAACCGCGCCCGCAGACCGGCGACCCCGACACCTCCCAGGCCCCCGTGCACGTCGTGTGGCGCGACTCCTTCCGGCAGGATCGGCGGCGGATCGACTGGGCGCGCGACAGCACCGAGACCGTGCTGCGCAAGCTCCGCGGCGCCGACTCGCAGCCCGGCGTCCTGGACGAACTCCTCGGCCACGAGGTGTTCCTGCACGGCGGGCACCCCGAGGACCGGCTGCGCGGCCGCCCCGGCGAACTCATCGCGACCCGGGCGGGCGCGGTCTGCCGGGCCACCCGGGACGGCGCCGTGTGGATCCCGGAACTGCGCCCGCGCAAGAACTCGGGCGACCCGGCGCCCTTCCGCCGCCCCGCCGCCTCCGTGCTCGCCTCGCTCACCGGCACGCTCGGACTCCCGGAAGCCGGCGTCCCGGTCGAACTGTCCCCGCGCCGCCGCACCTGGACCGACATCCGCTACCGGCAGCGCGGCGGCGTCGGCTTCCTCGGCTTCTCCTTCCCGGGCGGAGCGATGAGCACCGACCAGTGCCGCAGACTGCTCGCGGCCTACCGGTACGCGCAGGCCCGCCCCACCTCCGTCCTGGTGCTCGGCGGCGCCCGCGACTTCTTCTCCAACGGCATCCACCTGAACGTCATCGAGGCCTCCGCCGACCCGGCCGAGGAGTCCTGGACCAACCTCACCGCCATGGACGACCTCGTGGAGGCCGTGCTGCGCACCACCGACCGGCTGGTGGTGGCCGCGCTCGCCGGCAACGCGGCCGCCGGCGGCGCCATGCTCGCCCTCGCCGCCGACCAGGTCTGGTGCCGTACCGGTGCCGTCCTCAACCCGCACTACCGGCGGATGGGCCTGTACGGATCCGAGTTCTGGACGTACTCGCTGCCGCGCCGTGCCGGGGCCGACACCGCCCACCGGCTGACGGAGGAGGCCCTTCCGCTGAGCGCCGCGTCGGCCGCGCGGCTCGGGCTGGCGGACCGGCTCGTGCCCACCGGGCCGGGGGAGTTCGCCGCCGAGGTCGAGCGACTGGCCGCCGCCCTCGCAGCGGACCCGGACCTCGGGCGGCGCATCGCCGCCAAGGCCGCGGCACGCCACGCGGACGAGCAGGTACGGCCGCTCGCGGACCACCGGCGGGACGAACTCGCCCGGATGTACGCCATCTTCTTCGATCCCACGGCCCCGTACCACGCCCTGCGCTCGGCCTTCGTCCGCAAGAAGCCCACCGGCGACGCCCGCCCCCTCGCGCCGGCCGTCGGAGCCGTCAGGTGAGCCCCGCACGGTCCCCGCTGCTCGTCGCGGGCGTCGGCAACATCTTCCTCGGCGACGACGCGTTCGGCCCCGAGGTGATCCGTGCCCTCGACCGGCGCCCGCTGCCGCCCGAGGCGCGGGTGCGGGACTTCGGCATCCGCGGCATGGACCTCGCCTACGCGCTGCTGGACGGCTGCGCCACCGCCGTCCTGGTCGACGCGGCCCCGCGCGGACACAGCCCCGGCACCCTCACCCTGGTCGAGGCGGAACCGCCCGACGGCAACGCCGTGCCCGAGGCGCACGGCATGGACCCGCAGAAGGTGCTGGCCCTGGCCGCGCACCTGGGTGACGAGCCGCTGCCCAGGGTCCTGGTCCTGGCCTGCGAGCCCGGCGTCCTGCCGAGCGGCGACGAGGACATCCTGCCCGGGATCAGCGCACCCGTGCGGGAGGCGGTCGACCGGGCCGTGGACGCGCTGCACACCCTGGTCCCCGTACTGCTGGCCGACCCCGCCGCACCCGCACCGCCGTTGGGCCGCACGATGGAATCCGGGCCCCCGCACGCGGCTGCGCTGCCCGGACTCGCGGCCGACGGAGCCGAAGATCGGTGAGACCCCGTGCCGTACCTGACACGGCCGGGGCTTTGCCGCACGACTCCGAGGAGCTGCGCCCATGTGCCGGTCCGACGTCAAGCAGGCCGTCCTGGCGAAGAACGACGACCTGGCCGCGAGCCTGCGCGACGATCTGACGCGACAGGGCGTCGCGGTGGTCAACCTGCTGTCCAGCCCGGGCAGCGGCAAGACCGAACTCCTCGGGCGGATCCTGGCCCGAGCGGTGGAGCGCGGCGTTCCGGTCGCCGCGCTCACCGCCGACCTCGCGACCGAGAACGACGCCGTCCGGCTGGCGCGTTCGGGCGCCCCCGTCCAGCAGCTGCTCACCGACGGACTGTGCCATCTGGAGGCCCGGCAGGTACGCGGGCGCCTGGAAGGCTGGCTGCCGGCGGACACCGCGGTGCTCTTCGTGGAGAACGTCGGCAACCTCGTCTGCCCGGCCTCGTACGACCTCGGCGAGACCCTGCGGATCGTCCTGATGGCGGTGACCGAGGGCGAGGACAAACCGCTGAAGTACCCGACCGCGTTCGGCTCGGCCCACCTGGTCGTCGTCACCAAGACCGACCTGGCCGAGCCGGCCGGCTTCGACGAGATGACCTTCCGGGCGAACGTCCAGCGGGTCAACCCGGGGGTGGAGATCGTACGGTCGTGCGCGCGCACCGGCGACGGCGTCGACACCCTGCTGGCCCACGCCCTCGCCGCCCGGCACGGCGCCCCGCCGCACCGGCCTCCGCTCGCCCCGCATCCCCACGGTCACCACCACGCCGCCTCCGCCCCCGTCTCGTGACCGCACCCGTCTCCGGACCGGTCCGCCGCCGGATCACCGTGCGAGGCACGGTGCAGGGGGTCGGCTTCCGGCCGTTCGTGCACCGGCTGGCCGCCGACCTGGAGCTGGCCGGGTTCGTCAGCAACACCGCGAACGGCGTGCTCATCGAGGTCGAGGGCCCGATGGGCGAAGTGGGCAGGTTCTTCGACCGGTTGACCGAGCAGCCGCCCCCGCTGGCGGCCGTGACGGGTGTCGGCTTCGAGGACGTCCCCGCCACCGGCGTCACCGGCCCGTTCACGATCCGCCCCACCGAGCAGTCGGCGGGCCGCACCCAGCTCCCGCCCGACACTGCGACCTGCGCCGACTGCCTGCGCGAGCTGGCCGATCCGGCCGACCGCCGCCACCGCCACCCCTTCATCACCTGCACCCACTGCGGCCCCCGCTTCACCATCGCCACGGGGATGCCGTACGACCGCGCGGCCACCACCATGGCCGGCTTCCCGATGTGCCCCTCCTGCGCCCGGGAGTACGGCGCCCCCGACGACCGGCGCTTCCACGCCCAGCCCGTCGCCTGCCCCGACTGCGGCCCGCGGCTCCGCCTGATCCCCGCCGACGGAACCGACGTCCGCCCGGCCCGGGACACGGACGCCCTGGCCACGGCTCGGGCGCTGCTGGCCGCGGGCCGGATCGTCGCCGTGAAGGGCGTCGGCGGCTACCACCTGGCCTGCGACGCCACCGACCCACGCGCCGTCGCCACCCTGCGTGCCCGCAAGGAACGCGGCGGCAAGGCCTTCGCCGTGATGTGCGCCGACCTCGGGACGGCGGAGCGCGTCGCGGCCCTCTCCGACGCCGAACGCGCCGCACTCACCAGCGCCCGGCGCCCCATCGTCCTGCTGCGCAGACGCACCCCCACGGACGGGCTCCGCCTCGCCGACCAGGTCTGCCCGGGCAGCCCGCACGTGGGCGTGATGCTGCCCTACACCCCCGTGCACACCCTGCTGTTCGGGCTGCCCGGCGATCCCCCCGGCCCCCGGGCACTGGTCATGACCAGCGGCAACCGCTCCGGCGAGCCCATCGTCACCGACGACGCCGAGGCGCTGACCCGGCTGGCCTCACTCGCCGACGCCTGGCTCGCCCACGACCGGCCCATCGCCTCCCCGTGCGACGACTCCCTGCTGCGGGTGCGCCCCGACGGCACCGAACAGGTGCTCCGGCGCTCCCGCGGCTATGTCCCCCGCCCGCTGCGCCTCCCGCTCCCGGTCCGTCCCACGCTCGCCGTCGGCGGCGACCTGAAGAACGCGCCCTGCCTGGGCGAGGGGGACCTCGCCTGGTTCGGTCCGCACATCGGCGACATGGGCGACCTGGCCACCCTCGAAGCCGCAGAGAGGGCCGAACTGCACCTCGGCCGCCTCACTGGAGTCACCCCCCGACTGGTGGCCGCCGACCGGCACCCCCGTTATCACTCGACGGGTTGGGCACGGACACGATCGACCCGACTCGGACTCCGGTCACCGACGCTGGTCCAGCACCACCACGCCCACATCGCCTCGGCGATGGCCGAACACGGCCTCGACGGCACCACCCCCGTCATCGGCGTCGCATTCGACGGCACCGGGTATGGCGACGACGGCACCGTGTGGGGCGGCGAGGTGCTGCTCGCCGACTACACCGGCTACCGGCGCTTCGCCCACCTCGCCCCGGCCCCGCTGCCCGGCGGGGACGCGGGCGTCGCCAACCCCTGCCGGCTGGCGCTGGCCCGGCTGTGGGCGGCGGGTCTGCCGTGGGAGCGGGACCTGCCGAGTGTCGCCGCGTGCTCGGAGTCCGAACGCACCGTGCTGCGACAGCAGTTGGAACGCCAGGTGGCATGTGTCCCCACGTCCGGTATGGGCCGTCTCTTCGATGCCGTGTCGTCTCTGGTCGGCGTGTGCCACCGCGCCGGGTACGAGGCGCAGGCCGCGCTGGAGCTGGAGGCCGCTGCGACGGAGGCGTGGCACGCGGACACCAGGGCGTACCGCTTCGGTTTCCGGACCCTCCCGCCACTCCACGAAGTCCCCTCCGTCCGGCCTCTCGGCGCACTGGACCGGGCGGGCAGATGGGAGATCGCACCCCCGCTGCGGGCCGTCCTCGCCGACCTGCGGCGCGGCACCCCCACCCCCGTGCTCGCGGCCCGATTCCACCGGGGCGTGGCCCGGGCCGTCACGGAGATCTGCCGGCGGGCCCGCGGCACGACCGGCCTGACCACGGTCGCCCTCACCGGAGGCGTCTTCGCCAACGCCCTGCTGGAGGAGGAGTGTGCCGCCCTGCTGGCCACGGACCGGTTCACGGTCCTCCGGCACCGCGAAGTACCCCCCAACGACGGCGGGTTGGCACTCGGTCAGCTCATGGTCGCGGGAACAGCAACCAACCACGAGACGGAGTGACCCATGTGTCTGGCAGTGCCCGGCAAGGTCGTGGCCATCGACGACGGCGCCGACCCGCTCACCGGGCTGATCGATTTCGGCGGAGTGCAGAAGCAGGCGTGCCTCGAGTACCTGCCCGATGTGCGGGTCGGTGAGTACGTCATCGTCCACGTCGGGTTCGCCCTGCAGCGCCTGGACGAGGAGTCGGCCCGGGCGTCCCTGGAGCTGTTCGAGCAACTCGGACTGCTGGAGGAGGAGTTCGGCGACGCCTGGGAGCAGGCGGCCCGGCAGGAGAGCGGGAGTGAGGCCCAGTGAAGTACATCGACGAGTTCAACGACCCCGATCTGGCACGCCGGCTGCTCGACGAGATCCGGGCCTCGGTCACCCGCCCCTGGGCGCTGATGGAGGTCTGCGGCGGCCAGACCCACTCCATCATCCGGCACGGCATCGACCAACTCCTGCCGGAAGAGGTGGAGTTGATCCACGGTCCGGGCTGCCCGGTGTGCGTCACACCTCTCGACATGATCGACAAGGCGCTGGCGATCGCCGCCCGGCGGGACGTGATCTTCTGTTCCTTCGGCGACATGCTGCGGGTGCCCGGCACCGACCGGGACCTGTTCCGGGTCAAGGGCGAGGGCGGTGACGTACGGGTGGTGTACTCGCCGCTCGACGCTCTCGAACTCGCCCGCAGGAACCCGGACCGGCAGGTCGTCTTCTTCGCGATCGGCTTCGAGACCACCGCCCCCGCCAACGCCATGGCCGTGCACCAGGCCCGCCGCCAGGGCGTGCACAACTTCACCCTGCTGGTGTCCCATGTCCGGGTCCCCCCGGCGATCGACGCCATCATGTCGGCGCCCGCCTGCCGGGTGCAGGGCTTCCTCGCCGCCGGGCACGTGTGCAGCGTGATGGGCACCGCCGAGTACCCGGACCTGGCCGAGAAGCACCGGGTCCCGGTCGTCGTCACCGGCTTCGAACCGCTCGACATCCTCGAGGGCATCCGGCGCGCCGTCCACCAGCTGGAGCGCGGTGAGCACCGGGTGGAGAACGCCTACCCCAGGGCCGTACGCGAGCAGGGCAACCCGGCGGCCCTGCGCATGATCGAGGAGGTGTTCGAGGTCACCGACCGCAACTGGCGCGGCATCGGGCCGATCCCGGTCAGCGGCTGGCGCCTGACCGACGCCTTCCGGGCCTACGACGCCGAGCACCGCTTCGACGTCGCGGGCATCCGTACCGAGGAGCCCGCCGCCTGCCGGGCCGGCGAGGTGCTGCAGGGCCTGATCAAGCCGACCGAGTGCGCCGCGTTCGGCACGACCTGCACCCCGCGCACCCCACTCGGCGCCACCATGGTCTCCAGCGAGGGCGCCTGCGCCGCCTACTACCTGTACCGCCGGATGACCGACGCCCCGGCACGGCAGGGATCCCGCATCCCGCAGGAGGAGATGAACCCCGTTGGCTGACCTCGCCACCGAAGCGGCCGAAGCGACGGAAGCGCCCGTCGACCCCGCGAACTGGACCTGCCCCGCACCCCTGCGCGACCAGCCGGTCGTGGTCATGGGCCACGGCGGAGGCGGCGCGCTGTCCGCTGAGCTGATCGAGCAGGTCTTCACGCCCGCGTACGGCAACCCCACCCTGGCCGCCCTCACCGACTCGGCCGTCCTCGACCTGGGCGGCGCCCGGCTGGCCTTCTCCACCGACTCCTACGTCGTACGGCCGCTGTTCTTCCCCGGCGGCTGCCTGGGCGACCTCGCGGTCAACGGCACCGTCAACGACCTGGCCATGAGCGGCGCCCGCCCCGCCTACCTCTCCACCGCCTTCGTCCTGGAGGAGGGCGTGGAACTGTCCGTCGTCGGCCGGATCGCCGGCGCCATCGGTGCGGCGGCCGAGGCGGCGGGCGTCACCGTCGCCACCGGCGACACCAAGGTGGTCGAGTCCGGGCACGGCGACGGCGTCTACGTCACCACCGCCGGCATCGGCCTCGTCCCCGACGGCGTCGACATCCGCCCGCAGCGCGCCCGGCCCGGCGACGCCGTCATCGTCAGCGGCCCGATCGGCCTGCACGGCGTTGCCATCATGAGCGTGCGGGAAGGGCTGGAGTTCGGGGTCGAGATCGCCTCCGACACCGCGCCGCTGGCCGGTCTGGTGGCCGCCATGCTGGCGGTCACCCGGGACATCCACGTGCTGCGCGACCCCACCCGGGGCGGGCTCGGCGCCTCGCTCAACGAGATCGCCCGCGCCTCCGGCACCGGCGTACGGCTGCGGGAGCGGGCCATTCCGGTCCCGGACGAGGTCGCGAACGCCTGCGGCTTCCTCGGCCTGGACCCGCTCTACGTCGCCAACGAGGGCCGGCTCGTCGCCTTCGTGCCCCGGGAGGAGGCCGAGGCCGTGCTCGCGGCGATGCGTGCCCATCCGCAGGGCACCGGCGCGACCCTCGTCGGGGAGTGCGTCGAGCAGCATCCCGGCATGGTCGTCGTGGCCACCGGACTCGGCGGCACCCGGGTGGTGGACCTGCCACTGGGGGAGCAACTGCCCCGCATCTGCTGAGCCGCCCGGACAGCGGTCGGCCCCGCCGGAGCCCGGGCTCCGGCGGGGCCGACGGCCGTCAGGGCCGGGCCGTGGCCGCCTCGACGTCCGTGATCTCCAGTTCCCTGCCGCTGCGCAGGTCCTGCGAGGGCCGGTCGCAGCGCGGGCACCAGAAGAAGGGCGGCATGCCCAGCGCGAACTCCTCCGCGCACCCGCCGCACCAGGCCCGCGCCGTCACCTGCTCGACCACCAGCCGGGCCGCGGTGAGGGCCGTGCCGTCGCGGGCCACCTCGAAGGCGAAGTGCAGCGCGTCCGGCACCACTCCGGCCAGCTCGCCGACCCGGACGGTCACCGACGAGACGTCGTCGGTGCCGTCCGCCCGGGCGATCTTTTCGGCCTGTTCCACGATCGCCGTGGCGATCGACAGCTCGTGCACGGCCGGATCAGGGGTAGCGGCGGTTCGCGCGGACGCCACCGGTCATCCGGTAGATCCGCAGCTCACGCACCACACCGGGCAGCTCCTTCACGAACAGGGCCAGTGCCAGACCGCCCACCAGAGCGGCCTGCGCGAGCAGTACCTGACGTCCGGACATCGCCGACCTCGCTCTTTTCGCCGTTCGGCAGCGTTTGTTCACGCTCTCTCCCTGCTCTCTCATCCCGGTGAGATGTTCGGCATCACGTCCAGCAGGGCGTCATGCCGCTTCGAGTGGATCCCGGTGGAGCGGCGCGCGTCGGCGGTGCCGTCCTCGTGGTGTCCGCTCTGGTGTCGGTAGGGGCCCCGGTTGCCCTGGTGCAGGCCCGGCACATGGCTGGGCGTGTCGGGCCTCGCCTGGGGGCGGCCCACTTTGATGCTGCCCATGTCTGTTCTCCTTCCAGGTCCTCACGAACGCTCGGTGAGCTCCGCGAAGAACCGCTCCACGGCCGGCCAGACCCCGTCGCCACCGGACAGGCCCCGCCACTCGCGGCGGACGAGGGCGACCATCCGGAAGCAGTCGTCGACCGGCACGATCCAGTGCTCGTCGAGGCCCCGCACGGTGTTCATCAGCAGCGCCTCCACGTCGGGTGCCATGGAAGCGAGCTGCGGAAACGTGGCGGTCAGCCGCTGCCAGGCCGCCGTGTCCACCTCCCAGCGCATGGCCCCGGCCGGGCTCGGTCCCTGCGCGGTGACCGTGCCGTCGGAGCGCGGCACGAAGAACACCAGGCCCACCGGCACGCCCAGGACCGCCGTGTCGACCGGCGGCAGCCGCAGCCGGCGCCGGGGCACGAGCCGGTAGTGCCCCTCGCCCGCCCCGTCCCCGGCGAACAGCACCGAACACGGGCCGCACACGCAGCGCACCTCGGCGGCCTCGATGTCGTACAGGTGGGGGTGCGCGTCGGCCACTGGGGCGGCACACAGTTCGCACACCTCGGCCTCGGCGGTCGCCGTGCGGCCGGCCGCCGAGCGGATGACGCGGGCCAGCGCCCCGTCCGTGATCACCGTGTCTCCTGCGGCTGCTGAGCGGTCCGGCGCGTCAGCGTCGTCAGGGGTACGAAGGCCGGGGCCGCCCGCCGCTCGTCGGCGACCGGCTCCACCGCCTCCAGCTCGGGGGCGGCGGCCAGCACCGCCGCGCGGACGGCCGCGGTGACGTCGGCCGACCCGCTGCCGCACCCGGAACCGCAGCCGCCGCCGGTGCTCACCCGCACCCGGGCCACCCGTCCCTCCACACCGGCCCACTCCAGGTCGCCGCCGCGCTCGCGGACCGCCGGCCGCAGCCGCTCGACGGCGCGGGCGGCCCGCGCGTCGGCGGACTCGGGGTGGATGGCGTGCAGCACCAGCAGGTGCCCCAGCAGCTCGTCGTCGGCCAGGAGCCCGCGCAGCCGCTCGTCCGCGTGGTCCAGGACCCGGGCGAGCGCCTCGCCGTAGACCTCGGTCAGCAGCGTGACCGACTCCAGCGCCTCACGGGCGGCCGGGCCGGGCACGGACTCCAGCCCGGCCAGCACCTCGTCGAGCCGGGCGAGCCGCGCCTCCACCGCCGGATCCGGGAGCCGTACGGCGGGGTCAGGCATGTCCGGCTCCGTACGTGGGCGAGTGCACCGTCGACAGCGTCTTGCCCTTGCCCATGTACATGTGCACCCCGCAGGGCAGACACGGGTCGAAGCTGCGCACGGTGCGCATGATGTCGACGCCCTTGAAGTCGTCGGGCCCGTTCTCCTCGAAGATCGGCTGGCCCTGGACGGCGTCCTCGTACGGACCCGGGGTGCCGTACATGTCGCGCGGGCTGGCGTTCCACGGGGTCGGCGGGTACGGGTGGTAGTTGGCGATCTTCTTGTCGCGGATCACCAGGTGGTGCGAGAGGACACCGCGCACGGCCTCGTGGAAGCCGCAGCCGATCGCCTCGTCGGGCACCTCGAAGTTCTCGAACACCTTGGAGTCGCCGTCGCGGAGCATGCCCATCGCCTCCTCCAGGAACTGCAGGGCCATGGCGGCGGCGTAGGCGACGAAGTACGGCCGGGCACGGTCCCTCTCGATGGTGTTGCTCCACTTGGGGATGTGCCACTCGAGCGTGGTCTCCGGCAGCGTCTCGCCCTTGGGCAGCGAGATGCGCACGCTGCTGCCGGTGGCCTTCACGTACGGCGTGTCGACCAGACCGCTCAGCGCGGTCGTCCACAGCCGGGCGAGGGGCCCGCCGCCGGTGTCGAGGGCCAGGTGCTCACCGGTCCCCGAGTGGTGCCAGCGCGGGCTCATCACCCAGCTGTACTTGCCGCCGAAGTCCCGCTTCTGCGGCACCGGCACAGTGGTCTGGTTCCACGGGTGACGCATGTCGACGGGGTTGCCGAGCGGGTCGTGGGTGACGAACGGCTGCTCGTTGACCCAGTCCTCGTAGAAGGAGCTGCCGAGCATGATCCGCAGGCCGAGGTTGATGTCGACCAGGTTGTTGGTGACCAGTTCGCCGTCGACGACGATGCCGGGGGTGACGTACATCGCCTTGCCCCACTCGTTCATCGTCGCGTAGCGGTAGTCGACGACGTCCGGGTTCTGCCAGGCGCCCCAGCAGCCGAGCAGGATGCGGCGCTTGCCGACCTCCTCGTAGCCGGGCAGCGCCTCGTAGAAGAAGTCGAAGACGTCGTCGTTCATCGCCACGGCCTTCTTGACGAAGTCGATGACGCGCATGAGCCGGCTGAGGTAGTCGGTGAAGGTGTTGGGCTGCGGCATCGTGCCGACACCGCCCGGGTACAGCGTCGACGGGTGGACGTGCCGCCCCTCCATGAGGCAGAACATCTCCCGGGTGACCCGGCTGACCTTCAGCGCCTCCTTGTAGACCTCGCCCTCGAAGGGGTTGAAGGCCCGCATGATGTCGGCGATGGTCCTGAAGCCGTGGACGTCCCCGCGGGGCGCGTTCGTACGCTCGGCACGGGCCAGCACAGCGGGGTTGGTGGCCTTGACCATCGCCTCGCAGAAGTCCACGAACACCAGGTTGTCCTGGAAGATCGTGTGGTCGAACATGTACTCGGCCGCTTCGCCGAGGTTGGTGATGTGCTCGGCCAGCTTCGGGGGTTTGACGCCGTAGGCCATCTGCTGGGCGTAGTTGGAGCAGGTGGTGTGGTTGTCGCCGCAGATGCCGCAGATGCGCGAGGTGATGAAGCCGGCGTCGCGCGGGTCCTTGCCCTTCATGAACACCGAGTAGCCGCGGAACAGCGACGAGGTGCTGTGGCATTCCACGACTTCCCGGTTTGCGAAGTCGATCTTCGTGTAGATGCCCAGGTTGCCGATGATCCGGGTGATCGGATCCCAGGACATGTCCACGATCTGCTCGGGTTTGCGTTTGGTGGACCGGGAATGTGTGGTCGTCATCTGCGGTACTGCCCCTTGCTGTTCGGGTGCGGCTGGTCGGTGGCGGGATGCGGGACGAGCGGCGTCGTGGCCGGCGTCACGGGCGGTAGCGCGGGTCGTAACCGCTGGTCAGCTTCTGCTTGTTGTGACGCCACTTGGGCTCGTGGTTCACCATGTCGTTGGTCAGGCCGCGCAGGCGGCGGATGACGGCGCCGTAGGGCTTGATGACGAGGGAGGACAGAGTGCCTCCCGGGGGCTCGTCCATGAAGGGCATGAAGGCGTCGGGGAAGCCGGGCATCGTGCACCCGATGCAGATCCCGCCGACGTTCGGGCAGCCGCCGATCCCGGACATCCAGCCCCGCTTGGGCACGTTGCAGTTGACCACCGGCCCCCAGCAGCCCGTCTTCACCAGGCACTTGGGCGAGTTGTAGTCGAGGCCGAAATCGCCCTGCTCGTAGTACGAGCCACGGTCACAGCCCTCGTGCACGGTCCTCCCGAACAGCCACTGCGGACGCAGCATGTGGTCGAGCGGGGGCGGGGGAGCGGCACCGGCCGCGTGCTGGAGCACCCAGATCAGGGTCTCCATGAAGTTCTCGGGCTGGATGGGACAGCCGGGCACGTTGACGACCGGGAGCCCGGCCTGCGACTTGAACTCCCAGCCCAGGTAGTCCGCGAGGCCCATGCAGCCGGTGGGGTTGCCGGCCATGGCGTGGATGCCGCCGAAGGTCGCACAGGTGCCGGCGGCCACCACCGCCCAGGCCTTGGGCGCCAGCTGGTCGATCCACCAGTTCAGCGGCAGCGGCTGGCCGGTCTCCAGGTCGTTGCCGAAGGACGTCCAGTAGCCGTCGCCCTCGATGATGTTCTGGTTCGGGATCGAGCCCTCGATGACGAGGATGAACGGGGCCAGGTCGCCGCGCGCAGCCGCCCGGTACGGGGCGAGGAAGTCCTCGCCGCCCAGGCTCGGCGAGAGCACCTTGTTGACCAGGTTGACCTTCGGCAGGCCCGGGATGAGGCCGAGCACCACGTCCTCGAGGGAGGGCTGGTCGGCGGCCGTCAGGGAGACGGTGTCGCCGTCGCAGCTCATGCCCTCGGAGATCCAGAGGATATGGATCTCGTCGATCGCGTCGCGCTCCTGGGTGGCACTGGTCTGGGTGGTCATGTCGTCCGCCTTTGCTGCGGTCGGTGGGGGAGTCGGTGAGCGGCGTGCGCCGGCAGGTCAGGGGTGTCCATCGAGCCGTCCCTCCTCCGGCCCGTCGGCCGGACATCGGGGCCGCGGGGACTGCGGCCGGGGTGGGTGGACCGGGTCGGCGGGACCCGGCGCGTGTGCGCCGCCGAGCGGTTCGACCTCGTCGGGCCGGAAGTAGTGGAAACGGCCGTACCAGCCGTGCAGTTCGGCCGCGGGATCGTCGTCGACGGTCACCGCGAGGTGCACGCTGCCGTCCACGTCGTGGAAGACCGCGGCCACCCGCGCGGTCCGCCCGTCCAGGAACATGTCCTGGGCGTCGGCACCCCGGCCGCGCGGCCGCAGCCGCACCCGGCTGCCACCGCCGACGGGTACGCCGTCCACGAGCACCGTGTCGGTCGTCGGGGAGAGCCCCTGGTCGGCGCCCTCCTGCCACCACGCGGGCCGTTCGGCCGGGTCCTCGGCGACGGCGGCGGGTGTGACCGGAGTGAGTGAGCGGATGGCGCCGTGCAGTCGGGCGAAGACCTCCTGGGGCATGCTGTCGACACGGTCCAGGATCCGCGCGGCCCGCGGGTCGGTGGCCCGCGCCTCGGCCTTCTCCTCGTCCGTCAGGAGCATGGTGCGCAGCGTCAGGATCTCGTCGATCTCCGCCGCGTCGTGCAGGTCGCCCGGGCTCTCCGGCGCCACCTGCGGACGGTCCGGGAGGATGATCGGGGAGGACAGGACGACCCGACCGACCGGTCCCGTCTCCTGCGGCTCGCCGCCCAGGACAGGAAAGGTGAACGCGTTGCGGCAGTCGCGCGCGGGGGCCTGCAGATCCGTGGGCGGATCGATCAGGGAGACGAACTCCACGCCCTCGCCGCCGAGCAGGGTGTGCGCGGCGAGCAGCGCATGCCGCAGCGCATCGCCCCGGGCGGCCTGGACATCCGGTGCGCGCCCGGTGTTCTCGGTGCGCACCCGCAGCCGGCAGACGTCGTCGGTGACCCGCTCGGCCACGACCGTCGTACGGGCCCGGACCTGTTCACGTCGCCGCACGACGCGCCCGGCACCCCCGGGCAGCGGCTCCGTCTCCTCACCGGGCGGCGCCCCGGCCTCGGCTCGGCACTCGCCGCGCAGCAGATCGGCCAGCGGCCACTCGAAGCCGACCTCGTGCGGCACCGCCTCGTCGAAGGTGAGATGGGCCGTGCCGTCGTCCGTCCGCAGGGACTCGACCGGGCGGTACTGCCCGTCCGTACCGGCCGCTTGCACCTGCTTGTGCTGCATCTGGAGGTATCGCACCCGCACCCGCACGACCGCTCCGGGCTGCCGCACCCGCACCAGGCACTCGGTCTGCTGGTACCAGGAGTCCGCGGAGCCGGAGAGGCCCGGGGTGAGGGGCCCGTCCGCCTCCGCCCAGTCCCGGGGCAACAGCACCCCGAACTGCCAGCGGACGCGGTTCTTGGCCGAGGAGCGGCGGTACGGGTAGAGCAGGTAGCCCTCGTAGAGGACGGCATCGGCGACCGCGCTCACCTGCGCGAAGGCGTCGCCGGACGGGTCGTTGCCCGTCACGGCGGTACACGCCACGCCACTCACGCCGCCCGTCCCGGCCATTCCGCCTCCTCGTTACAGGTGCACCCGCCGATTCCTTCCACCACGGTCACACCCCTCACGGGTGCTCGCCCTTCCGGCGGACCGGGATTGGGCCGGGCGGGGGACAAAGCCGCGTACGAGGGCTGGGAGGCCGGAGCCGCTCACCGGTCCAGGCCGGTGTGCACGCCTGTCCTGCCAGGTCGAGGCAGCAGCGGACGAAGTCCTGTACGACCGGATTGCGGTCGTCGGCGGGTGCCCAGGCCACGCCCACCCGCGTCGGACTCACCCTGGTGACCGGTCGGTACACGATGCCGGGCCGGGCGTAGAACCGTGCGGCGGACTCGGGCGCGAGGGCGATCCCGTAGCCGCTCGCGATGGCGTTCAGCCAGTCGTCGGGCTGCTCGGTCACCGCGCCGACGCGGACGGGCCGGCCCTCGCGCTCGTCGGCGGCCGGCCAGTGGTCGCGCCACGCTCCGGTCTCCCGCGGAGCGGCGACGAACGGCTCGTCCCACAGCTCGCGGAAGGCGACGGTGTCGCGTGCGGCCGGCGGGTGCGTGGCGGACAGGGCGACCCAGCGCGGTTCGCTGAACAGCTGCTCGACACGCAGGGTTTCCTGGCCGGCACTGGCCTCGGCAGCGCTGGCGATGGCTGTGATCGTCCAGCGTGGGCGCCGACTTCCCGGCGGCGCTCGGCGAACGCCTTCGGAGCAGGCGGTGGACGCGCTCCGCGAGGTCTTCGTGGAGCTGAGGGGTCGTCACCCGCGGCCGCACTCGGACGGGTTGCACGTCACGCACGCGGATCTGGCCGGCTCGCCCCTCGGCACCTGAAGGCGCTCTCACGGCAGCCGCTCCAGTGCCACCAGCGCCGCGTCGTCGCCGAGGTCGCCGTCGACGTGGTGCAGGAGGGCTCGGCGCAGGGCGGAGACCATGGCGGGCAGCGGGCGGTCCGCGTGGGTACGGGCGTGGGCGGGGAGGTCGTAGAACCGGCCCCGGCGGTCCCGGGCCTCGACGAATCCGTCCGTGTACAGCAGGAGCCGGTCGCCCGGGGCGAAGGGCAGCGTTGTCGCGACCGGTTCCACGGCCAGGAGGTCGCCGAGTCCGAGCGGTGGCCCGGGCCGGTCGGGCAGGTGAGCCCGGACCTGGCCCGCGCGCACCACGAGCGGCTCGGGATGACCGCAGTGGACGATGCGGGCGACCGCCTCGCCGGGCGGGAACTCCACCAGCAGGGCGGTCGCGAACCGTTCCGTGAACAGCGCCTGCGTGCCCTGGCCGTCCAGTGCCGCGATCTCCCGTCGGGCGCGCGAGTCCAGGCCCTGGGCCACCCTGGCCAGGGACGCCTCACGGTCGGCCAGCTCCCGGAACGCGCCGAGCAGGTTCGCGGATGCCTCGACGGCCGTCAGCCCCTTGCCCCGCACGTCGCCGATGAGGATGCGGGTGCCGTAGGGCGTCTTCAGCGCCTCGTAGAAGTCGCCGCCGATCCGGGCCTCCGACTCGGCCGGCAGGTAGACGCCGCACAGGGCCAGCGAGCGGATCCGGCCCGGCAGCGGGTGCATCAGCGCACGCTGTGCCGTCTCCGCGACGGAGCGGACCTGCCGCAGCTGCCGTTCCCGGCGCCGGCGCAGCGAGCAGGTGGCGAGGGAGGCGAGCCCGACCACGGCCAGGGTGCCCAGGACGACGTCCGAGTCGGGGCGGCCGAGCTGCCCCGCGGCCATCTGCAGCAGCGCCGTCAGGGCGAGCGCGGCGCAGGCGAGGGCCGTCGTCGCCCACATGGGGAGCAGGGCTGCGGCCAGGACCGGCACGGCGGCCATCACCGGCGAGACATGGAGCCAGTCCGGCGTCAGCAGGTCGGTGAGGGCGACGGCAACCAGGAGCAGGACGGGGGCCGGGGTGAGGGGCAGCCGGGTCCGGACGGGCGGGGCGGGGCCGGTGAGGTCGGTGGGCGCGGTGTCGCCGTGCGGGTGATCCGTGGGGTGAGAGGTCATCGTCGCTGTGCGGGCCGCAGCGGGCTGAGCACCCGGTGCTGCCGGGTCGGAGCGGGTACGGAGGTGGTCAGGCAGGACAGGACCGCGTCCAGGTGATGGACGAGATGGCGGTCCTGCTCACGGTCGACCGGTGAGTCACGGTCGGGTCTGTCCAGACGGGCGAGGGCGTGCCGGGCCGCCGGCAGCGCGGGGTGGGGCCGCCCGCCCCGGCAGCCGTAGACGCACAGGGCCGTCGTACGCAACAACCCCGCGTACGGCCCGGCGAACCCGTCGGCGGCGGGAGCGCCCTCGCCCGGCGGACCGGGCCGGTTCACCGCGGGTCGCGTGTCGAGGATGCGTCCGGCCGCGCACACCTGCTGCTCCACGTCGGCCAGCGTCCCCATGACGCGGCGGTCCAGGTGCCAGCGGCGGCGCCGAGCGATGGGGCGTACGTTCCAGCGCACGCTCTCGTGCGCCTCGTCCACGGCGGTACGGGCTTCCGCCAGCGCGACGTCGAGTTCCCGCTCCCAGCCGGAGCCGAGCACGTTCCGCGGCCGCTCCCGCCGGGCGACCGCGTCGGCCAGACCGTCCAGGTGGCGGGCGAGCAGAGTGCGCAGCCGCTCCACGGCGTGCTCCGCGGACCGGACCCGTACGGCCGGGAACAGCAACGCGCTGCACGCCAGGCCGAACGCGATGCCCAGCATGATCTCGGCGAGGTGGGAGACCACCTCGGCGGGATGCCGGCCACGGACCAGGGCGAAGGTGATCAGTGCCGTCGTCGGCAGATGCAGGCCCTGGTGGCCGAGCAGCTCGTGCCGGGCCAGCAGCACCGAGGCGAAGACGACGAGGCCGAGACCCGCCATTCCCGGCTCGACGTACAGGGCGGCGGGTACGGCGACGGCCACGCCGAGCAGGCATCCCGCGGCGTACCGGGTCGCCGCGGCGACCGTGCGCACCACCGTCGCCTCGACGATGAGCAGTGCCGCCACGGCGCCCACATAAGGATGGGGTGTGTGCAGCAGGTTCACGCACACCTGCCAGGTCAGCCCTGCTGCCACCGTCGCCCGCGCGGCGTCGGCGCAGCCGGCTCGTCCGAAGGGCATAGCGAGGGCGGATATCCGTGCACTGCGCATGCCTTTCGTGCTCCTTCCCTCAGCCGGACTTCCCGTGCCCGCCCGGGCGGGCACGGGGCAACAGCCCCCCAGAGTAATCGGACAAATGGGGCATCTGGCAAATAAGGAGCAGATCAAGGTTGTGGTGGGCGGAGAGGGCAGGATTTGAACCTGCGTGGGCCCCGTGGGGCCCGACCTTGAGGCGTGCTCGTAGGTCCCCGATCAGCCACTCCGGGCACCTCTCCCTGTTCCCGGCTTCCGGATTCCCGTGCCGTTCACATCAACTACGGTGCCGGACCCCGCTGACGCGACGGTGACGTCTCACTGACGTGCCGAGCCCGCTGCCGGGCCCACTCGTGGCGACCGCACTATGGGGTCCGGCCCCATAAGCGCAGCCGTGCCAGGCTCCTAGCATCTGCGGCCATGCAGACCAGAGCCGCACGCCTGACAGCCGCCCTGGTGGCCCTCGTGGCCGCCTTGGCCGCCGGACTCCTCACCCCCCGCACGGCGGCCGCTGCCGCCTCCCTCGGCGAAGTCACCGGGTTCGGTTCCAATCCCGGTGCGCTGCGCATGTTCCGCTACGACCCCCCGGATCTGCCGGCGAACGCCCCCGTCGTCGTCGCCCTGCACGGCTGCACCCAGGACGCCGGGTACGCCGTCAGCAGCGGCTGGACCACGCTCGCGGACCGCCGGCACTTCTCCGTCGTGGTCCCGCAGCAGTCCGCGGGCAACAACCTCGGCAAGTGCTTCGACTGGTTCCGGTCCGGGGACATCGAGCGCGGGGACGGCGAGGCCGCCTCGATCGCGCAGATGGTGGACCGCCAACTCGCCGACGTCCAGGGCGACCCCTCGCGGGTGTTCGTCACCGGCCTGTCCGCCGGGGGCGGTATGACGGCGGTGATGATGGCGGCCTACCCCGAGAAGTTCCGGGCGGCCGGCATCGTCGCCGGGCTGCCGTACGGCTGCTCCGAGGCGGCCGGTGGACCTTACCCGTGCATGTACGGGTGGGCGAATCAGATCCCGGCCCAGTGGGGCGACCGGGTCCGCAGGGCCCGCCCCGGATACACCGGCCCCTGGCCCACGCTCACCGTCCTCCAGGGCTCCGCCGACGCCACGGTGAAGCCGTCCAACATGACGGACCTGGTCAGGCAGTGGACCGACGTCCAGGGTGCCGATCAGAGCGCGGACGTCTCCGACACCGTGGCGGGGTACCCGCACCAGGTCTACCGGACCCCCGCCGGGCAGGCCGTGGTGGAGACCTACAGCGTCACCGGAATGGGCCACGGGCAGCCCGTCGACCCGGCGACCGGCTGTGGCACCGCGGCCCCGTACGTCCTCGACGTCCACCTCTGCGCCGCCTACCGGCTCGGCCTCGCCTGGGGGCTCGGCTGACCACGGTCAACCCTCGGTCCGACCGGAGGCCCGCCGCTCGCGCCGCGTTCGGCGGGCCTCCACCAGCAGTGGCAGCAGGGAGACGACGACGATGAGCGCGACCAACGGCAACAGGTACTCGTCGACGCGGGACGCCGAGGAACCCAGGAGATATCCGGCGAGTACCAGGCTCTGGGACCAGAGCAGGCCGCCGAGGGTCTGCCAGACGGTGAACGTCCGCACAGGGACGCCGAGCGCGCCGGCCGCCGGGTGCAGCACGGAGCGCAGCATCGGGACGAAGCGGCCGAGCACCAGCGCCTTGCGGTATCCGTAGCGGGCCAGCATCCGTTCCGCCCGGGCCGTGCCCTCCTTCACCCGCCGCCGCGAGGTGCGGGCCAGCAGGGGGCGCCCGCCGTGCCGCCCGAGCAGATAGCCCGCCTGGCCGCCCGCCACGGCGCCGACGGCCGCGCACAGCAGGACCTGCCACAGCACCAGCCGCGCCGGCTGCTGAGCGCTCGCCGCGCACAGCACACCGGCCGGGAACAGCAGCGTGTCACCCGGCAGGAAGAAGCCGACGACCAGCAGGGACGACTCGGCGAAGATCACCGCCAGGACGCCCAGCGCACCGAAGGCAGCGAGCAGCGAGGCGCTGTCGGTCGGATTGACCGCGATCACCGCCCTCGCCTCCCGGCCCCGCTCGTCCGTCGCTTCCCTCAAGTGTCACGTGGCCGGGGTCCGGCTGCCCGGACAGCGGAGTGGACGGGACCGCAACGGGCGGGAAACACCTTCGCCGGGCCCCGGCTCCTGGACCGTCCGGCTCTTCCCGGAGGTGCCGTCCGCCGGCGGACGGTCCCGCGCCCACCCGGGTGACCTGCGGGGTCCCGGGCGCTGCTCGGTGGCCGCCGCGCGGGCCGCCCAGCTCGGGCGGCAGCGGGTCGACGCAGCTCCTGCAAGGCCGACTGGGACGTGGCCGCCGACAAGCGGCGCGCGCTCGGCGCGATCGCCCGCCGCGCAGGGCTGCCCGACCCGCAGTCGGCATCCGCTAGCCGGAGTACTTCCTGGCCGTCACGGACCCCCGGCTGATCCGGCTGGAGACGGACGTCCTCCGGGCGCACGTCGCCCAGTACAAGTTCCGCACCCGCACCGCCCACGACGGCTCCACACGGACGGACGTCTTCGACCCGGCCGCCCTGGTCACCCGTCACGACAAGCGCTACCCGCTGTTCCACACGAAGGACCGCGTCGTCAACACCACCGGCGGCATGGGCTACGACATGGTCCCGTTCGGCACCGGTGTCATCGACTACCGTTCGTCCTTCCTGGCGGCAGGCACGGGCGGAGGGCCCTGCCGCGCCGTCACCAGGCCCTCCGTACCGGCCGGACCAATGTCCGGACACCCTCTGTCAGGTCCGTGGCCCCAGCCTTACACTGCCGATCCGCAGTATTTCGGGGGAAGTTGACGGGGGGAGACCAGCATGTCCGATCCGTACGGTCCGCACCAGGGATTCGCCGTACCACCGATGCCCTCGGCGCCACCGCCCGCGCCGCCCGACGGCGGGCGGGCGGCAGCCGTCGCCGTACTCAACCTGAGCGGACTCGGCCTCGGGTACGCACTCCTGCGAAGATGGGTCCTGACGGCCGCCTGCCTGGCGGCGACCGCCGTCCTGCTGTTCGTGGCCCTGCCCGCCGACGCCGACGGCGTCCCGGGGGCCGCGCTCACCGTCTACGTCCTGCTCCTGCTGGCGGCCGCCGTCCACGGAGCGATCGCCGGACTGCGCACCCGGCTCACCTGGCCGGGCCGAGCGCCCCTCGCCCTCCTGCTCGGCGTACTGCTGCTGACCGTACCCGCAGGTGGCGTGGTCTGGTACGACGACGCGCACGAGGAAGCCGTGCAGCAGGCGCTCCTCGACCGCCTGGACCAGGCCGACCATCTGGTGACCAAGGCCGGCCGGCACAGGTTCGCCACCGCCCGGGGCGACTACGGCTCGGCTCTGGAGATCTACCGGGACCTGGCGGCCGAGCACTCCGGCTCCCGCGCCGCCGCCCAGGTGCCCGACCGCATGCGGAGCTTCTACACCACGGTCGGCGCGGCCTACGGGCACCAGGAGTACTGCGACGCCATCGAGCCGCTGAAGTACCTGCGCACGGTGCCCCGCTTCATGCCGAAGAAGGAACTCGGCTCGCTCGGCCAGTGGCCCGACGACCGGCTCGCCACCTCGTTGTACGAGTGCGGACGGGCGGGCCTGACGGCGGGTCAGGCGGACTGGGTCACACGCTTCGACGACCTGCTGACCACCTTCCCGCAGTCCGGGCCGGCGGCGAAGGTCGCACCCGCCGTGGACGCGGCGGTGAAGAAGGCCGAGAAGGACGTCGACGGCGGCGCCCCCTGCGCCGCCGTCGAGAAGCTGCGCGACCTGAACACCCGGATCACGGACCTCTCGGGGTCGGCGGGCAGTGCGGCCGACGGTCTCACGCAGTCCGCCGACCGGGCCGACCGGAGCGGCGACGCGGGGGAGTACGCCTGCGGCGTCGACCAGTACCGGGACCGCGACTTCGACGCGGCCCAGAAGACGATGGAGCAGTACGTCTCCGACAACAGGAACGGCAAGAACCGGGACCGGGCCAAGAAGATCGCCATCGGAGCCGAGGTGGCCCAGACCCTGCCGGCCGCCGGGAAGAAGCTGCCCACCACCGCCTCCGGCGGCAGCATCACCGTCACGGTCAAGAACGACAGCCCCGACGACGTCACCGTCCTCTACACCGGACCGGTCACCGGCAGCTTCACACTCAAGGGGTGCGGCAGCTGCAAGTCGTACGGCCTCGCAGACACGCTGAGGATCGGCTTCAAGCCCTGCAACGGCGGCAAGAACTATCCGCAGCGGACGCTCAGTCTCCCCGTCGGCACCACGTACTTCGTGCACAAGCCGCACGGTGACAGCACCGCGACGCCGGCCTCGGACACGGCCAAGCTCCGGTCCGGGTACATCTACACGGAATGCGCCTACACGACACGGACGCTGGGCTCCAGCTACTGACCGTGCGGGGCGGGCCGAGGCCCGCCCCGCCGCTCGTCAGTCCCGTCGCCCGGCGCGTCGGCGTACCACCAGGACGGTGCCCGTGCCGAGGACCACGGCCCCGGCCGCGGCGGCCGCGAGCGGCAGGACCGAGCCGGTACCGGTGCTCGCCAGGTTGCCGCCCGTGGCGGCGGATCCCGAGGTGCCGGTGGTGGCGGTGCCGCCCGTGGTGCCGGAGGAGGATCCGGAAGCCGAACCGGACCCGGACCCCGACCCGGTGCCGGACCCCGAATCACCGGTGGACCCCGCATCACCGGTGGACCCCGTGGCGGACCCGCCGGTGGAGCCGCCGGTGGACCCCGTCGAGCCGCTGCCGCCCGTGGAGCCGTCACCGGACACGTCGAGCCGGATGTCCGCGGTGTCGTTCGCCTTGTCGGTGTCGAACGGCCGGGGCTCTCCCGCGAGTGCCACCGAGCCCTTGGCCCCGGCCACCAGCTTGTTGATCTTCAGCCGGAACTCGTACGTCTCGCCGCTGTTCTCGTCGACCCACGCCTCGCTGGTGCCGCACTCGTACGTCCGCGACCCCACGCTCTTGCAGAACCCGTCGGTCTTGGCGACCGACGTACCGGCCGGCACGGTGATGTGCACGCGGGTCGCCCCCGCGCCGATCTCGCGCAGCACCCAGCCGGGCCCGGCGTTGGTGAACCTCACCACCAGCGGGACCGTGTCCCCGACCCTTCCCTCGAGCCGGGCGCCGGTCACCTGGAAGTCGGCCGTGTTCTTCGCGGTCACCTTCACGGTCGCCGCGTCCCACTCCTCGTGCCGGGCGGAGCCGGGTGCGGCCGGAGTCTCGTCGGGCCGCTCGACCAGCTTCACCGCCGGGCCCGTACCCCGCACGGGCGGCGGGCCGGCGTCCGTGAACGCGGGGTCGTACGCGGCGACCGTCACCCGCAGCTCGTCGTAGAGGGCGCGGTCGAGTGCCTTCAGGGTCAGGGTCCGGTCGGGTGCGTAGACGACACCGGGCTTCACCTGCTGGTCGAACTCGCAGACCACGTCCGAGGAACTGGGCGCCTCGTCGAAGGACGGGATCTCGTAGCGCAGGCAGTTGGCGGGCACCTCGGTGTGGCTGAGCCCGCGGGTGACGGAGTAGGACATCCACACCTTGCCGAGCGCCTCGCTACCGGTGTTGGTGAAGGAGGCCGGGACCGTGACCTCGGCGCCGGGGCGCACTCCGTCGAGCGGCGCGATCCTGCCCAGCACCAGACCGGGTCTCGCGTCGGCGGCGCCGGCGGGCGCGGCCCCGAGCGCGATCAGGGCGACGGCGCCGAGAGCACCGGCGGTCTGGCGGAGTAAACGGGGGCCGGAGAGCGTGGGGGGCATGAAATCCTCTGTGTGAATCGACTGCCACGGACAGCTGAACCGTGCGGGAACGCGCGTTCCCGCACGGGAGACCTCCGTCATCGCCTGATGGTTGTACGGAGCCCGGGCCGCAGGTCACCGCCTGGCGTGCCGAACCAGCCACTCCAGGGCCGCGGCCGCGTCGCTCAGGACGGAGAGGTGGCCGTCGTCCGGGCGAAGCCGGAGTTCCGAGCGTGGGCAGCGGTTCGCCAGCCACTCGCCGTGGGTGCTCGGCACGATCCTGTCCCGACCCCCGTGCAGGACGAGGACCGGCGCGGTGACCGACCCGGGGTCGCAGCCCCACGCGTGAACGTGGGCCAGGTCGTCGTCGACGAGTCCGCCCGGACCTGCGGCCACGGCCGGCTTCACGACCTCCTCGAACCAGGACCAGTCACCGGCCAGGGCCGCGTGGTCGGCCGAGGTGAACATCCCGGGGTCGTAGACCGCCTCCGCCTCGTACTGCTCCTTCGCCTCGCGGCCCGTGGCGGCCGCGGTCAGTGACGCCCGGCAGGACGTGGCCATGCCGGCGAACCAGTCGAGCCCCTCGGCGTCGAACGGGGCCAGACCCGACACCTCGACCACGCCGAGCACCCGTTCCGGCAGTACGGCGGCACACGCCAGGGCGTGCGAGGCGCCCCCGGAGTGACCCATGACGGCGAAGCGGTCGATGCCGAGCGCATCGGCGATGCGGGCGACGTCGGCGGCGGCCGATGCGATGCCGCGGCCGTCGAGCGGGGTCGAACCGCCGTATCCGGGGCGGTCGTACGACACCCAGCGGACCCCGAGCCGGGCCGAGGCGGGGAAGAGGGGCCTGGGCGGCAGGCCCACGTTGGGTGTGCCGTGATGCCAGAAGACGGGGAGAGCGCCGGATGGGCCGGCGCCGGTGTCGTAGACGTGCAGTCTGCGCCCGTCGGGCAGCTCCAGGTCCGATTCGGTCACGTGGATGTTCGTCACTGCGCGGGTCCTTCCGGGCGGGTGCCGGGTACTCGACGCGTAACAGACCCCGCGGACTCCCGGAACTCATCGCCCGGCCGAGCGGCGACAGTCCGTGGGCGCGGCGCCCTCAGGTCCGAACCGGGCGGAGCGGCCGGGCCGGTGGTCCGGGTCTTCGGCGCTCCAGCCATTCCTGATACGCCGGGGCCTGGTGGGCCGCCTCCCAGTAGGCCTCCTCCAGCTCTCGGGCGCCGTGGTCGAGTTCGGCCGCCGTCCGGGCCGCGAGCAGCAGCCGCACCCCTATCGGGTCGCCCTGCAGCGGCCGGACGGCGAGGTCGGGGCGGGGGCGCGCGGTCGGCTGGCTGACGGTCACGACCTCGCCGATGGCGGCCAGGGAGTAGGCGCTGAGATAGTCGCCGTGCAGCAGGTCGGGTTCGATCCCGGCCTTGCGCAGCACCCGGCACAGACCGTCCCACTCGCCGTCGACGGAGGAGTCGATCATCCAGCGCTCGTGGGCGAGGTCGGTCAGGGGTATCTCGCGCTGCGCCGCCGCGGGGTGGTCGGCGGCCAGGGTGACGAACTGCGGTTCGCGCTCCACCAGGACCCGCAGGCGCAGCCCGGCCGGGACACGCAGCGGGCTGCCCTCGACCTCGTGCACGAAGGCCAGGTCGAGCCCGCCCTCGGCGACCATCCGCAGCAGGGCGTTCGCGGACACGTCCATCCGGAGGCTGGGGTCGACCGCCGGGACCCGGGCGCGCAACCGGCGGAGCCAGCCCGGCAGGGCCCGGCTGGCCGTGGCGCCGATGCGCAGCCGGGGACCGCCCGCCGCGCGAGCGGCCGCTGCCCTCGCCTCGGCCACGATCGCGGCGAGTTCGGCGACGAGCGGCCGGGCGCGGCTGACCACGAGGTGGCCCAGCGGGGTGAGGCGGCTGCCGGTACGGTCACGGGTGAAGAGCCGGCCGCCGAGCGTCTGCTCGATACGGCGCAGCTGGGTGCTCAACGAGGGCTGGGCCATGCCCAGTTCGCGAGCGGCCTGGTGCAGACTGCCGGCGTCGGCGATGGCGCACAGAACGCGCAAGTGCCTCACCTCGAGCTCCATGCACGGAGCGTAAGGGCAGGGGCTGATGGGGCGCCAGATGTTCAAACGCCAACGGAACGGCTGGAGTTGGGCGTGATAGCCGGGCGCTATCCCCAGTTGCCATCATCCGCCGGCCGCCGGGGCGGCGGAAACTCAGGGGCAACCGATCGTTCACCACCCCACACGAACGAGTAGGAGCACCCCCCACATGACGTCGATCCGTACGTCCTCCCCTGCCGCGAAGGCCTCCAGGAGAGCGCTGGCGCTCGGCCTGGGCCTGGCGTTCGCCGCACTGGGCACCGCGATCCCGGCGAGCGCCCAGACCACCGGCTCCACCGCCACGCCGCACGCCCGCTACACGGGCCACGCCGGCGAGGCCGGCAACAGCAAGGCGTTCTTCGAGGCCGTGCTGGCCTCGGTCGCCGAGAAGCAGGCGGCGCACCCGCACCTGCGGTCGGTGACCGTCTACTACGACGCCTCCCAGGCGCCGAGCTTCCGTTCGCAGATATCGAGCGCCGCGTCGATATGGAACAGCTCCGTATCGAACGTCAAGCTGCAGGCGACCTCGGGCGGCGCCGACTTCGCCTACTACGAGGGCAACGACCCCGAGGGGTCCTACGCCTCCACGGACGGTCACGGCAACGGCTACATCTTCCTCGACTACGCGCAGAACCGGCAGTACGACTCGATCCGCGTCGCCGCGCACGAGACCGGTCACGTGCTGGGCCTGCCGGACCACTACAGCGGCCCGTGCAGCGAGCTGATGTCGGGCGGCGGCCCGGGCACGTCCTGCACCAACCGCTACCCGAACTCGGCCGAGCGAGCCCGGGTCAACCAGCTGTGGGCCAACGGCCTCGCCAAGGCGCTCGACAAGCTGAACAAGGTGCACTGACCGTCCGAGAACCGTCCGCCTGCGACCGGAGACGGGCCGTGCCACCCCGGTACGGCCCGCCTCACGCGGGTTCGTGGCCGCCGGCCGCCCGGTCCGCGCGGTCGACGGCCTCGGCGAAGTACGGCCAGCCGTCCACCGTTGCGTTCCGCGCGGCCGGCTGTGCCTCCAGGGCGGGCGCCGCGGCGTCCAGGAGGCGGCGTACCGTTCCGGGCTCGTAGAGATTGAGGTGGCTGCGGTCCGGCAGGCGCACCACGGTGCCGGACTCGAAGTACGTGTTGGAGACCACCCCGTTCGCGCGAGGAGCGAAGACCAGGGAGAGCCGGCGGCCGGCGTTCTCGGCGGTTCTGCCGGTGAAGAAGGACAGGGTGAGGCGGCAGTCCTCGTAAGCGGGCGCGATGTGCTGCCGGACGGACCAGTACCAGACCGTCTCACCCACGGCGAGGCGACGCAGGCGGCGCTCCGTCCTCACGTCCGGTCGAACCAGGCGAGTGCCGCGATGCGCCAGCCGTGCGGAGTGCGCACGAACTGCAGGGTCTTGGTACCGCCGCCCTCGTAGGGCTCGCCGTTCATGATTCCGGACTTGCGGTACTCACTCACACGGGAAGCGATGTCGCCCACGATCTCGGTGTGTTCGGAGGTCTCCCACTCCGAGAACTCGACGAGCCGGCCGTCGGAGAGCAACTGCCGGCGGGGCTCGATGAACTCGTCCACGGTGTAGACGGTGAAGTCCGGTCCCGTCATGACGATGACGCCGGAGGGGAGGACGAGCCTGCGGATGCGTGCCACGTCGGCCGGTCTGCCGCCGCGGTTGTCGAAGGCGCCGAAGAACTCGGCCGTCACCGCGTCGATCTCGATCTTGGACACCGTGTGAAGCTACCACGCACCCGAAGGTCCGCCAAGGGAGCAGCAGTTGGGGGAGGATGCCGCCCGGTCGCCGTCGACCGGGCGCTTTCCCTACGAGTGCTCGGCCACGCGCTGCGGGCGGGCCTGGCCCAGCTGTGCGGTGAGGAGGTGCGCGTCCAGCAGGGCCACGTCGGCCGTGCGGTTGGCGCGCGCGTAGCCCGCGAACATGCGCTTGGTCAGGGTGAGGGCTTCGGGTGAGCGCCGCAGGATCGGGCGTACCCAGGCGCCCACGGCCGCGTCCAGTTCGTCGAGTGGTGCGACCTTGTGCAGGAGGCCGAGCCGGTGGGCGGCGGCCGCGTCGAAGGTCTCGCAGGTGAGCATGAGTTCGCGGATCCTGGCGGCGCCGCCCTCGACGATCAGACGGCCCATGGCGCCTCCCCAGGCGGGCGGCAGGCCGAGGCCGATCTCGGGCATGCGGAACCGGCAGCTGTCGGCTCCGGCGCGCAGGTCGCAGAAGGAGGCGAGCGCGAGACCGGCACCCACCACCTTGCCGTGGAGTCTGGCGACGGTGACCGCGTGCGTGTTCTCCAGTGCGTCGCACACACGGTAGGCCTTGTCCGCGATCCGGCGCATGGCGGCTCCGGTCGGGTCCTCGGCCAGCGCCGCCTGGTACTCGACCCGGTCGGCGCCGAGACAGAAGTCCGCACCCGCGGCGGAGAGGATCAGCACCCGGATGTCGGGCCGGTCGTGGAGGCTGTGGAGGAGGGTGGCGAGATCGTCGAGTGCGGCGACGGTCAGCGTGCCGTCCTGTGCCGGGGGGTTGAGACGGACCCGGAGGACCGGCCCGTCGTGTTCGACGTGCAGCGCCTTGTAGGGGAAGTGGGGGGAGGTGTTGATCATGTCGGTCATGAGAGGGCGACGTCCAGGTTCAGCAGGCGCCTGAAGGCCACACGCGGTGCCCAGGTCGGTCTGCGTACGAGGGTGAGGCGGGGGAAGCGCCTGACCAGCTGGTGGAGCAGGGTCTGTGCCTCCATACGGGCCAGGGGAGCCCCGAGGCAGTAGTGGATGCCACCGCTGAAGGCGAGGTGCGCCGGTTTGCGGTGCAGGTTGAACAGTTCGGGATCCTCGTGCTTGGCCGGGTCCCGGTTGGCCGCGCCCACCATGAGGTGGACCATCTCGTCCTTGCGGACCTCGACGCCGCCGAGGACGCCGTCCCGGGAGGAGACGCGGCTGATGACATGCGTGGGCGGGTCGTAGCGCAACGATTCTTCGACGGCGGCGGGCACGAGTTCGGGGTGGACGGTGAGCCAGTCCCACTGCCGGGGATGTTCCAGCAGCAGGAGCGTCATCGTCGACAGCAGCGTGGCGGTCGTCTCCAGCGCGGCCAGCAGCACGAACAACGCCAGGAAGTAGACGGCTTCGTCCGCCTTGTCCTGGTCGCTCTCCAAGGCGTCCCACAGCGTGATCCACCGCGAGACGGGGTCGTCGCCGGGGCGGGCCCGGCGCCGGCGCACCAGGTCCATGAAGTAGGTCCGCAGCTCCGCCGTGGCCGCGTCCGACTTCGCCAGCTGGCTGGCCGACGGCAGCAGTTCCTGGGTGAAGACCTGGTCGTGGGTCAGCTCCCGCAGCCGGGGGAAGTCGGCGGTGGGCAGCCCGAGCCAGTGCCCGATGGTGGCGACGGGCAGCTCCTCGCCGACCAGGGCGTTGAAGTCCGCCTCGCCGTCGTGCAGCCGCTCGGCGAGCGAGTCGAGGAGCCGGGTCGTGCTCCGGCCCACCGTCCCGCGCAGTTGCTCCAGGGTGGTGCGGTCGAACATGCCCGCCGACCGGCGCACCCAGGTGTGCTCCGGAGGGTTGAGCGCGGGCAGTGTCCGGCTCATCTCACGCGAGGACGGGGCCGTCCAGCGCGTGCCGTCGCCCTGCTGCTCCCGCCAGCGCGCGTCGGGCTCCAGCCAGTCACGGCTGCGCAGCACCTGGTCGCACACGTCGAATGCGGTGACCAGATGTCCGCCCCAGGGGGCTGCGACGACTCCGCCCCTCGACCGCAGCTCCCCGTAGATCGGGAAGGGATTTGCCTGGCCCTTGGCCGTCCTTAAACGGGAGAACAGCGAGACGGCAAATCGTCTGTCGACGGGCGGAGTTATCGCAATCTCCACGATGTCCCCTTCTTGCTCTCACGTATCAGCCGCCATGCATACCCCCCCGTTGGCTGATGCATACAAGATGACTATGTGCGCGGAGAGTTGCCTACGTCACTCTCCCCTGGTCCATGCCAGGAACCGGCTGAAGAGGCCCGGTTTGGGCTTGGAGGCGGCCGGCACCGCAGGCTGCGGCACGTGGTTCGGGCCGTGGTGCGCGGTGGTCGGGGCGGGCTGCTGCGGTGCCTGAGCGGGTGCCGGCGCCACGGTGCGCGGCGTGAACCGGACCGGCAGCGCCACCAGGGACCGGCTCCAGGGAGCGGGCACCCAGTTCAAGTCCTTGAAGGGCACCCGGACTTCGATGTCGGGCAGCCGGTTGAGGAGGGACTCGACGGCGGTGACGGCGATCACGAACGCCGGGTCCTTGGCGGGACAGGCGTGCGGTCCGGCACCGAAGGACAGATGGGCCTTGGCGCTGAGCTGCTCGCGGTGCTCCGCCAGCCGGGGATCGGTGTTGGCGGCCGCGAAGGAGATCACCACCGGGTCGTTCGCGTGGAGCGTCCGGCCGCCCAGCTCCACGTCGTGAGTGGGGTAGTGGGCCGCGTAGTTGGCGATCGGCGCGTAGTTCCACAGGGCCTGGCCGACCGCGTCCTCCACCGGCAGACCGGTCTGCCAGTCCTCGCCGAGGATCAGAGCGCTGCTGGTGCCGATCGTCGCCGACAGGGGCGCGGTACCGCCCGAGAGCAGCGTCACGAGCTGGTGCAGCACCTCCTCGTCGGTCAGTGCCGCGGAGTGCTCCATCAGCCGGGTCGTCAGGTCGTTGCCGGGCCTGCGCCGCTTGAGCGCGATCAGCTCGCCGAGCGCCTCGCCCAGCACCTGGTCCGCACCGGCCGTGCCGTCGAAGATGCCGCTGATCCCGACGATCACCCGGTCACCGATCTCGGGCGGGCACCCGAACAGGTCGCTGAAGACCAGCAGCGGCAGCGGCTGCGCGTACTCGGCCATCAGCTCGGCCTGCCCGAGCCGGTCGGAGCTGAACCGGCTGACCAGGTAGTCGGCGGACTGCTGGGTCTGCCGCACCAGCTGGATCTCGTTGACGGTGGCGAGACTGTCGGTCACGGCCTGGCGGAGGCGGGCGTGTGCCGCTCCGTCGCTGAACAGCGCGTTGGGCCGGTACCCCATCATGGGCAGCGCCGGGCTGTCCTCGGGCACCCGCCCCTCGTTCAGCGCCCGCCAGCGCCGCGAGTCCCGGACGAACGAGGCGGGGTTCTGCAGGATGTACAGGGCGGCGTCGTAGCTGGTGACCAGCTCGACCTCCACGCCCGGGGCGATGTCCACCGGCGCACTCGGGCCGAGGCTGCGCAGGTACGCGTAGGTGGCGTCGGGGTCGGAGCCGAACTGCGGTCCGTAGAGGGGGACATTGCCGTGCGCGGGGCAGCCGGGCGGTGGCCCTTGTATGCCGGGACGCTGCTGCATGTGGGGGAGGCTCCTAGTCGAGAAGGGACAGTAGGTGGTGGACGAGGGTGATGAGGGCCTGCGCCGACGACTGCTGGTCCCGTACGTCGCAGGAGACGACGGGGGTCCGGTCGGACAGGTTCAGCGCCTCGCGGATCTCCGCGAGCGGATAATTGGTCGTGTCGTCGAAGTGGTTGACGCCGATGGCGTACGTCAGGCCGAACCGCTCGACCAGGTCCAGGACCGGGAAGGACTCCGACAGCCGCTCCGGGTCGACCAGGACGAGCGCGCCCAGCGCCCCCCTGGACAGTTCCTCCCACATCTCCTTGAAACGCTCCTGACCCGGCGTGCCGAAGAGGTACAGCACCACCTCGTCGCTGATGGTCAGGCGGCCGAAGTCCATGGCGACCGTCGTGGTGGTCTTGTCCGGAGTCCCTGACAGATCGTCAAAGCCCACACTGGCTTCGGTGATCTCCTCTTCGGTCCGCAGGGGCTCGATCTCGGAGATGCTGCCGATGCATGTGGTCTTCCCGACCCCGAAGTGCCCCACCACGAGGATCTTCACCGCGGTGAGGACACCTGAATCCAGGTACACGAATCACGCTCCGAATCGGGCTTTGAGGCCGTCGAGTACGGCGTTGAGCACTTCTCGGTCGACACGTTCGGCGCGGGGCACGGGCTTCCGCGCGATGATGAGACCGCTCTCCTCCATCTGCGCCAGGAGAATCCGCACGATCCCCAGCGGCAGATGCGTGTGGGCGGCCACTTCGGCGACGGAGAGAAAACCTTCCGTCACCAGCTCCAGAACCTGCCTCGCCTCCGGGGAAAGCGTGCGAGCCGAAGCAGTGGCACCCTCCTGGGCGGACACCAGGGTGGTGCGCTCGTAGGCATTGTCCGGGGGCAGGGCCCGCCCGTTCGTGATCACGAAGAGCGGGACTAATGCTGACGTCAGCTCAAGTTCCTGATCCGGCCCGTCATTCACGTACGGCTCGCCTCCCCGCGTGGTGCCATATATGAGCTCAGTCGTGGCACCACCTGATGCAGCCGGGTGGTGAACTCCTCTATATCGGCATCGTGTTCGGCGGCCGCGGCCAGGAACGCCCCACGGCCGGCCGAGATCAGAAAGATCCAGCCGTGCTGAAACTCGATCACCGTCTGCCGCCACTGCGCGTCCTGGCCCACACCGGCGAACTGCGAGGTGGCCCGGCTGTAGGCGTGAATCCCCGTCATGGCCGCGGAGATGGTGTCCGCCAGGTCCTGGCTCATACCCGTGGTGGCACCGCGGGGCAGGCCGTCGGAGCCCAACAGGACGGCGTGGCGGGCGCCTTGCACCTCGGCGACCACCTCGTCGAGGTCCACGATCGGGATCCCCTGGCCGCCCGCCCCCTGCTGCGCCCGGGCTCCGCCGGACCGCGCGGCGAGGCCGTCCGCGTTCACCCGGGGCGGCGAGGTGAGGTTGTTGCCGAGCCGGGCGACCAGCCGGTGCATGCGGAAGGAGATCTGCTGCATGTCGACGTCCGGCGCCGCCGCCGCCGCCAGATAGGCGCCCTGCCCGGCACCGATGAGGAAGATCCAGCCGTGCGAGAACTCGATGATCGTCTGGTTCCACTGCCTGTCTTCCCCCGGCCCGGCGAAGTGGGAGGTCGCGCGGCTGAGCGACTGCATGCCGGCCATGGCGGCGGAGATCGTCCGCACGTCCTGCTGGGCCATGCCGTCGGTCGCGCCCCGGGGAAGGCCGTCCGCGGACAGCAGGACGGCGTGACGCGCCTTCGGCACGTTGTGCACGATGTCCTCGAGCATCCACGACAGGTCTGTGGTCATGCGTCATCGGACCCTTCGGACGGAGCCGAGGCGAGATTGCGGCCCGAGAGTGTGCCGCGCTGGAAGGCCCCGAGGCTCCGGCCGGCGGCGCGGCCGGCGTCCTCCGGCGCCGCGGCGGGCGACTGTGAGCTGTCCCGGTCGGGAACGCTGGCGATGGGCACCTGGCGGGCGCCTCGCCGCGGCAGGCCGTGCGCGGTACGGCTGACGGGCTCCGGCCGGCCGACAGTGCCACGGATACCGCTGACCTGGGGGTCCTCGGCCGGGGCCGCCTCCTCCTCGGTCCACAGCTCCTCCGGCAGCAGTACGACGGCGCGCACGCCGCCGTAGCGGGACACACCGGTCACGTCCACCCGGAACCCGTACTGCTGCGCGAGCAGGCCGATCACGGGGAATCCGAACTTCGGCTGGTTGCCCAGATGCGAGAGACGGGGCCGGAAGTCACCGGAGAGCAGTGCGGAAGCCTTCTGACGGTCCTCGTCGTTCATACCGACACCGGCGTCGTCGATGACGATGCACAGGTTCTTCTGCACCCGCTGGAAAGTGACCTCGATCGGCGAACCCTGCTGAGAAAAACTGGCAGCGTTGTCGAGAAGTTCGGCGACCGCGAGCGCGACCGGAGAAACGGCGGACGCCTTCAATGCAAAACCGGTCTGCTGCATGATTTCGACGCGCCGGAAGTTACGAATCTGACCCTGCGCGCTGCGCACCACGTCATAAACGCTGGCGGGCCTATTTCGACGGCCCAGCGGAGCACCGCACATAACTGCAATGCCCTGCGACTTGCGGGCCATCTGTGCATTGGCGTGACTGACTTCCAGCAGATCGCTCAGGACGGAATGGCCGCCGTACTTGCGCTGGATTTCCTCAAGAAGCGCCAGCTGTTCCGCGGCAAGGCTCTGCAGAAAGCGGGCGGAACCCTTGAGGACAGCCTTGGTGCTTTCCTCGGCCGCCTCTTCGGCCTCTTGGATGGTCTTGTCGTGCTCGTCCTGGTGCTGCTGCAACTCCGCTCTTAAAGCGGCCAGTTGCACGTCGGCCTCGCTCAGCCTCTGCGTGAGCGCGGCCTCGGCCTGCTGCTTCTTCGCCGCTATGGCCTTGTTGCGACGACTGAGCACCAGAGCCGCGGCGACGGCGATGGTCGTCGCCGCAACCAGGCACCACACGAGTGCGTCTCGATTCATGGAAACCTTTCCTATATGTAGCCTGCAGTCGTCGGCGGACGGATCGGGGGAATCCGTGGCGCAACCGCTTGGCACGACTCGGTCGCCGTCGTGTTGAGAACCGGCCCGATCTCAAAACAGCGCCGGAGCCGAGTGGACCAAGGTCGCAGACGCGGGGATGCTATCACTGAGATAGGGGAACCTTCACAACGCGGAGTCGACCGGTAACCGTCGCGTGTTCGCCGCAGAGGTTATTGATTGAACGACAGCCAACGGCAGTGAGGCCGAGTCGTGAGGTTGTGGGGTATTTATTCGGCACCATGAAGGACTGATTGCCCTTTATGGACTTAACGGACGGCGAGGTGCTGGACGGCCCGGCTCAGGACCACCACGCCCATGACGATCAGTACGGCACCGCATATTTCGGGCGCCAGCCACCAGCCCGTGCGGACGCGTTCGTGGAACAGGGCGATTCCGAGGGCCAGGCTGACCGTGGCGTCGCCGATGGTCAGCGCGGGCTGCGCCGCCACCAGCGGACCGGCCTGCAGGGCGTTCTCCAGCAGGAGCACGGCGACCGCGCCGGTGACCGCGAAGCCGTACGTCTGCCAGGACCGCAGGAACGCCGGAAGGCCGTGGTCGGCGAAGGTCCCCGCCGCCGACTTCAGCAGCGCGGCCGTCAGCGCGTTGCCCGTGGCCGAGGCGGCCGCCAGCAACGCGGCACGGCGCACCGCAGGGCGCCCCCGGCCGGCCGACAGGACCGCGACGGCCATGACGCCGAGACACAGGGCGAGCGCCGGGATCCACCGGTCGAGTGGCGCCTGGGAGGTGGCGCCGTGCGGGGCGGCCGCCGCGAGCAGGACGGCCAGGCCCGTCACCACACCGCCGACACCCCACCAGCCCGAGCGAGGGAGCCGACGGTGCATCAGCGGCCCGGCCACGAGCAGGGCGAAGGGAAGCTCCAGGATGAACAGCGGCTGGACCAGTGCGAGCGGGCCGTTGACGAGGGCGAGGCTCTGGAACAGCACGGCGCCGACCACCCCGGCCATGCCGATCAGCCAGGCCGGCCGGCGCAGCAGCTCCGCCAGGAGCCGTAGCCCGCCGTGGCTGCTCGCGGAGGCGGCCTTGCGCTGGAAGGCCGTGCCGACGGCGTTGCTCGCCGCTTCCCGCGACGGCGAACGCCGCGGCCAGTTCGATCACGACCGTCTCCCGCCTGCGGGCGCACCTCCCGGAGGAGCTTCGGGCACTCCCAGCCTACGAAAGCCCTCCGCGGGCCGCCGCCGAAGCCGGCCGCGGCCCGCACGCCCCGGAACCCGGACCCGGTCCTACTGCAGCATCCCCGGGATGATCTCCCCGTCCACGGCGGTGGCCCCCCTGATCGTGATGCCTGCCGGTGAACCCGGCAGCATCAGGGAACCGTAGGTGCCGGCCACGTACAGGTCGGCCATGCCCTCCCGGTCGGTGTCGCGCAGCCGTACCGTGCCGCCGAAGGCGTCGTCCTCCTGGGGGTAGCCCGGAACGCCGGGGCTGCTGCGGGTGAACCACTTCGAACCCTTGCCGGACAGTCCCGAAGCGGACCCGTACAGGACCGCCACGCCGCCCGCGTACGGGATGCTGCCCAGCTTCTCGCCGTAGACGCCGACGGCCAGGTCCCGGTAGCCGTCACCGTTGGTGTCACCGGACGAGATGCTCGCACCGAACCCGTCGTCCGCCTCGGGGGTGTCGGCGACGCCCGTCGTGGCCTGGGTGAAGCGGGCGCTCCTGTCCGGTCCGGAGGCCGAGCCGTACCAGACGGAGACGCGCCCCTTGTACTTGTCGGCCTTGTACGTGCCGATGGCGATGTCGCCGTAGCCGTCCTTGTCGAAGTCGCCGACGACTCCGTCGCCGCCCCGGGCGCTGCTGCCCCCGCCGGACCGCACGGACTCCAGGTGCAGCGTCCTGCCCGGGTACAGCCGGGCCTTCCCGCCGGAGACGAACCAGGCGTCCGAGCCGACGGACGACGGGTTCGCGACGTCGCCGATGACGACGAGGTCGGTCTTGCCGTCGCCGTCGACCCGGCCGGAGATCAGGGCCGTGGTGTGGAAGCCGGAGCCCTTGTCCAGGAGCGAGACCGTTCCGTGGACGCCGGAGCGCTCGATCGGGCCGCGGTAGACGTAGGTCCGGCCGTCGTCGACGACGGCCAGATCCCGCCTGCCGTCGCCGTTGAAGTCGCCGGTGGCCGTGTCGTCGCCCATGTCGTCGTACGACCCGTGGGGGCCCTTGTCCGGCACGGTGGTGCCGCCGGACAGGCCCGTCCGCGATCCCCACAGGACGGTGACCGCACCCTCGTCCTTGTGGCTGCCGTCGTCCTCGTGGGGCGCCGACACCGCCAGGTCGCCGTAGCCGTCACCGTTGAAGTCGGCCGCGGTGCGCACCGTGCCGAAGTCGTCGTCCGTCTCGTCGGTCCCGGGGACACCCGGGCTCGACTGGTCGATGAACTGGGTCTTCGTGCCCGGCCCGTTCGCGGTCCCGAAGGTCACCAGGACCCCGCCGCCCCTGCTGGAGGAGCCGGGGCCGTGGGAGAAGGCGGCGTAGTCGCGGTAGCCGTCGCCGTCGAAGTCGTCCGCGTACTTCGCGGGGGCGGCCGCGGCCGGCGCGGCCAGTGCGACCGGGGGCAGGCCGCAGGCGAGCAGGGCCGCGGCCAGGAGCGTGGGGCGCTTGCGCAAGGGGTCTCCAGGGTCGAATGAGCGTGCCGCACGCGGTCGTTCACGCGTCCGGGGTGCCATGGCGATCAGGGGACAGCCGGCAAGTGCCGGGGGTTGCGCGGGGCTTGGGTGAACAGTTGGGGTCTCTGTGGTGTACGGGGACGGGGCCCCTCACACCCGGCTCGACGTCGCCGTGTCCGAGGACAGCCGCTGGGCGACATAGATCGGGACGACCGACAGCAGGACGAGGACGGCGGCCACGACGTTCACCACGGGCGCCTGCTGGGGCCGGGTCATGTTGTCGAAGATCCAGATGGGCAGGGTCTCGATACCGGGTCCCGCCGTGAAGGTCGTGACGACGATCTCGTCGAAGGACAGGGCGAAGGCGAGCAGGCCGCCGGCCAGCAGCGCGGAACGGACCAACGGGAAGGTGACGTCGGCGAAGGCACGGAAGGTGGTCGCCCCCAGGTCCATCGCCGCCTCCTCGTACGAGGAGGCCGTCCGGCGCAGCCGCGCCACCACGTTGTTGAAGACCACCACGATGCAGAAGGTGGCGTGGCCGACGATCACGGTGAACAGACCGAGCCCCACACCGAGCGGTGCGAGAACGGTGCCGAAGGCCGAGTTGAGCGCGATGCCCGTGACGATGCCGGGCAGCGCGATCGGCAGGACCACGATGAACGACACCGTGTCGCGGCCGAAGAACCGGTACCGGGCCACCGCGAACGCGATCAGCGTGCCGAGGACCAGGGCGATCGCGGTGGCGCCCAGGCCCGCCTTCACCGACACCCACAGGGCCTCGCGCGCACCGGAGTTGTCGAGGGCCACGGACCACCAGCGCAGGGTCAGCCCGGGCGGTGGCCAGCTCGCACTGCGGTCGGGGTTCAGGGAGTTGAGGAGGACGAGCAGGAGCGGGACGTAGATCACCGCGAAGCCGAGTGCGGCTCCTGCCCGCAGGGCGGTGCGCGCGGTGCGGCTGAGATGCATGGCGCTCTTCTCCTACAGGCTGGTCAGGGCGCCCGTGCGGCGGATCGCCAGCAGGTACAGGACGATCACGAGCACGGGAACGGTGCCGAGCGCTGCCGCCATGGGCAGGTTGAGTTCGATGTTGGAGTACACGAGGTTGCCGACGAGCTGGGTCTTGCCGCCGACGATCTGCACGGTGATGTAGTCGCCGAGGCTGAGCGAGAACGTGAACACTGAGCCCGCGGCAACGGACGGCAGCACCATGGGCAGCACCACCGAGCGGAAGGTGCGGCCGGCCTTCGCCCCGAGGTCGGCCGAGGCGTCGAGCAGATTGCCCGGAAGCTGTTCGAGGGCCGTGTGGATCGGCAGGATCATGTACGGCAGCCACAGGTAGGTCAGGGTGAGCACGGTGGCGGGCAGCCCGAAGCCCGGGCCGCTCAGCCCGAAGGGCCTCAGCATCCAGTCGGCGAGGCCGCCCTCGGAGAGGATCAGCCGCCAGGCGTACACCTTCACCAGGTAGCTCGCCCACAACGGCGTGAGGATCGCCACCACGAGCAGCGGGCGCCACTTGGGGCGGGCCACCCGCGCGGTGTAGAAGGCGACCGGGAAGGCGATGACTACGCACAGCACGGTCACCGCGAGCGCCACGCCCACGCTGCGCAGGATCACCTGGCGGAAGACCGGGGTCGTGAACAGGGCGTGGAAGTTGTCCGTCGACCAGACCTTCACCACCTGGGAGGTGAAGGAGTCCGTCGTCCAGAACGCGGAGACGAACAGGACCGTCAGCGAGCCCAGGTAGAGGACGGTCAGCCACAGCAGCGGCGCGGTGAGCAGCAGGGCGAGGCGGAGCCGGGGTCTGGTGTGCAGCGCTCCGGCGAGCCGCCGGACGGTGCCCCGTCCGGCGGCGGGCGTCACTTCACTCGTCACGGCTCAGCCCTTGATCTCGGTCCAGGCCTGCACCCACTTCGCGTACGGCACGCACTTGACGTCCGTGCGGCCGTCGAGACACTGCTCGATGGGGGTGTTCCAGAAGGCGATGTTCTTCCAGTAGCCCTCGTCGGCGGCGTGGTAGGTCGTGCAGAAGTTCTTGTCGCTGGTCTCGGCGCAGGCCCTGGAGTTGGCCGGGGCCTCACCGAAGTACTCGGCGACCTGGGCGTTGACCTTGGGGGAGACGATCCAGTCGAGCCACTTGTAGGCGCAGTTGGGGTGCTTGGCCTTGGCGTACACCATCCAGGTGTCCGACCAGCCGGTCGAGCCCTCCTCCGGGACGAACGCCTTGACCTTGGCGCCCTCGCCGGCGGTCAGGTTGGCGATGACCTGCCAGGTGGTGCCGACGACCGAGTCCCCGCTCTTGAAGGCGGAGATCTCCTTGAGGTAGTCGCTCCAGTACTCGCCGATGTCCGCGTTCTGCTGCTTCAGCAGGGCCACGGCGGCGTCGAACTGCTTCTGGTCGAGCGCGTACGGGTTCTTGATCTTCAGTTCGGGCTTGGCCGCCTTGAGGTACAGGGCCGCGTCCGCGATGTAGATCGGCGAGTCGTACGCGGTGACGTGCCCCTTGTACTTCGGGGCGTCGTCGAAGACCGCCGACCAGGAGGTGGGCGCCGGGCTCACCTTCTCGGTGTTGTACATCAGCAGGTTGGCGCCCCGGCCGTGCGGGATGCCGTACATCTGCCCCTTCACCGAGTTCCAGGAGCCGTTCTTCAGTCCGCTGAAGACGTCCTTGTAGTTGGGGACGAGGCCGGTGTTGACGGGGGCCGCGTCACCGGAGGCGATCAGGCGCAGGGAGGCGTCGCCGGAGGCGGAGACGGCGTCGTACTCCCCGGTCTTCATCAGCTTGACCATCTCGTCCGAGCTGGCGGCGACCTTGGAGTGGACCTGGCAGCCGGTCTGCTTCTCGAAGTCGCTGACCCAGTCCACCTTCGGGTCGTTGGAACCGTCCTCTACGTAGCCCGCCCAGGCGATCAGGTTGACCTGGCCCTCGGTCTTCCCGAGCTTCGTCGGGGCCTTGAGGTCGGGCGGGTTGAAGCCGGTGGCGGAGGAGCCGCTGCCGGAGGAGCTGCAGGCAGCGGTGAGCAGCAGGGCCGCGGTGCCGGCCGCGGCCACGAGGGTTCGGGTGAGACGCACGACGTTCTCCATGAGTGAGGGAGCCTTGCGCGGAGCGGAGGGTTCGGGGGGAGTGGGGGTCAGGAAGGGATCCGGACGGCGTGTCCGTGGTGCCACCGGAGGCGCACCCGGGTGCCGCGGTAGGCGGCGACGTCCTCGGAGGAGGTCTCGAGGTTCTGCTGGAGGGCGGTGAGGCGGCCCCCGCCGTCGAGGTCGACGAGGAAGCGGGTGGCGTCGCCGAGGTAGACGACCTCGGCGACCGTGCCGGTGACGGTCGCGTGTCCGGGCTCGTCCGCCTCGGCGGACTCCTTGAGGACACGGATCTTCTCCGGGCGGATGTTGTACGTGCCGGGCGCGCCGACGATCCGGTGGGCCGCCTCGCCCTCCAGCAGGTTCGAGGTGCCGACGAAGCCGGCGACGAACGGGGTCGCCGGGCGCTCGTATATCTCGGCGGGGGTGCCGACCTGGGCGATGCGGCCCTGGTCGAAGACGGCGATCCGGTCGCTCATCGTCAGGGCCTCCTCCTGGTCGTGGGTGACGAAGACGAAGGTGATCCCCACCTCCCGCTGGAGTGCCTTGAGTTCGACCTGCATCTGCTCGCGCAGCTTCAGGTCGAGGGCGCCGAGCGGCTCGTCGAGCAGCAGGACCCGGGGGCGGCCGACGAGGGCGCGGGCGAGGGCGACGCGCTGGCGCTGTCCGCCCGACAGCTGGGCGGGGCGCCGCTGGCCGTAGCCATCCAGGCGGACCTCGGCGAGCGCCTTGCGGGCGCGGACGAGGCGTTCGGGCTTGGGCACCTTGCGGACCTTGAGCCCGTAGGCGACGTTCTGCTCGACCGTCATGTGCGGGAACAGGGCGTAGTCCTGGAAGACCGTGTGCACGTCCCGCTCGAACGGGGCGAGGCCCGTGACCTCCTGCCCGGCCAGTTCGATCCGGCCCGCGGTGGGCGTCTCGAATCCGGCGACGAGCCTGAGGACCGTGGTCTTGCCCGAGCCGGAGGGGCCGAGCATGGAGAAGAACTCCCCGTCCCGGATCTCCAGATCCACACCGGCCACGGCGGTCGTCTCCCCGAACGACTTCCGCACGTCCTGCAGCCGGATCGCAATTCCCTCCATGCGGGAACCTTTCTGGCGCGCGCTGAGTTGACCGCAAACATATGAAGTCATAGTTCTAAGCTCAAGATCCCCTTAGGGTAAAGTTTGAGTCAACGCACAAGGTGGTGGCCGTGAGACAGCACGAGATCGACGGCGACGCCCGGGGGGCGGGCGGCGGTGCCCGTCGCGCCGTCTTCGCGCCGGTGGACAACCGGGCCCGCGTGGACACGGTCGTCCGCCGCATCGGCGACGCCATAGAGCTGGGACTCCTCGCCGACGGAGAGCAGCTTCCCGGCGAGAGTGAACTCGCCGGGCAGCTCGGGGTGTCAACGGTTACCCTGCGTGAGGCGCTGATGGCGCTCAGGCAACAGGGTCTGGTCACCACCCGCAGGGGCCGCGGCGGCGGCAGCTTCGTGTCGCTGCCCGAAGTCCCCGCCGACGACCGGCTCCAGGCCAGGCTGGGCGGCTGGAGCACCGAGGAACTGCGCGACCTGGGCGACCACTGGGCCGCCCTGTCCGGCGCCGCCGCCCGCCTCGCCGCCCAGCGCACCGAACCCGAGGACCTCAACCCCCTGCGCCGTACGGCCGAGGAGCTGGCGCACGCGCCGGAGACGGCGGCGCGCAGCCGCCTCTACGGCCGCTTCCACGTGGAACTCGCCGCCGCAGCCCAGTCCGCCCGGCTCACCCGCGAGCAGGTCGCGCTGCAGAGCGAGGTGGGCGCGCTGCTGTGCCTGGTCCTGGGGAGCGGTGAATATCGTGAAGAAGTGGCGGACCGTCACCGCGCCGTGATCTCGGCCGTGCAGGATGGGGCCCACGAATCGGCCGGCACACTGGCCGAGCGGTGCGTCAGGGAGTCGACGGCCCGGCTCGTCGCCGTACGCCTCACCCTCTGAACGCGCCGCGTCCGGTTCCCGTCCCGCTGGAGGACACCATGGGCTGGAGCCCCGGGCAGGTTCACTCGGCTGCCGCGACGCTCGACACGGACACCGAGGCCTGGGTCGCCTCGCAGGTGGGCCGTGCGCTGGAGGCGGTGTTCGAGGCCGTCGCCGCCACCCGGGCCGACACCGCCGCCCTGCTCGCCAGGACGGCCGCACAGGGCCGTCGCCCCGCGAGCGCGGACCTCGCCGCCCTCCGCCCCGGCCTGCACCAGCGGCTCACCCGCCAGGAACTGGTCTCCGGCGTCGGCTTCGTGGCCGCCCCCGGCCTGCTGACCGACGTACCCGCATGGCTGGAGTGGTGGCAGACGGGCGCCGACGGCGACGTACGACCCCTGCTGCTCGACCTCGATCCCGGGCACTCGGCGTATTCCGACTACACGCACTGGGACTGGTTCGCCCTGCCCCGCGACACCGGGCGCCGCGCCGTGGCCGGGCCGTACGTCGACTACCTCTGCTCCGACGAGTACAGCCTCACCCTGTCCGCACCCGTCGAGAACGAGGGACGCTTCGCCGGGGTCGCCGCGGCCGACGTCTACCTACGGCACTTCGAGGCGGCCGTACTCCCGCTGCTGCGGCGGCTGCCCCGGCGCGCCCATCTGGTCAACGCCCGCGGCCGGGTCGCCGCCTCCGCCGACCCCGCCCACCTGGCCGGCTCCCTCACCAAGGGCCCCGACTTCGGCGACCTGCTCGCCGAGGGCACGCCCGCCGAGCACGCGGGCCTGCGGCTGGTGCCCTGCCACGGCATCCCACTGGTCCTCGTGCTGGCCTGAATCCTGCCGTCACGTTCCCGTCAGTCGGCCGTCCACTCCCGGTACGGTACGCGTGCCGCCTCCCGTACCTCCCCGACGGTGCTCCACTCGTTCCCGCCCAACCGGGCCAGCGGGCGCAGCAGTCCGATGTCCGGCCGGCCGTCCACCAGGACGTCTTCGCTGACGGCCGCGTGCACGACCTGGCCGAACACCACCGTCGAGTTGCCGAGCCGCAGCGTCGAGTGCAGCGTGCACTCGAGCGCCACCGGGGAGGCGGCCACGCGCGGCGGCCTCACCCGCAGCGACGGCTCGGGCCGGATGCCCACCGCGTCGAACTCGCCCTCGTGCCTGGGGAAGTCGGTCGCACTCGCGTTGATCTGCTCGAAGAGCTGCTCGGGCGCGAAGTTGACGACGAACTCCCCGGTCTCCTCGGCGTTGCGCAGGGAGTCCTTCCGGCCCACGGAGGTGAACTGCACGATCGGCGGATCGGTGCAGGCCACGGTGAAGAACGAGTGAGGGGCCAGGTTCGCCGTCCTGCCGTCCGCGGTCAGGGTCGAGACCCACGCGATCGGCCGGGGCACGACCACCGCGGTGAGCAGCTGGTAGAACGCTCCTGGGTCCAGGGAGCGGGGTGAGTAGTCGACGCGCATGGCAGCACGCTATCTATGTCCAACCGGGGACCGTCGGCAGCACCCGCTCGGCGACGCGGAGCAGGGCCGTGTCGTCCGGTGGCGCGTCGTCCTGGCGCCAGATGGCGACCTCGAACGAGCCGCCCCCGTCCTTGGCGTCACGCGCGACCAGCAGATGACGGGCGAGGCCACCGGGGCCAGTGTCGATCTTGCCGCCGCCGAGGTTGATCTTGAGACCGATGGTCTGGCCCGAGTACAGGACGGCGGGGTGGCCGAGGATCTTCTTCGACTCCGCGGACCTGCCGAGGAGCCCGGAGAACTCGCCGACCCGCATGTCGTCGTCCGACGCCCACAGCTTCACCGAGTACGTTTTCAGCGAGACCTCCGCATCGGGTGAGGGGGTCTCCTTGCCGTCGGCGTCCTTGAACGAACTCTCGGACCCGTACGCGGTCTCGGCCTTTTCCCGCGGTGTGCCGAGGAGCGTGGGCAGGTCCGGGCGGTTCAGTGCCTTGCACAGCTGTTTCGCGGATACGCGCTCGGACACCGGCTTGTCGTCGTACGAGCACGTGGCCGGTCCCGGCTCCGAGGGGCCCTGCAGTGCGATGTGCACGAGCAGGGCTCCCGGTATCCCCAGGACCAGCACCGCCACGAGCGCCTGGACCCAGGGTCTGCGGTCCCTCTCGGACGCGGGATCGTCGACGTCAACCATGTTCCCCCACCTCGGTCGTCCCCCTGGCAAATGCTGGAGGAGCCTAACCGGTGATCGTCTTCGCCGGCATCCCCGATTTCGTGGTGCCCGTCAGTCGACCGGCCAGGTGTGCACCGGGGCGTTGAGGTGCATGAAGTCGATGTACAGCTCGGTCATCCGCCGCAGGGCCTCGTGCCGGCCGGCGTGCGTGGTGGCGTCGATGCGGTGGAGCATCTCCTTCTGCCACACGGCCCCGTTGCGGGCCGTGACACAGCGCTGCTCGATGATGCCGAGCAGCGGCTCCCGCCAGGCCGCGTCCATGCCGGACAGCTCGAGCCCGCGGTGCGCCAGCGGCAGCAGCCGCCGCAGGACCAGTTCGGGCACCGGCAGTTCACCCATGCCGGGCCAGTACAACAGCGCCTCGATGCCGTGCCGGGCCGCCGTGTGGAGGTTCTCCTCGGCCGCGGAGAACGACATCCGCGACCACACCGGACGGTCCTCCTCCACCAGCGCGCGGGTGAGCCCGTAGTAGAAGGCGCCGTTGGCGAGCGTGTCGGCGACGGTCGGTCCGGCGGGCAGCACCCGGTTCTCCACCCGGACGTGCGGCTTGTCGTGGGCGACGGCGTAGACGGGCCGGTTCCAGCGGTAGATCGTGCCGTTGTGCAGGGTGAGTTCGGAGAGTTCGGGGATGTCCCCGCGGTCCAGCGTCTCCCCGGGGTCCTGCTCGTCGGTCAGGGGCAGCAGGGCCGGGAAGTAGCGCAGGTTCTCCTCGAAGAGGTCGAAGACGCTGTTGATCCACCGTTCCCCGAACCACACCCGCGGCCGCACGCCCTGGATCTTGATCTCCTCCGGGCGGGTGTCGGTCGCCTGCTCGAACAGCGGGATACGGGTCTCGTGCCACAGCTCCTTGCCGAACAGGAACGGCGAGTTGGCCGACAGCGCGACCTGGACCCCGGCGATGGCCTGCGCCGCGTTCCAGTAGCCGGCGAAGGTCTCCGGGGACACCTGCAGATGGAACTGCGTGCTGGTGCACGCGGCCTCCGGGGTGATCGTGTCCGCGTAGGTCCGCAGCCGGTCGACGCCGTCCACCTCGATGCGCAGGTCCTCGCCCCGGGCCGCGAAGATCTGGTCGTTGATCAGCCGGTAGCGCGGGTTCTCCGACAGGGACTCCTCGCCGATGTCCTCCTGGCGCAGGGTGGGCAGGATGCCGACCATGACCAGCCGGGCGCCGACCGATCTGGACCGCTCGTCGGCGTGGTTCAGCGCCGCGCGGATCTCGGACTCCCAGGCATCGGGTCCGCCCGCCGTCAGCCCGCGCGGCGGAACGTTGATCTCGAGGTTGAACCGGCCCAGTTCGGTCGACCACGAGGGGTCCGCGATCGCCTCCAGCACATCGGTGTTGCGCATCGCGGGCTCGGCCCGGTCGTCGACCAGGTTCAGCTCGATCTCCAGTCCGACCTGAGGTCGTTCGGACTCGAAGCGCGCGTCGCGGAGCATCTGTGCGAACGCGTCGAGGCACTCCTGCATCTTGATCCGGTACCGGCGGCGGTCCTCGCGGGTGAAGACGAGCGCCGGGACGTCCCGTCCCATCGGCCCTCCAGGGTTCCGCTCCTCGGACAACTCTCCAACCAGAGTCCCACCGACGGGCGAACCCCACCAAGCGGATGGAGCGGCGCCTCGGTCTACAGGGCCCGTGCGACGAGCAGGGCCACGTCGTCGTGGTCGTCGGGATGGCGCAGGCCGTACAGCAGCCGGTCGCAGGTCTCCTCGAGCGGCCGGCGGGGATCGTCGAGGAAGCCGAGGAGGACGGAGAGACGGTCGTCGATGGGGTGCTGCCGGGTCTCCACGAGGCCGTCGGTGTACAGCACCAGCAGGTCGCCGGGGGTCAGTTCGGCCGTCGTGGTCTCGAACGGGATGCCGCCGACACCGAGCGGGGCCGCGGCGGGCAGGTCGAGGTACACCGGCGCCTGACCGGGCCGCGCCAGGGCGGGCGGCATGTGTCCCGCGTTGGCGATCGTGCACTGCCTGGTGCGGGGGTCGTAGACGATGTACAGGCAGGTGACGATGTAGTGCTCCAGATCGCAGGTGATCTTGTCCAGGTGCTGGAGCACCGCGCCCGGGGCGAGGTCCAGGTCCGCGTACGCACAGGTGGCGGTGCGCAGCCGGCCCATGGTGGCGGCCGCGTCGATGCCGTTGCCCATGACGTCGCCCACCACCAGGGCGGTCTTCGCGTCGGCCAGCGGGATGACGTCGTACCAGTCGCCGCCGACCTCGCTGGTCGCCTGCGCCGGCTGGTAGCGGGAGGCGAGTTCCAGGCCCGGGTGGTGTGGCGAGTGGTCCGGCAGCAGGCTGCGCTGGAGTGTGAGCGCGGTGTTGCGCACGCTCTGGAACCAGCGGGCGTTGTCGATGGCGACGGCGGCACGGCTGGCCAGCTCGCCGGCCAGGACGACGTCGTCCTCGTCGAAGGGCAGCGGGTTGCGGGTGCGCTTGAGATCGAGGGCACCGAGCACCTCGCCGTGCGCGATCAGCGGCACGGCCAGATACGAGTGCACGCCGGCCTGGGCCAGGAGCTCGCCGGACTCCGGATCCCGGGCGATCTGCCGCAGATCCCGGGCACCGACGTGGCGCACCATGACCGGCCGGCCGGTGTGGACGCACAGGGTGACCAGGCGGTCGCCGTCGTACGAGGCGACGTTGCCGGGCGCGCCGGCGGCGCGCAGCGCCACGGTGGGGTGAGCCGCCTTGAGGGCGAGGGCGCGGAACAGTTCGGGGCCGTTGTCGGGCCGGCGGGCGCGGCGCAGGGCCAGCGCGGAGTCGAGGACGTCCACGGCGACCACGTCAGCGAGCACGGGCGTGCAGATCTCGGCCAGCTCGAGAGCGGTCTGCTCGACCTCCAGCGTGGTGCCCACCCGCGCGGAGGCGTCCGCGATCAGCGCCAGACGCCGCCGGGCCCGGTCGGCCTCGGCGGCCGCGTGGTGCCGCTCGGTCACGTCGACGACCGACGTGGCCGCGCCCAGTACCCGGCCGCCCGGGTCCTCCAGCCGGTAGAAGGACAGCGACCAGGCGTGCTCGTGCTCGGGATCGGCCGGCGGATGGCCCACGTGGTACTGGTCGAGGAGAGGCATGCCGGTGGTGAGCACCTGGCGCAGTGCGGACTCGACGGTGTTGACGTCCGGGAACGGCAGGGTCTCCCGCAGATGACGGCCGATGTGGTCCTCGGCCGGGATCCCGTCGATCCGCTCCAGCGCCGGATTGACCAGCAGGTACTTCAGATCGGGGTCCAGGAGGGCAAGCCCGATCGGGGACTGGTTGATCAGCCGCTCGCACAGCGCCAGGTCGGTCTCGACGCGCTGCAGCAGGGTGTGGTCGGCCGCGATGCCAAGGGCGTACACGTCGCCGAGGTCGTCCAGCAGCCGCATGGTGCGGAACTCCGTCAGCCGGCTGCTGCCGTCCTTGTGCCGCACGGGAAAGGCGCCGGCCCAGCCCCGGCCGGTCTCCAGCACCTCCGTGAACAGGCTCACCACGGCCTGCAGATGCTCGGGACGGATCAGCAGCCGTACCGCGAACTTCCCCAGGACGTCCTCCGCCGTGTAACCGAAGAGGTCCTCGGCCTGCGGGGTCCAGAAGACGATGCGGCCGCGCGTGTCCAGCGCCACCGCGGCCACGCTCAGCATGTCCAGCAGGCCGGTCGGCCGCGGCGGCTCGGGGCTCTGCACGTCGTCGTCGGCGCGCAAGGATTCCGATGCCATGCCAGAACCACCTCCAGCGGCCGGTCACCCGTCCGTGCCGGTACGGCCGCACGCCCGGGCGCCGATGAGCGTCACCTCCATGCTGCCTCCAGGGTTCCGCCTGCCCCAACCGCAGCACCGGCCCATGCGTATCCAGCGGACAAGCAGGACCATGGTGGAGGAAGAGGATGGAGCAGATGGAACCACCGCGAGAGGGTTTCGACGCGTCCGCATCCGTGGCACCGAGTGGTCTCCTGGACGCCTCCACCGACGCCGTGGCGGTGATCTCGGCGGACGGCGTCGTGGTCGGCTGGACCAGGGGCGCGGAAGCGCTGCTCGGCCACCGCGCGTCCGAGGTCGTCGGCCACCCCGCCGCACGCCTGCTGGCGGTGCCCGCGGATCCGGCCCGTGCTGCCGCGATCGCGCAGCGGTGCCGCGCCGGGATGGGATGGAACGGCGTCGTCCCCGTACGGCACCGGGACGGCCGCCGCGTGGAGCTCGATCTGCGGGTCTCCGCGGCCTTCCGGATGGGCGGGCAGGAGTGCTTTCTGCTCTCGGCACGGGAGCAGCGGCCGCAGTGGACGGTCGGCCAGTCCGTCCTGGACGGATTCCTCACCCGCTCACCGGTCGGCATGGCCGTGATGGACCTGGAGCTGCGCTACGTCTGGCTGAACGACACGCTGGAACGCTTCGGCGGTGTGCCCAGGGACCAGCGGCTGGGACGCCGGCTGAGCGAGCTGTTGCCCGGGCTGCAGGCGGACACCCTGGAAGGCCTGATGCGCAAGGTGCTGGCGACGGGGGAGCCGGTCACCGACTACGAGTATCTCGGCTGGAGCTGGGCCGATCCGCACCGCCAGCGTGCCTACTCCACTTCCTTCTTCCCTCTGGTGAACGCCGGCGCCGGCATCACCGGGGTCTGCTACATGGTCCTGGACGTCACCGAGCGCTGGACCGCCCGCCGACTGCTGTCCCTGGTCAACGAGGCCGGCACGAGCATCGGCACGACCCTCGACGTGCTGCGGACCGCTCAGGAACTGGCCGACTTCGCGGTGCCCCGGTTCGCGGACTTCGTCACCGTCGACCTCCTGGAGCCCGTGTTCAGCGCCGAGGGCCACGGAGCCTGGCTGACCGACGCCGGGCCGCCGCCCGTCCGGCCGGTGATGCGCCGCGCGGGACTGCAGTCCGTGCGGGAGGGCTGCCCCGAGGCCCTGGTGGGGATCGGTGAGGAGGTCGACCTCCTGCCGCCGCCCCATGACATCAACCTCCTGATCAGCGGCGATCCGTTCCTCGTCCCGACCCTCGACCCGAACGACGCCCCGTGGCTCGCCGAACAGCCCGAGCGAGCGGCCCGCATCCGGGAGTTCGGCCTGCACTCCCTCATCTCCCTGCCGATGCGGGCGCGGAACACGGCGTTGGGCCTGACCACGTTCGCCCGCTCGCTGAACACGGTCCCGTTCGGGCAGGACGACGTCCTGCTGGCCCAGGAACTGGTGGCACGGGCGGCGGTGTGCGTCGACAACGCCCGCCGCTACACCCGGGAGCACACCGCCGCCGTCACCCTGCAGCGCAGCCTGCTGCCCCACGTCCTGACCGGCGGAACGGCGGTGGAGGTCGCCTCCACCTATCGTCCGGCGGACCCCACGGGCGGCGTCGGCGGTGACTGGTTCGATGTGATCCCGCTGTCCGGCGCTCGCGTCGGACTCGTCGTCGGGGACGTGGTGGGTCATGGGATCACAGCGGCGGCGACCATGGGGCGGCTGCGTACGGCGGTGCAGACCCTCGCCGACATGGAGATGCCTCCCGACGAGCTGCTCGCCCACCTCGACGACCTGGTGCTGCGGCTGACCGACGAGGAGGCCGACCGTGCCCCGGCCGACCGGAACACGGCGACGTTCATCGGCGCGACCTGCCTCTACGCCGTCTACGACCCGGTCTCCAGGCGGTGCTCGATGGCCCGGGCCGGGCACCCGCCGCCCGTCGTCGTCCCCCCGGACGGACACGGCTACTTCCCCGACGTCCCGGCCGGGCCACCGCTCGGGCTGGGCGGCATGGCCTTCGAGGCCGCCGAGATCGAGTTGACCGAGAACAGCCTCCTGGGCCTCTACACCGACGGCCTCATCGAAGGAAGCGACGGGGACGTGGAGTCGCGCATGGCCCGGCTCGCCGAGGCGCTGGGGCGGACCGGCACGGACCTCGACGAGCTGTGCACCTCCGCCGTGCGGCAGTTGGTGTCCGCGCCACAGCCCGACGACGTCGCCCTCCTGCTGGCCCGTTCCCACACCCTCGCCGCGGACCAGGTGGCGTCGTGGGACGTGCCCCCCGACACGGCCGCCGTCGGACACGTCCGGGCCGCGGCGACCCTCCAGGTGATGGACTGGGGCCTGGTGGAACAGGCCCTGACGACGGAACTCATCGTCAGCGAACTGGTCACCAACGCGATCCGCTACGCCGACTCGCCCATCCGTCTGCGGCTGCTCCGCGACGCCCGCCTGACCTGCGAGGTCGCCGACGGCAGCAGCACCGCCCCCCGCCTGAGGCACGCCCGCAGCACGGACGAGGGCGGCCGGGGACTGTTCCTGGTGGCCCAGCTCGCCCTGCGCTGGGGCGCCCGGTACACGGCCGAGGGGAAGATCATCTGGGCCGAGCAGGAGATCCCCTGAGGCCTGCCCGGCACCGGCGGGCCCATTCCGGGCGAGTCTCAGCGGAACGCCGCGGCGTTGCGCGCCGCCCATGCCGCGAAGGGGGTCGCGGGGCGCCCCAGGATCCGCTCGACGTCCCCGCTGACCGCCTGCTCCTGCGGGGTCGGCTCGCCGAGGACGGACAGGGTTCCCTCCACCACGGCGCTCGGCATGAACCGCGCCATCTGCGCGCGGGCTTCCTCGCGGCTCTGTTCCACGAAGGTGACCGGTTCGGCGATGGCCTGCGCGAGGGCGGCGGCCCGCTGCCGGGGTGTGGTGGCCTCGGGACCCGTCAGGGTGTACGTCATGCCCTCGTGCCCGCCCCCGAGCAGGACCGCGGCGGCGACCGCGGCCACGTCGTCAGGGTCGACGAACGGCAGCGCCACGTCGGCGAAGGGTGCCGCCGCGGTGCGGTGGTGCCGGACGGGCTCGGCCCAGGCGAACGCGTTCGAGGCCAGCCCGCCCGGGCGCAGCACGGTGAAGGCGAGTCCGGATCGGGCCAGGGCCGCCTCGAAGCCGGCGGCGTGCGCGTAGCTGTGCGGCCGGGTGCCCACGCCCTGCGAGGACACCAGGACCACCTTGGTGACACCGGCGGCAGCCGCCTGCTTCAGGATCCCTTCCGGATCGTCCCCGGCGACGAGCAGGAACAGTGCCGTCGCGCCCTCCAGCGCGGGACCGAGACCGGCCGGCTGCCCGAGGTCGGCGGCCACGGCCCGCACCCCGGCCGGGACGTCCTCGGGGGTGATGTGCCGGGCCACCGCGGTCACGGCCGCCCCTTTCGCGGCCAGCTTCGCGACCAGGGCCCGCCCGACGTTCCCCGTACCACCCGTTACGACGATCATGACAGCTCCTCGACTGAGTTAGTTGACTAACTAAGTCGCTACGCTAGCCGGTCCGTCCCGTGCTGTCTATTCTTAGTCAGGTGACTGACTCAAAATCTGGTACGGCGGCCGGATCCGCCGGCTCCCGGCGGGGCGGCAAGCGTGAACGCCTGGTCGAAGCGGCCGTCCAGGTCTTCCACCAGCAGGGCGTGGAGAAGACCACCCTCGGGGACATCGCCCGGGTCGCCGACGTGCCCCTCGGCAACGTCTACTACTACTTCAAGACCAAGGACCAGCTGGTCGAGGCCGCGGTGGAGGCCCATTGCGACCGGCTCACCCGGCTCACGGCCCGACTCGAGGAACTTCCCGACCCGGCCACCCGTCTCAAGGCCCTGGTGGCCGGCTGGGTCGAGGAGCGCGAGACGGCGGCCCGCTTCGGCTGCCCGTTCGGCACCCTGGCCACCGAACTGGACAAGCGCGACGACGGCCTGGACCTGGCCGCCGCCCAGGTCATGCGGACCCTGCTCGACTGGATCGAGGGCCAGTTCACCGCACTGGGCCGACCCGACGCCCGCGCCCTCGCCGTCGAACTGGTCGCCGCCTACCAGGGCATGTCGGTGCTCACCAACACCCTGCGCGACCCCGGACTGATGGCCGGCCAGGGCGAACGCCTCCAAGCCTGGATCGACGGCTTCGCACAGCCCTGATCCAGGCTCTCACGCCCCGCTGAGCACCGGGCGCGGATCGCCCCGGCCGCATCTCCTGGGCGTGCCGCTTCCCGCGGGGTGCGCGGCCGGCTACTCGGCCGCCGTCGCATAGTCGGCGAGGGAGATGTGGCCCGAGTTGGCCAGCGGGATTCCCTCCAGGTAGGCGGCCGGCAGGTCGAAGCCCTCGACCAGCTCCGTCATGTGCGGGGCGAGGCCGCGCACCGCGTCGTCCAGCAGCTGGGGCAGGGCGCGTACCTGCTCGGCGGACAGATGGCCGTCGGCCAGCAGGTCCCCGGTGTGCTCGCGGAGCTGCTGCAGCAGGAACAACACGCAGAGCCGCTCCAGCAGATCGCGGGCCTCGGGGTCCGCCGCCCGGGCGACCGCGTCCAGGAAGGCGTCGGCCGCCCGCAGCCGGGCGTGCACCGAGACCATCTCCAGGGCGGCGGAGGAAGCGCCGTTCCAGCGCTCGACCGGATCCCCGGAGGGCCCCTGGCGCAGCGCGGCCCGGGCCCGGTCCTGCCAGCCGGCCTCGGCCCGGGCCAGCAGCCCGCGCAGGTGCCGGGGATCCGTCAACCGCTCCACCCCACCGGGGTGTTCGGGCGCCTCTCGCGGCGGCTGGTGCTCGAAGAGCATCTCGGCGGCGGCCTTCACCCAGATCACCAGGTTGTCGCCCTCGGCGGTGATCGTGCCCTCGACGTACTGGGGGAACTCGGACAGGCCGTTGGCGGCGAACAGGCCCTGCGCGCCGCAGCGTTCCCGGCACTCGACGGTGATGTCCCGTGCCTGCCAGGTGATCCAGCTCTTGGCGATCGCGACCAGCCGCTCGGTCTCCGCCTGCTGCCCGGCGTCGTGGCCGGCGTGCACGGCGGCCCAACGGGCGAGCACCGAGCGGTGCAGGAAGGTCATGGCGTAGGCCGAGGCCAGGCCCTTCAACAGCCGCCCGTGGTGCGAGCGGTGGGCGTTGACCGGGATGCGCTCGCCCGCGCGGGGCCCGCTGACCTGCCGCTGGTCGCCGTAGCGGACGGCTATGGCGAGCGCGGCCCGGGTCGCGCCGACGGCGGCGCCGCTCATGCACAGCTTGCCCATCGTGACCCGGCCGATGGACTGCAGGAACCGCTTGCGCCGGTTGCCGAGGCTGCTGTGGAAGCGGCCGTCGGCGTCCAGACGGCCGTGCTCGGACTCCAGCAGGGCGTCACGTGGCAGCAGCACCCGGTCGAAAGCGGTCAGGCAGTGGTCCACCGGGGCACCGGTGCGCAGGGGCAGCCTGCGGACCCGCACTCCCGGCAGCAGGCCGTGCTCGTCGCTCAGCGGGGTCAGGAACAGGAAGACACCCTCGTCCCGGCCCTCGACGATGAGGCGGGCGGCCACCACGGCACTCTTGGGCCCGCCGGTCATGCTGGTGTTGGGCATGAACTTCTGTGCGCCGACGTGGGGGGTGTTCAGCACGAATCCGCCGGTGGCCGGGTCCAGTTCGGCGGTGGTCGCCAGGGCCGAGGCGTCGTTGCCGTGGTCCAGCTCGGTGCACAGGAACGTGCCGGTGCGCCGCAGGGTCGCGAAGTCGGACAGGTCCCGGCGCCCGGCGCCCTCGTGATCGAGCAGACTGCCGAGGAAGAGGTTGTAGTGGATGCTCGCCACCGTGCACAGGCCCCCGCCGCCGTCCACGATCGCCGCCCACTCGTGCAGCCCCGCCAGCAGTTGCGGGTCGTCCGCGAGCGGCTCGGCCCCTCCGGCCGTGTCGTTCACCAGCCGCAGCCACTCGTAGGAGAGGGCGGCGCGCTCGGCGGGTCCGAGGCCGGGACGGTGGCGGAACGTGTCCTTCGAGATGAGGTCGCGCCACATCCCATGGATGTGCTCCCGGTCGTCGCCGTCGAAGAGGAGCCGGGCCAGCTCGCCGGACACGGTGCCGGAGAACACTCCGGCGGGTCCGGCATGCGGACCGTCGGTCCGGAACGTGTCCGGACCAAGTGCCTGATCCGTGTCGAAGTGCTCGATCTCCGGCAAAGAGGGGAGATGTACCTGGGGTGTCAGAAGGGTCATGGCCCTCTCCCGTCGTCGCTGAACCGGAAGGGTGTGGATGCGCAGAGTCAGAAGATACGGACCTCCCGGTTTGCTTATCAAGCCAAATTTCTGCCAACGGTGGCCGAACTTCGGTGCCTTGGGGACACTCCCCGGCCTCAGAAGTAGGCGCCATGCTCAACTCCGGTCCCGTCCGGCGGACTTCCCTGAACCGGCAGATGCTGCGGGAACGTTGAGATACCGGGCGACAGGTTTTATTGTGGCGGTCAGCGACGGCTCGGCAAGTTCCCGCGTACCTGGTGAGGAGGGGCGCATTCACATGGTTGAAAGGCCATCTTCCGAGGTGGCAGGATACGTACCTGTCGGTTTCTTTTTGTGGCCGACCGGTCCGTGAAGCCAGTGCGGAGGATGTGCCGTGGCCCTGCAGGAACGAGCGATCAGGACGAGGCGCAACATCCTGGTGGCAGCCGCCGACGTGTTCGCCGACGTCGGCTACGAGGCGGCGACCATCTCGGAGATCCTCCAGCGGGCGAACGTCACCAAGGGCGCCCTCTACTTCCACTTCTCCTCCAAGGAACAGCTCGCCCAGGCGGTCCTGACCGACCAGTTGAAGTCGGTGCCGGAATCGCCGCCGCGGGAGCTGGTGCTCCAGGAGGGACTGGACGCCGGTTTCCTCCTCGCTCATCTGCTGGGCTCGGGCGACCCCATGGTGCGTGGCAGCATCCGCCTCACCGTGGACCAGGGGTCACCGCACGACGGGCTGGACCGGCGGGTGCCGATGGCCTCCTGGGTCGACTACAACGCCGCACTGCTCGAACGGGCGAAGGCGAACGGGGAGGTGCTGCCCCAGGTCGACGTGGACGCCGCGGCGAAGGCCTTCGTGGCCGCGTTCACCGGGGCACAGGTGCTGTCCAAGATCATGAACAACCATGCCGACCTGATGGAACGCGTGGTCGACCTCTACCGGCACCTGATGACCAGCATCGCGGTCCCCGCGGTGCTGGTGCGCCTGGACATGTCGCTCGACCGGGGCCGACGCGTCTACGAAGAGGCCATGGAGCTGAGCGCGGAACCACAGGAGGCGCCGGCCGTCGGCTGAACGAGGTCTCTCCGCGGACCACGGACACCGGCACCGCTCGGAGCCGGGGAAGCGGACATCGCTGCCATGGGCACGTCGCAACGCCACCACGTGATGCAGAACCGACCCAGGGAGCACATCGATGGAAGAGACCGCCTGCCCTTACGCCCTCGACCTCACCGGCCAGGACCATCTGGGGGAGGCCGCGATGCTGCGCGCCCAGGGCCCCGCGGTCCGGGTGGAGCTGCCCGGAGGCGTGCTCGCCTGGGCCGTCGTCCGGCAGAGGTACGTGGAGCAGCTGCTGACCGACCCGCGCGTCTCCCGCAGCGCCCGCCTGCACTGGCCGCCGTTCATCGAGGGGAAGATAACGCAGGAGTGGCCCCTCTACCCATGGGTGGCGAACGAGAACATGCTGTTCGCCTACGGGGAGCACCACACCAGGCTGCGCCGGCTCGTCGCCGGCGCGTTCACCGCGCGACGCTCCGAGGCACTGCGCCCCCGGGTGCAGGAGCTGTCGGCCGAACTGCTCGGCGCACTGGCGGCCCTCCCGGCCGGCACCCCGGTCGACCTGCGCACCGCGTACGCGGAAGTGCTGCCGCTGCGGGTCATCTGCGAGCTGTTCGGCGTGCCGCAGGGTGCCGAGACGGACGCGCTGTCCGCGGCGTTGAGCACGGTGTTCAGCTCCACCGTCAGCGGCCAGGAGATGGAGGCAGCCCGGCTGGAGGCCTTCGGGCGGCTCGCCGCACTGGTCAAGGCCAAGCGGGAGCGGCCCGGTGACGACCTGACCAGCTCCCTGATCGCGGCCCGGGACCAGGGGGACCGGCTCACCGAGGACGAACTGCTCGGCTCCCTCTTCATGTTCATCGCGGCGGGACAGGACACCACCGCCACCCTCATCACCAACGCGGCCGGCGCGCTGCTGACCCACCCCGAGCAGCTGGCGCATCTGCGCGCGGGCCGGGCGACCTGGGCGGACGTGGTCTCCGAGACCATGCGGGTGCACACGCCCGGTGCCTATGCACCGATGCGGTTCGCGGTCGAGGACATCGACCTCGACGGGGTGCGGATCAGCAAGGGCGACTGCATCCTCGTCAGCTTCGCGGCCGGCGGCCACGAGACCGACCGGCACGGCCCGGACGCGGACCGCTTCGACCTGTTGCGCGGCGGCGACCGGGACATCCTCGGCTTCGGCCACGGAACCCACCGCTGCCTCGGCGCACCGCTCGGGGAGATCGAGGCCGCCTCCGCTCTCGCCAAGCTGTTCGACCTGTTCCCTGACGTGCAGCTGGCCTGCGCCCCCGAGGAGTTGGCCCCGCTGCCGACCTTCATGCTCAACGGATTCCGGTCGCTGCCCGTGCTGCTGCGTCCGTCGGTGTCCTGAGCGCGCGGGCGGACACGTCCGCCGCAAGTCCGCCGCCCGTCGAGGGCGGCGGACTTCCTTGTGCACCACGGGAGCGAAGTCACGTCCTTCATCCGGCCTTCTCGCTTCCGTAGGCCAAACCAAGCACGCGGTTTGCTTCGTGGCCGACGGAGTGTCAGGTCACTCCGACTCAGGAATCTGCCTGGTCCCCGGTGTTTTCGGTCTGGCGGCCCGTCAGGCCTTGCCGTGCCGCACCCACATAAACATACTGAACATGCGGTTATTAGAGGAGGGCGTCATGGTCAAGCAGGTACGGGCGGTTCGCACACGGCAGGCCCTCGTCCGCGCGGCGGCGGAAGCCTTTGCCCACGACGGATACGCGCGCGCGTCCCTGCCTGCGATCAGCAGGCGGGCCGGGGTGAGCGCCGGCGCGCTGCACTTCCACTTCCCGAGCAAGGACGCTCTCGCGAGCGAGATCGAGTGCGCGGCGGCGCGCACGGTGGAGGAGATGACCGCGCACTGCCGGGCCACAGGTGGCAGCGCGCTGGGGGCACTCGTGTCCGCGATCCGCCAACTGGTGGTCGCGTTAGCGGCCGATCCGGTCATGCGGGCCGGGCTGGCGCTCAGCGGAGACCCCGCACGCGACGGCGGGACCGCGGTGGTGGACTCGTGGCACGGCTGGGTGCGCGACGTGATCGGCCAGGCGCAGGCGGCGGGAGAACTGACGGACGACCTCTCGCCCGAGTGCGTGGCCGGGGCCGTGGTGGCGGCGACGGTCGGCTTCGAGGTCCTCGGCAGCGGGGACCGGGACTGGCTGCCGAAGGACCGCATGGTGGAGTTCTGGACCAGTCTGCTGCCGCGGCTGGCCACTGTGCCCGGACCGGACTTCACCCGGGTGCTGGAGAGCGAGGCGACCGGCGACCGGGACGCCGAGAACAGCATGGCGGGTCTCTAGGCCCTGTCGTCAAATTCCCGTCTGCCCCACGACGCCTGGCACGCACTCTCGCCGCACCGGGCGAAAGCCCAAGTACGTCCAGTACGAGGACTTCCGCCCGGCACGCCGAGAGCACGCACCAGACGCCGCGAGGCCGCCCTTCGGGCGACGACGGGAATTTGACGACAGGACCTAGGACGGCCCGGCCCGCAGAGCAGGCGGCTCGGCGGCGCACGGTCGCCGTCCGCGTGACGCGTGCCATACCTGGGCTGCGGAACTCGGCGCCTCTCCGGCCCGACTCCTGAAGCGCTACGGCTCCGACCAGGTGATGCCGTACGACGTGATCTGGAGACGCGCTTGATGGACGAGTCCCGTCAGTCCCCCTCCGGTGCGGGCGTGGTGCTGCGCACAGCGGTGCCCCCGCCCGCCCTCTGCGGATTCCTTCTGTTGCTGGCCCTGCTGTTCGCGCTGTCGTACGCCGTCGGCGCCGCGGCCGGACCCGTCGCCCCCGGCATGCACGGCCCCGGCACCGGCACCGGCCCTCGCGGCGGTGCCGGCGCAGGCATCGACGACGGCGGCGACATGGGGCGGATGCACGGGGGAAGCCACTGATGGGCGCGGAACCCGCGGTCGCGGACCTGACGACCACCGACCCGGCAACCGTCGACCCGGCGACCACCGACCCGGCGACCGCCGGCCTGACGACCACCGACCTGGCAGTGGGCGGGATGACCTGCGCGGCCTGTGTGAAGCGCGTAGAGAAGAAGCTCGGCCGACTCGACGGGGTCACGGCGGTCGTCAACCTGGCGACCGGGCGGGCTCGCGTGAGCCACCCGGCGCGGATCAGCCCCGAGGAACTCGTCACGGCCGTCGAGCAGGCCGGGTACACGGCAGAGATCCCGCAGCGTCCCGAGAAGCGGCTGCGCGAGCGTGGGGGAGGAGCGGGCCCGGAAGAGGAAGCACGTCAGGAGGCACGGCAGGAGCGTGACAGGCTCCTGGTCACCGCGCTGCTCGCGCTGCCCGTTCTCGTCCTGTCGATGGTGCCCGGCCTGCAGTTCCGCAACTGGCAGTGGCTGTGCTTCGTGCTGGCCGCCCCGGTGGCCGTGTGGGGGGCCTGGCCCTTCCACGAGCTGGCGGTGCGCGGGCTGCGGCACTCGGCGGCCACCATGGACACCCTCGTCTCCCTGGGGGCGCTGGCCTCCTTCACCTGGTCGGCGTACGCGCTGTTCCTCGGCGGCGCCGGGGATCCCGGCATGCGGATGCCGTTCACCCTGCTGCCCTCCGCATCGAGCGGTGCCGCGCATCTCTACCTCGAAGCGGCCGCCGGCGTACCGCTGTTCGTGCTGGCGGGCCGCTTCCTGGAAGCAAGGGCCCGGCGTGGGACCGGGTCCGCGCTGCGGTCGCTCGCGGAACTCGTCGCCAAGGAGGTGGCGGTGCGCGAGAACGGCACGGAACGGCTGCTGCCCATCGAGGAGCTGACGGTCGGGCAGGTCTTCGTGGTGCGGCCAGGAGAGCGGGTCGCCACCGACGGTCAGGTGGTGGAGGGCGGTTCCGCGGTGGATCTGTCCCTGGTCACCGGAGAGAGCGCGCCCGTCGAGGCCGGGCCGGGCTCCGCGGTGACCGGCGGGTCCCTCAACACCGGCGGACTGCTGCTCGTACGGGCCACGGCGGTCGGCGCCGACACCCGACTCGCCCGGATCACCGAGCTGGTGACGGAGGCGCAGGCGGGCAAGGCGCGGGCGCAGCGGCTGGCCGACTCGGTCGCCGGTGTCTTCGTGCCGGTCGTGCTCGCGCTGGCCGTCACGTCGCTCGGGTTCTGGCTCGGTGCGGGCGCCGATCCGCAGGCCGCCGTCACGGCCGCGGTGGCCGTCCTGGTGGTGGCGTGCCCGTGTGCGCTGGGCCTGGCGACCCCGACCGCGCTGATGGCGGCCACCGGCCGAGGGGCCCAGCTGGGTGTCCTGGTCAGCGGCCCGCAGGCCCTGGAGGGGCTGCGGCACATCGACACGGTCGTCCTGGACAAGACCGGCACCCTCACCTCCGGCCGGATGAGCGTCGCCAGGGTCACCGCCGTACCCGGCGGGCTCGGAAGGGACGCGGCGCTGCGGCTGGCCGCCGCGGTCGAACAGGGCTCGGAGCATCCACTCGGCAGGGCCGTCACCGCTCACACCCCCGGCTCGCTTCCGGCAGTGAGCGGCTTCCGGGCGGAGGCCGGCCGGGGCGTGTACGGACGGGTCGAGGGGCGGCTGGTCGAAGTCCTGGCCCCCGACGACCACTTGCCCACGACGCTGGCCGAGGCGCTGCCGGTGGCAGAGGCCGCCGCACACACGCCGGTCCTGGTCCGCGTGGACGGGATCGCCGAGGCGCTGATCGAGGTCGGTGACGTCGTACGGCCCGGGGCCTACCGGGCGGTGGACCGGTTGCGGCGCCTCGGCGTACGGCCGGTGCTCGCCACCGGCGACCGCGAGGCACCCGCGCGGGCCGTCGCCACGGAGCTGGGCATCGAGGAGGTGCACGCCCGCTGCACACCCGAGGACAAGGCGTCCCTCGTACGAGACCTCCAGCAGCGGGGCCATCGGGTCGCCGTCATCGGGGACGGTGTGAACGACGCGGCCGCGCTGGCCGCCGCCGACCTGGGCATCGCCATGGGCGGCGGCACTGATGCCGCCATCGGGGCGGCCGACGTGACCCTGGTGCGCGGGGACATCGAGGTCCTCGCGGACGCGGTCCGCCTGGCTCGCCGCACCCTGGGCACCATTCGGGCCAACCTCGCCTGGGCGTTCGGATACAACCTCGTGACGGTGCCGCTCGCCCTCGTGGGCCTGCTCACCCCGATGGTCGCCGCGGCGGCGATGTCGGTCAGTTCGCTGCTGGTGGTGGGCAACAGCCTTCGGCTGCGTACCTGGCAGCCGTCCTCTGCCGGGAGGCGTACCCGATGACCGAGCAGAGCCCGTGGCGTCCCACCCGGCGCCGGCTGACCGACACCCTCCTCGCGGCCCTCGCACCCGTCACGGCGTGCAGCCTGGCCCTCGGCGGCCTGACCACGTGGGTCGGCGCCGGGAAGGCGGGCAGCCCGGCCCGCGTCACCGTTTCGAAGGCGCGGGTCCTCCTGCCGTACGGCGACACGAAGGAGACGGCCGCCTTCTTCGACCTCTCCAACGCCGGCGGCGCAGACGACCGGCTGGTCGAGGTCACGTCCTCCCGAACCGGCGGCCGGATCACTCTCAGCCGGCATCGCAGCACCGGCTCAGGAGCCGCGACCAAGACCGACACCGACTCGGCGGTCGTCCCCGCGGGCCGCACCGTGTCCATGTCGCCGCACGGCCTGGACGTGAACCTGCGGGCCGGGGCCGGGTGGCGCACCGGTGACCTCGTGCCGTTCACGCTGCACTTCGAGCACGGCGGGGCCGTCGAGGCGCTCGCGGTGGTGATCCGCCCCGGCTGACGGCGGTCCCGGCCTCCCCTCGGATGTCGGATCGAACGCGTCACCCGTTCCCGCCATATGAGGTGTTCTGGATCACATCACGCCGGTTGAGTGACACGGCGGGGGAAATTCCGTACCGACGGATGATGACGGACAGCCAGATGCGAGGATGAGACGCCATGACAGCAGGGTGGTGTTCTCGCACGGTACGGGCCGCGGTGTTCGCGGCCGTCTGTGTGCTGCTCGCCGCCCTGGGCCACGTCATGATGTCGGGTCAGCACGTGCCCGGGTGGGCACTGGCCGCAGGCCTGGCCGTCACCGGTGCCGCAGGCTGGTCCCTGGCGGGCCGTGAGCGCGGGGTCCCGCTGATCGTGACTGTCGTGGTCGCCGCCCAGGCGGCGCTGCACGAGGCATTCTCGTTCGCCCAGTCGGCCTCCGCGCCCATGCCGTCGATGCCGATGGACTCCATGGACATGGGCTCCATGGGACACATGGACATGAGCGGCACGGATCACCTGGCGCACATGGGCCACACCATGGGCGACGGCTCGTCGTCCTTCGGAATGCTCGCCGCCCACCTCTTCGCCGCCCTGCTGTGCGGTCTGTGGCTGGCGTACGGCGAGCAGGCCGCGTTCCGCATCCTGCGGGCCGCGGCCGCGCGGCTCGCGGCACCGCTGCGGCTGCTGCTCGCCCTGCCCGACACACCGGTCCGGCCGCGGCCGCGCGTCCGCCGGCGTCGCTCGCGGCGTGCGCCGCGGCTGCTTCTCCTCGTCCACTCGATCATCTCGCGGGGTCCGCCCGCCGGGGTCGCTGTCGCCTGACGACAGCCGGTTTCCCGAGGCCGCCCCGTGCGCCTCGGGCCTCGGCCGTACGCCCGCGCCACGCCGTACCCCCGCGTGAGCGCCCGTAGGGCCCATTCCCCTCTCACCGGACCCCCGGCACCCGATCGTGCCCGCGGCCCGGATCCCGGATGACCCGAGAAGGACACCAGGTGATCACTCCTGCCCTGCCCACCTCGCCCGAAGACAGCGCCGTCGGCGGCAAAACGGTGTCGACCGACGAGTCGATCACCGCGTGGGCCCTTGCGGCCCGGGGCGGCGACCCCCGTGCCGTGGAGCGTTTCGTGCGTGCGTTGCACCGCGACGTCCTGCGCTACGTCGCCCATCTGTGCGCCGACCCCCAGGCCGTGGACGACCTGGCGCAGGACACCTTCCTGCGGGCGCTCGGCAGCCTGCACCGCTTCGAGGGCCGTTCCTCGGCCCGCGCCTGGCTGCTGTCCATCGCCCGCCGCGCCGTCATCGACAGCTACCGGTACGCGGCCGCCCGGCCCCGGCTGTCCGACGTCCCGGACTGGCAGACGGCCGTGGAACGGGCCCAGCCGCGCGACCTGCCCGGCTTCGACGAGGGCATCGCCCTGCTGGATCTGCTGGCCGCCCTGCCGGACGAGCGCCGCGAGGCGTTCGTCCTCACCCAGTTGGCCGGTCTGCCGTACGCGGAGGCGGCCGCGGCGAGCGGCTGTCCGGTGGGCACCGTGCGCTCCCGCGTGGCGCGGGCCCGCGCCACGCTGATCGATCTGCTGGACGATCGGGGCAGCTCCCACGCCCCCGAGGCAGTGGGGGGCGACGCGCCCGCCGTCGTGGCGGTCTGAGTCCGCCGTGAGGGTGCCGGTCTCTGCCGGCACCCTCGGCTTCGGCGGTGTCGACCGGGCGGGAACTCCAGGCATGTCCGCCCCGACTACTGGACCGGGCGACGGACGTTCGCCCGAGTACCAAGTGGACCTGGAGACATTCGATGCGTGTGCGTGTGTGGGGCGGTACCGCGGCCCTCGTGCTCGGCGGCCTGCTGACGGCGGGCTGTGGCGGGGGGAAGGAAGCGGCGGACGAGAGCGCGGGCAAGGCCGTCTCCGGCGGCTATCCGGTGTCGGTCACCGACTGCACGGGCGCCAGGACGACATTCTCCGCCGCACCGAAGAGGATCGTCACCAGCAACGCCTCCGCCCTGGAGCTGCTGCTCCGCCTCGGCGCGGGGGACCGCGTGATCGGCACCGGCTTCCCGCCCGGCAAGGGCAGCCTGCCGCGCGATCTCGACGCGAGGGCGCGGAAGGTCGAGGTTCTCAGTGAGAGCGTCATACCCAAGGAGAAGCTCCTCGGATCCGGCGCCGATCTGTACCTGGACACCTTCGCCTCCATGGGCGGCATGGGCGGCGGGGGCATGGGGGACGCGCCGACCGAGGAGGAGTTCCGGGCGGCCGGGATCAAGCACATCCACCTGAAGTCCACGGCCTGCGCCGCCGGGAGCAGGACCCCGGTCACCGACCTGTCGGCGGTCGAGGCCGACATCACCTCCCTCGGCGCGGTCACCGGCACGAGTGCCAGGGCCGAGGAACTCGTCGCCGGGATGCGGCAGAAGGTGGCCGCCGTCCGGAAGGCCGCCGGCGGCAGGCCGGAGAGCGCTCGGCCGACGTACTTCTTCTTCGACTACGACGCCGGCACCAAGCAGCCCACCGTCACCTGCAACCGCCAGATCGCCAACGCGGTGATCACCCTGGCCGGCGCCCGCAACGTCTTCGCCGACTGCGACGGCGACTTCAAGCAGGTCGGCTGGGAGGACGTGATCTCCAGGAACCCGGACTGGATCCAGCTCGGGGTGCGCGACCGGGGCAGCGACGCGGCCGACGAGAAGGCCTTCGAGGAGGCGGAGAACTGGCTGAGGTCCAACCCGGCCACCAAGGGGCTGAAGGCGGTGCAGGAGGGCCACTTCGTGCGCGTCGGCTCCGAGCGGACCACCATCGCCGGGGTGGAGAACGCCGACACGGTCGAGGCGATCGCCCGGGCCCTTCACCCCGGGAAGGTCCGTTGACGGTGCTGTCCACGCCGACCGCGTCCCGCCGTCCGCGGACGCAGACGCGGACTCTTCCCGTGGTGTCGCTCGCCCTGGTCCTCGGCGCGGCGCTGCTCGCCGCGCTGACCGCGGCCGTCGCCTGGGGCTCGACCTCCATCGCGCCGGGCGAGGTGTGGAACGTGGTGTGGCGCCGGCTGTCCGGTGACGCGCCGCGACCGGGCACCGACGACCTCATCGTGTGGCAACTACGCTTCCCACGCGCCCTGTTGGCGACACTCGTCGGCGCCGGCCTCGGTCTCGTCGGTACGGCGGTGCAGGCCCTGGTGCGCAACCCGCTGGCCGACCCGTACCTGCTGGGCATCTCCAACGGCGCCTCGCTCGGCGCGGTCGCCGCCCTCGTGCTCGGACTCGGTGCGGGCGGAGCGCTGGGCCTCGGTCTGTCCGGCGCGGCCTTCGCCGGAGCGCTGGCCACCTTCGCCCTGGTCTGGGCGGTGGCCCGGCGCGGCGGCGGCTTCGCACCGCTCAGACTGGTGCTGGCCGGCGTGGCCGTCGGCCAGTTCCTGTCCGGCTTCACCAGCTACCTGGTGTTGCGGGCCGGGGACGAGCAGCAGACGCACAGCGTCCTGTTCTGGCTCATGGGCAGCCTCGGCGGAGCGAGTTGGCAACTGCTCGCCGTGCCCGCCGTGACTGTGCCGATCGCCCTGCTGTGGCTGCAGGCCCGCGCCCGCGGGCTGAACGCCCTGCTGATGGGCGACGAGACGGCCGCCGGACTCGGTATCGACGTCGGCCGCCTGCGCCGCGAGCTGTTCACGGTGACCAGCGTGCTGACCGGTGTCCTGGTCGCGGTCTCCGGTGCGATCGCCTTCGTCGCGCTGATGGTGCCGCACGTGTGCCGCCTGCTCGTCGGCGGCGACCACCGGCGCCTGCTGCCCGTCTCCGCGCTGTGCGGTGCCCTGCTGCTGGTCGTGGTCGACATCGTCTGCCGGACGGCCATGGACACGCAGGAGCTGCCGGTCGGCGTGGTGACGTCGCTGCTCGGAGCCCCCGCGCTCCTGTACCTGCTGGACCGGCGCCTCGGGAGCGGCAGTTGAGGATCGACATCGAGGACCTGCACGTCGCCTACGCCGGGCGCACGGTCGTGGCGGGTGCCCGGCTCATCGCCGGCCAGGGCGAGATCACCGGCCTGGTCGGCCCGAACGGCAGTGGCAAATCGACGCTCCTGCGCACCGTCTACCGGCACCTGCGACCCGCCGCGGGACGCGTGCTGCTGGCCGGCACCGACCTGCGCGAGCTGACCCCCGTCGAGTCGGCCCGGCACATCGCGGCCCTCCCGCAGGAGCGCGGCAGCGACTTCGAGCTGAGCGTGCGCGAGGTCGTGGCCATGGGCCGTACGCCCTACAAGCGTGCCTTCGCCGGGGAGGACGCCGCCGACCGGGACATCGTCCTGCGGGCACTCGTCGACGTCGGCATGGCGGAGCACGCCGGACGCCGGTTCACGGCCCTGTCCGGCGGCGAGCGCCAACGGGTCCTGCTGGCCCGCGCGTTCGCCCAGGACCCGGACGTGCTGGTCCTGGACGAGCCGACCAACCATCTCGACGTCCGGCACCAGGTCGAACTGCTCGCCCTGCTGCGTGCCCGGCGCCGTACGACCCTGGTGTCGCTGCACGACCTCAACGCGGCCGCCTCCGTGTGCGACCGGCTGCATGTGCTGCACGCCGGAACCGTGGTCGCCTCGGGGCCGCCGCGCGAGGTCCTTACCCCGGCGCTGATGGCCGAGGTGTTCGGCGTACGGGCGGCCGTCGTCGACCACCCCCTCACCGGCGACCCGCTGATCGCCTTCGACCACCGCGCCGGGAACTCCGAGGCCGTTCGCCCCGACTTGTGGGACGGGGCCGCCGACCGGCGGTCCACGTGCGAAGGGTGAGGGGCGGCAGGGTGACACACGAGGGGCCCGGCTCGGAACAACCCGGTGACATACCCGGCGGTGCCGACCACTGGCCGCTGGTTGGGCTGGCGGGCCTGCTGTCGTTCGTGGCGATGCTCGACATGAACATCGTCAACGTGGCCCTCGCGGACATCGCCGACGGCCTGCGGGTGTCCTCGGCGACCGCCCAGTGGGCCGTACTCGGCTACCAGCTCCCCGTGGTGGCACTGCTGTTGCCCGCAGGACGATGGCTGGACGGGGTGAGCCTGCGCCCGGCCGTGCTGTCCGCCACCGCGGGCTTCGCCCTGTGCAGTGCGCTCGCGGCCCTCGCACCCTGGGCGGTCTGGCTGATCGCCGCCCGGCTCGCCCAGGGTGCCTTCGCCGCCGCGCTGTTCGTCCTGATGCCGGTCCTCGCGATCCGATCCGTACGGCCCGAGGCACGTGGCCGGGCCATGAGCGTGCCCGCGACCCTGGGCCCGCTGGGCGCGGTCACCGGACCGGCCGTGGGCGGTCTGCTGCTGGACCACTTCGGCTGGCACTCCGTGTTCCTGGTGAAGCTCCCGTTCTGCGCGCTCGCACTGGTGGTGGCGTGGCGCGCGCTGCCGCGCGAGGGACGGCTGCGCCTGCCCGGCCGACGCGAGTCGGCGGACGCGCTCCTGGTCGCGGGCGGCGTGGCCGTGCTGCTGCTGGCGCTGACCCTGGCTGCGGACACGGACACCCCGGCGTGGCTGCTGCTCGCGCTCGCCGCCCTACCGCCGGTGTGGCGGTGGCTGCGCGGCCCGGGCGGCCGCCCGGTGGCCGACGTGCTGCGGGCCTCGGCGCTGCTGCGGCCGCACGGCGCCGTGCTGGCCCTCGCGACCGGCTTCGCCGCCCTGCACTATGTCGTCGCCCTGCACCTTCAGCGCGAGGACGGTGCCAGCGCCACGGCCACCGGCCTCACGGTCCTCGCCTTCCCGCTCGCCATGGGCCTGGCCGGACCGCTCGGCGGGCGCCTGGCGGATCGGTACGGTGCCCGTCCGGTCGCCGTGACCGGAGCCGTGCTCACCGCGTCCGGCCTCCTGTTGTGCGTGCCGCTGGGCGACGGTTGGTCGCTGCTGGACGTGGCCTGGCGGCTGGCGCTCGCCGGCCTCGGCATGGGCCTGAACGGCGGACCGGCCCAGGCCCTGGTCATGGGCGCCGCCCCACCGGACCGGACGGCCACCGTCGGGTCCACGGTGCAGCTCGCCCGCAGTCTCGGCTTCACGCTCGGCCCCGCGCTGGCCACCACCGCCTGGACCCTGGCCGGTGCCCGGGCCGGGCTGTATCTGGCCGCCGTCGCCGCCTGCCTCGCCGTACCGCTGCTCGCCCGGCCCGGCCGGCGGCCCACCCCCCTCTCCGAGAAGTCCGCCGACTCCGTTTCCCCCTGACCAGGAGGAGTCCAGTCCGCATGCTCACTCGCCCCGGGCCGGCGTCCTGCCGCTCTCCCCGAGAAGCCCACCGACCCGGTCTCCACCTGTCCCGGGAGCCGACCGGCGCTCGCCCCGCCATGCCGGTCCCCGGCCAACGTCCCTGAGGAGGAACACCGACCCGGTATCTCCCTGACCAGGGGCTGCTCCGACGCTCGCCCCGCCCGGCCTGCATCCCGTCACCGTCCCCGAAAGACCGCCCCCGGTCTCCTCCCGCCCCCGGGAGTCGATCTGCGCCGGCCCTGTCCGGCTGATCCCCGGCCAACGTCCCTGAGGAGGAACACCGACCCGGCATCTCCCTGACCAGGGGCTGCTCCGACGCTCGCCCCGCCCGGCCCGCATCCCGTCACCGCCCCCCGAGAAGACCGCCCCGCATCGCCTGCCCCAGGAGCCGACCGTGTTCGCCATGCCCGGCCGACGCCCCGTCACCGCCCCCGAGAAGACCGCCCCCGGCCGCCCCCTGACACCCGGGAGCCGACCCGTGCTCGCCCTGTCCGGTCGGCCCCCGCCCCCGCCCCCGCCCCCACCCCTCCCTGACCAGGAGCCGACTCACGCTCACCCGGCCTGGCCGGCACCCCGCCGCCCTCCCCGAGAAGACCACCGCCCCACATCCCCCTGACCCAGGAGCCGTCCCCATGTGCGGAATCACCGGCTGGGTGTCCTTCCACAGCGACGCCCGCACGCAGACCCCGGTCATCGAGGCCATGACCGCCACCCTCGCCCCGCGCGGCCCGGACGCCGGAGGCGTATGGCTCGGTGAGCGGGCCGCGATCGGCCACCGGCGACTGGCCGTGATCGACCTCGAAGGCGGCGTACAGCCGATGACCGACCGGCCCGACGAGCCGACGATCGTGCTGAGTTACAGCGGGGAGGTCTACAACCACCACCAGCTGCGCGGCGAGTTGCGCCGCAGAGGACATGTCTTCCGCACCCGCAGTGACACCGAGGTGGTGCTGCGCGCCTACGCCGAATGGGGCGAGGCGGTGGCCGAGCACCTGGAGGGCATGTTCGCGCTCGCCGTGTGGGACGAGCGTGAGCAGCGGCTGCTGCTGGTGCGGGACCGGCTCGGCGTCAAGCCCCTCCACTGGGCCGCCGTCGACGGCGGCCTGGCCTTCGCCTCCGAGCCGAAGGCGCTCTTCGCCCACCCGGAGATACGGCCCCGGGTCGACGCGGACGGGCTGCGGGAGGCGTACAGCCTGCTGTTCAACACCGGGCCGACGGTGTGGTCCGGGGTACGGGAGGTCGAGCCGGGCGGGCTGCTCGTCCTGGACCGGGACGGCATCCGTGAGCGCCGCTACTGGCAGCTGGAGGCGGCCGCGCCCCACACCGACGACCGGGACGCGACCGTCGAGCGGATACACGAGCTGGTCGGCGCCGCAGCACGCGGCCAGCTGGAGGCCGACGTCCCGCTGTGCAGCCTGCTCTCCGGAGGGATCGACTCCACCGTCCTGACCGCCCTGCTCGCCGCTGAACTCCGTTCGCGGCAGGGGCCCGAAGCCCGGATCCGCTCCTACGCGGTCGACTACAGCGACCAGGCCGTCGAGTTCACCGGTGACGTCCTGCGCACCGGCCACGACACCCCGTACGCCGTCGAAGCGGGCGCCTTCATCGGCACCGACCACAGCACGGTCGTCCTCGACCCGCGCGCGCTCCTCGACCCCGGGCACCGCACGGCGGTCGTCGTCGCCCGGGACTCGCCGATCGGCGTCGGCGACATGGACACCTCGCTGTATCTGCTGTTCGGCGAGATACGGCAGCACTCCACCGTCGCCCTGTCCGGCGAGGCCGCCGACGAGGTCTTCGGCGGCTACCCCTGGTTCCACAGTCCCAGGGCGCTGGCCGCCGGCACCTTCCCCTGGCTGCTGGTGACCGGCGACGAGGCCGCGATGCCGCTCAACCCCGAACTCGACCTGCGCATGGCCGAGTTCCGCGACGACACCTACCGCACCGCCCTGGCCGCCGTACCCCACCTCGACGGCGAGACCCCCGCCGAGCACCGCCTGCGTGAGCTGCAGCATCTGTCCCTGACCCGCTGGCTGCGCCAACTCCTGCACCGCAAGGACCGGTTGAGCATGGCCCAGGGCCTGGAGGTGCGGGTGCCGTACTGCGACCACCGGCTCGTCGAGTACGCCTTCACCACACCGTGGGCCCTGCAGAGCCACGACGGCAGGGAGAAGAGCCTGCTGCGTGCAGCGGGAGCCGGCCTCGCCCCCGACTCGGTGCTCCACCGGCCCAAGAACCACTACCCGGCCACCCACCACCCCGACTACAACCGCGGCCTTCAGCAGCTGGCCCGCGACGCCCTCGCCGCCGAGCAGGTCCGCGCCCTCACCGACGAGACCCTCCTCAAGCCCTGCCTGGACACACCGCCCGACCGGCTGGAGTGGGGGCACCGACTGCGCCTGGAACGCGTCGTCGACCTGGCCCTCTGGCTGGACCACTACCGCCCCGAACTCGCCCTCTGAGGAACACCCATGACGACACTGCCCGACCCGGTCCCCCTGATGGGCTGCCCCTACAAGAGCAACCCCTACCCCCTCTACGAGCAGATGCGCGAAGCCGGCCCGGTCCACCGCGTCCTCTTCCCCAGCGGCGTACACGCCTGGCTGGTGACCGGCTACGACGCCGCCCACTCGGCCCTCGGCGACGACCGGCTCGGCAAGAACCACGACCGGGGCAACGACCGCTGGCGCGCCCGCGCGTCGATCATGCCCGAGCCGCAGCACTCACGGCTTCAGGTCCACCTCCTTCACCAGGACCCGCCCGAGCACACCCGCATGCGGCGCCTCGTCACCGACGCCTTCGCTCCGCGCCGCATCGAGAGCCTGCGCCCCCGCTTCCAGGAACTGGCCGACGCGCTCGTGGCCGCGCTGCCCCAGACCGGTCCCGCAGACCTCGTCAGCGGCTTCGCCGCGCCCTTCCCCTTCCAGGTCCTCGCCGAAGTCATCGGTCTCCCGAAGAAGTTGGCGGAACGCTTCGACCGTGACTGGGGCAAGGTCGTCCAGCCCGTCGGACCCACCGACCCCGGGCGGCCAGCGTACGAGGCCCGGCTGCACGGCCTGCAGAGCTACATCGCCGACATCGTGGCCCACAAGCGGGAACACGAGGACGACGACCTGCTCAGCCGGCTCGTCGTGGCCCGGGACCGGGGTGAACTGTCCCAGGAGGAGCTGGACTCCATGATCTTCCAGCTTCTGGTGGCCGGCCAGGAACCGGTCACCAACCAGATCACCACCGCCCTGATCGCACTGTTCCGCCACCCGGACCAGCTGGCCCGCCTGCGCGACACCCCGGACCTGCTGCCCCGCGCCGTCGAGGAACTCCTGCGCCACGACAGCGCCTTCGAGCTGACCACCTGGCGCTTCTTCGACCGGGACAGCGACCTGCACGGCACCACGATCCCGGCCGGCGACTCCGTGATCGTCTCCCTGTGCGCCGCCAACCGGGACCCGCGCCGCTTCCCCGCCCCCGACACCCTCGACCTCGGCCGCAGCCCCAACCCCCACCTCGCCTTCGGCCACGGCGTCCACTTCTGCCCCGGCGCCGCCCTGGCCCGCGCCGAACTCCAGATCGCACTCGGCACGCTGCTCGCCCGGCTGCCCGGCCTGCACCTCGCAGTCGCCGACGAGGACCTCGCCTGGATCCCGGCCGTCCTGGGCCGCGGCACCCACCACCTGCCCGCCGGTTACGACCGACGCCGCTGACCGAGACCCCTCTCCCCAAGGAGTGACATGCTGTTGACGACCGCCTCGCCCACGCGCATCAGCACGGACATCCTGAACCTGCTGCTGCCGTATCACCGCACCACGGACCGAGCACCCGCCCCCGCCGAGGCGTTCGCGCACCAGCGGCGCCGGATCGCCGGCTTCGTGCGCGCCGGCGCACCCGTCGAGTTCACCCTGCCCGGCTTCCCCTGCAAGTCCCCCAACCCGGCCAAGGTCCTCGGCCACCTGCCCGACCGGGCGGAGCGCCTGTCCCTGTGCTTCCTGAACACCCTGTGCGCCGAGATCGAACGGATCCACCCGCCCGGCGCCCGGGTGGTCATCTGCTCCGACGGCCATGTCTTCGGCGATCTCGTCCGGGTGCCCGACCGGCACATCGACGCGTACGGCGACGAACTGCGAGCCCTCATCATCGACTTGGGGCTCGGCAACCTGTCGGTCTTCGACCTCCGGGACGTCTACGGCCCACTTCCGTACGACGTGAAGCGCGCCCATGTGCAGGACCGCTACGCCCCGACGGCCGAGGCCCTGCGCGCCCTGGTCCGGTCCGACGACGCCACCCGCGCCCTCTACCGCGGCATCACCCGCTTCCTCGTCGAGGACACCGCCGACTTCCCCGGCACGCGCTCCGCCCTCCAACGCGAGTGCCGTCGGCGGGCCTACGACGTCATCCGGCGCAGCCGCGCCTGGGGCGCCCTCATCGCCGAGCACCACCCCCGTGCCGTCCGGCTGTCCATCCACCCCCAGCCCGTGGGCGACGTCAAGTTCGGTATCCGTCTGCTCGACGCCCCGGACGTCTGGACCACTCCGTGGCACTCGGCCGCCCTGCGCCGCACCGACGGCACCTGGACCCTCCTGCCCCGCGAGCGGGCCGCCAGGCTGGGCCGTCTGGTCGACCACGACGACAGACCGAGCCATTTCGAGCAGCACCGATCGCACGTTCCGTAACGTGGGATCATGACCGGCGAGAGAGATCTGCAGAAGCTGCTGAGCGGGATGCGTCCGGAGCTGAATCCGGGCCGCTACGTGTTCACCACCGTCGAGGGCAATGTGCCCTCCGGCATCACCCCTGTGGTCACGGTCGCCGAACAGGAGGGCCTGACCCTGGTGGCGCGGCTGGACGAGGCGGACGCGGCGGGGCTGGGGTACGACTACGTGGCCGCCTGGATCACCCTGCGCGTCCACTCGGCACTGGAGGCGGTGGGGCTGACCGCCGAGGTCGCGCGGGAACTCGCCGAAGCCGGCCTGAGCTGCAACGTCGTCGCCGGATTCCACCACGACCACCTTTTCGTGCCGTACGAGCACGCTCACCAGGCGGTGGCCGTCCTGGAGAGTCTGGCCCGGCGCTCCGCCTGATCCGGAACCGTGACACGGGGGTTGTCGCGGCCCACAGCGACTCCGCCCTCGACCGAGCGGTGCGTGTTCTCCCGGCCGCCCGAGCGGCGGTCAGCCCGTCTCCCCGGGCCGGGCCGCCGCTGCCAGGCTGGGCTGGAGGCGGCTGGCCGCGTTGATGTGGTCGACGGTCCAGATGACGCGTACCGCCGTGTCGGAGGCCCGCCCGTCGGCGTCCCGCAGGTCACGGCGGACCGAGTCGACCAGACTCGCCTCGGCCGCGGGGTCGGGCGGCAGCGGATCCCGGACGGCGGAGCGACCGGCCAGACTGACGGCCAGATCCCGGTACCAGCCGGCCACCCGGCCGGCGGCACTCAGCAGCACCAGGCGTGCCTCGGCGCGGTCCGTGCCCGTGTGCAGCTCGCTCGCGCGCTGCCACAGTCCGAGCACCGCGTCCGCGGCGAGCCGAAGACCCACGATTCCGGTGACCAGGGTCGTCAGGTCAGCCAAGGAGACGGGCTTCGCCCCGCGTTCGGCCAGGAAGCTCCTGAACGCGTCGTCGAGCCTGCGCGCCGCGGCCGCAGCCTCGCGGCCCTCCTCCAGCGGAGCGTCCGCCGCCGTGGGCCGGACACCGCACCGGCCCACGGCGTACTCGACGGCCCCGGCCAGATAGCGGGCGCTGCCGGTGTACGCCTCGGCCAGCGCCCGGTCCACGGCGGCCGCGGCACCGCGGGGCCAGAAGAACAGCCCGACCAGCACGCTCACGGCGCAGCCGATCCCGATGTCCTGGACCCGCAGCAGCACGATGTGCCAGTCGGGGTGCTGGCCGATGTTGAACAGGATCACCAGCGTGATGGTGAAGGCCGCCTGACCGGCGGCGAAGGACACGGCGGCCGGGGCGATGCCGGCGATCAGCACCGCGACGGGCAGCAGGAACCACAACGCGGTGCCGTGCCGGCCGATGAGCTGCAGCAGCCCGGCGCCGATGACGGAGCCGGCGATCGTTCCGCCCAGCGCCCGGATCGCGTTCTGCCCGGTGCTGAGAGCGTTCGAACGCAGCACCGACAGGGTGCCGAGCAGTACCCAGAACGAGTGCTGCACGCCCGTCAGCACCGCCAGGGTGACCGCGATGCCCAGACCGACCGCGCCCCGGAGACTGTTGTGCAGCCACACCGAGTTGGGGCGCAGATGGGCGACGGCCCGCTCGCGCGCCGCGGCCAGCGGCCGGCCCGGGCCGCCTGGTTCGAGGCCGAGGAGCCGCTCCGGCCAGCTTCGTCGTTCCGCCGCGGCCGCCAGATCCACGTTGTCCGCGACCTGGAGGGTCGCGAACCCCAGTTCCTGGGCGCGGAACGACATGTCGAGGGTCTCCAGGAAGGCACGGACCCCCGGCTCCGTACTCGGCCCGGGCAGGTGCACCGGCAGCAGTGCGGTGGCGCTGCGCTCCATCCGGCCGATCGCCGCGCGCAGCCGTGCCGTCCCCACGCGCAGCGCGTCGGGGGAGCCCCGCGGCTCGTCCAGCAGATCGGCGGTCCGTTCCAGCACGGACGCGGCTGCCTGCCGCACCACGAGGGCCCGCGGATCGCAGACCGGGTGGCCGCCCGACGGCGGAGCGCTGTCCGCCACGATCGTGCTGAGCCAGGTCAGTTCGTCGACCAGCCGCACCAGGGCGCGCGAGCCGGCGGACAGGCCGGTGGGCCGGTAGGGGGTCCCGTCGAACGCGGTGCGCAGGTCGGCCGCGGCGACTGCCGTCTCGTCGGCGGTCTCCCGGCACCTGCGCACGCCCGGTGCATCGGCCCCTGCCGCCAGGTGGGAGGCGTCGGTGCGCAGCTGTGCCGCGGCCGCCCGGCACACCCGGGCGGCGGGCGCGCTGAGCGGGTCCGCGGTGGGGCGCGGCCACAGCAGCGAGACGGCGAGCAGGGCGGCGGCCGAGGCGAGTCCCGCGCCGGCGAGCCGCTCGGGCAGCTGCGACAGCGGCGCGGGCGTGGTCACCGGCAGCACGAAGGCGAGGAGCAGCGCCGTCGAGGCGCCGGCGAGCACCGAGCTGACCACCCCCGAGAACAGCACCACGAAGCCGACCACGACGGTGGCGGTGACCGCGACCCAGCTCTCGCGGGCCGCGAGCGTACCCAGAAAGATGAGCAGCAACCAGGCCACCGCGAGCCCCACATGGGCGCGCAACCGCTGCACCGTCGGTCCGGTGAACTCGACCAGCAACAGCATCGAGAAGGAGCCGAACGCCGCGAAGGTCGCCATCGCCGACGAGTGGAACACCTGTGTGCACAGCGCGAACAGCGCCGGCATGACCAGGGCGGTACGGGCCGCCCTGCGCGTGGCGGCCAGCTCCGGGTCGCGCGAGCACAGCCACGCCGGGATCCTCGTCCACCACCTCGGCATCGGGCCGGCCTCCTGCGCGCTACCAGGTCACCGGCAGGGCCCTCGGCCCGCGGATGAGTCCCTCGCGCTGGAACTCGACCTCGGCGGCGGGTACGGCGAGCCGGACACCGGGGAAGCGGTCGAGCACAGCCTTGATCATGACCTCGGCCTCCATACGGGCCAGCAGAGCCGCCAGGCAGAAGTGGGGGCCGTGCCCGAAGGCCAGGTGGCCGGCACCGTCCCGGTCGAAGTCCAGCACGTCCGGTTCGGGGAAGACCGAGGGATCGCGGTTCGCGGCGACATAGGCGTTGTACACGGCCTCGCCCTTGCGGATGACGTGACCGCCGATCTCCACGTCCTCGGTGGCGATGCGGGGGATCCCGACACCGTTGCGGTGCGGGACGAAGCGGTACAGCTCCTCCACGGCCCTGGGCAGCAGTTCGGGAGCGCCGCGCAGCCTGTCCAGCTGCTCCGGATGGGTCAGCAGCGCGTACATCATCGAGCCGCTGTTGTTGCGCACCGCGTGACCGCCGCTGACGTAGATGGCCATGGCCAGCGAGATCGCCTCCTCGTCGGTGATCTCACCGGCCCTGGCGGCGTGGGCCAGTACTCCCGCCAGGTCGTCGCGGGGTTCGGCGCGGCGGCGTTCGAGCAGGTCGACCACGCGGCTGCGCGTCGTGCGCCGCGCCGCCTGATTGCGTGCGCCGCCGTCCGGCGCCTTGGACAGGAGCGCTTCGGAGTTCCCGGCCCACTCGTGCCAGTCGTCCTCGTCCGCGCCGAGGAAGAAGCAGACGACGGCGATCGGGAAGGGGGTGTGCAGATGCTCCATCAGATCGCCCGGAGGGCCGGCCTGCTCCATCCCGTCGAGCATCCGATGCGCGGTGCGCTCCGCCAGCGGGCGCAGCCTGGCCATGCCCTTGCCGGTGAACGCCCGGGCCACGACCCTGCGCAGCCGGGTGTGCCGGGGCGCGTCGATGTACTGCAGGCCCGCCGTCTGCGAGGCCACGGCCTGCGGCACCATGCTGGTCACCGAGCTGCCGACGACCCGCTCACGCGAGAAGCGGGGATCGGACGTGACGAAGCGGACGTCCTCGTACCGCGTGACCAGCCAGGCGTGCCCGGAGCCGTACGGCAGGCTGATCCGGGTGATGGCCTCGTCGCGGAGCGCCTCGTCCAGGAAGGGATCCGGGTCCAGGGCCGGAAGGTCGTCGACGGCCCAGGGCCGCACCGGAGGAGGAGGCGACGCGGACGCGGATTCCGGTTCGAGGGTCATGGCGCATCACTCCTGAAAGTCCCGTTGCCCGGGCGTGGAGCCCTGGTTGAGCAGCCGACCTCGCCCGGACGGCGGGAGCGGCCTGTCACCCTCGGCCACGCCCTGTCCCTTCTCTGTCCCTCCCCGTAGCGTGCCGCAGGCACCGACCGCCCGCACGCCGGAGACGCCCGTCGCAGCATGTTCGTCGGCTCTACTGCGGACGCCACCGGAGTGTGGGCTCCCTCCATGGCCGGCCTGGCCCAGCAAGCCAACGATGTGCGTCATGCGCCCCAGTCGACGAACCACCCTCCTGTCCGCCGCCCTGCTGGCGGCGTCGGCGGTCACCCCCGCGGCCGCCGCCCGAGCCGACGACGGTTCCGGCCGCCGGCGCCGGATCACGGTCCCCGGCGCCGAACGGCAGCTGCTCTCCCGTCACGACGACCTGACGACCAGTGCCCTCACCGGCACGCCCTACACCGACCCGGCCGACTGGGCCGGACTCGCCGCCGCGGGCACCCACAACCCCTCCGGCGTGCCCGGCTGGCAGATCGACGGCTACTTCCCCGGCTCCTCGCACCTCAACACCACGCACGGGTGGAACCACGACGCCCAGTTCGTCATCCGGCTGCCCGAGGAGTGGAACGGCAAGCTGGTCGTCACCGGCGCCCCCGGCGTCCGCAGGCAGTACTCGATGGACACCCTCGTCTCCGACTGGGTACTGGCCCAGGGCTGCGCCTTCGCCGCCACCGACAAGGGCAACTGCGGCCCGGACTTCTACACCGACGGCGTGCGTCCCGGCGACGCCGTCGCCGAGTGGAACCGGCGCACCACCCAGCTGACCCGGGCCGCCAAGGCCGTGGTGGCCCAGCACTACGGACACGCCCCGCGCCGCACGTACATGACCGGGATCTCCAACAGCGGCTACCTCACCCGCTGGCAACTGGAGAACCACCCCGAGCTGTACGACGGGGGCGTCGACTGGGAGGGCCCGCTGTGGCGGCCGCAGGGCCCGAACCTGCTCACCTTCCTGCCCACCGCCGTCGCCCGCCAACTGGGCCGGGCCGACGACGAGGACATGTACGCGGCCGGCTTCGCACGCGGGTCGGAGTTCCTTTGGCCGTACCACGAGAAGGTGTACTGGGGCCTGACCCAGAAGATCTACCGCGCCGAGTTCGACCCGGGCTACGACCCCGCCTGCCCCGGCGCCTCGGCCGGTACGACCCCGGAGGAGATCCTCGCTCCCTGCCCCTCCGACGCCGCGTACGACTACGCCGCACGGCCCGGGCCCGTCCATGACGCCGTCGCCCGGATCTCGCTCACCGGCCGCATCGGCCGGCCGATGATCACACTGCACGGAACCCTGGACGCGCTGCTGCCCATCGCAGTCCAGTCCGACGTCTACGCGCGGATGATCGCCGAGCAGGGCCGGTCCGTACTGCACCGGTACTACCGGATAGAGGGCGGCACCCACGTCGACAGCCTGTACGACACCTTCCCGGACCGGCTGCGGCCGATCCTGCCCTGCTACCGGGCCGCCTTCACCGCGCTGACGGCCTGGGTGGAGCGGGGCGAGGTGCCGCCGCCGAGCGGCACCGTTCCCCGGCCGCGCTCCGGTGCTCCGGTCGACACCGGCTCACTCACCTGACCTCGGTCGGGCCGGGGTGTCTGCCTGCGCCAGGACCTCCCCGGCGATCGCGAGCGCCTCGGCGCGGTCCTCGGGGACGACACCGATCCGGGTGCGCCGGTCCAGCAGGTCCGCCGCGTCGAGTGCACCCTCGTGCCGGGCGGCCCACACGAGTTCGGCCCGGGTGACCGGATGCCCCGGCAGCACCGGTTCGGCCAGGGCCGGATCCCGTTCCATGAGGGCGTGGACGGCCGGGGCCTCGGTGCCGTAGCGGCGGACCAGCCGGCGTGGCGCTGGCACGGCGCGCAGCCGGTCCGGCGCGGTGGCGCCGACCAGCGGCAGGGAGGCGGTGGGGGAGGGGCGCAGGGGCAGGCCACGGGCCTCCACCGCGGCGTCCACGGCGTCCTGCGCCATCCGGCGGTAGGTGGTGAGCTTCCCGCCCACGACGGTGGTCACCCCGTCGGGTGAGGTCAGTACCGCGTGCCGCCGGGAGATGTCGGAGGTACGGGCCGGTGCGTCACCCGGGCCGTCGTGACCGCTGGTGTCCAGCAGGGGGCGCAGCCCGGCGAAGGCGCCGACGACCTCGTCCCGGCGTACCGGCGTGTCCAGTACGGACCCGAGCACGTCCAGCAGGAAGCCGATGTCGGTCTCGGGGACCTCCGGCACGTCGGGGACCGGGCCGTCGACCGGCTCGTCGGTGAGTCCGACGTAGACCCGGCCGTCCCCCTGGGGCAGCACCAGGACGAAGCGGTTGGTCTCGCCGGGGATCGGGAGGTGCAGGCCAGCCGGCAGGGCGCCGAGCCGCTCCGAGCGCAGGACCAGATGGGTGCCGCGGGAGGGCCGGATCCGAATCCCCTCGACCAGGTCACCCGCCCACACACCGGCGGCGTTGATCACGGCGCGGGCGCGGATCTCGCCCTCCTCGCCGGTGAGTTCGTCGCGGATGCGGGCGCCGGTCCCGGTCGACTCCAGCACCCTGACCCGGGTCAGCACCCGGGCGCCCCGCGCGGCGGCGGTCCGCGCCAGCGCGGTCACCAGCCGGGCGTCGTCGGTGACCTTCCCGTCCCAGGACAGCAGCCCGCCGCGCAGGTCGGCCGCGCGCACCGAGGGCGCCAGATGCCGGGCCTCCGTCGCCGACAGCCGGCGCGGGGCGGGCAGCACCTGCCGCGGGGTCCGCGCGGCCAGCCGCAGCATGTCGCCGGCCCGGAACCCGGCCCAGGCCAGGGAGGACTGCGCCCGCGACACCAGGGGAGTCAGCGGCAGCACGAACGGCTGGGCGGCGACCAGGTGCGGGGCGGTGCGGGTCATCAGGACACCGCGTTCGACCGCGCTCTCGTGGGCGACGTCGAACTGTGCGGAGGCCAGATAGCGCAGCCCGCCGTGGATGAGCTTGGAACTCCAGCGGGAGGTGCCGAAGGCCAGGTCGTGCGCGTCGACCGCGACGACGTCAAGACCGCGGGCGGCCGCGTCCAGGGCGGCTCCGGCCCCCGTGGCGCCGAGCCCGACGACCAGGACGTCGGCGACCCTGCCGTCGGTGGCCTCGGCCAGTTCCCGGGTCCGCCGGCCCGCGCTGAGGGACGAGCCTCGTGCGGCCTCGTGGTGGCTCATGGCGTCAGGGTCCTCTCCAGAAGGGTGCGCAGCTCGCCCAGCAGGGCGGCGGAGTCGAGGTCGGGGTCGTCCTCGTCGGTCATCGTGCGCAGGGACAGGGCGAAGGACTGCACGATCAGCAGCAGGCCCCGGGCCTGCCGCTGGAGGTGAGCGGTGCGTACCGATCCGTCCGCGTGGCCCTCGCGCAGTGCGCCGGCCAGCAGCTCCAGCAGCGCCTCCTGGCTCGCCCCGCGCCGGTCGAGCACGTAGGGGAGCAGCAGTTCGGGATCGACGTCCACGATCTTGCGGAAGAGCGGGTGGGCACGGAACGCCTTCACCCCGGCCACCAGACCCGCCACGATCCGGCCGCGCGTGTCGGTGCCGGGGGCGGGCTCCGGTATCGCGCGGGTGGCCACGTCGATCCACTCACGGGTCATCAGATCGCCCACCAGTGTGCGCAGGTCGGGCCAGCGCCGGTACAGCGTCATGCGTGAGACGCCGGCGCGGCGGGCCACGTCGGCGAGGGTGGTGCGGCGGACCCCTACGGCCAGTACGCAGTCGCGCACCGCGTCGAGCACGTGATCGTTGCCAGAACTGTCTGCACCGTTGTGACGAATAGGCGTCATGTGTCACAGTGTAACGCCCCGGGGGCCGGGCGGAGACGCCGCCGCGCGAACCGAGCACACCGATCTGTGAGGACGACCCTTCGATGGACATGCTGTGGAACGGCTGGGGCGACCCGGCCAAGGCGGCACCGCTGCCCGACTCGGTGACCGGACTGCTGCGCGACCTGCTCGGCGTCAAGCCGCGCACCACGCCGCCGCTCGCCCTGGAGGACATCGACCTGCCCGCGCCCACGGCCGATCCGGCCGCGCTGAAGGCGCTCGCCCAGGCCGTCGGCGGCGAGGAGCACGTCCGCACGGACGCCGAGAGCCGTATCCGGCACACCCGCGGCAAGTCCACCCCCGACCTGCTGCGGCTGCGCGCCGGCGACGTCCGCGACGTCCCGCAGGCCGTGGTCCTGCCCGCCACCCACGACGAAGTCCTCGCCGTGATGCGAGCCTGCGCCGGGCACGGCCTGGCCGTCGTCCCCTTCGGCGGCGGCACCTCCGTCGTCGGCGGACTCGCCCCCGAGCGGCGCGCCTTCGTCGCCCTGGACCTGCGCCGCATGAACCGCCTCCAGCTCCTGGACCGGGTCTCCCGCACCGCCGTGCTCCAGCCCGGTCTGCGCGCCCCCGAGGCCGAGGCCCTGCTCAACGAAGAGGGCTTCACCCTCGGCCACTTCCCGCAGTCCTTCGAGTGGGCCACCATCGGCGGCTTCGCCGCCGCCCGCTCCAGCGGACAGGCCTCCGCCGGATACGGCCGCTTCGACGAGATGGTGCTCGGCCTCACCCTCGCCACCCCCGAGGGAACCGTGGAGACCGGCCGTGCCCCCCGCTCCGCCGCGGGCCCCGACCTGCGCCAGCTGATCCTCGGCTCCGAGGGCGCCTTCGGCGTCATCACCTCCGTTCTCGTACGGATCCGCCCGCTGCCCGAGGTGCGCGTCTACGAGGGCTGGCGGTTCGCCTCCTTCGAGGAGGGAGCGGCGGCCCTGCGCCGGCTCGCCCAGGACGGACCCCGGCCGACCGTGCTGCGCCTGTCCGACGAGACCGAGACGCTCATCGGCCTCGCCCAGCCGGACGCCATCGGCGCCGGCCTGGAGAGCAACGCCGGATGCATGGCGATCACCGGCTACGAGGGCACGGCCGAGGACACGGCCCAGCGCCGTGAGCAGGCGGCAGCCGTCCTGCGGGACGCCGGTGGCACCCTGATCGGATCCGAACCGGGCGAACGCTGGGCCCACGGCCGCTACTCCGCGCCGTACCTGCGCGACTCCCTGCTCGACGCGGGAGCCTTCGCAGAGACGCTGGAGACCGCCGCCTTCTGGTCCCGGATCCCCGAGCTGTACGCGGCGGTCCGCACCGCCCTCACCGACACCCTGACCGAGGCCGGCACCCCGCCCCTGGTGATGTGCCACATCTCCCACGTGTACGAGAACGGCGCCTCCCTGTACTTCACGGTCGTCAGCGCCCAGGGTGAGGACCCCGTCGCGCACTGGGCGCGCGCCAAGCACGCCGCCAACGACGCCCTGCTCGCCGCCGGCGGCACCATCAGCCACCACCACGGGGTGGGCACCGACCACCGCGACTGGTATGTCAAGGAGGCCGGACCCCTCGCCGTCGAGGCCCTGCGCGCCGTCAAGCGCCGCCTCGACCCCGAGGGCCTCCTCAACCCGGGCGTCCTGCTGCCCACCGACTGATCAGCCCCACCCAGCCCGTCACTCTCGTCATCGCCCGGAGGCCCACCGATGCGACAGTTCACCGCCGTCGTCAACCCGACCGCGGGCGACTCGACCGGGGCGGCATCGCTGCTCCAACTGGCCCGACTGCTCCGCGAGGCCGGGGCCGAGCTGGAGACGGAGTACAGCCACAGCCTCGCCCACGCCCAGGACATCGCCCGGCAGGCCGGGGAGCGCGGCCGGGTGGTCCTGGCGGTCGGCGGCGACGGCATGGCCGGCGGCATCGGCGGAGCGCTCAGCGGCACGGGTACGGTCCTGGGTCTCGTACCCGCCGGACGGGGCAACGACTTCGCCCGGGCGCTGAACCTGCCGTCCGACCCGGCCGAGCTCGCCGACATCCTCCTGCACGCCGAGCCCAGCCGGGTCGACACCATCGAGGTGGAGTCCGCGGTGCACCAGCGCACCGTGGTCCTCGGCAGCGTCTACGCCGGGGTCGACGCGCTGGCCAACCGGCACGCCAACGAGGCCCGGCTGCTGCGCGGGTCCGCCTCGTACTACGCGGGCGGCCTGCGCGCGGTGACCACCTGGCGGCCGGCGGACTACCGCGTCATCGTCGACGGCGAGGAACACGCCCACCGCGGCTACACCGTCGTGGCCGCCAACTCCCCCTACTACGGCTCCGGCCGGCTCATCGCCCCCGGCGCCAGGGTCGACGACGGACTGCTGGACATCGTGATGATCCGCGAGGCCCCGCGCCGGTTGTTCTTCGCCCTCATGAACGAGCTGAAGACGGGCGGACACGTCCGCCGCCCGGAGGTACGGGTCCTGCACGGAAAGGAGATCCGTATCGAGGCCACCCGTCCCGTACCCTACGGAGCCGACGGCGAGGTGGAGGCCACGCTGCCGGTGACGGTGCGGGTACGGCCCGCGGACCTGCCGGTGCTCTGGCGCCCGGCCGCCGCGGACCGCCCCTGACCTCTCAGCGGTCGTGGGACAGGGCCAGGAGTTCGGCGAAGGTGCCGCCCGCGTGGACGAGGTCGTCGTAGGAGCCCTGCTCGGTGATGCGGCCGTCGTCGAGCACCACGATGTGGTCGGCGACCTTGGTGTTCTCCAGCCGGTGGGTGACCACCACCGTGATCCGGTCGGCGGCGATGGCCCTGATCCGCTCGAAGATGCCGTGCTCACCCCGCGGATCCATCTGTGAGGTGGGCTCGTCGAGGATCAGCAGTTCCGGCCGGCGGTACAGGGCACGGCTGCAGGCGAGCCGCTGCCACTGGCCGCCGGAGAGTTCCGCCCCGCCGAAGATCTCCCGGGCGAGCAGGGTGTCCAGGCCGGCCGGGAGGTTCTCCACCGCCGCCCGCATCCCGACCGCGTCGACGGCCTCCCACACGGGACCGTCGTCGTCGCTGCGGGGCTGGCCGAGCGTGATGTTCTCGCGGACCCGCAGCGGCCACTGGGCGAAGATCTGCGGCACCAGCCCGGTCCTCGCCCACACGGCAGCGGGGTCGGCGTGGGCGAGGTCCGTGCCGTTCCAGGTCACCTTGCCCTTGTCCGGCAGGTAGATCCCGGTGAGCAGCCGGGTCAGGGTGGACTTCCCCGAGCCGTTGACCCCGACGATCGCCAGGATCGACCCCTTGCGCAGGGTGAGGGAGACACCGTCCACGGCCGGTCTGTCCTTGCCGGGGTACTGGTACACCACCTCGTCGAGCCGGATCTCGTCGACCGTCCCGGCGACGGCGCGGTCACCCCGACGCGGGGCGCGGGCCGCCGCGTCGTCCAGGAAGGCCTGCATGTCGCCGAGATAGAGACTGGTGTGGAAGACCGCGGCGCCGTTGACGACGACCTGCGACAGTGCGGCCAGGGTGGTCTGGACGGCCACGACCGCGGTGGCGGCGATCGCGAGTGCGATACGCCCGGTCACCGCGAGCCAGGCCAGCGTCGCCCAGGCGGTGACCAGGAAGACCCCGCCGGCGAGCGCGGTGAGCAGCGCGATCCGCAGCGTGCGCGGGGCCGCAGCGAGAGTGCGCCGGTCGCACCGGTCGGACAGCGACCGGTACCAGAACACCAGGTAGTCCGTCATCGAGTTGGCCCGTACCTCGTCCCCGTACTTCGAGGTCGTCGCCCACCAGCGCATCATCCCGCGTACGTTGCGGTCGGCCACGTTGGCGTAGTGGATCTCGTAGTCCACCCGGGCCGTCAGCACGGCACCGATCCCCGCGGGCAGTACGGCGAGGAGGAGCAGCGGCAGCATCATCATGTTGAGCACGGACAGGACACCGCTGGCGGTGATCATGCGGATGAGCGCGGACATGAACCGCTGGGCGTCGGCCACCATCACAAGCGTGCGCATCACCCCCATCTCCGCGGCCTCCTGCCGGTCGGTGAAGCCGTCGACCGCGTAGGCCGCCGCTTCCACCCGGCACACCGCCTCCACCAGCGCACTGTCGGTCTCCGTGGTCAGCAGCGGTGTGATCCGGCGCTCGGCGTACGTCGCCACCGCGCCCGCACCACGGGCGAGCGCGGCAGCGGCGGCCACGACCACCAGCGCGGGTACGGCCGCGCCCAGCCGACCGTCGACCGGGCCCGGCCCGAGGACGTGCCCCATCGCCCGGGCCGTCGCGGCGAGTTGGACCGCCGCGGACACCCCCGTCACCACCTGGCAGCCGAGCAGCAACTGCACCGCACACCGGTCGGTGCGCCACGACAGCCGTCCGATCCGCGCCAGAACCGCGGGAATCTGCCCGCACATCCGCCGGAAGGACACCTCGGCCAACGGATTGACCGAGTACTGCCCGCTGTATCTGATCTCCGCCGGCGGTGGCGGAGGAGGTGTCGCGTCCTGCTGATCGTGTGTGTCGGCCGAGGTCAACGTGATCCCCCTGACGGTCGCTCCGGCTTGTCACGTGGCTCAACGACCCGGCACCAATATCGAACACACGTGTTTCGGCCGTGCTCCGAACCCCGGCACAGAGCCCATCGCGGAGCGTGCCTGATGCACCGACCCTTGCCGGGCAACATGAGGCAGAGGGCGGAGGGTTGGCCGAAACGCCGACCAGCGGACCGGCGGCGGATCCGGCTGGACGATTTCACTGCTCACTGCTCACTGCTCACTGCTCACTGCTCACTGCTCACTGCTCAGTGCCGAAAGCCGCTGCCGCCTCGGTCCCCGGCGCGGTTTCGAGCTGGCTCGGCGCATGGTCGGCAGGTGGAGCGGCGTGCTCGCCCTGGAGCGCGGCTCCTTGTGCGAACGTCGCACCGCTCGCCTCGTACCCCTGCTCCGGCGCCGGTCCCGCCGCCGGCGCGGCGAGGCCGTGTCCCTCGTCCTGAGTGGTGCCGGCTGCCTGCGCGTGGTCGAGGTGGTCGGCCGTGAGGGAGGCGCCGGAGAGGGGTGTGCCGGCAGCGTGGCCGTGGCCGACGCCTGCGGGCCCGGCGACACCGGGGAGGCAGGGGTGAAGCTCCGTGCCGGTGAACTTGGCTCCGGACGGATCACCGACGGCCGAGACGTCGGCATCGTGGGGGCCGGCTGCCGTGGTGAAGGAGCTTCCGCTCAGATCGTCCGGTGACGTCACCGGAAGGACGGGATGCCAGTTGCCGGCCCTGTCGGCCCAGACCCCGTCCCCCAGGGTCACCTGACCGATCGGGTCGGGCGAGGCAGTGGAAGGAGGGGGAGGGCCCGTCTCGGCATCGCGGTGGGTGACAGGTGGCACGCCCGCGTCGAATCCCTGGCCCGTGTCGGGTGGAGCCTCGGGGAGTGAAGGTGTGGTTCCGGGCGGTGCGGTCGCGTCGTCCTCGTCGGGCGCGCGCAGGTACCGCAGAATGTCCGCGCCGGTTCCGTGTTCTCGGGCGTCCGCGCCGAACGCCGCCCCGCAGCCGTTGACGTACAGGTCACCCGGGTCCATGGCTCCGAAGTGCGGTGCGACGGGAAAGCCGATCGCGTGGGCTGCGTTGTGGCCCAACTGGATCACTTCTTCTCCGTAGCCGAGGACCCTCGCCCCGGTCTCGCCGACGCCGAAGCCGTGGCCGTTGCCATCGGCGGACAACCACTCGAACGGTCCGGAGAAGGCCAGTTCGGCACTGGCGAAGAAGTGCCCCACCTTGTCGTTCCACATGGGGTTGACGGTCTCCGTGAAGAACTGACCCTGCATCGGGTCGGAGAGGATCGTCACCTCGCGGTCACCGAAAGCGTGCGTGGGCAGTGCCGCGTGCCGTGCGGCGGCGTGCTCGGCGGACTCTCCCGGAAGGCTGCTCATGGAAGCGGCCTCACGGGCACACCTGATGGCAAGTCCCGTGTCGCCACCGGCGAGTTGCTGGGCCTGCTGCCAGTACGAGACGAACATCGCGCGGTGCGCGTCCACCGAGTCGGTTTCATCGGCGGGCCGCTGCGCGGCGAGGTAATCGCTCAGACGAGCGATGATCTCGGCTTTGGTCATATTTCTAGATTAGGGTGGCCGACGGCTGTAGCGTAGGGCTCGTGACGCTTGAGGGTGGCTCTTTTGCACAGGCCAGAAAACTGTTCCAAGCGGGCAGGACGGCGGATGCCAAGGCTCTTCTCGAACGAGCAGTCGATAACCACCCCGAAGATCTCGCCTGCCGGTATGCGCTCGCCGTGTGCCTCAATGAGGAAAAGGCGTGGCAGCGAGCCGAAACGCACCTCCGGAAGGTCATCGGTGCCGAGCCTCATCACTACCTGGCTTCCTATGAACTGGGAAAGTCGCTGCAGGGTCAGGGCCGGCCCGGCGAGGCCGCGCAGGCCTATCGCCAGTGTCTGCTCCACGGTGAAGTCCAGGACGCCCGGAACAGGTTGAGGGAGTGTGAGAGTCCTGGGTCGCAGGCGCCCGGCGGCAACCTCGCGCTGCTGCCCGAGGATCCGGAGCTTCTCGCCGCGCTCAGCACGGAGCGCCTCATTCCGGCTCCGACGCCGTTCCGTACCCTGGCCAGCGACCTTGACGAGCGCGACAGTGCCACGGTCGGGACCCTGGTGTGGTCGAGCCGCACCCTCGTACGAGCGGGGGTGCCCGCCGCACTGTTCGCCACGGCACTGGCCCTGGTGGTCCCGCCGCTGCTCGGTCAGCGCTGGCTGTACATGGCCCTGGGCGTGTACGCGGCCGCGGCATGGGCGACCGCGTTTCTCACCTCCTGGATGAGTCGCTTCGACTTCTACGAACGGCGACTCGACGTCAGCCAGGGAATCGTTCCGCGCTCCAAGCAGTCCCTCTGGTACGCCTCGATCACACAGGTGAAATACTCTCGCGACCTTCTCTCCTATCTGACCGGCACGGCCTCGCTCGAAATCAATTACATGGTCGGCTCGGACCACAAGGCCGTCACCCTGTCAGCTCTCGGAAATCCCGCGCAGATCGACCGTCTTTACCAGGAACTGCAGGGGCCGGTGGTGCGCGAACGCCGCGCGATGAAGAAGATTCTGTTCTAAGGAAATCGGGTGCGATCGTTCAACCGGATCAGTCTCGGGATCATCGTGGTCGTCGTCGCCTTCTTCCTCTTCCAGCGCTTCGGTCCCGGTGGCCTCCCCGCCCTTCCGCTGCCCGGCCCCCTGCAGCGGCCGGACCCCGTGGAGGTGCATGCCGAAGGCGACCCGCCCTGGACGATCGAGGGCCATGGTGTCCGGTTCGAGGTCGTGTCGACCACTCGTACGTCCAGCAGCTGGATGGGCGCCACCCGCCCCTCGATCAGAGTCGTCTCCTACGTGACGCGCACCGAGGGCGCCGACTTCAAGGGCATGCAGTACCGCTTCAGCGACCAGGCCTCCGGCGCCGCGCTCGAGACCGTCCCCTTCCAGGGCGGTGGTGACGGTGACCCGCCGCCGCACCAGCGCAGCCGGCTGGAGACGGTGATCTGGGACGTCTCCCCGCGTGCGACCCGGCTGACGATCACTCTGCACGACTTCTACTGGCCTGACGAACGCAACCTGGTCCTGCGTGACGTGCGCGTTCCCGCCTCCTGACCGGACACCTCCACCCTGACGGACGGCACCAGGACCGCCACGGTCGACCTGAAGTCCACCACCACCCAGTACCGCCAGGCCCTCTGGACCAAGACCTGGTCCAGCAGCGCCAAGCACACCGTGAAGATCGTCGTGGTCGGCACCCGCGGCCGTCCGACCGTCACCACGGACGGCCTGGTCCACGTCAAGTAACCGCACACACGGTCCTCGTCGAATATCCGCACCCGCAGTCCTCGTCCGCCCAGGGGGAACCCTGGGCGGACCCCTACACTGGGTGCCCGCATGTGCGTGAACGGTGAAGTGGGCGGGGGCAGGAGAGGACTGTGGCGGAGAACGGCGGCTTCGAGGACCCGTCGGCCGACGTGCTGGCGGCGGCGGCCGCGACGTTCGGGCTGCTCGCCTCGTCGGCCCGGCTGCACCTGATGTGGGCGCTGGCGCAGGGCGAGAGCGATGTGACGCACCTCGCCGACCGGGTGGGCGGTGCGCTGCCCGCGGTCAGCCAGCACCTGGCCAAGCTGAAGCTCGCCGGGCTCGTCAGCTCCCGCCGTGAGGGCCGCCGGCAGGTCTACTACATCGACGACCCCGACATCGTGATCGTCGTGAGGGTGCTGGTCGGACAGCTCACCGCTCGCTCGCAGCACGCGCCCTCTTACGTACGGCAGCTGCACGGCGTCGATGCCTGAGCCCACCGGGGCCCGCTCCACGGTTCCATGAGATCCCTCACCTGTGAATTCCCACAGGATCCGTACTGTTCGGGCCACGGGTTTGTTAGATTGCGCAATCACGCAATTCAGGCGGAGTCACCGTTTCCCGCCTGCCCGAACACCGCCGCGCTCGCCCGGCCGCACACCCGACGGCCCGGCCTGCAGAGCCCGACCGTTCATGGGAGTGGGTAGATGAGCGACCCCTGGGACGGCCCGGGCGGCCAGGCCACGCGCGACCGCAGCGCCCGGGTGCCCGGACAGCGCACGGGCGAGCCCGACGGACCGCGCCCGGGAGGCCGGGCCGCCTCCCGCTCACGTGCCGGCGGTCGTTCACGGCGCCGAGCCGGTGCGGGGCGCGGCAAGCGGGTGCTGAAGATCGCCGCGGTATGCCTGTCGCTCCTGATCCTCGGCACGGCCGGTGTCGGCTGGTGGTTCTACCAGCATCTGAACGGCAACATCCAGAGTGTCTCGCTGGACGGCAAGGGTGGTTCGGAGAAGGCGGATGCGTTCGGGCGTAC
>NZ_VISR01000026.1 GCF_007827595.1 Streptomyces sp. BK340
TCCACACCTACAACCACCACCGCTGCCACACCGCACTCGGAGGCCAGCCCCCGATCAGCCGAGTGAACAACGCTGCGGGTCAATACACCTAGGCCACCCGGTGGCCGTTCTCCAGCTCCGCCGTGCCCGTGCCCTGAGCCAGGACGTCCAGCGCGGCCAGGACACGGCGGCCGAGGGCACCGGGCAGGTACTCGGGGATCTCCTCACGGGCCACCAGACGCCAGGACAGCAGCTCCTCCTCCTGCAGCCGAATGGCCTTGAACTCGGTCTCGGGCAGCACACCCCCGTCGTACAGGTAGGCCACCAGCGGCGGCCGGCCGGTGCCGTGCACCCAGTCGACCGCCAGCATCCGGCCGAGTTCCCGGTCCAGGCCGATCTCTTCGAGCGTCTCGCGGCGCGCCCCCTGGCGGGGCGTCTCGCCGTCGTCCGACTCGATCGTGCCGCCCGGAAGGGCCCAGCCCTCACGGTAGTTGGGTTCGACGAGCAGCACGCGCCCCTCGTCGTCCCGGAAGAGCGCGGCCGCACCGGCCAGCACGCGGGGGAGGCTCGCGATGTATGTGGCGAAGTCTTGGATGGTGGTCACTCAAGCAGGTTAGCCGTGGGGCGAGTCCGCCTCCGGGAACGGGTTGTCGCCGAGCAGACGCCGTGTCGCGAGCGTGTCCTCATGATCCGCTCCGAGCACACGCACGCGCTGCATGTACAGATTCCGCGCCAACTCCGTCCCCTGCTCCTCCCGGCCCGATCCGAACAGTGCGATGGCGAGTTCGTGGGCACTCGCCATCGTGCTGGGGTGACCGTCGCCGAGGATCCGGACCCGGCCCCGGTGAGCGGCGTGAGCCTGCCGCAGCGCCTCGTCGTATCGTTCGAGGGCGATCAGCGTGATGGCCAGGCTGTGCCGGGTCAGCAGAGTGGCGGGATGCTGCTCGCCGACCGAGGCCAGCCAGCCGTCGAGCACGTCGCAGTACGCCGCGTACGCCTCGTCGGTGCGGCCGAGCCTGTTCAACGTGTGCGCACGCTGCTGGTGTGCGTTCAGCGTGTCCGGATGCCCGGGGCCCAGTGCCGTCACGCGCCGTGCCGCTGTGTACGCGAAGGTGTCGAGCGCTTCCCCGTACCTCCCCCACCGCAAGTAGAGGGTGCCGATCTCATAGTGGCTGGAGAGGGTGTCGGGATGGTTGGGACCGAGCAGGTCGCGCTGTTCGACGGCGATGTCCTGCAGCGCGATCACGGCCTCGCGAAGGCCCCCGTTCCGCCCCAGGTAGACCGCTTGGCGCTGCTCGTCCGTGAGCTTCGCCGCCTGGTCGACACGCGGCGCCGACAGCAATCGGCGGAAGCCGAAGGTGTGCCGGGCCGCGCCGTACGTGAGGCTGCCCGCGCCCTCGTCGTCGAGCATGATCCGGTAGCCGAGCTCCGTCGGGGGGTCGGCTGCGCCCTCCAGCACCAGCAGATGGACGCCGAGTTCGGGCGGCAGGGCGCGCCGCCAGGCGGCGGTCGTCTCCGGGTCCTGCGCCTCGGTGACCACGACCATCGGGGCGAGCGCCGGACGGGGCCGGCCTGCCGCACCAGCCTCGTCGAGCAGAGCCCGACGGAGCCGCAGTTCCCCTCCGAGCGCCTCGTCCACGTCTCTGGTCTCCGACTGGAACACCACCTGGCGCAGATCCCTGGCGGCCCGGGGTTCCAGATACAGGCGAGCGTCCCCGACGAGGACGAACCGGACCTCGTCCGGTGCGTACATGCGGCGCGCCATGCCGTTCACGATGACGTACAGCAGTGCGGCCCGTGCGGCGAACGGCCCCTGCACGCTGCCGTGCGGGCCCATCACGGCGAAGTCCAGGGTCACCTTCTCGCCGTCATCGCCGACGCCCACGGAAACGGAGCTGCGGACAGCCGGCGGCGGCCCGGTCTGATGCCCGAAGTGCCGGAAGAACATGGCGAGATGGGCTGCCGACGGCCGGTCCGCGAGCACCGGGCTGCGGCAGCGTTCCAGCAGCGCGCTCAGCCCGGGCCCCAGCCGGGGGCCGGCCGCCTCCAGCAGGAGCGACCCCAGGCTCGCGATGTCGTCGTCACGGTCCGCGGAGTGCTCGTCGGCACCCCATCCGGTGATGCAGACCTCCTCACTGTCCGGCAGGATCCGCAGCGCGGTGAGCCCCCCGTGCACGATTCCCCTGGCGTGCGCGTGGGCGAGTACGTCAGCCGCGTGATGGGCGACGTGGACGAACTCCTCCACCGGAAGCGGACCCATCAGCTCCACTCGCTGGGCGAGACTCGGGACGGGGTACGGGGGATCACCCTCCGCCAGGAGCAGTTCCGTCGCCGTCCAGGTGCCGCCCAGGTCCAGCAGTTCGGGCGCGCCCCTCCCCTTCAGCCCACGCAGCGCGTCGGCCTCCCGCTTCACGGGCGCGCGCTGCGCGGACTGCGGGGCCTTCAGCCGGATCGCGGCCGTCCGGCCACTGTCGTCCCGCCCCAGAAACATCCCCTCGCGGGGCCAGGCCTGCTTGTGCCGGGCGAACAACTGCCAGGTGCGCACCTTCACGGGATTGCCGTACCCGAGCGACAGCCACGGCGAACCGGGTGCGTCGACGTACGCCGGCGGCGGTTCGTCGGGTGCCTCGTCCGGAGGTGGTACGGGCTCCGCGCCGTCCCGGCCCGGCTTCGGTACGCCACCCTGATCCGGAGGCACGCCCAGCCTCCGCAGCAGACGCCGGTCGATCCAGCCGAACGGCTCCGACTCGGCCACGGCTTCATCGGTACCGTCCGGATGCGCCAGCCAGGCCGGGAAATCGGGGGAACGGCCGACGAGCCGGGCCAACCGGTCGGCCACGGCGCGGCCCGTCCTGAGAAGTTCGACGGCCGGAGCCGTACCGAGCAGGATGTCGCGGGCCTGCTCGCAGAAGTCGTAACGACGGTGCTGCGGGACGAGCGGACCCGGACCCGCTCTGGCGGGCCGCATCAGCCCACCGAGGAACACCTCCGCGAGGTGGCCGGTGTCGAACCGCGGGCCGAGCACCTGCTGGACGAGCCGCATGACCGGGACGGACACCGGAGCCATTGCCGCCAGATGCGCGGCGAGCCGGTAGGCCTCGGGGGACGCCGTCTCACGGAACCGCAGGACGGCCTGCGCGGCTCCCGTCGCAGCGTTGGGGAGACGGACGGCGGACGGGGCGGAGAGCAGGGGCAGCACCGTGCTTGTCCCCGGTGATGCCAGAAGCGACGCCCACGCGCCCAGCGCCTCGGCATCGGGCGCGAGGACCGGCACCTCGACACCGTTGAACACCGCCAGCTCGGGCGGCAGCACCGGGTCCGCCACTTCCCATGCGTGGTTCGGCGCGCCGCGCCGTCTCGTGGTGACGCGCCAGCGCGCGGCCCGTAACCCGGATCCCTCCCACAAGTGCGGGGGCAGGGCGTGCAGCACCGCCGTCGGGCCGTACCGCCCCCACTGCCCGAGCTGCCTTCGCATCCGGCCGTCGCGCCAGGCCGCGCCCACGCCGTCGCTGACGACGAGGACGAGTGTCCGGCCGGTCGTGTCGGTGACGGTCGAGGGAGGCAGGCCTGCGGTGTCGGCCAGGAACGGGCGGGACGTCAGCCGTGGGGCGTGCGAACCGCGCGTGTCCAGGCCCAGCACGCGTACGGTGCGGAAGGCGCCGCTGCGCTCAAGCAAGCTCTTGACCTCGCTCGCGAGGCGCTGCCACAGCAGCATCGAGGTCCCGTCGTCGACCAGGAGCGTGACGTCCAGCCAGCGAGCCTGCGACGGTCTCAGCACGGCGTCCGGCAGACCCGTCTCCGCCGCGGCCTCGGCGGTGGCCGTCTCGTCCAGCTCCGAGTTCCGCGGGTCCCGGACGCGCAGCTTCAACGGCCGGAGGGAGCGTCCCAGTTGCAGCTGGTCGAACCGTGCGGCCCGGGGGGTGGGGGCGCTGACGGGGTGGACGGGTGTGCCGGGGCGGGACGACGGCCGGACGGCGGCCGCGTGCAGGGGAACGCGCGGCTGGGGCGGCCGCGGGACAGCCTGGTCGGGACCGCGCGGAAGGGGCGGCGCGACGGGGGGTGGCGGGGCTTTGGGCGGGGGTGGCGGGGCTTTGGGCGGGGGCGACCACTCCGGCGTGGGGGCGGGCGCGGAGGCCGGGGCGGCGTCGTCCAGGATGCCCGGCACGGCGTCCGGGTTCGGACCGTCCCGGCCGCTCACCTTGCCGACCGCCCGTGCCAGCGGCGCCGATCCGTCCGCGCGCAGGCGTCCCGCCAGCCACAGCGTGTCCAGCAATTCCTCGGGGGACAGCTCCACACCGCTGTCGGCGAGAATCGTGGCCACCTGCCCAACGGCCCGCATGCCTGGTGCCTTCGGGGACGACCGATCCGGCTCCGGCGCCCGGCCGTCCCCGCTCCGCCCGGATCCGGACCGCACCGTCGCTACACCGTTCCGCCGAGCCGGTGCAGCACGGCTTCCAGAAGCTTCCCCTCGGAGAGGGCGACGCCCCCCTTGCGGAGGAACACCGCGTTGAGCAGCTGGTCGGTGGCCAGCTCACCCGAGGTGCGGCGGGTGAGGAACTTACTCAGCAGATCGTCGACGTCCTTGAGATCCGCGTCCCTGAGATGAGCCCGCACGATGTCACGCAACTGGTCGTCCGTGGGTTTCTCGATCTCCAGGCGCACGCAGCGGCGCAGGAAGGCGGGCGGGAACTCGCGTTCGCCGTTGCTGGTGATCACGACCACGGGAAACTCCGAACAGCGCACCCGGCCCCGGACGACCGGCACCCGCGCCCCGAGGTCCGCGGTCAGCACCTCGATACGGTGGTGCTTCTCGGGCAGCCGGGCCAGCTCGGGGATCTCGAACTCGCCGTCCTCGAAGACCGCCAGCAGGTCGTTGGGCAGGTCCACATCCCCCTTGTCGAGCTCGTCGACGAGCAGTACCCGGGGCCGCTCGGACGGGACGAGCGAGGTGCCCAGGGGGCCGAGACGGACGTACGAGCCGATGTCCGGCTCCTGCTCGTGAGGCGGCTGCTCAGAGGGCTGTTCCCGGCGCAGGTTGGATTCGCGCAGCCGTCCGATCGCGTCGTAACGGTAGAGCGCGTCTTGCAGGGTGGAACGGCTGTTGACCGGCCAGTTCAGGACCTGGCCGAGGGACAGTTCGTGTGCGACGGCGTGGGCCAGGGAGGATTTACCCGTGCCCGGGTGGCCGGTGACGAGCAGCGGGCGGCGCAGCAGGAGGGCTGCGTTGACCACATCGGCCTCGGCGGGGCCGATCAGATAGGGCAGCGGCTTCGGTGGCTCGGATGCGCTCGATGTGGAGGCGAACCGCCGCCAGGGCGGAGCCTCGGGGAACGCGACCTGCCGGGCCTGCCCATCGCCCCGGAACAGCCGCCAGCCGTCGGGCCCGGAGTCGTGGCCCGGGGCGTGCGGTGCTGTCATCGGCTGGGTGCTCCTTCGTCCGGGTCGGTCAACTGCAGGCCGGGATCCTCGTGGGCCAGCCTGTCCCAGGTGGGGTCCTCCCACACGAGAGAGGGGCTCGCCTGACGGGCCGAAGGGTCCGCCCGCTTCTTCGCCGGCTTCTCCGCACGAAACTCGTGCAAACGGCGGGGCAGTCCGTGCAGCGGCCCGGCCGGGTTGACCGGGGCGAGGTGTTCGGCGTGGTCGTGGCTCTGTGCCTCTCGGTCCCACACCACCACGGGCACGCCCAGGGCCAGACAGAGGTCGAGGAGCTGGTTGCGCAGCTCGGGCGGGCCGTGCAGCACCACCTGGTTGGCGTCCAGGTAGGTCGACCTCAGCAGCCCCGCCACTTCCCGGCTGTCCGCGTGCTGCCTGCCGATGACCAGCGGCCGTCCGTGCCCGTCGCCCCATCGGCGCTGCCGCTCCGGATCACGGGTGGGTACCTGTCGGCTCATGTCGGCGGAGCGCAATGTCAGTTGGTAGAGCACGCCTAGCGGCAGGCTCGGTTCGAAGGCGTTGGGCGGTTCCGGCTCCCATTCGTCGAGCGGCAGATGGAGCCCGGCGCGGTCCACCTCTATGTCCACCGCGGGGGGTTCCCCACGGGTGGCATGCTGAAGGCGCTGGGCACCGTCGCGGATCACGGTGGCGACCTGCTCGGGCGTGAGGGGCGCGTCGCCGGCGGTGGTGTCCATGCGGTGCTGGGAGCCGTCCGGCCGTTGCTGCCAGAGCCGACACCGGAAGCATCCGGGCGCGGTTGGGCCGTACACGTCGAGTCGGGCCAGCAGCCTGGCCCGGGGAGCCGTCCGCAGCCCGGCCCACTGCCGGGCGTCCTCGCGCCGCTGGTTCCGGGCCGCCGTATGCACCCCGAGCCGGTCGCAGACCCGGTCGCTCCAGTCCTGAAGCGCCTGTCGCCGGGGCTCGGGCAGCCCGGCGGCGATGAATTCGACGACATGGACCAGGGACGGAACGCGAGGCGTGTCCTCCGGCCCCGGACCGCCCTCGTGGCAGCCCTCCAGCCCGGTGATCACCTCGCCCACCGCCTCGGGCCGCAGCACCGGCTCGCAGAGGGCGTCGGGAGGTTGTGTGAACCGCAGTGCTTCCTGCGCGGCACGGGCCGGCAGCATGCTGTCCTGGCTGGCCACCTCGCGCAGCCGCTCCTCCAGGAACGCGTACTCGCCGTGCGACAGCAGCCCGGCCGCGTCGATGACCCGGCCGAGCGCGAGCAGCGCGTTCAGCCGCTCCGGCCGCGCTCCGTCGGGACCGGTCACCAGGCATTCGCTGATCGTCGGCAACGCGCGTGGTGTGCTGAGCAGTTCGGCGGCCAGCTCTTCCACCGTCGGTGCGCTGCCGTCCTGCGGCCCGTTGAGTTTCAGCTCCTGCACCAGATGCCGTGCGGGCTCCGTCCGGGCGGCTGCGGTGGGCAGCAACTCCCGTAGTGCGGCCACGAGTTTGGCGCCGACAGGGTCGTGCGCCGGAACCGCACGCACCGTGCGGCAGGCCGTGACCACGGCCCGGGCCCCGACGCGGTCCAGTTCCGCGCGCAGCGTCTGCCAAGGCAGCGCCCAGGCCCGCCGCAGTGTGTGCCCGGACGTCAGGGCGCCACCCGGCGGTTCCAGTCTGCCGACGACCAGGCCAACCGCCGTGCCCGACGCGGTCCACAGCGGACCGCCGCTGAACCCCGGTCCGATCGGGGCCCCCGACAACTGACCGTCCACATAGCCGACATGCCGGTCGAGCAGTTTCATCTCGACGTCCGCGAACGTGACCGGATCACCGCAGCTGTGCCAGGCCCGAAGAGGCTGCCCCTGGGTCATGTCCGCCCAGAGGACAGGCGGCACCCACTCAGGCGCGGGCTCGTCGAGCTGCAGCAGGCACAGATCACCGTGCCAGACCGCAGCAGTATTCGTGGGCGGCACCCACTTCTCGATCCGTGCCGCGATCCGCGACGTTCCACGGGCGAAGGTGACGGCGAGGCCCTTCTCCGCGGGCCACTCGGTGCTGAGCTGTGGCAGCCCGAGGGCTTCGTTGACCACATGCGCGCAGGTCAGCACCCACTGCGGGGTGAGCAGCGCGGCGGCTCCGGCCGCCGTGCCGGCATCGGGGGCGTGGACGGCCACGACCGGCGGGGGCCCCGCGGACTGTTGGAACCAGCTCACCTACGCTCCGTGCGAATTTTGCCGCCAGGTCGCCGCCACCGTCATCGTGGCCCGGCCTCGGGCGCTCACGATGCCGAGTTTAAGGTCCTTGCCCAGCTCGACACCGAACTCGACCGTGAAGGACTCGGGCGGCTGCTGCGCCCCCGACACCGCCGAGTGGACCTCGTCGAGGAGCGGGCCCAACGGGCGCAGTGCTGCCCGAAGCCCGTCGGCGGCGAGAGCGGTGACCCGGCCGCCGCCGGTCGCGACGGGGCTCGGCGCGCCGAACTCCGCAGGCAGCCCCGAGGACTCCGGCGCCTCGCCCACATCGGCGAGTTCCACGCGGACTTCGGCTCCGGACAGATCGAGTTCCAGGTACTCCGGCATGACGTCATTGTGCCGATCGCGACTCGGTGTTGGCGGCGTTTACGACGGATTCGCGCCGACAAGTGACGCGAGCAGCCGCTTCGAGTGGCCGCCGAGGAAGCGGAACACGGTGACGTCGCACGCCTTCCACAGTGCCGCGAACTCCTGGCTGGTGGCGTGGAGTTCGTCGACCGGCTCGGCGAATCCGCTGCTGCGCCCGACTTCGCCGCACTCTTCAACGGGGTGCGGGGCCGGCAACCGCCTCGGCCAGGCGCAGGGTGCGCTCGGCCAGCGCACTGATCCGTACCCCGTCGAAACCGAACACCGCGCTTCGCACGGTGTCCTCCAGCGGGTCCTTCCACTGGTCCGGGACGGCCGCCGCACCGGTGCGCACCCCGGCCACCGAACCGGCCGTGGCCCCGTTGGAGTCGGTGTCCAGGCCGCCGCGGACGGTGAGGGCGATGGTCCGGGTGAAGTCGCCGTCGCCGTACAGCAGCCCGGCCGTGAGGACCGCCGCGTTCGGGACCGTGTGGATCCAGCCGAGGCCGGCGGTCTCCGCGGACACCGTGGCCAGTGTCTCCTCCCAGGGCAGCCGGGTCTCGTGCAGGGACACGACCCGGCGCACGGTCCGGGCCAGCCGGCTGCTCGCCGGGATCACGGCCAGCGCGGCCTCCAGCGCCTGCCGCACCCCCGGCGCGATGAACGCCGCCGAGATCAGCGCGGCCGCGAACATCGCGCCGTAGACGCCGTTGCCGGTGTGCGAGAGCACCGCGTCCCGGCGGGCCAGCGCCGCCGCGCGGGGCGGGTCGCCCGGGCAGGTCCAGCCGTAGACGTCGGCACGGATCAGCGCGCCGATCCACTCCTGGTACGGGTTGTCGTACGTCGCCGTCAGCGGCGGCTTCAGACCGTTCGCGAGGTTGCGGTACGCCGCCCGCTCCGCGGTGAAGGTCTGCAGGTACGGCAGCCTGAGCAGCCACAGGTCGCCGACCTGTTCGGTGCTGAAGCCGAACCCGTGGGTCTCCAGCAGGTGCAGGCCGAGGACGGCGTAGTCGACGTCGTCGTCGCGGCAGCTGCCGTGGACACGGCCGCGCACGCACTGGCGCCACTCCGGGCGCAGCACGGCGCCGTCGGCCGCGTCGGCGGGCTCGGGCAGGTAGTCGGTGAGCGGCAGGGCGGCGGCCTTGCGCAGATAGCGGTCGATGCGCTCGCGGGTCCACACCTCGCCCTGTTCGACCGGCTTGCCGAGCATGTTGCCCGCGATCCGGCCGAGCCAGCCCCCGTGGATGCGGTCGGCGAGGTCCGGCCCGGTGCCCTGATTGTTCATGGCTGGGGTCTACCCGTTTTCCCGGCCGGCTCCCAGGCGCTGCCCAGGGTTCGGTCGGGGCATGACGACGGGGGTGTCCTCCGGTTAAGGTCGCAGCGGCGCGACTGGCCCTGACGTGCGCGGGGCCCGGAGAGCAAGGGGAAAGCAAGGTGGCGGACGCTGCAGTGAACGAGACCCGCAGGGTGCTCATCGCCGCGGACAAGTTCAAGGGCTCGCTGACGGCCGTGCAGGTCGCCGAGCGGGTGACGGCCGGGCTGCGCCGGGTCGTGCCCGGCCTCGACGTCGAGGCGCTGCCCGTGGCCGACGGTGGCGACGGAACCGTGGACGCGGCGGTCGCGGCCGGCTTCGAGCGCCGGGAGATCCGGGTCGCCGGGCCGCTCGGCCAGGAGGTGACGGCCGCGTTCGCGCTGCGCGGCGACACCGCGGTGGTGGAGATGGCCGAGGCGAGCGGTCTGCAGCGGCTGCCGGCCGGTGTCTTCGCGCCGCTGACCGCCTCCACGTACGGCTCGGGAGAGCTGCTGCGGGCCGCGCTGGACGCGGGCGCGCGGACGATCGTGTTCGGCGTCGGCGGGAGCGCCACGACGGACGGCGGCGCCGGGATGCTGTCCGCGCTGGGCGCCCGGTTCCTGGACGAGGACGGCGAGCCGGTCTCGCCGGGCGGCGGCGGTCTCGCCGAGCTGGCACGCGCGGACCTGTCCGGTCTCGACCCGCGCCTGTCCACCGTGGAGCTGGTCCTCGCCAGCGACGTCGACAACCCGCTGACCGGACCGAAGGGCGCGCCCGCGGTGTACGGGCCGCAGAAGGGCGCCTCGCCGGACGACGTGGCGGCCCTGGACGCGGCCCTCGCCCACTTCGCCAAGGTCCTGGAGACGGCCGTGGGGCCGCGCGCCGCCGAGCACGCGGCGGCACCGGGCGCCGGTGCGGCCGGCGGCATCGGCTACGGCGCCCTTCTCCTGGGCGCCCGTTTCCGCCCCGGCATCGAGGTCATGCTGGACGTGCTCGGCTTCGCTCCGGCGCTGGACCGGGCCGGCCTGGTGATCACCGGTGAGGGTTCGCTGGACGAGCAGACCCTGCACGGGAAGGCGCCGGCGGGGGTCGCAGCGGCGGCCCGGGCGGCCGGCAAGGACGTCGTGGCGGTGTGCGGCCGGCTCGCCCTGCCGGAGGAGGCGCTGCACCGGGCCGGGATCGGCCGGGCGTACCCGCTGACGTCGGTGGAGCCGGACGTGGCGAAGTGCATCGCGGACGCCGGGCCGATCCTGGAGCGGGTCGCGGAGCGGATCGGCCAGGACTTCCTGGTCTGAGCCGTCGCCGCACGGCCGGTCCTACTGCAGTTCGGTCAGCTCCCCGTCCACGTCCCGGTAGTAGCTGCCGCTCGTGAGGCCCCACACCTGCTGGTGGGCCAGCCACTGCTTCGTGATCTGGTGCAGGATCTTCGCGGGGCGCTCCCAGACCATGGAGTGTCCCGCGCCCGCCAGCTGGAACATCAGCTTGTCCGGCCCCGCGACGGCCTTGTAGAGGGCCGGGACGGAGAAGCGCAGGACCGGCGGCACCGGGAGGGCCTCCGGGGTGTTGGCCGTCCTGTCCAGCTCGCCGTGGACGAGGGCGACGGGCACCTGGTTGCCGAGCACGCCGTTGTACGCCGCGGTCTGGTTGTTCCAGCCCCACCAGAACGAGTTCCGGAACCGGTGGACGCCCTCGTGCGTGCCGTCCGGCAGCAGGGGACCCCACTTGGCGCCGACGGGGTCACTGTCCATCATGGCGGCCCACACCGTGTCCTCGATGCCGGGCTCCCGCTGGAGCGGGCTGCCCGTCTCGCGGTCCCATGCGACCTTGAAGCCGGTCTTGCTGTTGACGTGCATCGGGAAGCCGAACATGGCCTGCGGCGGGTACACGGGCAGGTTCGTGACCCCTTTGGGGAGCCCGAACGGGTCAACGGGATTCTCCGACCACCGTCCCAGCGGCGCGAAGATCGGGGCGAGGAGGAACAGGCTCTTGACCTCCGTGGGGTGCAGGAGGGCGTAAGGACCCATGAGCGGTCCCGCGGCGGACCAGCCGATGAAGTGGATCGGCTTGTTCATGCACCGTGACCTGACGAACTTGACGACCGTGGCCAGCTCCGACCATTCGCTCTGCGAGGTGCCGAACTCGTGGGGGTACGGTGGCGTCCCGCACGGAGCCGCGAGCGGGCCCAGGACGTCGTCCCGCTGGGCCGGATTGGCGTTGCACGGGTCGTCCATCATCAGGCGTGGCGATTTCCCGTTGCCCTGTACGTCCATCATGTACACGTCGTAGTGGTCCTTGGCCAGCTGCTGGGCCCAGCTGTACCGGATGGCGTCGTCCCCGGGCACTCCGGGGAGCACGAGGTCGTATCCGGCGAGCACCGGCACGCTTCTGCCGTGGAGCATCAGCACCGGCTCGGGGTCGTGGCCCGGCTGGGTGCCGTTCCACTCCCGGACGAAGAGGTTCACCTGCTTGTTCGCGTTGGCCGGATTGTTCGACTTGTGCGGGACCGGGTAGTCCGTCTGTACGGGTCCGGGCATGGCTGTCCTCCCATCCGCATGGTGGGATGAATGTTCGTAAATGCCCCTGTTTCCACCGTCGCCCTACCCGTGAATCACTGCAAATCGGCAGGGAACAGGGGTAGTTGACGGGGCAAAGGGGAGCCGGTCGCAGCCCTTGAACGCAAAACGGGTGTGGCCCGAGCCTCGGAGGCTCGGGCCACACCCGGTGTGTCGGTGCGGAGGGTCAGGGCAGCTGCGCCGCCCGTGCCTCCCGACGGTTGTCGCGGAAGTTGTTCACCCGGCGCGCCGTGGCGAACAGCGGGATCACCGCGCCCATGACCAGCTGCAGGGCGCAGCCCGTCTGGAGGAGCAGCTGGCCGCCCGGGGCGTCGAAGGCCCAGGCGGTCAGGAGGCCCATGGACAGGACGATCCAGGACAGCATGGCCACCGCGAGGCGGCCCCGCGGCTTCGGGTACTCGACCCGGCTCACCATCAGCCAGGCCGTACCGAGGATCGCCAGGAGCGTCGCGAAGAAGGGCAGCTCCAGCAGGATGATCGAGACGACCGTCAGCGCGCCGAACGGCGAGGGCATGCCCTGGAACATGCCGTTCGTCGGCGTCACGCACGAGAAGCGCGCCAGACGCAGCACCACGGCCAGGAGCACCACGATTGCCCCGACCGCCGCCACCTTCTGGTACGCGTCGTCCGCGACCATGCCGTAGACCAGCACGAAGTACGCGGGCGCCAGGCCGAAGCTGATCAGGTCCGACAGGTTGTCCAGCTCGGCGCCCATGGGCGAGGAGCGGAGCTTGCGCGCCACCAGGCCGTCGAACAGGTCGAACACGGCTGCGCACAGCATCAGGATGACCGCCGTGGCCGCGCTGTTGCGCGCCATGCCGGACTCCTGGCTGTCGGTGAGGTGCGGGATCAGGATGCCGGTGGTGGTGAAGTACACCGCCATGAAGCCGCACGTGGCGTTGCCCAGCGTGAGGGTGTCCGCTATTGAGAGGCGGAGAGAGAGGGGCATCTCCTCTTCTTCGTCCACCTCGTCCGCCTCGGGCACCCAGCCCGCCTGGGTCTCCGGATCAATCACGGTCAATGCGAGTCACCCCAGCCACGGTCTTCTGGCCGACCTCGACCGCGACCTCCACGCCCTCGGGCAGGTAGAGGTCGACACGCGAGCCGAAGCGGATCAGACCGATTCGGTCGCCCTGCTCGACCTTCGTGCCCTCGGGGATGTAGGGCACGATGCGGCGGGCCACCGCGCCGGCGATCTGGATCATCTCGATGTCGCCGAGTTCGGTGTCGAAATGCCAGACTACGCGCTCGTTGTTCTCGCTCTCCTTGTTGAAAGCCGGAACAAAGCCGCCGGGGATGTGCTCGACCGACGTCACCGTGCCCGAGAGGGGCGCGCGGTTGACGTGGACGTTGAGCGGGCTCATGAAGATCGCGACCCGGGTGCGGCCGTCCTTCCAGGGCATGATGCTCTGCACCACACCGTCGGCGGGCGAGATGACACGGCCCTGGGCGATCTCGCGCTCGGGGTCGCGGAAGAACCACAGCATGCCCGCCGCGAGCGCGGTGGCGGGCACGGCCACGGCCTTGGCGGCGCCGGAACGGCGGGCGCGGGCCAGGCTGAGGGCTGCGGTGGCGACGGTCGGGAGAAGCCACGGCGATGCTCCGCGCGCGAGGCGTACGCCGACCTGGCGGTCGCGAGGTGCAGAGGTTTGGCTGTGGGGCATGGATGACCTTCGTAGCGGATGATGCCGCGCTCTGACGGGGGACGGCGGCTTTCCCGGGATCGTACCGGGCGCGGGCTGCAACTGGGCAAGCGAGGCAGCCGAGTCGGCGGCCGAAGAGTGTCCACGGGGTGTGATCTTCTTCTCGAAGAAAACACCCCGTACCCGGACAATCAGCCCTGGAATCGATACTCTTCCAGCAACCTGCGCCCGATGATCATTTTCTGGATCTCGGCGGTGCCTTCACCGATGAGCAGCATCGGAGCCTCCCGGTAGAGGCGCTCGATCTCGTACTCCTTGGAGAAGCCGTAGCCGCCGTGGATCCGGAAGGCATCTTCCACGACCTCCTTGCAGTACTCGGAGGCGAGGTATTTCGCCATCCCTGCTTCGAGGTCGTTTCGTTCCCCGGAGTCCTTTTTGCGTGCCGCATTCACCATCATGGCATGCGCGGCCTCGACCTTGGTGCCCATCTCGGCCAGCTTGAACTGGATGGCCTGGTGCTGGGCGATCGGCTTGCCGAAAGTGTGCCGCTGCTGGGCGTACTGGACACCCAGTTCGAAGGCGCGCTGGGCGACCCCGCAGCCACGCGCCGCCACATTGACGCGGCCGACCTCCACGCCGTCCATCATTTGGTAAAAACCTCGGCCGGTGACGCCGCCGAGCACCCGATCGGCCGGAACCCGGAGGCCGTCCATGATCAGCTCGGTGGTGTCGACGCCCTTGTAGCCCATCTTGTCGATCTTGCCCGGGATCGTGAGGCCGGGGCGGACCTCGCCGAAGCCGGGCTCCTTCTCGATCAGGAAGGTCGTCATCGACTTGTGGGGTGCCGTGCCCTCGGGGTGTCCTTCGTCACTCCGGACGAGAACGGCCACCAGGGACGAGGTGCCACCGTTCGTCAGCCACATCTTCTGACCGTTCAGGACGTACTCGTCGCCGTCCTTGACCGCCTTGGATGTGATGGCCGACACATCGGAGCCCAGGCCCGGCTCCGACATCGAGAACGCGCCCCGGATGTCGCCGGCCGCCATGCGCGGAAGGAAGTGGTCCTTCTGCTCCTGCGTGCCGTGCTGCTTGAGCATGTACGCGACGATGAAGTGCGTGTTGATGATGCCGGACACCGACATCCAGCCGCGGGCGATCTCCTCCACGCACAGCGCGTAGGTGAGGAGCGACTCGCCCAGGCCCCCGTACTCCTCGGGGATCATCAGACCGAACAGGCCGAGTTCCTTCAGGCCGTCCACGATCTGCTGCGGGTACTCGTCGCGGTGCTCCAGCCCGGTCGCGACAGGAATGATCTCCTTGTCGACGAAGTCCCGAACGGTGGAGAGGATCTCCTGCTGGACGTCGGTCAGACCGGCGGTCTGGGCGAGGCGCGCCATTACTTCTCCTGCTGCTTCAGCTCCGGGCGGCCGGGCTGCTCGCCGCCGCGCTCCTTGATGTACGTCTCGGTGGGCACCATGACCTTGCGGCGGAAGACGCACACCAGGGTGCCGTCCTGCTTGTAGCCCTTGGTCTCGACGTAGACGATGCCGCGGTCGTCCTTCGACTTCGACGGCCACTTGTCGAGCACCGTCGTCTGCCCGTAGATGGTGTCGCCGTGGAAGGTCGGCGCCACGTGCTTGAGCGACTCGATCTCCAGGTTGGCGATCGCCTTGCCGGAGATGTCCGGCACGCTCATGCCGAGCAGCAGCGAGTAGATGTAGTTCCCGACGACGACGTTCTTGCCGAAGTCCGTCGTCTTCTCCGCATAGTTGGTGTCCATGTGGAGCGGGTGGTGGTTCATGGTGAGGAGACAGAACAGGTGGTCGTCGTACTCCGTGACCGTCTTGCCCGGCCAGTGCTTGTACGTCGCCCCGACCTCGAACTCCTCGTAGGTGCGTCCGAACTGCATCGCGCTCAGGCCTCCGGGATCTCGAACTTCGACGTGCGCTGCATGCCGGCGGCGCGTCCCTTGCCGGAGATGACCAGGGCCATCTTGCGGCTGGCCTCGTCGATCATCTCGTCGCCGAGCATCGCGGAGCCTTTCTTGCCGCCGGCCTCGGACGTGTAGTAGTCGTACGCGTCCAGGATCAGCTCGGCGTGGTCGAAGTCCTCCTGGGAGGGCGAGAAGATCTCGTTGGCCGCCTCGACCTGGCCCGGGTGCAGCACCCACTTGCCGTCGAAGCCCAGGGCCGCGGCGCGCTGGGCGACCTCGCGGTAGCCCTCGACGTTGCGGATCTGCAGGTAGGGGCCGTCGATCGCCTGGAGGTTGTTGGCGCGGGCGGCCATCAGGATCTTCATCAGGATGTAGTGGTAGGCGTCCGCCGGGTAGCCGGGCGGCTGCTCGCCCACGACGAGCGACTTCATGTTGATGGAGGCCATGAAGTCGGCCGGGCCGAAGATGATCGTCTCGACGCGCGGGGAGGCCTGCGCGATCGCGTTGACGTTGTTGAGGCCCTGCGCGTTCTCGATCTGCGCCTCGATGCCGATCTTGCCCAGCTCGAAGCCCATGGTCTTCTCGATCTGCGTCAGCAGCAGGTCCAGGGCGACGATCTGCTCGGCGGTCTGCACCTTCGGCAGCATGATGCAGTCGAGGTTCTGGCCCGCGCCCTCGACGACGGTCACGACGTCGCGGTACGTCCACTCGGTCGTCCAGTCGTTGACGCGCACGACCCGCGTCTTGCCCGTCCAGTCACCCTCGTTGAGGAACTTGACGATGGTGTGCCGCGCCTCGGGCTTGGCCAGCGGCGCGCACGCGTCCTCCAGGTCCAGGAAGACCTGGTCGGCCGGGAGGCCCTGCGCCTTCTCCAGGAAGCGGGGGTTGCTCCCCGGCACGGCGAGGCAGGAACGCCGCGGACGAAGACGGTTGACGGTCATGCGGGGACCTCCAGGGGGTCGAGCTTGTTCGCTTTCCGGATCTCGTCGACGATGCGGCCGATGATCCCGGTGATGTCGAAGTCCTTCGGGGTGAAGACCGCGGCCACTCCTGCGGCCCGCAGCTGGTCGGCGTCACCATTCGGGATGATGCCACCAGCGATCACGGGTATATCTGTGGCACCGGCCACACGCAGCCGTTGGAGCACGTCCGGCACCAGCTGGGCGTGCGAGCCGGAGAGGATCGACAGGCCCACGGCATGCACGTCCTCCGCCAGCGCGGCGTCCACGATCTGCTCGGGCGTCAGCCGGATGCCCTGGTAGACCACCTCGAAGCCGGCGTCACGCGCACGGACGGCGATCTGCTCGGCGCCGTTGGAGTGCCCGTCCAGACCGGGCTTGCCGACCAGGAAGCGGAGCTTGCCGACGCCCAGTTCGCGGGCGGTGCCGTCCACCTTGGCGCGGACCTCGGCGAGTGCCGAGCCGGCCTCGACGGGAACGGCGATGGGAGCGGAGGAGACCCCGGTCGGCGCGCGGAACTCGCCGAACACCTCGCGCAGCGCACCCGCCCACTCGCCGGTCGTGACCCCGGCGCGGGCGCACTCCAGGGTGGCCTCCATGAGGTTGTCGGTGCCCTTGGCGGCCTCCTTCAGCCGCTCCAGCGCCTTGCAGGGGCGCGGGTGGTTGAAGGGCGGCTGGTAGCGGGTGTCGCGCCAGCCCCCGATCGCCTCGACGACCCGGGCCTCGACCGCCGGGTCGACCGTCTGGATCGCGGTGTCCAGGTCGGCCGTGAGCGGGTTGGGCTCGGTGGTCTCGAAGATGTTGACGCCGACGATCTTCTCCTGCCCGGACTCGATCCGGGCCCGGCGCTCGGCGTGCGAGGAGACCAGCTGGGACTTGAGGTAGCCGGACTCGACGGCGGCCATCGCGCCGCCCATCTCCTGGATCCGGTCGATCTCGGCGAGGGACTCCTCGACGAGGGCGTTCACCTTCGCCTCGATGACGTGCGAGCCCTCGAAGATGTCCTCGTACTCCAGCAGGTCGCTCTCGTGCGCGAGGACCTGCTGGATGCGCAGCGACCACTGCTGGTCCCACGGCCGGGGCAGGCCGAGGGCCTCGTTCCAGGCCGGCAGCTGCACGGCACGCGCACGGGCGTCCTTGGAGAGGGTCACGGCCAGCATCTCGAGGACGATCCGCTGGACGTTGTTCTCCGGCTGCGCCTCGGTCAGGCCGAGCGAGTTGACCTGGACGCCGTAGCGGAACCGGCGCTGCTTCGCGTCCTCGATGCCGTACCGCTCACGGGTGATCTTGTCCCAGATGCGGCCGAACGCCCGCATCTTGCACATCTCCTCGACGAAGCGGACGCCCGCGTTCACGAAGAAGGAGATGCGCGCGACCACGTCGCCCATACGCTCCTGCGGCACCTGGCCGCTGTCGCGCACGGCGTCGAGGACGGCGATCGCGGTGGACATCGCGTACGCGATCTCCTGCACCGGCGTGGCCCCGGCCTCCTGCAGGTGGTAGCTGCAGATGTTGATCGGGTTCCACTTCGGGATGTGGGAGACCGTGTACGCGATCATGTCCGTCGTCAGGCGGAGCGACGGCCCGGGCGGGAAGACGTGCGTCCCCCTGGACAGGTACTCCTTGACGATGTCGTTCTGGGTCGTGCCCTGGAGCTTGGTGATGTCCGCACCCTGCTCCTCGGCGACGACCTGGTAGAGCGCCAGCAGCCACATGGCGGTGGCGTTGATCGTCATCGAGGTGTTCATCTGCTCCAGGGGGATGTCCTGGAACAGCCGGCGCATGTCACCGAGGTGCGAGACGGGCACGCCGACCCGGCCGACCTCGCCGCGGGCGAGGATGTGGTCGGGGTCGTAGCCGGTCTGCGTCGGCAGGTCGAACGCCACCGACAGACCGGTCTGGCCCTTGGCGAGGTTGCGTCGGTACAGCTCGTTGGACGCCTCGGCCGTCGAGTGGCCGGCGTACGTCCGCATGAGCCACGGACGGTCCTTCTGACGCTCTGTCATCTAAGGCCCTCAGACGTTCCGGAAGCGGTTGATGGCGTCGATGTGCTTGGCGCGCATCTCCTCGTCGCGCACGCCCAGGCCCTCCTCGGGGGCCAGGCACAGCACGCCGACCTTGCCCTGGTGGAGGTTGCGGTGCACGTCGTACGCGGCCTGGCCGGTCTCCTCCAGGGAGTAGACCTTCGACAGGGTCGGGTGGATCTTGCCCTTCGCGATGAGCCGGTTGGCCTCCCAGGCCTCGCGGTAGTTGGCGAAGTGCGAGCCGATGATCCGCTTCAGCGACATCCACAGGTAGCGGTTGTCGTACTCGTGCATGTAGCCCGAGGTCGAGGCGCAGGTGGTGATGGTGCCGCCCTTACGGGTGACGTAGACGCTCGCGCCGAAGGTCTCGCGGCCGGGGTGCTCGAAGACGATGTCGATGTCCTCGCCGCCGGTGAACTCGCGGATGCGCTTGCCGAAGCGCTTCCACTCCTTCGGGTCCTGGGTGCGCTCGTCCTTCCAGAACTTGTAGCCCTCGGCGCTGCGGTCGATGATCGCCTCGGCGCCCATCGAGCGGCAGATGTCAGCCTTCTGCTCGCTGGAGACGACACAGATCGGGTTGGCGCCGCCGGCCAGCGCGAACTGCGTGGCGTACGATCCGAGTCCGCCGGAGGCGCCCCAGATCAGGACGTTGTCGCCCTGCTTCATGCCGGCGCCGTTGCGGGAGACCAGCTGGCGGTAGGCGGTGGAGTTGACCAGGCCCGGGGCCGCGGCCTCCTCCCAGCTGAGGTGCTTGGGCTTCGGCATCAGCTGGTTGGACTTGACGAGCGCGATCTCGGCGAGGCCGCCGAAGTTGGTCTCGAAGCCCCAGATGCGCTGCTCGGGGTCGAGCATCGTGTCGTTGTGGCCGTCGCTGGACTCCAGCTCGACGGACAGACAGTGCGCGACGACCTCGTCACCGGGGTTCCAGGCGTTCACGCCGGGGCCGGTGCGCAGGACGACACCCGCGAGGTCGGAGCCGATGATGTGGTACGGCAGGTCATGGCGCTTGGTCAGTTCGCTGAGCCGGCCGTAGCGCTCCAGGAACCCGAAGGTGGACAGCGGCTCGAAGATCGAGGTCCACACCGAGTTGTAGTTGACCGAGGAGGCCATGACGGCCACCAGGGCCTCACCGGGGCCCAGTTCGGGCACCGGAACCTCGTCCAGGTGAATCGACTTGCGCGGGTCCTTGTCGCGGGACTCGAGGCCCGCGAACATCTCCGTCTCGTCCTTGTGCACGGTGATCGCGCGGTACGACTCGGGGACCTGCAGTGCTGCGAAGTCGGCCGGTGTCGATTCCGGCGACTGGATCGCGTCGAGGATGTCCTTCACGGTCACGGTATTGCCTCCGGCGGTGAGCGCCCTGAGGGAGGGGCGCTGGGGGTTCGTCGGTGCTACTGGGAGTGCTGCTGAGGGTTTTGGTGATGCCGTCGGTTCGGCGAGGTGATGCTTCGGCAGCGCTTTGTGGCGCGGGAGGTTGCCTGTGACGCAGGCGTCCGGGCGCGCAGGCCATGAGCTTGCGGGGACAGCCGGCGAACGATCGGTCTCTGCTCGCCGGCCGCCCGGACACCTTCAACGTATGACACCGCGTGTCAGGTGGCAAGGCACTGAGTGCCATGAGTTCGCCTCAGATGAAATCTTTACGTAACAAATGAGCGATGATCGATCGAACGGCTTCTGAAATCTGCTGGAAAAGGGCCCCTGACATGCCAAAACGGCCACCCCGTGGGGTGGCCGTCGTCACAGCGGGAACGCGCGCTCGGAGCGCCTCGGCGGGCCTCAGCGCTCCTTGAGCGCCTCCTCGATGGTGCGCATGACCTCGTCGAGCGGGGCGTCCGTGCGGGCGACCGTCACGAGCACCTCGCCGTGTGCGGACACCGTCGCCGGGGCCGTGGTGGCGGCCGGCTTGGCCGCCGAGCCGCGTCCGGCGCCGATGCCCGTGCCGAAGGTCTTGCGCACGATCGCGAAGGCGTGGTCGAGCTGGGCCTCCACGTCGCCCTGGCCGCCGGCCCGCAGCCAGCGCCGCAGGACGTGGTTGTGGGCCGTGACGACGGCGGAGGCGGCGACCTCGGCGAGCAGCGGGTCGTCGTTGGCGTCGTCGGCGTGCGCGTGCTCGTCGAAGTGGCCGAGCAGATAGCGGGTGAACAGGCGCTCGTAGCGGGCCACCGAGGCGATCTCCGCCTCGCGCAGGGTGGGCACCTCGCGCGTGAGCTTGTAGCGGGCGACCGAGATCTCCGGCCGGGCCGCGTACATCTTCATGACTTCCTTGATGCCACGGCACACGGTGTCGAGCGGGTGCTCGTGCGCGGGGGCGGCGTTGAGGACCGCCTCCGCGCGGATCAGCGTGTCGTCGTGGTCGGGGAAGATCGCCTCTTCCTTGGAGCGGAAGTGGCGGAAGAAGGTGCGGCGCGCGACCCCGGCAGCGGCCGCGATCTCGTCGACGGTGGTCGCCTCGTACCCCTTGGTCGCGAACAGCTCCATCGCTGCGGCCGCCAGCTCTCGGCGCATTTTCAGCCGCTGGGCGGCGGCGCGACTGCCTGCGGCACTTTCCGGCGCGTCGGGCGTGGCTGGTGTACGTGAGGACTTGGCGGGCTGGGACATGACCCGAACGTACTGCATGTCCGCAGCTCGATGCGCAGGTCCGGGGTTTCCCCCGCCCCTGGAGGGCGGGGGAGTGCCGGGGCCGGAAAGGGCGGGAAACGCCACGGGGTCCAGCAGGCCGCCCCAGTCCGCGCCCTCGGAGGCACCGTCGAACCAGTCACCGGCGCCGTCAGCGGCGGGCATACTCGCGGAAGCCGCGGCCGGTCTTGCGGCCGAGGCAGCCCGCGGCCACCAGGTGCTCCAGCAGCGGCGCCGGGGCCAGGCCCGGGTCGCGGAACTCGCGGTGCAGCACCTTCTCGATCGCGAGCGAGACGTCCAGACCGACGACGTCCAGCAGCTCGAAGGGGCCCATCGGGTAGCCGCCGCCGAGCTTCATCGCGGCGTCGATGTCGTCGAGGGACGCGTAGTGCTCCTGAACCATCTTGACCGCGTTGTTCAGGTACGGGAACAGCAGCGCGTTCACGATGAACCCGGCCCGGTCGCCGCAGTCCACGGCGTGCTTCCTGACCTTCGCGCAGACCTCGCGGACGGTGGCGTGGACGTCGTCGGCCGTCAGGACCGTGCGGACGACCTCGACCAGCTTCATCGCCGGGGCCGGGTTGAAGAAGTGCATGCCGATCACGTCCTGCGGGCGCGAGGTGGCGCGGGCGCAGGCGACCACGGGCAGCGAGGAGGTGGTGGTGGCGAGGACCGCGCCGGGCTTGCAGACCTTGTCCAGCGTCGCGAACAGCTGCTGCTTGACCTCCAGGTCCTCGGCGACCGCCTCGACGGCGAGGTCGACGCCGGCGAAGGCTTCGTAGGAGCCCGCCGGGGTGATCAGGTCCAGGGTCCGGGCGGCCGCCTCGGCGGTCATCCGGCCCTTGTCGACGGAGCGCGCGAGGGACTTGCCGATCCGCGCCTTGGCGGTCCGGGCCTTCTCCTCGCTGCGGGCGGCGAGGACGACCTCGTACCCGGCCTTGGCGAAGACCTCGGCGATCCCGGAGGCCATCGTGCCCGAGCCCGCGACGCCGACGGAGCGCACGGAGCGGCCCGTGACCTGCGCGTTCCCCTCGACCGGGGTCAGCGCGTCCGGCACGGTGGTGGCGCTGCCGGGCGCCTCGTACGTGTAGAAGCCGCGCCCGGCCTTGCGGCCGGTCAGGCCCGCTTCGCTGAGCTGCTTCAGGATCGGGGCGGGGGCGTGCAGCCGGTCGCCGGACTCGGCGTACATGGCGTCCAGGACCGTACGCGCGGTGTCGATGCCGATGAGGTCCAGCAGGGCGAGGGGGCCCATGGGCAGACCGCAGCCGAGCCGCATGGCCGCGTCGATGTCCTCGCGGGAGGCGTACCGGGCCTCGTACATCGCGGCGGCCTGGTTGAGGTAGCCGAACAGCAGCCCGTCCGCGACGAACCCGGGGCGGTCGCCGACCGCGACCGGCTCCTTGCCCAGCTCGACGGCGAGGTCGGTGACCGCGGCGACGGCCTGCGGCGCGGTCAGCACCGAGGAGACGACCTCGACCAGCTTCATCGCCGGGGCCGGGTTGAAGAAGTGCAGGCCGAGCACGCGCTCCGGGCGGGCCGAGTCGGCGGCGAGCCGGGTGACCGACAGAGCGTTGGTGCCGGTCGCGAGGATCGTCTCGGGGCGGACGACGGCGTCCAGCTCGCGGAAGATCTGGTGCTTGATCTCGTACGACTCCGGGGCCACCTCGATGACCAGGTCGGCGTCGGCGGCCGCGGCGATGTCGGTGGACGTGCGGATCCGGGCGAGGACGTCCGCGCGCTCCTGCTCGGTCAGCCGGCCGCGCTCCACGGAGCGGGCGGTGGCGGCCTCCAGGGCGGCGGCGGCCTTCGCGGCCTGGGCCTCGCTGATGTCGATGCCGATCACCTCGCGGCCGGCCTTCGCGAGGACCTCGGTGATGCCGGTGCCCATGGTGCCGAGGCCGACGACGGCGATCGTCTTGAGCTGGGACAGGGGGGTGTCGGACAGGGGAGTGGCCATCGCGGGACTCCAGGAATGAGGGTGACGACTGGGAACGCACCGGGTGCGCCAGGAGGCGCACACCGGGGCGGAGAGAAAAAGAGGTGCGGGTGTTTCCGGGCTGCTGGCGCACACGCCCGGTGGGCCGTCGCCGCGGGCGTATACACGCCCGGGAGAGGCTGATTCCGACCGGCCCTGTCCCGGAGCCGGGTCGTACTGCGGTACCGATGTACCGAACCGACCAACTCACGACGGCTGCGTCACCAAACCGTCGTCAGCGGATGTGCGAGTGGGTAACTCGCTCGTCTGAGCTTAACCGGCGAGTAACGAGCGCGCCAGACCTGAGCCGGACCGAGTTTGTGATGTAGCTCCCTCCCGCGGCGCGGCCCGCCTAGGCTGGTCCTCGTGGACGAAGAGTGGCGATCGCTCACGGAACGCATGCGACAGGAGTCGCGCGGCTCGGTCGCGTACGAGCGGCTGACGGCGACCGAGGACCATGACGAACTGGCGGAGGTGCTCACCGCGCCCGGACAGCCGCTGTGGGCCAGGGAACTGGCCGCGTTCCGGCTGGGCGTCGCCGGCGACCGGCGCGCCTTCGAGGCCCTGGTGCTGCTGCTCAACCACCGCGACCCGCCGCGCTGCGCCTCCGCCGCCCACGCGCTCGCCCGCCTCGGCGACCCGCGCACCGCACGCGCGGCCGCCGCGCTCGCCACCAACGAGCTGCGCGTCGCCTACGCCCTGCACCCGGTGCGGCTCCTGGTCGAGCTGCAGGCCCCCGAGTCCGTGCCCGCGCTGATCACCACCCTGGAGCGGCGGCTGCGCCCGCACGATCCGTACCGGCGGGTGGCGCTGGCCTGCGTGGAGGGCCTCGGCGCCCTCGGCGACGAGCGCGCCCGCCGGGTCCTGAACGAGGCCCTCGCGCATCCGGCGCTCGCCGAGGCAGCGGTGCACGCGCTGGCCCGCATCCCGCAGCAGAGGCAGAGGTGACGCCCGCTCACAGCTCCCTGGCGTACCGCACCTCGGGGACGGCCACGCCGTCCACGTCGAAGGGCTCCTCGGCGCCGTCCGCTCGGAAACCGGCGCGTTCGTAGAAGCGGCGGGCGCGCGTGTTCTCCTTGAGGACCCACAGGAACATGCTGGGGTACCCGGAGCACTGTTCGACCGACGCGGCCAGCAGCGCCCGCCCGATCCCGCTTCCTATGTGTGCGGGGTCGAGGTAGAGGGCGTACAACTCGCAGTCCCCGGTGCGCACCTCGCCGTCCCGGTACGGCCCGTGCGCCGCCCAGCCGACGATCCGGCCGTCCAGCTCGGCGACCAGGTTCGCCACCGTTCCGTCTCCCTGTCCGAACCATGCCCGCCGCTGCTCGGCGTCCCGCGCCACGCTGAGCGTGTCGAGATGGCTCTGCGGCATGAGCCCCCGGTAGGCGTGCTGCCAGCCGCGGACGCGGATCTCCGAGACGCGGTCGCAGTCGTCGAGGGTCATCGGACGGATGTGCGCAAGCGGGTTGTCCATGGCGGCACCCTAGAGGCCCGCTCCCGTACGCGTCCCTGGTTATCCGCCGGCCACCACGAGCGCCTCGACCTCCATCAAGAACTCCGGGGCGACGAGCGGGGCCACCTGGACGGCCGAGGCCGCCGGAAGGCGGTCGCCGGGTATGTGCGCCGCGCGGGCCATTGGGGTCTCCCCTGCTCGAACGCAGTTGAGAGCTTGGGGAAGGATCGCCGGCAGGAAGGCGATGTCCGTGACGAAGCAAGTCAGTTCGACGACGTCCTGGAGGCCGTGGCTGTACTGGGCCGCGGGCGCGACCCCGTCGGGGGCGGGGATGCGGGTCGGTTCGCTCATGCGTCCCGTGGTGGACCACGGGTCCGACAACGCCCCGACACGGCCCCCGACGGGCCGTCAGGAGCGGTTCAGCGCCGGAAGCCCAGCAGACCGTGCAGGGTCGAGCCGCGCGACGGCGCCGAGGCCGCCTTCGCCTTGAGCGGCTTCGGGTCAGGGGACTTCTTGCACACCGCGTCGGCCGTGCCGGTGCCGTACGGGACCTTGCCGCTCGTCAGATAGTCGGCCAGGTACTTGTCCAGGCAGGTGTTGCCGCTCAGCGTGATGCCGTGGTTGCCGCCGCCGTCCTCGACCACCAGGCTGGAGCGGGCCAGCAGGTGGTGGGCCGTCACACCGCCCGGATACGGGGTCGCGGCGTCGTCCGTCGCCTGGAACAGCAGCGTCGGCGGCAGCTTGCCGTTGGCGATGTTCACCCGCTTCAGGGTGCCGGCCGGCCAGTACGCGCAGGGTGCGTTGTACCAGGCATTGTTCCAGGCCATGAAGGGTGCCTTCGTGTACACCCCCCAGGTGTCCGTCCGCCAGCGGTTCCAGTTGTGCGGCCAGGCGGCGTCACGGCACTGCACCGCCGTGTAGACGCTGTAGCCGTTGTCGCCCGAGGTGTCCACGGCGGCGAACCGCTGGTACGCCTGCACCAGGGGTTCGGCGTTCTTGTCGTGGACGTAGGCCGAGAACGCCTGGGCCAGGTAGGGCCAGTACCCGTTGTAGTAGCCGCCGGGGATGAAGGTGTCCTCCAGTTCGGAGGCGCCGACCTTCCCGCCCGCGGGCTTCTTCGCCAGGGCCGCCCGCATCGCGTACCACGCGGCCTCGACCTTCGCGGGGTCCTTGCCGAGCCGGTACGTGGCGTCGTACTTGGCGATCCACGCCATCAGGGCCCGGTGGCGGTCGTCGAAGGCGTAGTCCTGGCCGAGGTTGTCCTCGTACCAGATGCCGGTCGGGTTCACGATCGAGTCCAGCACCAGGCGGTGGACCCGCTCGGGGAAGAGCTTGGCGTAGACCGCGCCCAGGTAGGTGCCGTAGGAGTAACCGAAGTAGCTGATCTTCTGCGCGCCGAGGGCCTGCCGGACCGAGTCCATGTCCTGGACCGCTGCGACGGTGTTGATGTGCGGCAGGACGCTCGCGTACTTGCGGCCGCAGGCGGCGGCGAAGGACTGCGCGCGCTGCAGGTTCTTCTGCTCCAGCGCGGCCGTGGCGGGCACGGTGTCGGGACGCACCGTCCTGAAGTGGCGGGGCGAGCAGTCGAGGGCCGGGGTGCTGCGGCCCACTCCGCGTGGGTCGAAGCCGATGACGTCGTACTGCGCCGCCACGCTCTTCGGCAGCGCGGACGCGACGAACCCCGCGAGCGTCAGACCGCTGCCGCCGGGGCCGCCGGGGTTGACCAGCAGCGGGCCCTGGGACGTCGCCGCGGTGTGCGGCACGCGGGACAGGGCGAGGGTGATCTGGGTGCCGGCCGGATGCAGGTGGTCCAGCGGCACCTTCAGGGACGCGCACTGGAGCGTCGGGTAGTCGCTGGTTCCGCAGGTCTTCCAGGTGAGCCTGGCCGCCGGAGCGGTGGGGGCCGCCTGCGCGGGCACGGCCGTGACCGAGCCCGCCGTCATGGCGGCGGCTGCGCACAGCATTGCTGCGCGTGTCCTCATGGGTCCTCCCGGGACGGAGGGTGATGCGAACCGCGAGGGTCACGGTTCTCGCCGCATCGTCCCGAAGAGAGCGCCCTGAAGAACCTACTATGTCAATAGTTGACCCAATTGGGTCGAGGGATGCCCTCTAACGCTCTCAAAGGAGGGTGAGTTGGGTCGGCTCGGACACGTCCGCGGGCTCGGCCGCCGGCGGGGCCCCGGCCGGCCGGATCCGCCGGGCCGCGCCCGCGCGCGTGGGTCCGATGCCGTACTCCTGGGCCAGCTCGTGCACCTGTCGGGTGATCCGGCGCTGGTACCACTTGGGCGCGTAGGCGCCCTCCGCGTACAGCCGCTCGTAGCGGCGCACCAGGTGCGGGTGGTGCCGGCCGAGCCAGGCCATGAACCACTCCCGGGCGCCGGGGCGCAGATGCAGCACCAGAGGGGTGACCGAGGTGGCTCCGGCCGCCGCGATCGCTCGCACGGTGGCTCGCAGTTGGGCGGGATCGTCGCTCAGGAAGGGGATGACCGGCGCCATCAGCACCCCGCAGCCGATGCCCTGCTCGCCCAGGGTGCGGACCACGTCCAGGCGGCGCTCGGGCGCCGGCGTGCCCGGCTCCACCGTGCGCCACAGCTCGGTGTCCGTGAAGCCGACCGAGACCGAGATCCCCACGTCCGTCACAGCGGCCGCGCGGACCAGCAGGTCCAGGTCGCGCAGGATCAGCGTGCCCTTGGTCAGGATCGAGAACGGGTTCGCGTGCTTGGTGAGCGCCGAGATGATGCCCGGCATCAGCCGGTAGCGGCCCTCGGCGCGCTGGTAGCAGTCGACGTTGGTGCCCATCGCCACGTGGTCGCCCTGCCAGCGGCGCGAGGCCAGCTGGCGGCGCAGCACCTCGGGCGCGTTCACCTTCACCACGATCTGGGTGTCGAAGCCGATCCCGGTGTCGAGGTCCAGATAGCTGTGCGTCTTGCGGGCGAAGCAGTAGACGCACGCGTGAGAGCAGCCACGGTACGGGTTCACCGTCCATTCGAACGGCATGCGTGAGGCGCCCGGCACCCGGTTCAGGACCGAGCGGGCCCGCACCTCGTGGAAGGTGATCCCGCGGAACTCCGGTGTGTCGAAGGTGCGGCTGACGACGGCGTCCGCGCCGAACAGCGCGGTATCGGCGGCCCGGCCGTGACCGCCGGACTCCCCGGAGTCCACGGTGAGGTTCTCCCAGCGCATGACGCCTCCTCGGTAGCGCTCGCGCTCAGAATAGAACATACGTTCCCATGATCGTGCGACCTCGATTTGGGTGGCCGGGCGCCGGGGTGGTTGGCTTGCTCCAACCCCGAGAAACCAGGTCCTGGAGGAACGCAATGGCGCAGGTCGAAGCCACCACGGAGCGGGTCGTCGCGGCGAACGCGGAGCAGGTGTTCGACGCGCTCGCCGACTACAGCGGCACGCGGCAGCAGCTGCTGCCCGAGCACTTCAGCGAGTACGAGGTGCGCGAGGGCGGCGACGGTGAGGGCACCCTCGTCCACTGGAAGCTCCAGGCCACCAGCAAGCGTGTGCGCGACTGCCTCCTGGAGGTCAGCGAGCCCAGCGACGGTGAACTCGTCGAGAAGGACCGCAACTCCTCCATGGTCACCACCTGGCGCGTCACGCCGGCCGGCGAGGGCAGCTCCCGGGTCGTCGTCACCACCACCTGGAAGGGCGCCGGCGGCATCGGCGGCTTCTTCGAGAAGACCTTCGCGCCCAAGGGCCTCGGCAGGATCTACGACGCGATCCTCGCCAACCTCGCCGCCCACGTGGAGAAGTAGGGCCAAGATCCGGCCGGTGAAGGGGTGTTGACCCGGCGCAGCGCCCCCTCACCGGTTCGAGTGGATCTCCGTCCCAGTCCGGGATTGCACCGTAACTCGCCGTACTTGTTCGCAGTTGTCGCCTTACGCGGGAAATGTGACAGGCGCGACGAGGGGAGCCGCACGTGGGCGGGACGACTCTGGTGCAGCACGAGCCGGCCGCGGCACCGGCCCCGGCGGAGACCGTCGAGGAACCTCCGCCCCCCGCTCCGGCCGCCCAACTCGGCGCGCGCCGGGTGCGGTTGGTCTTCTTCGGGCTCATGCTCGCCCTGCTCCTGGCCGCACTCGACCAGATGATCGTCGCCACCGCGCTGCCGAAGATCGTCGGTGAGCTGCACGGCCTGGACCGGATGTCCTGGGCGATCACCGCCTATCTGCTCACCTCCACCATCGGCCTGCCCGTGTACGGCAAGCTGGGCGACCTCGTCGGCCGCAAGGGTGTCTTCCAGTTCGCCATCCTGGTCTTCGTCGTCGGCTCCGCCCTCGCCGGGCGCGCGCAGAGCATGGACCAGCTGATCGCCTTCCGTGCCCTCCAGGGCGTGGGCGCGGGCGGGCTCATGATCGGCGTCCAGGCGATCATCGCCGACATCGTGCCGCCCCGCCAGCGCGGCCGCTACATGGGCCTGATCGGCGCCGCCTTCGGCCTCGCCTCCGTCGCGGGACCGCTCCTCGGCGGCTACTTCACCGACCGTCTCTCCTGGCGCTGGTGCTTCTACGTCAACGTCCCCTTCGGGCTGGTCACCCTGGCCGTCGTCACCGGCGTCCTCAAGCTGCCGAGGCCGCGGGTCCGTGCCCGGCTCGACGTGCCCGGCGCGCTGCTGCTCGCCGCGGCCTCCACCTGCCTGGTCCTGCTGACCAGTTGGGGCGGCACCGAGTACGCCTGGGACTCCCGGGAGATCCTCGGCCTCGGTGCGGGCGCCGTCGCCGCCACCGTCCTCTTCCTCGTCGCCGAGCACTTCGCCGCCGAACCCCTGATCCCGCTCCGGCTGTTCCGGGACTCCGTCTTCAACGTGACCGGCCTGGTCGGCCTGGTGATCGGTGTCGCCCTGTTCGGCGCGGCCGGCTATCTGCCGACCTTCCTGCAGATGGTCGACGGGGCCAGCGCCACCGAGTCCGGGCTGCTGATGCTGCCCATGACGGCCGGCATCGTCGGCGCCTCCGTCATCGGCGGGCAGCTCATCACCCTCACCGGCCGCTACAAACTCCTCCCCCTCCTCGGCGGCGCCCTCTCCGCCGCCGGCATGTGGCTGCTGTCCCGTCTGGACACCGGCACGCCCCGGCTGCACTACAGCATCTGGATGGCCGTACTCGGCGCCGGCATCGGCCTGGTGATGCCGGTCCTCGTCCTCGCCGTGCAGAACTCCGTACGCCTCGCCGACCTCGGCACCGCCACCAGCGCCAACACCTACTTCCGGCAGATCGGCGGCAGCGTCGGCGCCGCCGTCTTCGGCACCCTCTTCGCGGACCGGCTCACCGACGCCCTGCGCCGGGAACTGCCCCCGCGCGCGGGCGCCCGGCTGCCCGACCCCGAGTCGCTCACCCCGCAGCTCGTCCACGCGCTGCCACCGGCGCTGCGCGACGCCTACATCCGCGCCTACGCCGACGCGATGCCCCGGATCTTCCTCTACCTCGTCCCGGTGCTCGTGCTCGGCCTGCTCATCGCCTTCTTCCTCAAGGAGAAACCGCTGGTGCCCCACAACGCCACCGAGACGGAGCCTGCCGCCGTGAACGCCCCCATCCCGCAGGCACGTTCGCCGCACACCGCCGGAATCCCGGTGTGCGGCACGGTGCAGCACCCCGACGGGACCGTGGTGCCCCGCGCGGCGCTCACCCTCATCGACGTCTCCGGACAGCAGATCGGGCGCGGCGCGAGCGGCGAGGACGGACGGTACGCGCTCGCCACCCCCGGGTCCGGCTCGTACGTGCTGATCGCCGCCGCGGGCGGCCACCAGCCGCAGGCCGTCTCCGTCACCGTCGGCGAGCGCCCCGTCGAACTCGACGTCGTGCTCGGCGGCGCCGGACGCCTCGCGGGCAGCGTGCTCACCGCCGACGGCAGCGCCGTCCGGGACGCCACCGTCACCCTCACCAACGTGCACGGTGAGGTCGTCGCGGCCACCCGCAGCGGCCGCGAGGGCGGTTACGTCATCACCGAACTGGTCGCCGGCGAGTACACCCTCGCCGCCAGCGCCCCCGCCTTCCGGCCCGCCGCCCTCCCGGTCACCGTCCAGGCCGCCCGGGAGACCCGGCAGGACATCGAACTCGCCGGCGGCGCCGTCCTGAAGGGCACGGTCCGGGCGAACGGCGGCCGCCCCGTGGAGGACGCCCGGGTGACACTGCTGGACGCCGCGGGCAACGTCGTGGACACCCTCACCACCGGAGCGGACGGAACCTTCCGGTTCGTCGACCTGTCCTCCGGCGAGTACACCGTCATCGCCGCAGGTTACCCGCCGGTCGCAACCGTCCTGCAGGTCGCCCGCGGCGGCCGCACCGAGCGCGACCTGCAACTCGGCCACGAGGACTGAGGGCGCGCCGAGGGGGGCGCCCGCAGGGCGCTGAGCTGCGCGCCGGGGCGATCGGGTGAAACCAATTCCAGGATTGCCACACATCGCGACCGGCCGCAGCCGTACCGTAGTGGCGGGCGGCACAGATCGTTTACGAACAGCCGTGGGGAGAGAGGGCCTGGGCCATGGACCGTGGCAGCGAGCGGGACGAACCTCCCGGCCGCGGCGCCGGCGACGCGGCCGCGGGCCGGGTTCCGCTGGGCGTGGTCGTCGTGGACCACGATGGCTTGGTGTCCCACTGGAGCAGCGGCGCGCGCCGCCTGTTCGGCGTGGAACGCGAGGACGCGGTCGGGCGTCCCGCAGCCGACCTGCTCCCCGTCTCGGGGGCACTCTCCGACGACCTCCCCGCCGACGCACTGCCGGACACCTACGGCCTCCCCGAGGCGCACGAGGCGCTCGGCCCCGACCTGGAGGCCTCCCTCGACGGGCGCACCGGCTACGCGACCGCGGGCCGCGCCCGTCTGTGCCCGGACGAGGACGACGGCACCCGCATCGACGTGCTGTGGTGGGCCTACCCGCTGGTCGGTCCAGGACCCTCCCGGCTGCTGGTCCTCGCCGCCGACGCCACCCGGCTGCGCGACGAGCGCGGCTACGACGACGAGACCGCCGAACGCATCTCGCCCGGCTTCGCCCGCCACACCGAACTGCCCGCCTCCGAGGAGCTGGAGCGCCGGCTCCCCGAGATCCTGCCCAACATGGGCCCGGGACTCAGCGGCCGCATCATCTCCCAGGTCCTCGAACTCGGATACCCCGTCCTGGAGTTCAGCCAGCACGACCGGGTGCCCGTCACTCCGTACTGGGGAGTCCCGCGCCGGGCCGGCCGCGGCCCCGCCGAAGCCGTCGTACCGCAGCAGCGCACGGCACCCGTGATGATCCCCACCGGCGCCGAGTACGACCTCGAGTACGCCGCCGTGCGTGAGCGGCTGGAGTTCCTCAACGAGGTCAGCTCCGGCATCGGCACCTCGCTCGACCTCGGTGAGACCATCCGCGAGGTCACCAGCGCCGCCGTACCGCGCTTCGCGGACTTCGCCGGCACCCACCTGCGGGCCGCCGTCCTGGCCGGCGAGGGCTTCCCGGACGGCCCGCCGGACGCCAGCACCGTGATGTTCCGGGTATGGGTCGAGCACAACGACGAACCGGGCCGCTGGGACGACACCGTGCCGGTCGGCGAGGCCTTCGCCTTCCCCGAGCACACCCCGTTCTACAAGTGCATGGTCACGGGCGAACCGGTCCTCATCCCGAGAGTCACGGAGGAACTGTCCAACCGCATCTCCGGCGAGTTCGAGAAACGCGACCTCAGGCCGCTGATCGGCGGTCGCTCCCTGCTGATCGTCCCGCTCAAGGCGCGCAACGTGGTGCTCGGCTTCATGGTGCTCATGCGCCGCCCCGACCGCCCGGCGTTCGACGACATGGACCGCACCACCGGCGCCGAACTCGCCGCCCGCGCGGGCCTCGTGCTCGACAACGCCCGCATGTACACGTACCAGGAGAACGTCGCCGACACCCTGCAGGACAGCATGCTGCCGCAGGTGAGCCCGCGGATGGCCGGCTGCGACGTGGCGACCCGCTATCTGCCCGGCACCCGGCTCGGCCGGATCGGCGGCGACTGGTTCGACACCATCAAGCTGCCCGGCTCGCGCACCGCCCTCGTGGTCGGCGACGTCATGGGACACGGCCTCAACTCGGCCGCCATGATGGGCCAGTTGCGTACCGCCGTACAGACCATGGCCACCATGGAGACCCCGCCGGCCCAACTGCTGCGCAACCTGGACGACCTGGCCCGGCGGCTCGGCGAGAACTACCTCGCCACCTGCCTGTACGCGGTCTACGACCCGATCCGCGGCGAACTGCACCTCGCCAACGCCGGACACATCCCGCCCGTCCTGGTGCGGGCCGAGGACGGCCGCAGCGAGCTGCTCGACCTGCCCACCGGAGCACCCATAGGGGTCGGCGGTGTCGCGTTCGAGTCCACCGTCGTCCGCGTCTCGCCCGGCGACCGGCTGGTGCTGTGCACCGACGGACTGGTCGAGGTGCGCGGCTCCGACATCGGTGAGGGCCTCGCCGCGCTCTGCGAGTCCGCCGCCCACCCCGCGGCCTCCATGGACGTCGCCTGCGACACCATCATCCGCGCCCTCAACACCCGCGGCGGCCGCAAGGACGACGTCGCCCTGCTGATGGCCCGGCTCAACGGCATCCCCGACGACCATGTCGCCGAGTGGCACCTCGACGCCGCCCCGCACGAGGTGGCCAGGGCCCGGCGCCTGGTCCGCGACCAGCTGCTGGAGTGGGGCCTGCCGCACACGGTGGAGACGGCGCAGCTGCTGGTCAGCGAGGTCGTCACCAACGCCGTCCAGCACGGCTCGGGCGGCCGGATCGGACTGCGGGTGGTCCGCACCGACGCCCTGCTCTTCGAGGTCACGGACGACGAGCCGGGCCTGCCCGCGATGCTCGGTACCGGACCGTACGACGAGTCGGGCCGCGGTCTGCGCGTGGTCAGCCGGCTGGCCCGGGAGTGGGGCGCCAGCGCGACCGGGCACCGCAAGACCGTCTGGTTCGAACAGGCCGTCAACGGAAGGCAGTGAGCCGGGGGGCGCCCGCGTCCCCCCGGGGTTGCCGGGGTCGGTACTTCCGATGAAGGTGACCCCCTGCCCCTTGCCGAACCGACCGCCGCCGCGATATCCCGATCACGGAACCGACCGTGGGGAGATCGTCATGAACGTCTCGGACAACTACCGCAACGCGTGGGAGAGTTACTGGCGCGAGACCTCCGACGCGACGGGCGAGGCGATCTGGGACTCCGATCCCTCCCTCACCGCGCAGCCGCACAGCGAGCTGCTCCTGCCGTACGCGGACACCGCGCGCACCATCGTCGACCTGGGCTGCGGCAACGGCACCCAGACCCGCTACCTCGCCACCCGGTTCGCCCGGGCCGTCGGCGTCGACCTCTCGCACGCCGCCGTCGAGCACGCCCGCCACGCCGAGAACGGCGACACGGTCGAGTTCCAGCAGCTCGACCTGACCGACATCGGCACCGTACGGGCCCTGCACGAGCGGCTCGGCGACAGCCACGTGTACATGCGGGCCGTCATCCACCAGAGCGAGCCGGACGCACGCGCGGCGGTGGCCGCCGCGGTCGCCGAGATCATCGGCTCCGCGGGCCGTGCCTTCGTGGTCGAGCTGACCTCGGGCTCGCGGGACGTCCTCAAGCGGGCGGCCACCGGCCCGGACGGACCGGGGCCCAAGCTGCGCCGCGTCTTCCAGCACGGCCTCAAGCCCGCCGACGCCGACGACGAGGAGATCCCGCGGCTGCTCGATGAAGCCGGCCTGGAGGTGCTCGCGAGCGGCGAGACGGTCCTGCCGCAGACCGAGTACCTCACCGACGGAACCCGCATCGACCTGCCGGCGCGCTGGTTCGTCCTGGCCGGGAAGTGAGCGGGCCGCACACCAAGGAGCACTCTCCGGAGCGGCGGCGGCGGACGCCGTGGCCGCCGCCCCGCACGGCCCCGTCGTAGCCTGTCCCCGGTCGGGACGCGTAACGTGCCGGGCATGAAGATCCTGATCAGTGCGGACATGGAGGGTGCCACCGGCGTCACCTGGCCGGGCGACGTGCTCCCGGGCACACCGCAGTGGGAGCGGTGCCGGTCCATGTTCACCTCCGACGTGAACGCCGCCGTGCTGGGCTTCTTCGACGGCGGCGCCGACGAGGTGCTCGTCAACGAGGCCCACTGGAGCATGCGCAACCTGCTGCTGGAGCAGCTCGACGACCGGGTCGAGATGCTCACCGGCCGGCACAAGGCGCTGTCCATGGTGGAGGGCGTGCAGCACGGTGACGTGGACGGCATCGCGTTCGTCGGCTACCACGCGGGCGCCGGCATGGAGGGCGTCCTCGCCCACACCTACCTCGCGAACCAGATCACCGGGGTGTGGGTGAACGACGTCCGTGCGAGCGAGGGTCTGCTCAACGCGCATGTAGTCGCCGAGTACGGCGTACCGGTCGTGCTCGTCACCGGCGACGACCTGGCCTGCGAGGACGCCCTCGGGTACGCGCCCGAGGCGCTGAAGGTCGCGGTCAAGGACCATGTGTCCCGGTATGCGGCGGTATGCCGTACGCCGTTCCGGACCGCCTCCGACATCCGCACCGCAGCCAAGGAGGCCGCGCGACTGGCCGTGCGCCACGAGCCCGTGCAGGGCGGTCCGTTCACCGTCGCCGTCGAGTTCGACGCCGAGCACCTGGCGATGGCGGCGACCGTCGTCCCGGGGGTGGCGCGGACCGGCGAGCGGAAGGTGGCGTACACCAGCGACACGATGTACGAGGGAATCCGGACCTTCAAGGCGGTCACCACGATCGTCTCGGCCGCGGTGGAGGAGCAGTATGGCTGACGAGCAGGCACTGGACGAGGTGGTGGAGTTCACCTCCGGCCTGATCCGGATCGACACCACCAACCGGGGCGGCGGCGACTGCCGGGAGCGGCCCGCCGCCGAGTACGCGGCCGAGCGGCTGGCCGGAGCCGGCCTGGAACCCCTGCTGCTGGAGCGGACACCGGGGCGGACCAACGTCGTCGCCCGGATCGCGGGCACCGACCCGTCCGCCCACGCCCTGCTCGTCCACGGCCACCTGGACGTGGTTCCGGCCGAGGCCGCCGACTGGAGCGTGCACCCCTTCTCGGGCGAGATCCGCGACGGCGTCGTGTGGGGGCGCGGCGCCGTCGACATGAAGAACATGGACGCGATGATCCTCGCGGTCGTCCGCTCCTGGGCCCGGCAGGGCATCAGGCCCCGCCGGGACATCGTCATCGCGTTCACCGCCGACGAGGAGGACAGCGCCGAGGACGGCTCCGGGTTCCTCGCCGGCCGGCATCCGGAGCTGTTCGAGGGCTGCACCGAAGCCATCGGCGAGTCCGGTGCCTTCACCTTCCACGACGGCGACGGCCGGGAGATCTACCCCATCGCCGCAGGGGAGCGCGGCACCGGCTGGCTGAAGCTCACCGCGCGCGGCCGGGCCGGACACGGCTCCAAGGTGAACAAGGAGAACGCGGTGACCCGGCTCGCCGCCGCCGTCACCCGCATCGGCGAGCACGAGTGGCCGCTGAGGCTCACCCCGACGGTACGGGCCGCGCTCACCGAGCTCGCCGCCCTGTACGGCTTCGAGCCGGACTTCCGGAACGTGGACGGTCTGCTGGAGAAGCTGGGCCCGGCCGCCAAGCTGGTCGAGTCGACCGTACGCAACAGCGCCAACCCGACCATGCTGGACGCCGGTTACAAGGTGAACGTGATCCCCGGGGAGGCGGCCGCGTTCGTCGACGGGCGCTTTCTGCCGGGCGGCGAGGAGGAGTTCGTCGCGACCCTGGACCGGCTCACCGGCCCGGACGTGGACTGGGAGTTCCACCACCGGTCGGTCGCGCTGCAGGCGCCCGTCGACTCGCCCACGTTCGCCGGGATGCGGGCGGCCGTGGAGGAGTTCGCGCCCGGAGGGCACGTGGTGCCGTACTGCATGACCGGTGGCACGGACGCCAAGCAGTTCTCGCTGCTCGGTATCGACGCCGCCTACGGATTCGCTCCGCTGAAGCTTCCAGAGGGGTTCGACTACCAGGCGATGTTCCACGGCGTCGACGAGCGCGTCCCCGTGGAGGCGCTGCACTTCGGTGTCCGGGTGCTCGACCGCTTCCTGCGGACGGCCTAGGTGATGGGGGTAGACGTGCACAAGCAGGCGTACGGATCCTGGCCCTCGCCGATCGACGCGGCGCTGGCCGCCGCGCACGACGGGCACCCCGAGTGGGTGGGCTTCGTCGGGGACGAGGTCTGGTGGACCGAGCCCCGGCCCGCCGAGGGCGGCCGCCGGGCGCTGGTGCGGCGGCTGGCCGACGGGAGCGAGGAGTCGCTGCTGGCCGCGCCGTGGAACGTGCGCAGCCGGGTCATCGAGTACGGCGGCCTGCCCTGGACCGGGGTGATGCGGGACGACGGGCCCCTGGTGGTCTTCACGCACTTCGCCGACCAGCGCCTGTACCGCTACGAGCCCGGCGGCGAGCCGCGCCCGCTGACCCCCCTCTCCCCGGTCGGCGGCGGGCTGCGCTGGGCGCAGCCGCAGGTGGACCTCGCCCGTGGCGAAGTGTGGTGCGTGCTGGAGGAGTTCACCGGGGACGGCCCGGACGACGTACGGCGCGTCCTGGCCGCCGTACCGCTGGACGGCTCGGCCGCCGGGGACCGGGCCGCCGTACGCGAACTCACCGATGGAGGGCACCGGTTCGTCACCGGCCCCCGGCTCTCGCCCGACGGGCGCCGGGCCGCGTGGCTGGCCTGGGACCATCCGCGGATGCCGTGGGACGGCACGGAACTGCTCGTCGGCGAGGTCGGTGACGACGGCACGCTGCACACCGTTCGCACGGTCGCCGGCGGTCCGCAGGAGGCCGTCGCGCAGGTGGAGTGGGACAGGGACGGCCGTCTCCTGTACGCGAGCGACCGCGGCGGCTGGTGGAACCTGTACCGGGACGGCACCCCGCTGTGCCCGCGCGAGGAGGAGTTCGCCGGGCCGCTGTGGAAGCTCGGCCTGAGCTGGTTCGCTCCGCTGGACAACGGGCTGGTCGCGGTCGTCCACGGTCGGGGCGCGACCGCCCTCGGGATACTGGACCCGGAGTCCGGCGAGGTGGTCGACGCCGCCGGACCCTGGACCGAGTTCGCGCCCGGCCTCGCGGCGCTCGGGGGCCGGGTCGTCACGGTCGGCGCCAGCCCGCGCACCGGCTACGAAGTGGTCGAGCTGGACATCAGGAGCGGACGCGCCCGTGCGATCGGCGCCCGGCACCGGGATCCGGTCGACCCGGCGTACTACCCCGAGCCGCAGATCCGCACCTTCACCGGCCCGGGCGGCCGCGAGGTGCACGCCCACGTCTACCCGCCGCACCACCCGCACCGCACCGCCCTCGACGGCGAGCTGCCGCCGTACGTCGTCTGGGCGCACGGCGGGCCCACCAGCAGGGTGCCGCTCGTGCTGGACCTGGAGATCGCCTACTTCACCTCGCGCGGCATCGGGGTCGTCGAGGTCAACTACGGCGGCTCCACCGGGTACGGCCGTGCCTACCGGGAGCGGCTGCGCGAGCAGTGGGGCGTGGTCGACGTCGAGGACTGCGCGGCCGTGGCCCTCGCCCTCGCCGAGGAGGGGACGGCCGACCGCGACCGGCTCGCGATCCGGGGCGGCAGCGCCGGCGGCTGGACCACAGCCGCTTCCCTGACCACGACCGATGTGTACGCCTGCGGCACCATCGTCTACCCCGTCCTCGACCTGGCCACCTGGGGGCCGGGGGAGACCCATGACTTCGAGTCGCGGTACCTGGAGTCACTGATCGGCCCGCTCACCGAGGTGCCCGCGCGGTACGCCGAGCGTTCGCCCACCGCGCACGCCGACCGGCTCACCGTGCCCTTCCTGCTGCTCCAGGGCCTGGACGACGTGATCTGCCCGCCCGCCCAGTGCGAGCGCTTCCTCGCCGGGATCGAGGGCCGGGGCGTGCCGCACGCCTATCTCACCTTCGCGGGGGAGGGGCACGGATTCCGTCGCGCCGAGACCATGGTGCGCGCGCTGGAGGCCGAGCTGTCCCTGTACGCTCAGGTGTTCGAGCTGGGTGTGTCCGGTGTTCCGGAGTTGGAGTTGCGCACGTGAGAGAGCTGGTACGGCCCGCCCGGCTGGCCCCCGGGGCACGCGTGGCCGTGGTGGCCGCCAGCGGGCCGGTGCCCGAGGAGCGGCTGCAGGCGGGGCTCGACGTGCTGCGCGGCTGGGACCTCGACCCGGTGGCCGCACCCCATGTGCTGGACCGGCACGGGGAGTTCCCCTACCTGGCGGGCACGGACGCCGACCGTGCCGCCGACTTCCAGAACGCCTGGTGCGACCCGGCGGTGGACGCGGTCCTGTGCGCCCGCGGCGGGTACGGCGTCCAGCGGATGATCGACCTGCTCGACTGGGAGGCGATGCGCGCGGCCGGGCCGAAGGTGTTCGTCGGCTTCAGCGACATCACCGTCCTGCACGAGGCCTTCGCCACCCGTCTGGGCCTCGCCACGCTGCACGGGCCGATGGCGGCCGGTATCGACTTCATCAAGAACGAGCGGGCGCAGGCGCACCTGCGGTCCACGCTCTTCGAGCCGGAGACCGTGCGCACCCTCGCCTCCGGCGGCACCGCCCTCGTCCCCGGCCGGGCCCGCGGGGTCACCCTCGGCGGCTGTCTCTCCCTGCTCGCGGCGGAGCGCGGCGCCCCGCACGCCCGCCCGTCGGCGAGCGGCGGGCTCCTGTGCCTGGAGGACGTGGGCGAGCAGACGTACCGGCTGGACCGCTACCTCACCCAGCTCCTGCGCTCCGGCTGGCTGGACGGGGTGCGCGGGGTGCTGCTCGGCTCCTGGGCGCAGTGCGATCCCTACGAGCGGGTGCGGCCCATGCTCGCCGACCGCCTCGGCCCGCTGGGTGTCCCCGTGGCCGAGGAGTTCGGATTCGGGCACTGCGCGGGAGCGCTGACCGTCCCCTTCGGGGCAGCGGCCGAACTCGACGCGGAAGCGGGCACGTTGACGCTGGACGAGCCCGCTCTGCGCTGAGATCCGGTACCGCACCGAGCGCCCCGGCCGGTGCCCCGTAGGCTGGCGGGATGCCGCACACCGCATCCCGCCACCTCGCCGAAGGCCCCCGCGTGGGCATCCGCTTTTTCACTCTCGACGACGGACCCGAGTTCACCGCCCGGGCCAGGGAGAGCAAGGACCTGCACCGGCCGTGGCTGTTCCCGCCGGACACCGAAGAGGGCTACGCCGGCTACGCCGGACCCCTCATCGAGGACCCGAGCCGCGCCGGCTTCCTCGTGTGCGAGAAGGACAGCGGGGACATCGCCGGGTTCATCAACATCAACAACATCGTCCGCGGCGGCTTCCAGTGCGGCGCCCTCGGCTACGGCGTCTTCGTCCACGCGGCCGGCCGGGGGCTGATGCGCGAGGGCCTCGACCTGGTGATCGGGTACGCGTTCGGACCGCTGGGGCTGCACCGCCTGGAGATCAACGTCCAGCCCGGCAACACCGCCTCGATCGCGATGGCTCGCGGCGCCGGCTTCCGCCTGGAGGGCTTCTCACCCGACATGATCTTCATCGACGGGGCCTGGCGGGACCACGAACGCTGGGCGCTCACCGCCGAGATGCGCGACCCCGCCGAGAGCGCCTTTGCGCAATCCTGACCAGCAGCGCCCCTGGCCGACTTCCCGCACCCCGGGTTCCATGGTCGACGTGACGAGGATCCGACGTGAGGTACTGACCCTGCCGGCCGCGCAGTTGGGACCCGACAACCCGCTCCCTCCGCTCCGGCCGCTCGACGAGATCCACCGGGTCGACGACCGCGAACGGGACGACATGCCCAGGGACATGGCCCGGCAGCTCGGCTACGAGCCGTTGCACAGCCTGCTGCCGGTGCGCATCCGCGACGGGTACGGCAGAACCCGCGAGCCCCGCGCCCTCGACGCCCTGGTGATCGAGAACGACCGGCTGCGCGCCACCGTCCTGCCCGGCCTCGGCGGCCGGATCGCCTCCCTGGTCCACCTCCCCACCGGCCGCGAACTCCTCTACCGCAACCCGGTGTTCCAGCCCGCCGCCTTCGCCCTCAACGGCGCCTGGTTCTCCGGCGGCATCGAGTGGAACATCGGCGCCACCGGCCACACCACCCTCTCCTGCGCCCCCCTGCACGCCGCCCGTGTCCCCGCCCCGGACGGCGGCGAGATGCTGCGGCTGTGGGAGTGGGAGCGGCTGCGCGACCTGCCCTTCCAGGTCGACCTGTGGCTCCCGGAGGGCTCCGACTTCCTTCTCGTCGGCGTCCGGATCCGCAATCCGCACGAGCGCCCGGTGCCCACGTACTGGTGGTCCAACATCGCCGTACCCGAGGAGCGCCGGATCCTGGCCCCCGCCGAGGAAGCCTGGCTCCCCCACTGCCTTGAGGGCGTGGGAGGTGCCCCCATCGGTTACGAGCGCCGGCTGCGCCGGGTACCCGTCCCCTCGTACGACGGCATCGACCGCAGCCGTCCTCTCGACAGCCCTTACGCCGCGGACTACTTCTACGAGGTGCCCGACGGCCGGCGCCGCTGGATCGCCGCGCTGGACGCGGACGGGCACGGGCTGGTGCAGACCTCCACCGACGCCCTGTGCGGCCGAAAGCTGTTCGTGTGGGGCAGCGGACCCGGCGGCCGGCGCTGGCAGCAGTGGCTGACCGAGCCCGGCACCGGTGGCTACTGCGAGATCCAGGCGGGACTCGCCCGCACCCAGCTGGAGCACGTCCGGCTGGAGCCGGAGAGCGAGGTGTCCTGGCTGGAGGCCTACGGCCCGCTCGACACACCCGCCGAAGGCGAGTGGCCCGCGGTCGTCCGGAGCGCCGAGGAGCGGCTCGCCGCGGTGCTGCCGCGCGCCCGCGTCGAGGAGGCGCACGCGGTCTGGAAGCCGTACGCCGACACCGAACCCGGCGAGAGCCTGGCCACCGGCTCGGGCTGGGGCGCGCTCGAAGTCCTGCGCGCCGACTGGAAACTGCCCGGCACCCCCTTCGCCGAGTCCACCCTCGGCGAGGCGCAGGCGCCCTGGCGCGAGCTGCTGCGCACCGGCTCCCTGCCCGAGCCGCGCCGGGTCCGCCCGCCCGGTGAGACGCTGGTAGCCCCGCACTGGCGGGACATGCTGGAGACCGCGCCCGCCACCCCGCACACCGAGTACCACCTCGGCGTCGCCCAGTGGCACGCCGGCGACCGCGCCCAGGCGGTCCGCAGCTGGGAACGCGCCCTCCCGCTCGCCCCGTCCCTGTGGCCCCTGCTGCGCTGCCTCGCCGTGGCCGACCAGGAGTCCGGCCACCACGAGCGGGCCGCCGAACGGTACGCCGAGGCGTTCGACGACCTGTGCCACGAGCGCCGCGACGACGGCGAGGCCTGGACGGCCGCCGTGGCGGCGCTCGGCCGGGAGGCGCTGGAGGCGCTGCTCAGGGCCCGGCGCGCGGCGGACGCCCGCGCGGTGTGGGATCGGCTGCTGCCCGCCGTGCGGCGGCGCGGCCGGTTCCGGCTGCTGGAGGCCGAGCTGCTGCTCGCCGAAGGGCGGCGCGCCGACGCCCGGGCCGTCCTCGACACGGGCTTCGAGGTCGCCGACCTGCGGGAGGGCGCGGAGGTGATCGGGCGGCTGTGGGCCCGGCTCACCGACGAGCCGCTGCCCGCCCGCCTGGACTTCCGGATGCGCCCGGACACGCCCTGAGCGGCCGTGCGGCTCAGGCGCCGTGGTCGACGTACTCGAAGACCGAGCCGTCCGGGTGCACCGCGAGCAGATTCCGGCCGACCGGCGTCGGCACCGGCCCCGCGACGATCCGGGCGCCCAGTTCCGTGAGCAGCCGGTGGGCCTCGTCCACGTCCTTGACGGCGATCGTGGCCGCCACCTTGCGCAGCAGCTCCAGCTCGGCCTCGGGGCCGCTCATCAGCAGGAAGGAGCCGATCGCGGCGACCTGCACGCCGCCGCGTTCGAACCGGAGCGCTCTGCCGCCCGCGAGACGCTCGTAAAAGGGGATCGCGGCTTCGAGGTCGTCGACGCAGATGCGCAGCGAGGCGCCCAGAATCTCCATGCGGACGAGCCTAGTTGGGGCGGACCGTCGCGCACAGGCCAGGGCCGTGGCCGTCGCTGTTACGCATCGTGTGCGGTGGGTACTCGCAGTTCATGGAGCACATCGATCACCTGGAACATCTGGACAAGCACCTCGTCGAAGAGCTCGCTCAGGTGGCACGCGAGACGGTTCGCGACGAGCTGCGCGAGCAGACCCGCAGGCGGCGCCGCACCGCCATGCTCTACGCCGCCTCGGGCGCGGTCGCCCTGTACGCGGGCGGCGCGCTCGCGCTCGCCCTGGGCCTCGGCCTGGCCACCGGCCTGCCCGGCTGGGCCGCCGCGCTGATCACCGCGGCGATCCTCGGCGTCATCGCCTACCTGCTGCGCGGCGCAGCCCACCCGAAGCACCCGCACGCCGCCGCCGCGGGTGAGGCCGCGGCCCCACCTGGCACGCCGTACCCGCCGATGCCGTCCGAGGCCCCCTTCCGGCCCGGCATCGATCCCGAGGGCCCGCACCACCGGGCCTGACCCCGCAAGGCGCGACGGGGCCGGACCGGCGTCCGGGTGAGGTGAGCGGCGTTTGGGTGGCGCGGCCCCGGTTACGCGGAAAGCCTCGGAGGAGCCACACCGCCGGAGGCGCACCGTGAGTCGACCACGCGTCGTGATCGTCGGCGCCGGTTTCGCCGGGTACCGGGCCGCTCGCACCCTCGCCCGTGTGACCCGGGGCCGTGCCCTGATCACACTGCTCAACCCGACCGACTACTTCCTGTACCTGCCCCTGCTGCCCCAGGTGGCCGCCGGGCTCCTGGAGCCCCGCAGGGTCGCCGTGTCGCTCCCCGGCACCCTGCGCGGGGTGCGGCTGCTGCTCGGCGAGGCGCACGGTGTCGACCTGGACGGCTGCACCGTCCACTACACGGACCCCGAGGGCGGCAGCGGGGCGGTCGGCTACGAGCGGCTGGTACTGGCCGTCGGCAGCGTCAACAAGCTGTTGCCGATCCCGGGGGTCGCCCGGCACGCGCACGGGTTCCGCGGGCTGCCCGAGGCCCTGTACCTGCGCGACCACGTGACCCGGCAGATGGAGCTGGCCGCCACGGACGACGACCCCGCGGTCCGCGCCGCCCGGTGCACGTTCGTCGTGGCCGGCGCGGGCTACACCGGCACCGAGGTGGCCGCACAGCTGCAGCTGCTCACCGACAGCCTGGCGCGCCGGCGCCTGGCGGGCGCCGGACGGCCCCGCTGGATCCTGCTGGACACCGCGCCCCGGGTGCTGCCGGAGCTGGACGAACGGCTCTCCCGCACGGCCGACCGGGTGCTGCGGGCGCGCGGCGTCGACGTACGGACGGGGACCTCCGTGAAGGAGGCCACCCGGGACGGAGTGCTGCTCACCGACGGGGAGTTCGTCCCGTCACGGACCCTGGTGTGGTGCGTCGGAGTCCGGCCGGACCCGCTGGTCGAGGTCGTCGGACAGCCGTTGGAACGGGGCCGGCTGATCGTCGATCCGTACCTGCAGGTGCCGGGGAACGCGGACGTGTTCGCCTGCGGGGACGCCGCGGCCGTACCGGACCTGCAGCACCCGGGAGAGTTCACGCCCATGACCGCCCAGCACGCCTGGCGGCAGGGCCGGGTGGCCGGCGAGAACGTGGCCGCCTCGCTCGGCCTCGGCCGGCGCCGCCGCGCCTACCGCCACCGCGACCTGGGCTTCGCCGTCGACCTCGGGGGTGTCCGGGCCGCCGCCAACCCGCTCGGCATCCCGCTGTCCGGCCTGCCGGCCGGCGCGGTCACCCGCGGCTACCACCTGGCCGCGCTGCCCGGCAACCGCGTCCGCGTCGCCGCCGACTGGCTCCTGGACGCCGTACTCCCGCGCCAGGCGGTCCAGTTGGGCCTCGTCAGATCCGGGGTGGTCCCCCTGGACACGGAGGCCGCGCACCAGCCCCCTCCCCAGCAGCACCCCGAAGGAGACTCATGAACACCGCCGAACTCGCCGCACTCGGACAGCAGCTGCGCGTCGACAGCGTGCGGGCCGCCGCCGCGGCGGGCTCCGGACATCCGACCTCGTCGATGTCCGCCGCCGATCTGATGGCCGTCCTGCTCGCCCACCATCTGCGCTACGACTTCGAACGCCCCGAACACCCCGCCAACGACCGCTTCGTGCTGTCCAAGGGACACGCCTCACCCCTGCTGTACGCCGCCTACAAGGCGGCCGGTCAGGTCGAGGACGCCGAGCTGCTCACCTTCCGCAGGATCGGCAGCCGGCTCGAAGGACACCCGACCCCGCGCCGGCTGCCGTGGGTGGAGACGGCCACCGGCTCGCTCGGCCAGGGCCTGCCGGTCGGTGTCGGCATCGCGCTGGCCGGCAAGCGGCTGGACCGCGTCGGCTACCGCGTGTGGGTGCTGTGCGGGGACAGCGAGCTGGCCGAGGGCTCGGTGTGGGAGGCCGCCGAACACGCAGCGTACGAACACCTGGACAACCTGACCGCGATCGTCGACGTCAACCGGCTCGGCCAGCGCGGCCCGACCAGGCACGGCCACGACCTGGACGCCTACGCCCGCCGCTTCGCGGCCTTCGGCTGGCACACCGTCGAGGTCGACGGACACGACGTCGACGCGATCGACCGGGCCTACGGCGAGGCGAAGGCGTGGACCGGGCAGCCCACGGTGATCCTCGCCCGCACCCTCAAGGGCAAGGGAGTCGCCTCGGTCGAGGACCGCGAGGGCCTGCACGGCAAGCCGCTGCCCGAACCCGAGGAAGCCGTCGCCGAACTGGGCGGACCGCGCGATGTGCGCGTCCGCGTCGGCGAGCCGCCCGCCGCCGCGATGCTCCGCTCCCTCACCACCGAGGTCGTGCAACTGCCGCACTACGACAAGGGGGACGAGGTCGCCACCCGCGACGCCTTCGGAAAGGCCCTCGCGGCACTCGGCACCGCCCGCGGCGACGTCGTCGCCCTGGACGGCGAGGTCGGCGACTCCACCCGTACGGAGGTGTTCGCCAAGGAGCACCCCGAGCGCTTCTTCGAGTGCTACATCGCCGAACAGCAGCTCGTCGCCTCGGCCGTCGGCATCGCCGCCCGCGGCTGGGTGCCGTACGCCGCCACCTTCGCGGCGTTCCTCACCCGCGCCCACGACTTCCTGCGGATGGCCTCGATCAGCGGCTCCGGCATCAACCTGGTCGGCTCGCACGCCGGGGTCGCGATCGGGCAGGACGGGCCCTCGCAGATGGGCCTGGAGGACCTGGCGATGTTCCGGTCCCTGTACGGCTCGACCGTGCTGTACCCCTGCGACGCCAACCAGACCGCCAGGCTGGTCGCGGAGATGGCCGGACTCGACGGCATCCGCTACCTGCGCACCTCGCGCGGCGCGACCCCGGTGATCTACGGCCCCGAGGAGGAGTTCCCGGTCGGCGGCTGCAAGGTGCTGCGCTCCGGTGAGCGGGACCGGCTGACGCTCGTCGCGGCAGGCGTCACCGTGCACGAGGCGCTCGCCGCAGCCGACCGGCTGATGGAGGAGGACATCGAGGTGCGGGTGGTCGACCTGTACTCGGTCAAGCCCGTCGACGTGGAGACCCTGCGCCGGGCCGCCGAGGAGACCGGCTGCCTGGTGACCGTCGAGGACCACCACGAGCAGGGCGGCCTCGGCGACGCCGTCGCGGAGGCGTTCGCCGACGCCCGGCCCGCACCCCGTCTGGTCCGGCTCGCGGTGCGCACCATGCCGGGCTCGGCCGCGCCCGACGAGCAGTTGCACGCGGCCGGCATCGACGCCGCTGGTATCGCGGCCGCGGCGAAACTGCTGGTCGAGGAGGCGGTCGTGCGCTGAGCGGGAGCCCTTTGCGGGCCGGGGGATCAGTCAGGGCCGTTCGCGGCTCTCCGCCTGCGGCCGTGGCCCGGCGTGGCTTGTGGTGGCGCGTCGCGCTCCTCACCCAGCATCTGTGACCTGCGACTTCGGGGCTCGGTGCACTCCGGGGGTTTGGCGGGGGGAGGAGCGGCCACTCGCAAAGAGAGGTGGAACGCAGTGAACACAAAGAACACCCCCCAATCACAGAGTTCACAAGAGTCACAGGATTCACACAAGAAGCAGGACAGTGCACGGTCGGATGCGGCGGACGACCGGCCGGCCCCCATGGAGGTGCTGCGCCAGGCGCGCGCCCAGCTCGGCGAACTCACCGGTCTCACACCGCAGTCGGTGTCCTCCTTCGAGCAGACCGAGGACGGATGGTCGCTCGACGTGGAGGTCCTCGAACTGTCGAGGGTGCCGGACACGATGAGCCTGATGGCGAGCTACCGGGTCGACCTCGACCCGCGCGGGCAGGTCACCGGCTATCGGCGCGTTCGCCGCTACGAACGCGGGCGGGCCGATGCGCGCCCTCCCGGCGGCCGCTAGAGGCCGTCCGGATCCCACGTCCACGGACACGCAGTGCATTCGACCACCCACAGGGAGGAATCACAGGCATGACCGTTGTACCGGCACAGCAGATGGGCGGCGGAGGAGGCGGCAGCAGCGGCCTCTACGACGTACTCGAACTGGTTCTCGACCGGGGTCTCGTGATCGATGCCTTCGTTCGTGTGTCCCTGGTCGGCATCGAGATCCTCAAGATCGATGTCCGGGTCGTCGTCGCCAGCGTCGACACCTATCTGCGCTTCGCCGAGGCGTGCAACCGCCTCGACCTGGAGGCGGGCCCGAGGAAGCCTCCTGGCCTGCCCGACGTCGTCGGTGAGATCACCGAGTCCGGCGCCCGCGGCAAGTCGAAGGGCGCGTTGTCGGGCGCCGCGCAGACCGTGGCCGACGCCTTCCACCAGGCCCGCGGGGGCGAGCAGGAGCGTGAGGAACGGGAGGCCGAGCCCCGGCCACGCGCCCGTAAGACATCGGCGCGCAGGAAGGAGGAGCAGGAATGAGCACGTACGTCTACGGGATCACAGCCGGGTCGAATCCGGCGCTCCCCGAGGGCATGGCCGGCGTGGGCGAGCCGCCGCGCCCGGTGCGGATCCTGAAGGCCGGCGAACTGGCCGCCGTGGTCAGTGACGCCCCAGAAGCTCTGCGCCCCAAGCGCCGGGACCTGCTCGCCCACCAGAACGTGCTCGCCGAGGTCGGCGCGGGCCGCTGTGTGCTGCCCATGCGGTTCGGCAACCTGGCCCCCGACGACGACGCCGTCACCCAGGTGCTCACCGAGCGGGCGGAGCACTACCACGAGCGGCTGCGAGAGCTGGACGGGAAGGACGAGTACAACGTCAAGGCCAGCCATGTCGAAGAGGCAGTCCTGCACCTCGTGATGGCCGAGAGCCCGGAGCTGCGCGCCCTCGCCGACGCCAACCGGCAGGCGGGCGGCGGCAGCTACGAGGAGCGCATCCGCCTCGGCGAGCTGGTCGCGGCCGCCGTCAAGGCCAAGGAGGCCGAGGACAGCAAGGAGGTGCAGAGCCTGCTGGCCCCGACCGCCGCGGCGGTGAGCGTGGGCGTCGAGTCCACCGGCTGGCTGCTCAACGTGTCGTACCTGGTCGTCCGGGACTCGGCCGAGGCCTTCCTGGCCGCCGCCGAACACGCCCGCAAGAGCTTCACCCACCTCGACCTGCGGGTCAACGGACCCCTGCCGCCGTACAGCTTCGTCGAGCCCGGTCCCCTCGAACCCGCGGGCAGCACGGTCGGCGCCGGAGTCGACGGGAAGTAGTGACCGGGCCCGAACGTAAGGAGAACACCGTGGGACTCATCGGCGAAGTGCTGCTGCTGCCGTTCGCGCCGGTACGCGGCAGCGCGTGGGTGATCGGACAGGTGCTTCGCGAGGCGGAACGGATCTATTACGACCCCGCCACCGTACGGGCCGAACTCGCCAGGCTCGAAGAGCAGCTGGAGACGGGCGAGATCACCGAGGAGGAGTTCGACCGGCGCGAGGACGAACTGCTCGACCGGCTGGAGATCGCCCTGCGCTCCGGCGACATCACGGGAGACGGGACGACATCATGAACAGGACGGCACTTGGCCTCGCCCTGGGGGCCGGATACCTGCTGGGGCGCACGAAGAAGCTGAAAATGGCCCTCGCGGTCGGTTCTCTGGTGGCCGGGAAGAAGCTGAATCTCGGCCCGAAGGCGATCGGGGAGCTGGTGCAGAAGCAGCTGCACGACAACCCGCAGTTCAAGGAGATAGGGGACCAGCTGCGCCAGGATCTGCGGGGCGTCGGCAAGGCCGCCACCGGGGCCATGGCCGAGCGGCAGATGAACGCCCTCGCCGACCGGCTGCACGGTCGTACCACCGAGCTGCACGAGCGGCTCGCCGGGGAGCTGACCGAGTCCGGATCCGACGAGGAGGAGACCGGGGAGGACGAGGAGACCCGCGGGACCCGGCGGCCGGAGACGTCGCGCAAGAAGGCGGCGGCCAGGAAGGCCCCGCAGAAGCGGGCCCAGGCCAAGAAGGCCACTGCGACGGCTCCCGGAAAGACAGCGGACAGGAAGGGGCCCGCCCGCAAGACCGACGCGAAGAGGACGGCCTCGGCCGGCGGCGCGACGCGCGGCGGCCGGTCCGGGCACTCGAAGGGCGGCGATGACCAATGACCGAGACCCTGGAATCCGCAACCGGCAAGGGCACGGGCGCGGCCAAGGACAACCCGCTGACGGATCTCGCCCACAGCGAGGCCGCCGACCGCCTGAAGGAGGAGGTGCAGGAGTACCTCTCGACGCAGGCCGAGCGGATGCTCGCCGGCCTCGGCCACAAGCTCGGTGAGGCCACGGTCAAGCTCAACGACATAGCCGAGGGCAACAGCCCCGGCTTCGCGAAGCTGGCCCTCGAGGGCGGTCGCAAGTTCGCCGAGGGCAAGGGCCCGCTGCGCTCCGCGCTGGAGCTGGGCGCCTCCCGGGTCAAGGAGAACGTGACGAATGCGGTGAAGAACCTGGGGGGCGGCAAGGGCAAACGCAAGAGCGGCAACAAGCCGACCGTGATCATGGAGTCCGTCGACGTCGGTGTGCCGCTGCGCACGGCCTACGACCAGTGGACCCAGTACCAGGAGTTCAGCACCTTCGCCAAGGGCGTCAAGAGCGCGAGCCGCGCCGACGACACCCAGTCCGACTGGCAGCTGAAGGTGTTCTGGTCGAACCGCAGCTGGAAGGCCCACACCACCGAGCAGATCCCCGACCAGCGCATCCAGTGGACGTCGCAGGGCGCCAAGGGCACCACGAAGGGTGTCGTCACCTTCCACGCGCTCGGAGACAACCTCACCCGTGTCCTGCTGGTCATGGAGTACTACCCGAGCGGCCTGTTCGAGAAGACCGGCAACCTGTGGCGCGCCCAGGGGCGCCGGGCCAGGCTCGACCTGAAGAACTTCGCCCGCTTCATCGCCCTCAAGGGCGAGGCGGACGACGGATGGCGCGGCGAGATCCGGGACGGCGAGGTGGTCCGCAGCCATGAGGATGCGGTCGCCGAGGAGCAGGAGTCCGAGGAGCAGGAGTCCGAGGAGCAGGAGTCCGAGGAGCCTGTCGAGGAGGAAGAGGAGACTGAGGAAGAGCCTGAGGGGGAGTACAAGGACGAGGAGGACGAGGAGGAGGAGCCCGAAGAAGAGGAGGAGTACGAGAACGCGGAGGAGCCTCGGGACGAGGACGAGGACGAGGAGGAGGACGAGGGGGAGGACGAGGGGGAGTACGAGGACGAGGACGAGGAGGAAGAGGAACCCGAACCCGCTGAGAAGGGGAGCCGTCGATGACGACGGCCCGCCGGCTTCCCGAACCCTACGGCCCGAGCGGTGGGACGAACCTCGCCGACGTCCTGGAGCGCGTGCTCGACAAGGGCATCGTCATCGCGGGCGACATCAGGATCAACCTGCTCGACATCGAACTCCTCACCGTCAAACTGCGGCTCGTCGTCGCCTCGGTGGACAAGGCCAAGGAGATGGGCATTGACTGGTGGGAGACCGATCCGGCTCTCTCCTCCCGTGCCCGCCAGGACGAACTCGCACGTGAGAACGCCGAGCTCAGGGAACGGCTGGCGCGCGTCGAGGAGCTGGAAACCGGCGGCCGTGTGCCGAAGGAGGCCCGATGAGTGGACTGCGCTATGTCTACGCCGTCTGCCGCCCTCTCGACGCGCCCCTGCAGGCCGAGCTGACGGGCGTCGGGGGCGCCCCGGCCGCGCTGCTGCACCACCACGGGCTGGTGGCCGTCGTCAGCGCGGTCCCGGAGGCCGACTTCTGCGAGGAGGCCCTGCGGGCCCACCTGGAGGACCTCGACTGGCTGGCCGCGACCGCCCGGGCCCACCAGGGCGTGATCGACGCGCTCACCACCGTCACCACCCCGCTGCCGCTGCGGCTCGCGACCGTCTTCCGGGACAACAGCGGGGTACGCACGATGATCGAGGCCCGCGAGGAGGACTTCCGGCGCATCCTCGACCGGCTGGACGGCCGCGTGGAGTGGGGCGTCAAGGTGTCCGTGCCGAACGAGAGCGATGAGCCGGCCGAGCTCGTCGCCTCCGCCGCGGGGCGACCGGCCAGCGGGCGGGACTATCTGCGCCGGCGGCGTGAGCGCACCCACGCGCACGAGGAGGCGTGGCGCAGTGCCGAGACCTTCGCCCGCACCTTGCACGAGCTCCTGGTGCGGCATTCCGAGGACTCCCGGCTGCATCCGCCGCAGAACCCCGCGCTCTCCGGCGTGCCGGGCCGGAACGTGCTCAACGCGGCCTATCTCGTGTGCCGGGCGGACTCCGAGAAGTTCGTGGAACTGGTGGATCGTACGAAGAACGAGGCGCCGGGGATGCGGGTGGAGCTCACCGGGCCCTGGGCCGCCTACTCGTTCTCCGGGGAGTTCGGCGGGGAGGAACCGTGACCGTGGTCGAACACCGTGAGATCGCGCTGGTCGACCTGCTCGACCGGCTCCTCGCCGGCGGGGTCGTCATCACCGGCGATGTCACGCTGCGCATCGCCGACGTCGACCTTGTCCGCATCGACCTGAACGCGCTGATCAGCTCGGTCAACGAGTCGGTTCCCTCGCCCTTCGAGGAGCCCCGATGACGGCATGCGGAAGGCCACGCGACCGGCTCGACCTGGAACCCGACACGGTCGAGCGAGACCTGGTGAAACTCGTGCTGACCGTGGTGGAGCTGCTGCGTCAGCTGATGGAACGGCAGGCGGTGCGCCGCTTCGACACGGGCGAGCTGAGCGAGGAGCAGGAGGAGCGGATCGGGCTCACCCTGATGCTCCTGGAAGAGCGGATGGCCGAGCTGCGGGAGCACTACGGGCTGCGGCCCGAGGACCTGAATCTGGACCTCGGACCGCTCGGACCGCTGCTGCCCCGTGCCTGAGGCGAACCGGCGCAGACCACCTGCGTACGGCCTCAGGCCCGTTTGCGGCCTCAGGCCTGCTTACGGCACAGGATCTCGCCGTGCAGGACGGTGAACCAGCCGTCCTCCTGCCGGCCCCACTCGCGCCACGCCTGTGACACCGCCCGAAGCTGCTCCGCCGTGGCATGGCCGCCCTGCGTGGCGCGATCGGCGTAGGCCGAGGCGAGGGTGCGGTCCGCCCACAGCGCGCTCCACCAGGCCCGTTCCTCTGGCGTGGCGAACGTCCAGGTGCCGGACGTGGCCGTGATGTCGGTGAGGCCCGCGGCCAGCGCCCAGGCCTTCAGCCGGCGCCCGGCGTCGGGCTCGCCGCCGTTGGCCCGGGCCACCCGCTGGTACAGATCCAGCCAGTCGTCCAGGCCCGGCACCGCCGGATACCAGGTCATCGCGGCGTAGTCCGCGTCGCGTACGGCGATGAACCCGCCCGGTTTCGTCACCCGGTGCATCTCGCGCAGTGCCCGCACCGGGTCGCCCACGTGCTGGAGCACCTGGTGGGCGTGGACCACGCAGAAGGTGTCGTCGGGGTAGTCCAGGGCGTGCACGTCCGCGACCCCGAAGTCCACGTTGGCCAGGCCGCGTCCGGCCGCGGTCTCCCGGGCCTGCGCCAGGATGCCGGGTGCGTGGTCGACGCCGGTGACCTGGCCGTCGGGGACCAGTTCCGCCAGGTCGGCGGTGATGGTGCCCGGGCCGCAGCCGATGTCCAGGATCTTCATGTGGGGCTTCAGCGAACCGAGCAGATACGCCGCGGAGTTGGCTGCGGTCCGCCAGGTGTGGGACCGCAGCACCGACTCGTGGTGCCCGTGCGTGTAGACGGCGGTCTCCCGCGATTTCGGCATGGCTGAACTCCCCTGTCCGAGCTTCGGTCGCTGCACCTCACCGTAGATCCGCATGTCGAATAGTGAGAACTGTGTTCTGCCATGTGGACTGATGGAGTGTCAGCTATCCGGGCAGCGGGCGGTACACGGTGAGCGCCTGGGGGAGCTTCTCCAGCGTCACCTCGCCCGCCACCTCGGTGACCTCGCCGTCGAGGGCGAGGAGCGTGCCGGGTGCCAGACCCGCGACGCGCAGACGGCTCAGCTGGACCGCCGCATGCGCGGGGGAGCGGGTCAGCGGGCCGGCCAGCGCCGCCGCCAGCAGACGCAGTGCGGGGCGGCGGCCGCCGTGCACCACCCGCACGTCGAGCCGCCCGTCGGCCAGGTCGACGCGGCGGCCCGGGGCGAGGCCCATCCGGTGGTAGGTGCCGTTCCCCGCGAACAGCAGCCACAACGGGCGTACCTGGCCCCGGAACTCGGCTTCCATCGGATGCCCGTGCGCACGCAGCACGCGCAGCGCCGCCAGCACCCCGGCCGGCCAGCCGCCGATCCGGCGCGACCAGTCCTCCCGCTCCCGCACCAGCTCCGGATACACGCCCAGGCTGCAGGTGTTGAGGAAGATGCCCCGCCGGTCGCCGCAGGTGAAGCGGCCGACGTCCACGCGCACCGCCTCGCCGCGCCGGACCGCCCGCGCGAGGTCGCGGGCGTCCTCCACGCCGAGGTCGTAGGCGAAGTGGTTCAGGGTGCCCCCGGGCAGCACCGCGAGCGGCAGGCCGTGGCGCAGGGCGACCTCGGCGGCCGCGTTCACCGTGCCGTCCCCGCCGCACACCCCGAGCACCCGCGCCCGCGCCGCCGCCTTCTCCAACTCGACCGGCACTTCGTCCGGTCGGCACTCGACGACCTCGGTGAGCGGCAGTCCGGCGCGCAGGGCGTGCACGCGGTCCGCGGTGCCCGAGCCGGAGTTGGCCACGACGACCAGGCCCGCCCCGTCGGACAGCGCCGGGACCTCGGCGCGGGGCCGGGCCGGCGGCACGACCTGGGCGCGGGTGGGCACCATGCCCCGTACGGCGAACGCGGCACCCACGCCCAGAACCGCGCCCGCGAGCACGTCGCTCGGGAAGTGGACGCCGGTGTAGACACGGGAGAGCGCGACGGACCAGGCGACGGGAGCCACCACCGCGCCCCAGCCCGGTGACTCCAGGGCGACACCGGTCGCGAACGCGGCCGCCGACGCCGAGTGACCGGACGGGAACGACGTGGTGATCGGCTGCCGCTTCAGCAGCCGGGCCGACGGGACCGGGTCCAGGGTGGGCCGGGGGCGGCGCACCGAGCGCTTGCCGAGCGTGTTGATGACCAGCGAGGCCAGGCTCAGCGACGCCAGCCCCCGGGCGGCCGCCCGGCGGGCCCGCGGCGTACGGCTCGCCGCAATCGCGGCTGCCGTCGCGAACCAGAGGACGCCGTGGTTCGCACTCCGGCTCAGCCGCGGCAGCACGGGCCCGGCGAACGGCCAGTGCTGCTCCGCAGCGAACTCGAACAGCCGGCTGTCCAGAGCGAGCAGCCGGTGGCGCAGGGGATGGGGGCCGGGATCGGCAACAGTGAGATCGACGTCTGGGCTCATAGGCTGCCGGGTACCCTGAACCGGACGTTTCCTGCCCGGCGGGCGATGAACGACACCCGGAGGGCCCCTGCCATGCGTCTGCTCCTCATCCGCCACGGCCAGACCCCGTCCAACCTGGACCAGCTGCTGGACACCGCCGTACCCGGGCCGGGCCTGACCCCGCTCGGCACGGCCCAGGCCGCCGCCCTGCCCGCCGTGCTCGCGGACGAGGACATCGAGGCGCTCTACGCCTCCACCCTGATCCGCACCCAGCTCACGGCCGCCCCGCTGGCCGCCGCCCGCGGCCTGGAGGTGCTCGTCCGCGACGGCATCCGCGAGATCTCCGCCGGCGACCTGGAGATGGTGCCCGGCTCCTCGCCGGAGGGCGAGCGCTACATGCGCACGGTGTTCGCGTGGGCGGCCGGGGACACCGAACGCAGGATCCCCGGCGGGGAGAACGGCGAGGAGGCCCTGGCCCGGTACGACGGAGTGATCGCCGAGGCCGCCGCGAGCGGCGCCGGGAGCGTCGTGATGATCAGCCACGGCGCCGCCATCCGCATGTGGACCGCCGCCCGCGCCGACAACGTCGACGTGGCCTTCGCCGCCGCCCGTCCACTGGAGAACACCGGTGTGGTGATCCTGGAGGGTTCCCCGGCCGACGGCTTCAAGGCGCTGTCCTGGGCCGGCGCCACGGTCGAACCGGCGGGCGAGGGCGGGCCGGCCGGCGCACCGGTGGCGGCGGGCTGAGGGACAGGCCGCCGCCGGAGCGCGCTGGGCGGGCCCGCTGCCGGAGTGGGCAGGATAAGCGTTTGCCCCAGGTCGGCAGCACACCACAGAATGCCTCCTCATGGGACATCTGGAAGCGGCGCACCTCGAGTACTACCTCCCCGACGGGAGGGCGCTGCTCGGCGATGTCTCCTTCCGGGTCGGCGAAGGGGCCGCCGTCGCCCTGGTCGGCCCGAACGGCGCGGGAAAGACGACGCTCCTCAGGCTGATCTCCGGCGAGCTGAAACCGCACGGCGGCACCGTCACCGTCAGCGGCGGCCTCGGCGTGATGCGCCAGTTCGTGGGCTCCGTGCGGGACGAGACGACCGTCCGTGACCTGCTCGTCTCCGTGGCCCCGCCCCGCATCCGTGAGGCGGCCCAGGCCGTGGACCGGGCCGAGCACGCCATGATGACCGCCGACGACGAGGCCGCCCAGCTGCAGTACGCGCAGGCGCTCGCGGACTGGGCCGAGGCGCGTGGCTACGAGGCCGAGACCCTGTGGGACATGTGCACCACCGCCGCCCTCGGCATGCCGTACGAGCGGGCCCAGTGGCGGCAGGTGCGCACCCTCTCCGGCGGCGAGCAGAAGCGGCTCGTCCTGGAGGCGCTGCTGCGCGGCACCGACGAGGTCCTGCTGCTGGACGAACCGGACAACTACCTGGACGTGCCGGGCAAGCGCTGGCTGGAACAGCAGCTGAGGGAGACCCGTAAGACGGTCCTGTTCGTCTCCCACGACCGCGAACTCCTCGCCCGCGCCGCCGAGAAGATCGTCTCCGTGGAGCCCGGCCCGGCCGGCGCCGACGCCTGGGTGCACGGCGGCGGCTTCGCCACCTACCACGAGGCCCGCCGCGAACGCTTCGCCCGCTTCGAGGAGTTGCGCCGCCGCTGGGACGAGAAGCACGCCCAGCTGAAGAAGCTCGTGCTGAACCTCCGCCAGGCCGCCGCGGTGAGCCACGAGATGGCCTCCCGGTACCAGGCCGCGCAGACCCGTCTGCGCAAGTTCGAGGAGGTCGGCCCGCCGCCCGAGCCGCCCCGTGAGCAGGACATCACCATGCGCCTGAAGGGCGGCCGTACCGGCGTACGGGCGGTCACCTGCGAGCAGCTGGGACTGACCGGCCTGATGAACCCCTTCGACCTGGAGGTCTTCTACGGCGAACGGGTCGCCGTGCTCGGCTCCAACGGCTCGGGCAAGTCGCACTTCCTCAGGCTGCTCGCCGGCGACGAGGTCGCGCACACGGGTAGGTGGAAGCTCGGTGCACGGGTCGTCCCCGGCCACTTCGCCCAGACCCACGCCCACCCGGAGCTGGAGGGCCGCACCCTGCTCGACATCCTGTGGAAGGAACACGCGCAGGACCGGGGCGCGGCCATGTCCAGGCTGCGCCGCTACGAGCTGACCGGCCAGGCCGAACAGCCCTTCGACCGGCTCTCCGGCGGCCAGCAGGCCCGCTTCCAGATCCTCCTGCTGGAACTCCAGGGAGTCACCGCGCTGCTGCTGGACGAGCCGACGGACAACCTCGACCTGGAGTCCGCCGAGGCTCTCCAGGAGGGACTGGAGGCCTTTGACGGCACGGTCCTCGCGGTCACCCACGACCGCTGGTTCGCCCGTTCCTTCGACCGCTTCCTGGTCTTCGGCAGCGACGGCCGCGTCCGCGAGACCCCGGAGCCGGTCTGGGACGAACGCCGGGTGGAACGGGCCCGCTAGCCCGGCGCCACCGCCGGAGGGCCCGGGGAGCCGGATGTTCGTACAGTGGACTCAGGAATGCGAGCTCCACGGCTCCCTCCCGGGAACGCTCGGGGGCACTGTGTGCCGGGCTGGGTGTCCGAACCGGATGAACGACCACGACGAGCGGGGTGCCACCATGACCGGAGTCGACCCCAGCCGGCTGGACGACCAGCAGCTCATGAAAGAGCTGGAGACGATCCACCGCACGCGCCACGACACCCTCCTGTACGGCTCGAACGACGCGCTGCGGGCCCACAACGAGCGCATGGCGCAGCTCGAGGGCGAGTACCTGCGGCGCAACCCGCGCCGCCTCGTCAGCGCGGGCCGCACCCGCGAGGGCGCCCGGGAACGCGGCTGCGGCGAGGCGGTGACTCCGGGCACGTCCGGCACCTGAGGCGCTCCCCAGGTGCCGCCCGCGTTCGGCCGCACCTGCGATGCCCGGTGCGCTCACCGCTCCGGTCCCGGCTCGTCAGATGCCCACCAGCGCCTCGGCCAGCTGCTGCACGTTGGCGTACTGCCGCGAGCGCGGCAGCCCGGCCACCGCGTCGATCAGCGTGCCCGGTGCGTTGCCGCGGCGCAGGGCCCGGGCCAGCTCGTGCGCGTCGGCGGGGAAGGTGTGCCGGTTCAGGTTCCGGGCCAGGGCCAGCCGTACCCGTTCCAGCGACGCAGGGGATCCCAGACCGCCCACCGGCCCGCTCCAGACCTCGGGGTCGTCGTCGGCGACCGGCTCCGGATCGGCCCATTCCTCGGTGCGTGTCGGGTGCCCCGACCTGAGCAGTTCCTGCAGCTCGTGCTTCATCTCGTCGTCCCGGTGGACGCTCAGTCGGTCACTGCCTCGCTGCATGACTTCCTCCAGAGGGTCGAAGGTCAGCACCTACCGAGTCACCTGCGCCGGGGGCGGAAAACCTGTGCGGAGCCGTTCGGCCACAGCTGTCGTGGGGTCACCCGTCAGGCCGTTCGCGTCCCGCGAATGGGGCCCGGCCGCGCGCGCCGCGGCGCCGGGCGGGCTGTGATGGCAGCGAGGGCACGACCGCCGTGCCCCGTGGTCGTACCGCCGAGGAGCCAGCCCCATGCACCGCACCGTCCGTGCCCTGTCCGTCGCCGTCCTGGCCGGGGCCGCGCTCGTCATAGCGGGGCCGACCGTGTCCGCGGCCCCCGCTGACGGGGCGAGCCCCGGCACCGTCCGGCCCGGCGCCGGCCCCACCGCGTCCGTGCCCTGCGAAGCACTCACCGGACTGGTACCGGACATCCCCGACGACACACCGCCGGCCTTCGCGGACGGCACCGCGCAGTGTGACGAGGGGCAGGGCAAGGGGCAGGGGCAGGGGCAGGGACAGGGAGAGACACCGGGGCTGGCGCCGGGGCAGCGGGACGAGTCGGGGGCGGGGCAGGGGGAGCGGCAGGATTCGGGCGCCGGGCAGGAGACGGGGCAGTGGCAGGAGCCCGGGGCGGGGCAGGAGACGACGGGGCAGGGACGGGAACAAGGGCAGGGGCAGGGGCAGGGACAGCGGCCGGGGCAGGGGCAGGGACAGCGGCCGGGGCAGGGGCAGGGGCAGGGGCAGGGGCAGGGGCAGGAACAGGGACGGGAGTGCGAGGACTCCCATGGTTCGGCATGTTCCGGCGAACACGGCTGCCGCGACGAGGACGGCGGCAACGGCAACGGCAACGGCTACGACGGAGACAACGGCGGCAACGGCTACAACGGCGGGAACGGCTACAACGGCGGGAAGGGAGACGACGGCGACTGCGACCGGGCCACGGAACAGGGCGGGGTCGCGGCCGGGACGGGCGGCAGCTTCGACGACTCGGTTCCGGCGCTGGTCGCCGGCGGTGTGCTGATCGCTGCCTCCTGCGGAGGCGCCGTCTACCGGCTGTCCGGCCGCAGGAGGCCGGTGGACGGCTGACGCGGGGCGGCCCGGGCCGGGTCCGTGCCGGAGGGCAAATGCGGCCGACGGCCATGGAGGGCCGTCCGCCGGGTACACATCCCGAGGGCACCGACAGCAGAAACCGCACGCACCACCCACACACCCGGCACCACAGGAGCGGGCACGGGAACAGGCTCGAGAACAGGCAGCGGCACGGCCGACGAGGAGAGCACGGCCCCGACGGGAACACCACACGGCACCACGGACTGCGCGGAGGCGGACATGCGGCGGACGGACCCGGAGGGCCACGGGCCGGTCCGTTACGGGCCGCCCCTGCCCGGTGACGGCCTGCCCGTCCTCCCGGAGCTCTCCGCCGTCCTCGCCGCCGCGGCGGGCCGGGCCGACGCCCAGCCGGTCGGCGGCGCCCCCGCACTGCTGGAGGCCGCGTGCGGGTACTGGACCCGGCGCGGACTGCCCTGCGTCCCCGACCGGGTGGCCGCGGGACCCGGCGCCCCCGCGCTGCTGCTCGCGCTGACCGCCGCGCTCGCCGGTGACACCGGCGACGTGCTCGTGCCCCGCCCGTGCGCCGCCTGGTGGGCGCCCTGCGCCCGCCTCCTCGGCAGGCCCGTCTTCCACGTGCCGACCCCGGCCGAGGGCGGCGGTGTGCCCGATCCGTACGCCCTGCTGGAGACCGTCCGCAGGGTCCGTGCCGAGGGCGGCGATCCCCGGCTGCTGGTGCTGTCCGTCGCCGACGACCCCACCGCCACCGTCACGCCGCCCGAACTGCTGCACGAGACCGTCGAGGCGGCGGCCGCCGAGGGCCTGCACCTGGTCAGCGACGAGACCTGGCGCGACACCGTGCACGACCCGCGCGAGACGGTCCTGCTCAGCCCCGCCGAGATGGTGCCCGACGGGGTCACCGTCGTCACCGACCTGGCCGGCGCCCTGCTGCCGCCCGGCTGGCCCGCGGCCGTCGCCCGCTTCCCCTCGGGAGAGGCGGGGGAGCACCTCCACGCGCGCGTGCTCGACATCCTCACCGCGCTCGGCGCCCGGGTCGCCGCACCGGTCGCCGCGGCCGCCGGGTACGCCCTCGACGAACCCGCACCCGTCACCGAGCGCCGGGAGGCCGCCGTACTCCTGCACGCGCGCGTGGCGGCCGCCGCGCACGGCGCGGTCGTCGCGGCAGGCGCGCTCGCCCTGCCGCCGCGGGCCGGCCGCCATCTGTACGTCGACCTCGGCCCGTTGCGCGAGGTGCTCGCCGAGCAGGGCGTCGGGGACGCCCAGGAACTGGAGGACCTCCTCACCGCCCGGCTCGGCATGCCCACGCCCGGCGGCCACCGCTTCGGCGACGACCTCGGGGCGCTGCGGGTGCGGCTCGCCACGGCGTCCCTGCTGGGCGGCACGGACGAGGAACGCACGGAATGCCTCATGTCACCCTCACCGTTGGAACTGCCACAGGTGCAGCGCGCGTTGATCTCCTTGAGGTCGGCCTTCGAAGATCTCCGCGACGACGCTCAGCGACGGGAGCCTCCTCGATGACGCAGCAGACGCATGAGCCCGGGTCCGCCGGCCCTACGACGACCAGCGCAAAAGCCGGCGCCCCCACGGCCCCGGCCCCCCTCGCACCCCCGTTCCCGCCGCTGGCCGAGCCCCGTCCGCTGGGCGAACACCGGGTGTGGCCGCGGACCTTCCACGACCGGCTCACCGCGCCCCTGCCCGGTCTCAAGGCCCTCGCCCGCTTCGCCCGCGAGGGTTCCGTACGCCCCGGCCCCGAGAGCCTCGCCGACATCCCCCGGCTCCCCTACGCACCCGCCCCGCTGCCCCGCACGGGCGCCCGCACGCTCGCCGTCTCCTGGGCGGGACACGCCAGTTGGATCGTCCGGATCGGCGGGCTGACCGTCCTCACCGACCCCGTGTGGTCCCGCCGCATCCTCGGCACCCCGGCCCGCATCACCCCCGTCGGTGTCCCCTGGGAGGACCTGCCACGCGTCGACGCGGTCGTCATCAGCCACAACCACTTCGACCACCTCGACGCCCCCACCCTGCGCCGTCTCCCGCGCACCACACCCGTGTTCGTGCCCGCCGGGCTCGGCCGCTGGTTCCAGCGGCGCCGGTTCACCCGCGTCACCGAGCTGGACTGGTGGGAGGGTGCCGAACTGAACGGCGTCCGCTTCGACTTCGTGCCCGCCCACCACTGGTCCAAGCGCACCCTCACCGACACCTGCCACAGCCTGTGGGGCGGCTGGGTCCTCACCGATCGCGACGGACGGCGCCTCTACTTCGCCGGTGACACCGGCTACGGCCACTGGTTCTCCCGTATCGGCCGCCGCTACCCCGGTATCGACCTCGCCCTCATGCCCATTGGCGCCTACGATCCGCGCTGGTGGCTGAGCGACGTGCACTGCGACCCGGAGGAGGCGGTCCGGGCCACCCAGGACCTGGGCGCCCGAAGAATGGCTCCCATGCACTGGGGCACGTTCATCCTCTCGGCGGAGCCGGTCCTGGAACCGCTGACGCGAGTGCGGACGGCCTGGGAGAAGGCAGGCCTGGACCGGCAAGACCTGTGGGACATCCCGGTCGGCGGCTCGAGGACGCTGGACTGAACTCCCCGCTGCCGGCCGCCACCGGCGCTAGGTCCTGTCGTCAAATTCCCGTCGTCGCCCGAAGGGCGGCCTCGCGGCGTCTGGTGCGTGCTCTCGGCGTGCCGGGCGGAAGTCCTCGTACTGGACGTACTTGGGCTTTCGCCCGGTGCGGCGAGAGTGCGTGCCAGGCGTCGTGGGGCAGACGGGAATTTGACGACAGGACCTAGCGAGAAACGCGCCGCACCAAGCCCGGGACCACACTGATCAGGAGCGTCAGCCCCACCGCGGCCACCACCCCCTCCCACGGCTCCGCGAACAGCGAACCCCCGAGAATCCCGATCACCTGGTACGTCAACGCCCAGGCCAGACAAGCGGGCAGATTCCCCCGGCTGAACCGCCGCAGGGGCCAGTCGGCGACCAGACAGGCCAGCATCACCGGCAGCCGCCCGGCAGGCACCAGCCGGGACAGCACCAGCACAGTCACCCCGTGGTCGGCCAACTTCGTCTGCGCCTGCGCGAGCCGCTCCTCCGGCGCCCGGGCACGAATGGCCTCCAGCCACCGCGACCCGTTCCGCGACCGCATCCCCCGCCGCCCCAGCCAGTACAGCGTCGCGTCCCCGAGAAAGGCCGCCAGCGAGGCCGTGACGAACACCAGCGCCAGCGAGAACGGCTCCGTCTGATGAAACGCCACCACCGCGGCCGAACTGACCAGTGCCCCCGTAGGCACCACCGGCACCAACGCCCCGATCAGCACGAGCAGGAACAGGGACGGATACCCGAGCGCCCGCTGCGTGGACTCCGGAGGCGCAGTGGACGTGGAAGCAGCGGCCAGGACCACCGCGGCCGGCCATCTCACCGCGCGACCTCCAGGCGCACGCTCTCGCCGTGCCCGAGCTTGTGCACGGCCACCTGCGGCGCGGCCGCGGCCGCCAGGCGCACGAACTCGTCGCCCGGTGCGTGGAACTCGTGCGGGCGCACCGCGTCCATGCCGATCGGCCAGTACGTCCCGTAGTGCACCGGCACCGCGACCCGGGGTGCGAGCCGGGCCAGCGCCCGCGCCGCCCGCCCCGCGTCGAGGTGCCCCTCGCCGAGGTACGGACCCCAGCCGCCCACCGGCAGCAGGGCCACGTCCACCGGCCCGACCTGCTCCGCCATGTCGTCGAACAGCCCGGTGTCCCCGGCGAAGTAGGTCCGCGCCTCGCCCTCGACGACGTATCCCAGCGCGGGGGAGCGGTGCGGGCCCACCGGCAGCCGGCGCCCGTCGTGCCGAGCGGGCACCGCGCGGACCACGAGGTCCCCGATCCGGACGGCGTCCCCCGGGGCCACTTCGGTGATCTGCAGCTGTCGCAGCCGGCGCAGCCCGGGTACCGCCCGTGGTGCGCCCCGGGGCACGACCAGGCGCGTGCCCGGGGCGAGCGCGCCCAGCGAGGGGACGTGCAGATGGTCGACGTGCAGATGGGAGACGAGCGCCACGTCCGCGCGACGGGCCTCGGCGGGGGGCACCGCGCCCCGGCGGCGACGCAGATGCGCGAGCCTGTTCGCGAACAGGGGATCGGTAAGCACCCGTATGTTCGAATCCAGGAGCGCGCAGGTGGCGTGACCCCACCAGGTGATCTCCACCGGCACCTTCTTCGCCTCCTTCGCGCGACTCCCCCGAAGCCTACGGGCAGGAGTAGGGTCGGCGGCGAAACCCGGAGGTGAGGGGGACGCCATGGGACAGTCGCGGGGTGCCTCCGGCGGGCTCGCACAGGTGCGGGTCACCGCCATCGCGAGCCTGACGCCTCTGGAGGAACTGGAGGCCGACCCCTTCCTGGTCGACTCCCGCAGCCAGCACGCCATGTGCGCGCACTGGGCGGCGGAGCGCGGCTATGTGGTCGCGAGGGAACTTCTCGTCGGCGGGCTGCGTTTCGACCATTGCGCACTGTGGGACGGCGTCCGGCCCGGCGTGGACGTGTTCGTCGCACCCAGCCGGCGCGTGCTGGAGCGTGCGCTGTCCTCGGTGGAGGAGTTCACCGCCGAGTGCGCGCGGCGCGGGGTGCGGGTGGAGACGGTGGGGCGGGCCGAGCCCTCGTACGACGCGCAGATGAAGGCGCGGGTGCACCGCAGGCTGTCCATGCCGACGGCGGGCTACGACGGGCGCTGAGGGCCCGGCGCCCCGCCCGGCCCGGCTCCGCCCCGTGTGACAAGGTGGAACGAGGCCCGGTGATCGAGCGGGCCGGGACGCGAGGTGTACGGGGCGTGCGGGGCGTGCGGTGGCGGCGGATCGCCAGTCAGGTCGGACGGAGCGTCACGGTGTGGGCGGTCTCCACGCTCACCATGCTCCTGCTCGCCGGACTGCTGCCCGACTTCAGGCTCCAGTCCGCCGACGGCGACAGTGCCACGCGGATAGCCGTCACCGCCGCGCTGGGCGCCGGGGCCTTCGGTGTGCTCTCGGCCGTGGTGTGGCCGCTCCTCGTGCGGCTGCTGCTGCTCGTGCCCGCGTTCGTCCTCGGCCTGCTGGTCTTCTTCCTCAACGGCTCCCTGCTGCTGCTCGCCCTGCGCCTCAACCCCTCCGGGCAGGGCGAAGTCGCCCCGGAGACCGCCGTCATCGTGGCGGCCGTGATGTCCGCCGTCGCCTCGGCCACCGGCGCCGCCCTCGCCGTACGCGACGACGACGCCTACCGCCGTCGTCTGCTGCGCCTCGCCTACCGCCGCCGCAGAGCCGGCCCACCGTGCGCGGCCACGCCCGGACTGGTCTGCGTCCAGCTCGACGGCGTGGGCCACGACGTGCTCACGCACGCCGTCGGCAAGGGACTCATGCCGACCGTCGGCCGCTGGCTGGCGTCGGGCGACGGCGTACGGCCGACCCACCGGCTCGCCCCCTGGCGCACCGACTGGTCCAGCCAGACCGGCGCCAGCCAGCTCGGCATCCTGCACGGCAGCACCTTCGACGTGCCGGCCTTCCGCTGGTACGAGAAGGACCGGGGCGAGGTGATGGTGTGCAACCGCCCGACCAGCGCCGTCGAACTCCAACGCCGCGCCACGGCGCACACGGGCGACGGCGGACTGCTCACCGTCGACGGCGCCAGCCGCGGCAACCTGTTCGGCGGCGGCGCCGGAGAACTGGCCCTCGTGCTGTCCATCGCCACCCGCCGCCGCGGCCGGGACAACCGCTCCCGCGCCGGCTACTTCGCCTACTTCTCCGACCCCGCCAACGCGGTGCGCACCGCCCTGTCCTTCGTCGCCGAGGTCGCCCGCGAGATCGGCCAGTCCACCCGGGCCCGGATCCGGGGGCAGCGGCCACGGGTGAGCCGCGGCGGCCTCTACCCCTTCGTGCGCGCCTTCGCCACCGTCGTCGAACGGGACGTCGTGGTCGCCGCCGTGATGGGCGATCTGCTCGCGGGCCGCACCGCCGTCTACGCCGACCTCGTCGCCTACGACGAGGTCGCCCACCACTCCGGACCGTGCAGCCGGGACGCCGAGAAGGTCCTGCAGCGCCTCGACCGGTCCCTCGCGCTCATCGAGAAGGCCACGGAACACGCCCCGCGCCCCTACCGGATCGTCGTCCTGTCCGACCACGGCCAGAGCCCCGGCGAGACCTTCCGCGCCCGCTACGGCCTCACCCTCGCCGACCTCGTCCGTGCCGGGTGCGGACTGCCCGTGCCACGCCGGGCCGAACGAACCCGCAGCGGTGCCGAGGCCCGCACCGCCGTCCGCGCGGCCCTGCGCCGGCCCGTTGAGGAGAAGGGCGAGCGGCACCGGCCCGCCCCCGCCCTTCGGGCGGGAGGACCCCCGTCCCGCTCCGCTCCGGACTCCGGGCCGATCGTGCTGGCCTCCGGCAACCTCGGCCTGGTCTCCTTCCCGGACGTGCCGCACCGCATGACCAAGGAGGAGATCGAGGCCCGTCACCCCGCCCTGCTCACCACCCTCGCCAACCACCCCGGCATCGGCTTCCTGCTGGTGCGCAGCGAGGAACACGACGGCGTGGTGCTCGGTCCCTACGGCACCGAGATCCCGCTCGCCGAGCTGGACCACGAGCCCGGCCCGCTCGCCCGGTTCGGCCCCGGCGCCGCCGACGCCGTCCGCCGCACCCACACCTTCCCGCACACGGCCGACATCATGGTCAACTCCTTCCACGACCCCGCCGACGGCGAAGTCCTCGCCTTCGAGGAGCAGATCGGCTCCCACGGCGGCCTCGGCGGCGCCCAGTCCCACCCCTTCCTGCTCTCCCCGCTCACCCTGTCCGCCCCGGTCGAGGAGGGCGCGGAGCTGACCGGCGCCGAGCACGTGCACCGCGTCCTGCGCCGCTGGCTGCGCGAGGCGAACGGCCCCCAGGTGCCGATCGGCACGGAGGCCGAGGAGGAGCGGGCCGCCTGAAAATCGGCTGCGCGCCCGGGGACGTAGACCCACACTGTTCGAGTCGCACATCCTCGAACATCCCCAAGGAGCCTTGGCTTTGCAGGCTGCCGTCACGGTCACCCCGGCCCTTCTCCCCGAGCTGCTGCTCGGTCTCGCCACCGTCCGGCCCGTCTTCGTCTGGGGTGCCCCCGGCATCGGGAAGTCCTCCCTGGTGCGGGAGTTCGCCGCCTCGCTGGGCCTGGAGTGCGTGAGCCTGCTCGGCACCCAGCTCGCCCCCGAGGACCTGATCGGCGTGCCGCAGATCCGCGAGGGGCGCTCCGTCTTCTGCCCGCCGGAGACCATCGCCCGCGACGAGCCGTACTGCCTGTTCCTGGACGAGCTGAACGCGGCCACCCCGGATGTGCAGAAGGCCTTCTACTCGCTCATCCTCGACCGCCGCATCGGCAGCTACGAGCTGCCCGAGGGGTCCATCGTCATCGGTGCCGGCAACCGCGCCACCGACAACGCGCTCGCCCGGCCCATCGCCTCCGCCCTGGTCAACCGGCTGGCCCACGTCCACCTGGAGGCGTCCCCGAAGGACTGGCTCGCCTGGGCGACGGGCCACGGCATCCACCCGTGGATCCTGGACCACCTCACCGACCGGCCCGACCACCTGTGGTCCAAGCCGCCGAAGACCGAGGAGCCGTTCTCCACGCCCCGCTCCTGGCACATGCTCTCCGACGCCCTGCACTCCTTCGGAGCCGACCTCGACGAAGCGACCCTGAGCGTCCTCGCGCACGGCACCCTCACCCCGGCGCACGCCGGCGCCTTCTGCGGCTACGTCAAGATCGTCCGCAGCCGGTTCGGCATCGAGGCCATCCTCAAGGGCGACGCCCGCTGGCCGCACCGCCCGGAGGACCGCGACCTGCTGTACTACCTCGCCGAGTCCTTCCGCGGCCGCCTGGTCAAGGAGCTGCCGGTCGCCAAGGAGCACATGTCGGCGAACGGCCGGCAGACCGCCTACCGGGCCAAGTCCCTGCTGGTGCAGCTCGCCGAGATCTCCGTCGAGGTCGCGCAGAGCGTCATCGCCTCCGACACCGACGGCAACCCCGTCCTGCCCGCCTGGTTCCTCATCGAGGCCGCCCGGGACATGCCCCGGCTGGTCGAGGCCCGGCGATGAGCGGCCGCGGCGCGAAGAACAGGAAAAAGCCGGATCCGGCCGCCGAGGACTGCGCCAAGGGCGTCCAGCTGGTGTGGGCCAACCCGGCGCTCGCCGCGATCGAGGCCGACATGTGCCGCCGCGAGGACTGCTCCGCCTCGCCCCGCCAGGGCCTGGTCCGCATCGACTCCGGCGGCCGCGTCCACCTGCACCCCACCCGCCGGGCGGAGCCCGCCGAGTGGGCCTGGGCCATCGCCCACGGCCTGATCCACCTCGGCTTCGGACACGTACCCGCCGCCAAGGGCGAACGCGTACAGCCGGACCGCTACGACCTCGCCGCACGCTGCGCGGTCGTCAACCGCTTCCTGCTCACCTTCCCCGTCGGCCGCACCCCCGACGACCTGCCCGCGTCCTACCCCGGCGGCGACGAGGAACAGATCGCCGCCGGCTGGCGCCGCGACGAGCACATCCCGGCCGTGTACGAGCACTGCGGCACGGCCGGCAGCGAACCCGACCAGCTGCTCGTGCCCTGGACCGGCTACCTGAACAAGCCCCCCGACTGGCAGCTCGCCTTCGCCCACGGCCTCACCCGCACCATGGCCACCGCCATGGACCTGGCCGGCGGCCGCCGCGACGCCATGACCGGCGGCCCCACCCGGCTGCGCCCCTGGGAACGCGCCCTGAGCTGGTTCGTCTCCTCCTACCCGCTGCTCGGCGGCATCGCGGCCGGCATCAGACTCGTCGCCGACGCCGAACTCGCCCGCGCCCACGACATCGCCGTCGCAGCCGTCGACGCCGAGGCCGGCGAGATCTACGTCAACCCGCTGCGCACCTTCGAGGACGAGGAGTGGCGCTTCATCCTCGCCCACGAGATGCTGCACGCCGCCCTGCGCCACGGCGACCGCTGCGGCACCCGCGACCCGTACCTGTTCAACGTCGCCTGCGACTACGTCATCAACGGCTGGCTCGCCGAGATGCAGGTCGGCACCATGCCCGACGGGCTGCTGCACGACCCGCAGCTGGCGGGGCTGTCCGCCGAGGAGGTCTACGACCGCATCGCCGGCGACCTGCGCCGCATGCGCCGCCTCGCCACCCTGCGCGGCAAGGGCCTCGGTGACGTCCTGGGCGGCCCGCTCGGCCCGCCCGGCACCCCCGTGGACCTGGACGAGTTCTACCGCCGCGGCCTGGTCCGGGGCCTGGACCTGCACCAGGGGCAGCAGCGCGGTTTCCTGCCCGGCGGGCTGGTCGAGGAGATCCGCGCGCTCAGCCACCCGCCGCTGCCCTGGGACGCCCGACTGGCCCGCTGGTTCGACGAGTTCGTGCCGAGCCCGCAGGCCGTGCGCACCTACGCCCGTCCCTCGCGCCGCCAGTCCGCCACCCCCGGCATCCCGCGCGCGGGCCGCTGCTTCCCGCCGGAGGAGATCGCCCGCTGCACCTTCGGCGTCGTCCTCGACACCTCCGGCTCGATGGACCGCACCCTGCTCGGCAAGGCCCTCGGCGCGATCGCCTCGTACGCCGGGGCCCGCGACGTACCGGCCGCCCGCGTGGTGTTCTGCGACGCCGCCCCGCACGACGCGGGCTATGTGCCGGTCACCGAGATCGCCGGCCGGGTACGGGTGCACGGGCGCGGCGGCACCGTTCTGCAGCCCGGCGTCGACCTGCTGCACCGCGCACCGGACTTCCCGCCGGGCGCGCCGGTGCTGGTCATCACCGACGGCTGGTGCGACGTCCTGCGGGTGCGGCGCGAGCACGCCTATCTGATCCCGGAGGGCGGTCGCCTTCCGTTCACCCCGCGTGGCCCGGTCTTCAGGGTGCAGTGAGCCCGGATGTGATCGGATGGGTGCGCAGGACTTGGACACGGGACCACATGCGAAAGGAACCACCGTGGCTACCACGCGCACCGCACACACGGTCTGGGAAGGCAACCTGATCGAGGGCACCGGCCTCGTCACCTTCGACTCCTCCGGCATCGGCCAGCAGCCGGTGTCGTGGCCGTCGCGCGCCGAGAAGGCCAACGGCAAGACCAGCCCCGAGGAGCTGATCGCCGCCGCCCACTCCAGCTGCTTCTCGATGGCCCTCTCGCACGGCCTCGCCGGCGCCGGCACCCCGCCCACCCGCCTGGAGACCAAGGCCGACGTCACCTTCCAGCCCGGCGAGGGCATCACCGGCATCCACCTCACCGTCCGCGGCGAGGTGCCGGGCCTGGACGCGGAGGGCTTCGCCTCGGCGGCCGAGGACGCCAAGAAGAACTGCCCGGTCAGCCAGGCCCTGACCGGTACGACCATCACCCTGACGGCCGAGCTGGCCTGACCGTCGTACGACCGCCACGGTGCCGCGCTCCCGGGCAGGGGCGCGGCATCGCCGTTTCCGGGTATTCGTACATTGACAGCGCCGTACGCGCGTTTTGTGCTGGAAGGGTGCGAGGCGCCCTGACGGAAGGGAACGGACCATGGCACGTGCGGTCGGGATCGATCTCGGGACGACGAACTCGGTGGTGGCCGTCCTGGAGGGCGGCGAGCCCACCGTCGTCACCAACGCGGAGGGCGCGCGGACCACCCCCTCCGTGGTGGCGTTCGCGAAGAACGGCGAGGTACTGGTCGGCGAGGTCGCCAAACGGCAGGCCGTGACGAACGTGGACCGCACGGCCCGCTCGGTGAAGCGGCACATGGGCGACGCCGGCTGGCGCTTCCCCGAGCAGGGCACGGTGGACGGTGCCCGGCTGCGCGCCCAGGAGCTGTCGGCGCGGGTGCTGCAGAAGCTCAAGCGGGACGCGGAGGCCTACCTCGGCGAGGACGTCACGGACGCGGTGATCACCGTGCCCGCGTACTTCGACGACGCCCAGCGGCAGGCGACCAAGGAGGCCGGGGAGATCGCCGGCCTGAAGGTGCTCAGGATCATCAACGAGCCCACGGCCGCCGCCCTCGCCTACGGCCTGGACCGCGGCGAGGAGCAGACCGTCCTCGTCTTCGACCTGGGCGGCGGCACCTTCGACGTGTCCCTGCTGGACATCGGCGAGGGCGTCATCGAGGTGAAGGCCACCAACGGCGACACCCACCTCGGCGGCGACGACTGGGACCAGCGGGTCGTCGACCACCTGGTCAAGCGGTTCAAGGGGCAGTACGGCATCGACCTCGCGGGCGACAAGATGGCGGTGCAACGGCTGCGCGAGGCCGCCGAGAAGGCCAAGATCGAGCTGTCCTCGTCCTCCGAGACCTCGATCAACCTGCCCTACATCACCGCCTCCGCCGAGGGCCCGCTGCACCTGGACGAGAAGCTGACCCGGGCCCAGTTCCAGGAGCTGACCGCGGACCTGCTGGACCGCTGCAAGACCCCCTTCCACCAGGCGGTCAAGGACGCCGGCGTGAAGCTCTCCGCCATCGACCACGTCATCCTCGTCGGCGGTTCGACCCGGATGCCCGCGGTCACCGACCTGGTCAAGGAGCTGACCGGCAAGGACCCGCACAAGGGCGTCAACCCCGACGAGGTGGTGGCGGTCGGCGCCACCCTCCAGGCGGGCGTGCTCCGCGGCGACGTCAAGGACGTCCTTCTCCTGGACGTCACCCCGCTGTCCCTGGGCATCGAGACCAAGGGCGGCATCATGACCAAGCTGATCGAGCGGAACACCACGATCCCGACCCGCCGTTCGGAGATCTTCACCACCGCCACCGACCACCAGCCCTCGGTCGGCATCCAGGTCTACCAGGGCGAACGCGAGATCGCCGCCTACAACAAGAAGCTCGGCGTCTTCGACCTCACCGGCCTGCCGCCCGCCCCGCGCGGCGTCCCGCAGATCGAGGTCGCCTTCGACATCGACGCCAACGGCATCATGCACGTCTCCGCGAAGGACCTCGCGACCGGACGGGAACAGAAGATGACCGTCACCGGCGGTTCCGCCCTCCCCAAGGACGACATCGACCGCATGATGCGGGAGGCCGAGCAGTACGCCGAGGAGGACCGGCAGCGCAAGGAGGCAGCCGAGACCCGCAACCAGGCCGAACAACTCGTCTACCAGACCGAGAAGTTCATCCGCGACAACCAGGACCGCGTGCCCGCCGACACCCGCACCGAGGTCGAGGCGGCGGCCGCCGAGCTGAAGGCCCTGCTGGAGCAGAACGCCGAGACCGCCGTCCTGCGCACGGGAGTCGAGAAGCTCGCCACGGTCAGCCAGAAGATGGGGCAGGCCATGTACAGCCAGGCCCAGCCCTCGGCCTCCGGTGCTCCGGCCGGGGAACAGAGCGCGCCGTCCGACGAGGAGGCGGTGGTGGACGCGGAGATCGTCGACGACGAGCGGGAGCAGAAGGGCGAAACCCCCTAACCGCCCAGCCGCTGCCGGCCCCGCCGCTCCGGCCGCGGTCCGAGCTGCCTCGGGTCCCGTGTCCGGTAGACGACGTACGGCCGGAACAGGTACTGCACCGGTGCGCTGAACATGTGCACCAGGCGGCTGTAGGGCACGAACGCGATCAGCAGCATGCCGACGACCGCGTGCACCTGGTACAGCACCGGCACGCCCTCCATCAGGTGGGTCTTCGGCTGGAGCGTGAACAGACTGCGCGCCCAGGGGGCGATCGTCCCGCGGTAGTCGTAGCCGTCGCCGGAGGTGTGGGCGAGCTTGGCGACCGTGCCCAGGACGATCGCCCCGAGCAGGACCACGTACATGATCTTGTCGTTGACCGTGGTGGCCCGGTACACGGGGGACCGGGTCCGCCGACGGTAGACCAGCAACAGGATCCCGACGACCGTCAGCACTCCGGCCGCCGTGCCGCCGTACAGCGAGAACAGGTGGTACGTGTGCTCGCCGACGCCGAGCGCGCGCGTCCAGGACGCGGGCACGAACAGCCCGATCAGATGCCCGGCCAGCACGAACAGGATGCCGTAGTGGAAGCAGGGCGAGGCGATGTTCAGCAGCTTCGACTCGTACACCTGCGACGAGCGCGTGGTCCAGCCGTACTTGTCGTAGCGGTAGCGCCAGACGAGGCCGGCGACCAGCAGGGCGAAGGCGATGTAGGGCAGGGCGCCCCACAGGAGTGTGGTCATGACCGCACCCCGGTGCGTGCGGTCGGCAGAGCAGCGCACACGGCCTCCAGGACGGCCGCGTACGGTGTGCCGTGATCGGTCAGCCGGGACCGCAGCTGTTCCAGGGCGTCACGGTGCCCGGTCAGCAGATCGGTGTTGCCGGTACGGGCGGTGAACTCCAGCACCGCGGGCAGGAAGTCCGGCAGCTCCTCGCCGCTGAACTCCAGCCCGTGCTGCCGGTAGACGTCCTTGAAGCGGACCAGGGACATGCCCCGCCGCCGGGTGTCGCCGTCCAGCCACCAGCTCAGGTACAGGCTGTGCCGGTTCCTGAGGTCGAAGACCTGCACATAGTGCATGGCCAGCTCCTGCGGCTCGGTGACGGCCGCGTGGTCGGTGAACGCGCGCAGCTGCGGGGCGGCTTCGCGCAGCAGCGGCAGCCGGGCGAAGAAGTCGTCGTCCGGGTAGGTCAGGCAGAGCGCCGCCGCCTGGTACAGCACCGCGTCCGAGGGCATCAGGGTCTCCTAGGCGTCGTCCGCGTGGTCCGAGGTCTGCCGCCTGCGCAGCAGATTGAAGTTCTCGACGGACACCAGCGGCAGCCGCCTGCGGCCGGAGTCCTGGCCGAAGGGGCCGTCGCCGCCCATGCCCGGCCCGCCTTCGTAGTCGAGGCTGCATCCCCCGGGCAGCGCCGACTCCTCCAGCCGGCGGGCGTCGCCCACGGCGGCGGTCGGGATGACGTACCGGTCCTCGTACGTGGCGATCGCCAGCAGCCGGTACATCTCCTCGATCTCCTGCGGCCCCATCCCGACCGCGCAGGCGATCGCCGGGTCGGGCTGCTCGCCGAGGTTGAGCGCGCGCATGTGGGAGCGCATCGCCGCGAGCCGTTCCAGCGAGGCCCGCACCGGCCGGGTGTCGCCCGCCGTGAACATCTCCGCCAGGTACTCCAGCGGGATGCGCAGCGTGTCGATCGCGCCGAACAGGTTCCGCGCGTCCTCGCCGTCGTGCCCGGTCCCGGCCAGCGCGTCCACCACCGGCGACAGCGGCGGGATGTACCAGACCATCGGCATCGTCCGGTACTCGGGATGCAGCGGCAGCGCCACCCGGTACCTGCTGATCAGCGCGTGCACGGGGGAGCGGCGGGCGGCCTCGGTCCAGTCGTGCGGGACGCCCGCCTCCTCGCAGGCCTGCCGCACCGCGGGGTCCTCCGGGTCGAGGAAGACGCCCAGCTGGGCCTCGTACAGCTCCTTCTCCTCCCGCACGGACGCGGCAGCGGTCACCCGGTCGGCGTCGTAGAGGATCACTCCCAGGTAGCGCAGCCGGCCCACGCAGGTCTCGGAACAGACCGTCGGCAGCCCGACCTCGATCCGCGGGTAGCACAGCGTGCACTTCTCGGCCTTGCCGGTGGCGTGGTTGAAGTACACCTTCTTGTACGGGCATCCGGTCACGCACATCCGCCAGCCCCGGCACTGGTCCTGGTCGACCAGCACGATGCCGTCCTCGGCCCGCTTGTACATCGCCCCCGACGGGCAGGAGGCCACGCACGACGGGTTCAGGCAGTGCTCGCAGATCCGTGGCAGATAGAACATGAAGGTCTGCTCGAACGCGAACTTCACTTTGTCCGAGGCCTGTTGGCGCACCCGCTCCACCATCGGGTCGAGGTCGCCGTGGGCCGGGGCGCCCGCCAGGTTGTCGTCCCAGTTCGAGGACCACTCGATCTTCATCGGCTTGCCGTCGAGGGACGACACCGGCCGGGCGGCCGGGAAGTCCTCGCCGAGCGGGGCGTCGGTGAGGTTGCGGTAGTCGTACGTCCAGGGCTCGTAGTAGTCCTTGATCTCCGGCAGCCTGGGGTCGGAGAAGATGCCGGCGAGCTTGTGCAGCCGGCCGCCCGCCTTGAGTTTCAGGGCTCCGCGCCGGTTCAGCTCCCAGCCGCCGCGCCACTTCTCCTGGTCCTCGTAGCGGCGCGGACAGCCCTGCCCGGGCCGGGTCTCGACGTTGTTGAACCAGACGTGCTCCATGCCCCGGCGGTTGGTCCACGCCTGTTTGCAGGTGACCGAACAGGTGTGACAGCCGATGCACTTGTCGAGGTTCATCACCATCGCGATCTGGGCCATCGGGCGCATCAGTACTCGACCTCCTGGCTGCGGCGACGCACCACCGTCACCTCGTCGCGCTGGTTGCCCGTCGGTCCCAGGTAGTTGAAGGCCCAGGACAACTGGGCGTAGCCGCCGATCAGATGGGACGGCTTGAGGATCAGCCGGGTGAGCGTGTGGTGGATGCCGCCGCGCATCCCGGTGGTCTCCGTCTTCGGTACGTTCATGGTGCGCTCCTGCGCGTGGTGCATGTAGACGGTGCCGGCCGGCATCCGGTGCGAGACGACCGCGCGGGCCACGACCACGCCGTTGCGGTCGACCGCCTCGATCCAGTCGTTGTCCTCGACCCCGATGGCCTCCGCGTCCTGCGGCGACATCCAGATGTTCTGGCCGCCCCGGGAGAGGGCCAGCATGAACAGGTTGTCCTGGTACTCGGAGTGGATCGACCACTTGTTGTGCGGGGTCAGGTGGCGGACCGTGACCTCCCGCTGCCCGTCGGGCCCGAGCCGCGGTTCGCCGAACAGCCGGTTCATGTCCAGCGGCGGCCGGTACACCGGCAGCCCCTCGCCGAGTTCGTGGATCCAGTCGTGGTCGAGGAAGAAGTGCTGGCGCCCGGTGAGGGTGTGCCACGGCTTGCCGTGCTCGGTGTTCAGCGTGAACGCGGTGTACCGGCGACCGCCGGACTCACTGCCCGACCACTCCGGCGAGGTGATCACCGGCACCGGTGCCGCCTGCGTGTCGGCGTACGTGACCCGCTTGCCCTCGTGCTCGGCGGCCAGATGCGCCATCTCCCGGCCCGTGCGCTGCTCCAGCCTGCGGAAACCCTGGGTGGCCAGGCGCCCGTTGGTGGTGCCGGACAGCGCCAGGACGGTGTTGGCCGCCTTCACCGCCGTGTCCAGGGAGGGGCGGCCGTCGGCCGGTCCGCCGCGCACCGGGCCGTTCAACTCCCGCAGGTGCGTGACCTCTTCGTCGGGTCGCAGGACGATCCCCTTGACGGGCAGCCCGAGTTGCTCCACCAGCGGGCCGAGCGCGCCGAACTTGGCTCCGACCGCCGGGTAGTCGCGCTCCACGACGGTCAGGTTGGGCAGTGTCCTCCCGGGCTCGGGGTCGCACTCCCCGCGCTTCCAGTCCAGGACCACCCCGCCGGGCTGGGCGGTCTCTTGGGGGGTGTCGTGCTGGAGCGGGGTCGCCACCAGGTCCTTGCGGACGCCCAGATGGTCCACGGCCAGCTCGCTCAGCTTCTCGGCGAGCGCCTTGAACGCGTCGAAATCGGTGCGCGCCTGCCAGGGCGGGTCCACGGCCGGGGTGAAGGAGTGCACATAGGGGTGCATGTCGGTGGAGGACAGGTCGTGCTTCTCGTACCAGGTGGCCGCCGGCAGCACCACGTCCGACAGCAGGGTGGAGGAGGTCTGCCGGAAGTCCAGCGACAGCAGCAGGTCGAGCTTGCCCTCGGGTGCCTCCTCCCGCCAGACCACGTCCCGGGGCCGTTCGCCGGGCGCGGCCTGCTCGGCGCGCAGCGAGGACTGGGTGCCGAGCAGATGCCGGGTGAAGTACTCGGCACCCTTCGCGGACGAGCCCAGCAGGTTGGCCCGCCACAGGGTGAGCACACGCGGCCAGTTCTCCGGTGCGTCCGGGTCCTCGCAGGCGAACCTGAGCGTGCCCGCCCGGAGTTCGGCCACCGCCCGCGCCACCGGGTCGCCGAACACCTCGCCCAGATCGAGCGGGTTGCGGTCGAAGGTCGGGTACGACGGCATCCAGCCGGCGCGGGCCGACAGGGCGAGGCAGTCGGCCGCCGTCATCCCCGCGAACCTGCCCTCGCCGAGCGGCGAGGCCAGCGCATCGGCGCCGAAGCGGTCGTAGCGCCACTGGTCCGTGTTGAGGAACCAGTACGCGGTGCCGATCATCTGCCGCGGCGGCCGCGCCCAGTCGGAGGCGGCGGCAAGCGTCGCCCAGCCGGTCACCGGCCGGCACTTCTCCTGGCCGACGTAGTGCGCCCAGCCGCCGCCGTTGCGGCCCTGGCAGCCGGTGAGCTGGAGCAGGGCGAGGAAGGCGCGGTAGATCGTCTCGGAGTGGAACCAGTGGTTGGTGCCGGCGCCCATGAGGATCATGCAGCGGCCCCGGGACCGCTCGGCGGTCCGCGCGAACTCACGGGCGATCTTCACGCACCGGGCGGCCGGGACGGAGGTGTGCCGTTCCTGCCAGGCGGGCGTCGCCGGGGAGCGGGCGTCCTCGTAGGAGGCGGGCCAGTCGCCCGGCATGCCGGGCCGCCACACACCGTACTGCGCCAGCAGGAGATCGTGGACGGTCGTCACCAGCGGGCCGCCCGAACCGCCCAGCCGCGTCGCCGGCACACTGCGCCGCAGTACGTCCCCGCGCCCCTGGCCGTGCTCCCCGCCCTCGGTGTCGAACCGCGGCAGCAGCACCTCGACGTTGGCCGCCGCCTCATGGCCGTACAGGCTCAGCTCCGGCTGCACGGAGCCGAGTTCGAGGTTCCAGCTGCCCTTGCCCGACTCGGTCCAGCGAAAGCCCAGGGAGCCGTTCGGGACGACCGCGCGGCCGCTCGTCCGGTCCAGGACGACCGTCTTCCACTCCGCGCCCTCGCCGCCCTGGCCGAGATCGGCGGCGCGCAGGAACTTGTCCGGTACGTGTGCCCCGTCCCGCTCGCCCAGCGTCACCAGGAACGGCAGGTCGGTGAACTTCCGTACGTAGTCCGCGAAGAACGGTGTCTCCCGGTCGACGAAGAACTCCTTGAGGATCACATGCCCCATGGCGAGCGCCAGCGCGCCGTCGGTGCCGGGGTGCGGGTGCAGCCACTCGTCGGCGAACTTGGCGTTGTCCGCGTAGTCCGGCGCCACCACCACGACCTTCTGGCCGCGGTAGCGGGCCTCCGCCATCCAGTGCGCGTCCGGGGTCCGCGTCACGGGCACGTTCGAGCCCCACATCACCAGATAGGCGGCGTCCCACCAGTCGCCCGACTCCGGCACGTCCGTCTGGTCGCCGAAGACCTGCGGGGAGGCCACCGGAAGGTTCGCGTACCAGTCGTAGAACGACAGCATCGACGCGCCGATCAGCGAGTGGTAGCGGGCGCCGGCCGCGTGCGACACCATCGACATCGCCGGGATCGGCGAGAAGCCGGCGATGCGGTCGGGCCCGTACGCCTTGATGGTGTGGACCTGGGCGGCCGCGACGATCTCCACGGCCTCGTCCCAACTCGCCCGCACCAGGCCGCCCTTGCCGCGGGCCCGCTGGTAACGGCCGCGCCGCTCGGGGTCGTTCTGCAGGTCCGCCCACGCCAGCACCGGGTCGCCGAGCCGCTGCTTCGCCTCCCGGTACAGCTCCAGCAGCACGCCCCGGACGTACGGGTAGCGCACCCGGGTGGGGGAGTAGGTGTACCAGGAGAACGCGGCGCCGCGCGGCTCGTACTCGGGGCGGTCCGGGCCCACCGACGGGTAGTCCGTCTCCTGGGTCTCCCAGGTGATGATCCCGTCCTTGACGTAGACCTTCCAACGGCAGGAGCCGGTGCAGTTCACCCCGTGCGTGGAGTTCACCACCTTGTCGTGGCTCCACCGGTCCCGGTAGAAGGCGTCCGCCTCCCGGCCGCCGGTGAGCGTGACGCTGTGCAGGCCGGACGCGGGCGTGCCGTGCCGGAAGAACCGCCCGGCGCTCAGCAGCGCCGCGCCGGGCTCCCCCGGTGGTGTCCGCGTGTCCGTCACGTGTGCTCCCTTGCTCACCCCATGGTTCAGAACCTAGGGGCGGGCAGGGACACCCACCTGTTCAGACCGCCGTACGGGTCACCCGGCGCGGGCGGTCACCCGTCCGGGTCAGGGCTTGCGCGCCACCCCCGCGTACACCGGCACCACACCCTCCGCCTGCGCCGCCACGTCCTCGGGCTCCGGGCGCCACCCGTGCACGGGGATCACGCCCGGACCGAGGAGTTCCAGACCGTCGAAGAACCGCCGGAACTCGGGCAGCGTGCGCGGGTGGAAGGGCGTGCCGCTCCTGCGGAACAGCTCGGCGGCCCGGGCCACCCCGTCCGGGCTGAGGTCCTGCGTGACCTGGGACAGGATCAGGAAGCTGCCCGGCGCGAGCCGTGCGACATAGCGCTCGACCAGGTCGTACACGTCGTCACCGGCATCGGCCCCGTCGCCCAGGTAGTGGGTCAGCGCGATCAGGGACAGCGCCACCGGCCGGCCGAGGTCGAGGCTCTCCCCGGCCCGCCGCAGGATCGTCCGGGGGTCCCGGACGTCGGCGTGGATGTACTGCGTGCTGCCCTCGGCGGAGCCACGCAGCAGCGCCTCGGCGTGCCGCAGCACGATCGGGTCGTTGTCCGCGTACACCACCCGGGACTCCGGGGCCGCTCCCTGCGCCACCTGGTGCAGATTGGGCTCGGTGGGGATGCCGGTGCCGATGTCCAGGAACTGCCGGATCCCGGCCTCGGCCGCCGCCCGCACGGCGCGGTGCATGAACCGGCGGTTGGCGCGCGCACCGCGCACCGCCGTGCCGTCCGCGGCCAGGATCTTCCGGGCCAGCTCCTCGTCCACCGGGTAGTTGTCCTTGCCGCCCAGCCACCAGTCGTACACCCGCGCCGGATGCGGCCTGCTGGTGTCGATCGCGGTGGGCGGCGCGGCGTCCGGTCCGGTCATGCGGTGCGCTCCTCAGCTGCTCACAGGGGTGTCGGAGGGTTCGCAGGGGAAGTCAGAAGCTCTCGCGGTACTCCCGGAGCAGCTTCCTCGTGCGCTGCGCGGAGGCGGCCCGGGCCGTCATGTGGTCCAGCACCTCCAGATGGGCCGAGACCTCACGGCGCGAGTCCAGGTACAGGGCGCCGGTCAGGTACTCGGTGAACACCATGTCCGGCAGTTCCGGCTCGGCGAACCGGAACAGCGTGAACGGGGCGTACGTCCCCGGGTGCGGGCCGGCCGCGAACTCGGCGAGCTGCAGGGTGACCCGGTCCCGCTCGGCGTACTCCAGCAGCCGGTCCAGCTGGTCGCGCATCACCTCGGGCCGGATGCTCACCGGACGCCGCAGCACCGTCTCGTCCATGATCACCCACAGGTGGGGCGGATCGTCCCGCTCCAGCAGCCGCTGCCGCTCCATGCGCAGCGACACATGCCGCTCGATCGTCTCCGGGCCGGTCTGCCCTATCGTCCCGGCCTCCATCACCTCACGCGCGTACTCCTCGGTCTGCAGCAGGCCGGGTACGAAGTGCGGCTCGTAGGAGCGGATGATCCGGGCGGCGCCCTCCAGGCTCACGTACAGGCTGAACCAGTCGGGCAGCACGTCGTGGAAGCGCTGCCACCAGCCCGGCTGGTTCGCCTCCTCGGCCAGCCGCACGAACGCGGCCGACTCCTCCTCGGGCACCCCGTAGGTGGTCAGCAGCACCTGCACGTACGGGATCTTCAGCGAGACGTCGGCCATCTCCATCCGCCGTACGGTCGCCGACGCCACCCGGAGCACCCGGGCGGCCTCCTCGCGGCTGAGGCCGGCCGCCTCCCGCAGCTCCTGCAACCGCTTGCCGAGCACCACCTGGCCCACGGTGGGCGCAGCCCGCCGCTCACTCACGCCACGCCCTCCCCTACGCGCCGAAGTACGCGGGCAGTCTGTCAGACGACGGCGTTTCGCACACGCGGTCGAGGGGAGTCGGCCCCGGGCGAGTTCGTCAACCAGCCAGTGTGTGAAGGTACTTGGTGGTCGCCGGGTCCGCGGGCAGGAACGTCTCGATGGCGAGTTCGGCGACCGTGACGTCCATGGGCGTGTTGAAGGTGGAGATGGACGACACGAAGGACAGGATCCGGCCGTCGTGCTCGATCTGCATCGGCAGCGCGAAGTACGGCACCGGCTCGGCCGGTTCGTCCCCGGGCGCGCCCTCGGGCACCGGGTAGGCGGCCACCTCCTCGTACAGGGCGCGCAGTTGGTCCGAGCGGTGCAGGGCGATCTCCCGCTCCATCTGTGCCAGCAGATGTCCGCGCCATTCGCGCAGGTTGCGGATGCGGGGCGCGAGTCCCTCCGGGTGCAGGGTCAGCCGCATCGCGTTCGGCGCGGGCGTCAGCAGCTTCTCGGGGACGCCCTCCAGCAGCATCGTGATGCCCCGGTTGGCGGCCACCACGGTGTACCCGGCATCGACCACCAGCGCCGGATACGGCTCGTATCCCTGGATGAGGCGCTCCATGCCGTCGCGCAGCGCGTCCAGCGCCGGGTCGTCCAGCGGGGTCTCCGGGTAGTGCGGGGCGTAACCGGCCGCCAGCAGCAGGGCGTTGCGCTCGCGCACCGGCACGTCCAGGTGCTCGGCCAGCCGCAGCACCATCTCCTCGCTGGGACGGGAGCGGCCGGTCTCGATGAAGCTGATGTGCCGGGCGGAGGAGTCGGCGCGCAGCGCCAGCTCCAGCTGCGAGATCCTGCGCCGCTCCCGCCAGGCGCGCAGCAGCGGGCCGATGCCCTTGTCGGCCTTGTCGGTCCTGTCGACGGGGGTGGCGGCGGATGCGTTCGGGCCGGTCGCGACAATGGTCATACGCACGACCGTAGTCGAGGAGCCGGCCGGCCGGCCGCAGCCGGGCGCCGGAGTCGAGGAGCACCCGCATGAACCAGCCGTGGAAGCGGTCCTGGGAGGCCGAGGCGGTCTACCGGTCCAGGGTCCGTGGCTGTCTGCTCGGCGGAGCCGTCGGTGACGCCCTCGGCTTCCCCGTCGAGTTCGCCTCCTTCGACCGGATCCGCGTCTCCCACGGCGAGCGCGGGGTGACCGGCCTCGTCCCCGGTGCGCGCGGGGTGGTCGGCCGGATCAGCGACGACACGCAGATGACCCTGTTCACCGTCGAGGCCCTCGTCCAGGCCCACGCCCGGGAACGGGAGAAGGGGATCGGCGGCGCCTGGGCGTTGCTGCTGCGCCAGGCGTACGAGCGGTGGCTGCAGACCCAGTCGAAGGCGGGCCCCGAGGAGGCCGGACCACAGCCCGCCGGTGGCCTGCTCGCCGAGGCCTGGCTGTACTCCCCCGGAGGGGGCACCCCCAGTCGCGCCCCCGGCAACGCCTGCCTGTCGGGAGTCGCCCAGATGTACGCGCCCGACCCCCAGCTCCCGCTCGACGGCAGCCCGGGGGAGGTCAACCCGGACTCCAAGGGCTGCGGCGCGGTGATGCGCTCGGCCCCCTTCGGCCTGGTCAACACGCCCGACGCGGCCTTCGCCATGGCCGCCCGCGGCGCCCAGATCACCCACGGCCACCCCACCGGCTACTACGCGGCGGGCGCCCTGGCCGCGATCGTGGCCCACCTCGTCGCCGGGGACTCCCTGGAGGGCGCGGTGCTGCGTACCCAGCGGCTGCTGGCGCGCCACCCCGGCCACGAGGAGACCTCGGCGGCCCTGCGCGAGGCCCTCGACCTGGCCGCGGACGGGGCGCCGACCGCCGAGAAGGTCGAGTCACTGGGTGCGGGCTGGGTCGCCGAGGAGGCCCTCGCCCTCGGCGTGTACTGCGCCCTGGCGCAGCCCCGGGTGAAGGACGCCCTGCTGCTGTCCGTCAACCACTCGGGTGACAGCGACTCCACCGGTTCGATCTGCGGCAACCTGCTCGGCGCCCGGCACGGCGACGTCGGCCTGCCGCACGCCTGGGTCGAGCGGATCGAGGGCCGCGCCCGCATCGCCGCGCTGGCGGACGACCTCGCCGCGGAGCGCGTACGCGGTTGAACGTGGCAGGCTGAACGCGTACCAGCCCGCCCCGAAGGGAGACCGGTCATGGCCGTCGAACCGCTGTCGCAGAAGGAGATCGAGGACCGGCTGGCCGAGCTGCCCGGCTGGTCGGTGGAGGGCGACCGGCTCACCCGCACCTACCGGCTGGGCTCGCACTTCGCCGCCACGGCGCTGGTCGTGCACATCGCCCGGATCCAGGACGAGCTGGACCACCACTCCGACCTGACCCTCGGATACAACACCGTCTCCCTCAGCGTGAACACCCACAGCGCGGGCGGCGCCGTCACCGGGAAGGACTTCGAACTCGCCCACAGGGTGGAGGACATCGCCCCAGGTCACGGGTCACACTGAGCGGTGTGCTCGACTACGACAAGGAAGCCGGGGCCTACGACGCGTCCCGCGGCGGCGAGCCGCGCGCCGAAGCCGCCGCACACGCCGTCCTCGGCCTGATCCCCGACCGGCCGGGCCGTCTCCTCGACGTCGCCTGCGGCACCGGCATCGTCACCCGGCGCCTGGCCGCCTCCCGCCCGGGAATGTGGGTGGCGGGCGCGGACCTCTCCCCCAACATGGTCCGTACGGCCGCGGCCCGACTGCCCGGCGCGGTCCTGCTGGCCGACACCCGCCGGCTGCCCTTCGCCGACGCCACCTTCGACGCGGTCACCAGCATCTGGCTGCTGCACCTGCTGTCCGACCCCGCAGACGTCCGCGCCGTCGTGGCCGAGTGCGCCCGCGTGCTGCGGCCCGGCGGCGTCTACGTCACCACCGTCGACAAGGCCGCCGCGCACGACGTCGGCAGCGACATCGACACCGTCCTCGCCCCGCGCCCCCGCCGCCCCGCCCGGGACGCCGCCGACGTCCTCACCGCCCACGCTGCCGAGCACGGGCTGCAGCCCGCCGGACAGGCCGCCTTCGCAGGCCTCGGACAGGGCCGCAGCCCCCGCTCCACCATCGCCGACCTGCGGCGTGGCTGGTTCACCGCGCTGCCGCCCGACGACCCGCGCGTCGACGGTTTCGCCGAGCGGCTGGCGGCCCTGCCCGACCAGGACCGCCGCCGCCCCGACCCCCGGTTCGGCCTGCGCTCGTACCGGAAGCAGCCGGCAACTCGCGGGCAGGCGGCGGGAACTGATGGACAGCAGCAGGTCAGGGGGCAGTTGAGCGGCGGACGTCCCGGCTAGGGTGAGCGGCATGCGTGAGATCGCCGGCGTCAGAGCCACACCCGGGGGACGTGTATGCGTTCAATTCCATGACCACGGTTTCGTCGTCAGGCGCGACCGGCTCGCCGGCCGTGTCGCCGAAGCGTTCCTCGGCGACACGGCCGGCTGGGTCACGGCCTTGGTCCTGCTCGCTTCGGTCGGCCTCCACAGCCTGTCGGACAAGGCGGGTGCGCCGCACGCCGTCCAGGTGGGCTGCCTCTGGGTGTTCATCGTCTCGGCCTGCTACGCGGCGCTCCTCGCGCTGGTCCGGTGGGCGGCCGGGGTGGTGGGGGGCATCGTGTTCTTCCTCCTCGTCGTGGTGACGCTCCCTGGTCTGCTGATCCCGGGCTATCGGCGCAAGGTGCTGCGCCGTCGGCGCGCGGGCGGCCCGGAGTCCGAGCCGGGGTGGGTACCTGCCACCGCCCTCGGCGGAGTGTGGCCGGGGCAGGCGGATCCGAGCACCGGCGCCGTGGTGACGACACAGTGCGTCGACGGATCCGTCGTCGCCTACACCGCCCGGCCCGACAAGGCACGGGAACTGCGGGACGGGTTCGAGGCACTGCTGCGCACCCACCGCCCAGCACCCACGGCGATGCCGCACCAGCAATCCGCGTCAGGAGCCGCGCCGTACCGGTCCTGGAATCCGGGGCCGCCCCGCGGCTGACGACGACCGGTGTGGCCGCGCCCGCGACCCGTCACCACCGGTGTCCGCCGGGAGTCCGTCGCACATATGCCCCGGCGCGGGGTGCGCCGAGGGCGGCCGGGCCGGTTCTGCCGGTCAGCGGCACGTGGTGGCGGAGTGGGCCGTCGGTGCCGTACGAGGGTGTTCGCCGAAGGCGGGCGGGGCGGTGGTGAAGCCGATGACCGCGCCGCCGCCGGGGCGGTTGCGGGCGAAGGCCGTTCCGCCGTGGGTGAGGGCGACGGCGTGCACGATCGCCAGTCCCAGCCCGGAGCCGGGCAGGCTGCGGGCGCTGTCGGCGCGGTAGAAGCGGTCGAAGACACGGGGCAGGTCGGCGTCGGCCAGGCCCGGCCCGCGGTCGCGCACCTCCACGCGCGTGCCCCTGATGACGACTTCTATCGGCTCGCTTCCGTCCCGGTCGAACTTGGCCGCGTTCTCCAGCAGGTTGGACAGCGCCCGCTGCACCGCGGACGGCCGGACCCGTACGACGGTGTCGTCGGCGTCGACGACGATCTCCCGGCCGGTACGGCGCCGGGCGAGGGCGGCCGCGTCCTCGGCAACGGCGCCCAGGGTCACCTCCGTGAGCTGCTCCGCGTCCCGGTCCCCGGCGGCCAGCTCGACCAGCTCGTTGACCAGGTTGACCAGTTCGCGGGTCTCGCTCTTCATGTCCGCGATCAGGTCCGCCTTCGCCTGCGGCGGCAGCCGGTCGATGCGGTCCAGAAGTGCCGCGTTGGCTTGCAGCGAGGTCAGCGGGGTGCGCAGTTCGTGCCCGGCGTCCTGGACGAGGCGACGCTGGATCTCCTCCGAGGCGGCGAGCCGCCCGAGCATGCCGTCGAACGCCCGCCCGAGCCTGCCGACCTCGTCCTGCCCGGCGACGGGGACCTCGGTGTCCAGCCGGCCGGTGCGCGCCACGTCCTCGGCGACCCGGGTCAGCCGCACCAGCCGCCCGGCGATCCTGCGCGCCAGCCACCAGCCCGCCAGGCCGGCCACCACGATGACGACGGCGCTCAGCTCGACGGTGCGCTCCTTGAGCTCCCGGAGCAGGTCCTCGGTGTCGCTGTACTGCTGCGCCACCTGTACGGCGCCCCGGCCGCCGCCGAGTGCGACGGTGGCGACCCGATAGCGGTCACCCTCGATCTCGGTCCTGTAGTAGACGGTGTGGCCGGCCCTGGAGTGTGAGGCGGCGGCGCGGTCGGCGGCGCGGACCTTCAGCGCCGGGTAGCCGTGTTCCTCGACGCGGCCCGCGGCACCGAGGACCTGGACGTCGGTGCGGATGCGGCGCGAAAGGTCGTCGCGGGGGCTGTCGCGGTCGGGGCTGACGCTGAAGTAGTCCGGCGGCGACAGAGGCTGCTGGACGACCTGTTGGTGAAGGTCTCCCACCACGCCGCGGAAGACGTCGTCCTGGTCGACCCGCACCATCCGCGCCGCCACGCTGTAGCTGACGAAGCCGCCGAGCAGGGTGGTGGCAGCGGTGACGCAGGCGAAGGAGAGGGCGAACACGGTGCCCAGGCTGCGACGGGGGTGCAGGATCGCGAGCCGCTGTCGTGTGCTGTCCATGGGCGGGGCTTCCTCCGGGCGGGTCGGCGCAGCCAGTGTGCCTGGCCGACACCGCCGACGGCAGCGCCCGAGGGCTGTCGGCGACTCCTCTTACTGGGCTCTCACCAGCTCTGACGCATCTGCTTGTCAAGCCGGGCGAACCCCCTGGAGACCGATTCGTGTCGCCGGACGCCTACTCTGCCGCCGCGTGCGTGACCCGGATCTTCGACTGGCCGTGCGGACGCCGCTCCCAGTCGTCCATGAAACGAGCCGTCAGGCCGTGCCGCTCGGCCAGCGCGAGGAGGGTCTCGGTGCGGTAGTAGAAGTCCTCGTGGAGCACCTGGTGCTCGGGACCCTCCGTGCGGTCGTAGGTGAAGTCGAAGAAGCCGCCCGGGGCCAGCACCCGCCCGACGTTGGCCAGGCACTCGTCGATCACCTCCGGCGGCGAGTGCGAGAACACGCTGTGGGCGTGCACCACGGTGAACCGGCCCGGGGGCAGGAAGTCGAGCGTCAGGTTCTCGACGAGGGCCAGGTGGGCGAGGCGGCTCTGCAGGCCACGGTGGACGAGGGTGCGCTGCGCAGCCAGGAGGATGTCCGGCGAGATGTCGATGCCGTAGTAGTGACCGGGATCGAGGTAGTCGATGAACCGCCACCCCGCGCGGAGGTTCCCGCAGCCGATCTCCAGCATGCGGTCCTGCGGCTTCAGGCCGTGTTCGACCAGGTAGTCGAACTGCATCTGCCCGAGCGCCAGCCAGCGGGCCGCCGAGGCGCTGCCGACGGCACGCTCGGGGCTCCGCGCGGTGTCGGAGGCCATGACGGCGCGGTAGTACGCGACGTGGTCACGGTGGCGGAAGCCCAGCCAGGTGTCCCGCGCGGCGCGGCGCAGATAGATAGGCATACGCCCGGGGTGCCGTACGGCATAGCGGAGCTTGTGCCTGAGAGACGACCGGTTCCTCGACAGCTCGGGCTTCGGCATGGCTGACTCCGTGATCCACGACAGCCCCCGTCGGCAGCGTAGCCCGGGGCGAGCGGGACGGCCTCTCCGCAGAGCGGCGGGGAGCCGCTGCGAGAGCCGACGTCACTGGCCGGCGGCTCGGCGGGAGCGGATCACCTCGACCAGCACGGGCAGCAGTGACAGCGCGATGATCAGCCCGATCGCGGGCAGCAGGTACGAGTCGATGCTGCCCTTGAGGGAGTCCCCGAGCCGGTGGCCGAGCAGGATCACCCCGGTCGTCCACACGACGCCGCCGACCACGTTCCACAGCAGGAACGCGCCCGCCCGCATACCCAGGACACCGGCGACGGGATTGAGGAACGTACGCACGATGGGCATGAACCGTGCCAGTACGACCGCCTTGCCCGCGCCGTAGCGGGTGAAGTATGCCTCCGCCTTGTCGACGTACTCCTGCCTGAACAGCCGCGAGTCCGGCCGGGTGAACAGCTTCGGCCCCAGCCGTGCGCCCAGCAGGTGGCCGAGCTGAGCCCCGGCGATCGCGCACAGGGGCGCACCGACCAGCAGCCCCGGCAGTGACAGGTGGAAGCCGGGTCGGTCGAAGACCTGGTCCGCCGCTCCGGAGGCGCCCACCCCGGCCAGGAACAGCAGTGAATCGCCGGGCAGGAAAAAGCCGACGAGCAGTCCGGTCTCGGCGAACACGATCACCAGGATGCCGGCCAGCCCGAAGGCGGTGATCATCGACTGGGCATTCAGCACGTTGACGGCGAGCTCCAACGCGGGCTCCTCGGGGATGGTCGGCGTACGGACGGTTGTCGTACCCGGTGAACGACGAGCGGATGAAACTGTTGTGGGAGATGTGCTTTCGCGGATCGAAGAATTCAGCTCTCCCTTTTGGAACACCCGTCCCAATACTGCGCCACTTGCGTCACATCATCGAATGAATAATCGATCCGGGGGGATCGGGGGCGGAATATGCTGCTGACTTTTTCGCATTGTCTTCACGAAACCCTGCCCCCGGTTCATACTTGTCGACCCGAGGGGTGACAGGGGGGTCTGGCCGAATCCGGGGGGATTCTTCGACGGGGGAACACCCATTCCGTCGCGTTCGCGTCCGCGTCCGCGACGAAAGGCGTGGGCACGGCATCCGATGGCCCATCAACACGTGTTCTCTCCATGTCTTCGCGACTCGACGCCGATCTCCACGAAGAGAAAGAGATCACCATGAGCACGACGACGGTTACCTTGCGCAACGCGATCTCCAACGCACGCCAGGACGTCACCATCCAGCCGGGCCAGACCGTGCGTCAGGCGGTCGACGACAGCGGGTTCATCGCGGCGGGCAGCCGCTTCAGCGTGCGGGACAAGAACGGGCAGGTGGTCGACGACCGGCCGGTGGAGGAATACGCCAACACCGTGCTGTCCGTGGGACTGCCCGGCGACGGTGTCGTCGGCGGTGGCACGGCAGAGGTCCGCCATGCCCGTTGAGCGCTACGCCCGGCAGAGCGGACTCCTGGTCCAGGAGCTGGTCGCCGACGCGCGGATCGCCGTACTCGGCACCGGACCGGCCCTGACCCATCTGCTGCAGTGTCTGGCCATGATGGGCGCCGGAAGCCGGCACGGACACATCCGACTCGTCGGGATGGACCGGCCCGTGACGGAGCGGGACATCGCCGACCAGTTCCTGCTCTGCCGCGACGACCTGGACCAGCCGCTCGACCAGGCCCTCGCCCTGCGCGCCCAGGAGACGAACCGGTCGGTGCGCGTGCTCGGCGACAACCGGCCCCCGGACGGCCGCGAACTGACTCTGGCCGTGCCACGGGCAGCCGAGACGAAGGCGGTCGCGGGCTGGGGCGCGGTGGACGTGTGGGGGCAGGTGCTGCCCGCGGCCGTCAGGGTGGGACCCGATGCGATGCCGGACGCGAAGGACGAGTCGGGCCTGCTGACCGCTGCGCTGGGCGCCGTGTGCGGGGGACTGCTGGCGCAGGCGGCGCTGGTCGAGCTCGGCGCACTGGTGGACGGCCCCGCCGTCGTGTCCCAGTGGGCGGAGGAGCGGCTCATGCTGCATGCCCCCGGCGCCGGCGCGGCGGCGGAACACCTGATGCGCAACGGCAATCCGCAGCCGGACCTGCAGGGTGTGCTGGAGCAGGTGGCGGGGGCGGAGCAGCTCGGCGACTTCTCGGTTCAGCTGGACGGGCTGCCCGTGCGGCCCAGGGTGACGGCGGTGGTCGACGAGGACCACGTGCTGGCGTCCGTCATGGTGCGGGAACCGGGCCGGACCCGCACGCCCCTGGTCATCGTACCCGCCCGGCGGCCGCCCCGGCGTGCACCGGTCTGCTTCTGGTCTCCGCTGGAGGGCGTGGTCCCGGAGGACGGGGGTGGACTGCCCGAGTCCTGGCAGCAGTTGCCGCGCCGTGACGCCCGGGTCCTGGTGTGCGGCGCCGGGGCGCTCGGCGGCTGGGCGGCCGGGGTGCTGGCCGCGAGCGGCGCCGTGGCGCACCTGACCGTCGTCGACATGGACGACAGGGTCGAGCTGCACAACCTCAACCGGCAGATCCTCTTCAGGGACAGCGACATCGGAGCCCCCAAGGCCGAGCGCACCGCCGCGCGACTGCGGGAGATCGACCCGGAACTGGAGGTCGAGGCCCTGGCGACGGTGATCGGTCCCGAACTCCTCGGGGCGCCGGCCGCCGTCGACACGGCCGCGCTCGGCGGCCCGCCGGAGCTGCGCGCCCGGCTGGCCGAGGTCGCCCGGTCACGTGCCCGGCTGGAGGAGGAGCTGGCCGCGGCGACGGCGGTGCTGTCCTGCCCGGACAACCAGCAGACCCGGTGGACGCTGAACGTGCTGGCCGAGCGGCACAAGCTGCCCCTCGTCAACGGAGCGGTGGACGGCGTGATCGGCCGCGTGCACGTGTGCGACCCGAGTACGTCGAGCATGTGCCTCGTGTGCTGGCTCGGCACCTCCATCGCCGACGATCCCGTCCGCCGGTCCTGCACGGACGTGGTCGACGGCATACCCGTCCAGGCCCTCGTCACCAGCGCGGCGGTCGTCGGCGCCGCCCAGGCCGCGGCGCTCATCGCGACGCTGGCCGGGGCGGCGGACCGGGTCCGGCGCTTCCACGTCTGGGACGGCACCGAGGTCTCCTTCAGCGGCCACTTGGCCGGCGAACGGGACCCGGCGGAGTGTCCGGCCCACCTGGGCGACCCGCTGCTCGGCACGAGTGACTAGGAGTGAGGCCGTGGCTGTTGCACCGCATGAGTTCCTCCAGGCGAAGGCCCAGTTCTTCGACCTCGAGCCCCTGGTGACGGACCAGGACAACTGGGTCACCAGTGTCGCGGTGACGCTGCGCGGAATTCTCGGTTCCGCGAACATGTCCCTGCGCGCACGGCCCCAGGACTACCGGCTGCTGGTCGATGTGGCCCGGCTGCGCGACGAGTTGCCGGTCGTCTGGATCTTCTCGCCCTCGGACGCCGAGATCCAGCACGTCAACATCTTCCGGCCCAGGGAGGCCTGTCCCTTCACCGGGGACCGGCGGCCGACCCTGTGCTGGGGGACCACGGGTGCGGCCTGGCAGCACATACCCCAGGAGAACCGCTCCCTGTCGAACTTCCTGGAGGCCGCCCGCCAGGTTCTCGCCAACACCAACATGAAGAGCCGGGCGCGCTGATGCCCGTCACCGAAGCGGAAGTGTGGGCTCTGCGAACCGACTTCCCCGGCATCGGCGTCCTGGCCCGCGAGACCCGGCAGAGCGCGCTGCTGATGGCGCGATGGCGGACGCTGCTCTCGCCCTACCCGGCGGTCGGGCCGCCCGATGTGCGCGCCGTCAGCGCCCGGGTGAGAGGCGTCGTCGGCGGCGGTTCCCGGATCCGGCAGGACTACCAACTCGTCATGGACGTGGGCATGTTGCACCAGCGGCTGCCCACGGTCTGGATCACCGCCCCGGCGAATGCCCAGATCCGGCACGTGAACATCTGGCCACCGAAGGGCGATGCCGCGTGGTGCCCGTGGCTCGGCCTGCGGCTGCCCCACGTGTGCTGGTTCACGTACACGGACGCCTGGTCCGACGCCCAGCTGTCGAGCCGCACGCTTGGCGCCGCCCTCGAATACGTCAAGCAGCTTCTGAACACGGAGAATCATGACAGTCCGGCACGTTGAACACCGGGCGCCGAGTCTGCGCCTCGCCCTGCCCCTCGCCCTGGTCGGCCCCGCCTTCTTCCTCGTCCTCTACCTCCTGTCCGTCGGCTGGGCGGTGCCGAGCGGCCGCCGGGCGGCGGTGGTCGGGCTCGCGGCGACGGCCGCCGCCTGGCTCGGCTCCTCCGAGTGGCTCACCAGCCGTCCGTCCGTCCGCCCCGCCGGCCCCGACATGAGTGCGGCCCTGTTCGCGGCGGTGCTGCCCTGCGCGGTACTGACCGCCCTGTCGGTGGCCCTGCTGCGGAGCGGGGACTCCGCTGGTGTCTGGGCCGTCATCCCGGTGGTCGCACTCGCCCAGGCCGGTGTCCTGCTCCACGCGGTCCGGCACATCCAGGACGCGGAGTCCGGCAGCACGGTGCAGGACGCGGCGTCAGGCAGCCCGGCAAAGGACGCGGAGTCAGGCAGCCCGGTAATGGACGCGGAGTCAGGCGGCCCGGCAAAGGACGCGGAGTCACGCGGCCCGGTGCAGGCCGATGGCCACTCGGCCGCTGTCCCGGACGGCACACCCCGTGGCGAGCCGTCACCTGCCGCGCAAGCGGCAGCGGACCCGCCGGGGGAGAACCCGTCGGGCAGCCCGGGCAAGGAGGCGGACGTCAGCACCGAGACGGCCGACCAGGACCCGGCGGCGGCCGGTACCGCCACCGGTACGGGCCCCGACGATCAGGCAGGGGACGTGGACCCGGACGCGGCCCCGACACCCGGTGCCGAATCCACGGGGCCGTCGGACACGCCGGACCCGGTGGACACAGCGGACACGCCGGACACGCCGGACCCGGTGGACACTGCGGACACGCCGGACACGCCGGACCCGGTGGACGCGGCCGAGGAACAGGGCGGGGACGAGGACACCGGACCGGCCTCGAGGAAACCGCGGGCCCCGGAGGTCGGCATCGACGCCGAACTCTGGCGCAACCTCGCTGACGCACTCAGCGAACCCGCCGACCACCGCAGGGAACAGGGCGGTGTCGCCCTCACCGCGCGGACGGACGACGGACTGTGGACGATCGTCGGCGTCGTCCTGCCGCAGCAGACCTGGGCGAGCTCGGTCCGGTGCGAGTTCTCCGTCCTGGAGGTCGAACGGGTGCGGGACGCACTGGACTCCCTCGGCCCCGACCACCACGACGTCGTGAACATCACCTGGCTGCACACCCATCCCGGTCTGTCGGTGTTCCTGTCGGCCACCGACCACGCCACCTCGGCGAGCTGGCGGGCGCTCGACCCCGAGTTCCGCCCCGTGGTGGTCGACGTCACCAAGGACGGACTCGACGACCAGATCGGTGTGTTCGACGAACGCGGCAAGGCGCTGCGCATCGGGCTGGTCGACGGTGTGCTCCCCACCGAGACGGCGGAGGCCGTGCGCGACGCCGTCCTGGACCGTTACCGCCGGTCGGGCAGCCCGCTGCCCCTGGTACTCGTAGGAGCGGAGCCGTGCGCGGCGTGACCGAGCCACACTCACCGCCATCGGCGCAGGGACGGATGATGCCGAGGTCACTGATCCGCGGAAACCCCGGAGACGACATAGCCCTGGACCGGGCATGGGGCAACACCCTGCTCGCGTACTTCGCCCGCTTCGCCACCGAGCGCGGCGGCGTGCTGGTCGGCAGGCGGTCGGAGGGCCTGGTCGAGATCACGGCCGCGGTCTTCCCGCCGCAGCAGGTCTCCACCCCGACGCGCTGTTCGTTCGACACCGGTGTGATCGAAGGGGTGCACGACACCCTGAAGACCGTACGGCGGACCCCGCTGGGCGACTGCGTGGCGACGGTGCTCGGCTGGGTGCACAGCCACCCGCACATGGGCGTGTTCCTCTCCGAGCAGGACCAGCACACGCTCACGACCTGGACCGACCTGGACGCGTCCGCCGTCGCCGTCGTCGCCGATCCGTTCACCCGCGGCCACAGCATCCAGGCCTGGGGGCGAAAGTGCGCGCGCCGTGCCCTGCGCATCCGTGACGAGCCCGTGGGGCTCATGCTCGACGAAGGGGCCCGGCTGGCCGACGCGTTGAGCGGCGCGGCGGACCCGGGGCTGCGCGGCCTGTGGGACGTCGTGGGCTCCGGCGGGATCGTCTCCGTCCATGTCTCCGGGCGGACGTCCGCCGCACGACGAACGGAGGAGGAACGGTGAACGACGGCGTCACGGTCCGGGCACTCACGGACGACGAGGTCATCCACGGCCACTGCTTCACCAACGCGCCGGGCTCGGCGGCCGGCGACCTGTTGCGGGTGGCCACGCCCGACGCCGCCATCTACTGCCGTGTCGTATGGGACCTCGCCGACCGCTTCGGCCCGGAGCCCGAGATCGCCCTCGACCGCTGGCAACGCGGGGCGCTCGGCTGCGCCGCCGGGACCGAGGTCCGGGTCGAGCCGGAGCACGGGCCCGTCCCCACCGCCGACGAGGTGCGGCTGAACCTGCTGCGCGGCAGCACGGCCTCCGGTCCCGAGCTGCGTGACTTTCTCGCCGCCGGACGCTATCCGCTCTATCCGGGCCTGCGTTTCTGCCACCGCCCGCTGGGCGCGGCCGGAGACGGTGCCGACGGGTACGGGGAGTACGTCGTGGACCGTGTCGTCGCCGAGGGCACGGAAGTCCCCGTAGCCGCCGTCGATCCCCTGCTGCGGGTCACCGTCCAGCGTTCCCCCGCGCTGCGCGCCGTCTGGCCCGGTTACGAGGACCTCGGCGGCATCGACGACGTGGTGGCGCTGCTGCGCCGGGAGATCGAGGTGCCGCTCAGACGGGCCGAGGAACTGCGCAGCCTCGGCGTGTACGCCCCGGCGGGCATCCTGTTGCACGGTCCGCCGGGCACGGGCAAGACGACACTGGCGCGCGCGGTGAGCATGCGGTGCGCCCAGGACGGCGTGGAGACGGTCATGCTGCGCGGGTCGGCGCTCGTCACCCAGCAGCGGGAGGAGGCGGAAGCCGAGCTGCGCGACGCGTTCCGTCCGGTCGCCGACGGCGAAGGGACCCGCCTGGTCGTCCTGGAGGACGTCGACTACCTGGCACCGGCCCGTGACACCCCCGTCGTGGGCGGCTCCCTGCTGGGGCTGCTGCACGAACTGCTGGACCGGCCGGACCGGCCGGTGATCATCGCCACGACCAGCCGCCCGGACGACGTGGACGCCGCGATCCGCCGCCTGGGCCGGCTCGGCCAGGGCATCCGGATGCCCCTTCCCTCGGAGGCGGACCGCCGCGCGATCCTGGCGATCCACACCCGGGACCTCTCCCTCGCCACCGACGACGAGACGGCACGGACCGCCCTGCTGCGGGATCTGGCGGCTCGTACCTCCGGCTTCGTGGGTGCCGACCTGGCGGCCCTGTGCCACGAGGCGGGCCGCGTCGCGCTGCGCCGGGCCTTCCCGCTGGACATGCTGGAGCACGAGGACGCGGCGCACGGCACCGAGTCCGAGGACCCGGAGGCCGCGTACGAGAGGGAGGGGACAGCCTCGCCCGGCGAGGCGCTCGAACCGGTCTGTGCCCTGCGTATCCAGGAGGCGGACTGGACGGCCGCCCTGACCCTGGTCACCCCGTCCGTGATCGGTGGCGTCGTCCCGGAACTGCCGACAACCGGGTTCGCCGACGTGGTCGGTCTCGACGACACGGTCACCCAGTTGCGCGAACGCCTGATCCTCCCGCTGCGCAACCCGGCGCTGTTCGCGGAAGCCGGGGTGCGCGTGGAGCGGGGCGTGCTCTTCCACGGCCCGCCCGGCACCGGCAAGACACTGCTCGCCCGCGCGCTCGCCCACGAGTGCGGCAGCCGCTTCCTGTCCGTACGCGGGCCGGAGCTGCTCGACAAGTGGTTCGGCGAGTCGGAGCGCGCGGTGCGCGACCTGTTCCAACGGGCCCGGAACCTCGCCCCGAGCATCCTCTTCTTCGACGAGGTCGACGCCCTGGCACCGCGGCGCAACAGCGGCGGCGGGGACGGCGGTGCGGCCAACCGGGTGGTCAACCAGCTTCTCGCGGAACTGGACGGGCTGGAGGACCTGGGCCATGTCACGGTGGTCGGCGCCACCAACAACCACGAGCGCATCGACCCCGCGTTGCTGCGGCCCGGCCGGCTCGGCCTGCACATCGAGGTGCCGCTGCCCGATGAGGCGGGGCGGGCGGCCCTGTTCGCGCTCTACCTGCCGCAGGGCGCGGTGGCGGACCGCATCCCGGAGTACGCGCGACGGTCGGACGGCATGTCGGGAGCCGGCATCGCGATGGTCGCCCGGGAGGCACGGCTGGCCGCGCTGCGCCGAGGCCGGTTCGAGGAACTCCTGCCGGTCTCCCACGACGACGTTCTCCAGGGCCTGGCCGCGGTCCGCGCAGGCACCCGCGCGCACACCGCGGGCACGAACGGGCGTCCGCGGGCGCAGCTCCCCTACGACCGCCCCACCTGACGTGTCGCCGCCGGGGGCGCCCGCCCGTTCGACCGGGTGAGCGCCCGCCGGGGCCGGTTCCGAGGGGACGGGCCCCGGCGGATCGTCCCCGCCACCGGGGCAGCTCGTCGTCCAGCGGCCCGGCGTCAGGGGACCCTTTGCCGGGGTGCATCCGGTTTTTGCCGGACCGGCAACGCCGCTGGCCCTCGGCCGGTGTGCCGTCGCACGCTGACCGCACACCGACGAGAGGCTGGGCACCATGGCGCACGACCACCACCGCGAGCACGGCCGCGACCACCGGCACGGGCACGCACACGACACCGACATCGACTGGGCCGAGATGGCTGCGCACCTCGAGACGCAGGCGGAGCTGTTCACCCCCGTCTACGAGCGGGCCATGGCCTGGCTGGCGAAGGAGGTGACCGAGCCGGGGCTGATCGTCGACGCGGGCAGCGGCCCCGGTGTCGTCGCCTGCCTGTTCGCCGAGGCCTTCCCCGGGGCCCGGATCGTGGCCGTCGACAGCACCGAGCCGCTGCTGGAGCAGGCCCGTGACCGCGCCGTACGACAGGGCGTGGCGGACCGGTTCGACATCCTCGCCGGGGAACTTCCGGGTGTGCTGGACGAGTTGGAGTACCCGGCCGACCTGCTGTGGGCCAGCCGCAGCCTGCACCACCTCGGCGACCAGCGGGCCGCGCTCGCCGCGTTCGCCGCCCGGGTCGCCCCCGGCGGCACCCTGGCCCTCCTCGAAGGCGGACTCCCCTCCCGCTTCCTGCCCCGTGACTTCGGTATCGGACGCCCCGGACTCCAGGAGCGGCTGGACGTGGTGCAGGCGGAGTGGTTCGCGCGGATGCGGGCCGACCTGCCCGGTTCGGTCGCCGTGACCGAGGACTGGTCGGCCCTGCTGACCTCCGTCGGTCTGAAGCACACCCGCACCCGCAGCTTCCTGCTCGACCTCCCGGCCCCGGCGACCGACCGGGCCCGGGACCATGTCGCCGCCTCCCTGGCCCGGCTGCGCGAAGCGGGCGCCGAGAGCCTGGACGCAGAGGACCTGGCCACCCTGGACCGTCTGCTCGACCCGGCCGATCCGGCGAGTGTGCACCGCAGGCCGGACGTGTTCGTCCTGGGCGCGTACACGGTCCACACGGCGGTACGGCCGCTCTGAGCACCCGCCGCCCACCTCCCCTCGGTGCCGTACTGCCTTACCTGTGACGGGACTTGACTTGGAGAACGCTCCAAGTGATGGACTTCGGGCCTTCACCGAGACACAGGGGGAAACCATGAACGACGCTCCGGTCGCACTCATCACCGGTGGCGGCAGCGGTATCGGCGCCGCCGTTGCCCGGCAGCTGCTCGACACCGGGTACCGGGTGACGGTCACCGGGCGCGGGGAGCAGCGGCTGCGGGACTTCGCCGACAGCCTGGGCAATCCCGACGAACTGCTGACGGTCGCCGGCAGCGCGTCGGCCTTCGACGACGTGCGGGACGCGGTCGACCGCACGCTCAAGGCGTACGGCCGGCTGGACACCGTCGTCGCCAACGCCGGCTTCGCCACGCATGACTCCGTCGCCGACGGCGACCCGTCGGGGTGGACCGAGATGGTCCTCACCAACGTCCTCGGTCCCGCCCTGCTCGTCCGTGCCTCCGTCGACGCGCTGAAGGAGACGGGCGGCCGGATCGTCCTCATCGGCAGTGTCGCCGGGTTCGTGAACACGCCGGGCAACCTCTACGGCGCCACCAAGTGGGCCGTCACCGGGCTCGCCGAGAACACCCGGCGCCAGGTCACGGAGTTCGGTGTGGGCGTCACGCTGGTCGCCCCCGGCCGGGTGGAGACCCCGTTCTGGGACGGGCTCGGCAGCCTGCCCCCGGGGCATCTCCTGACCGCGGACCAGATCGCCGACTCGGTGGTCTGGGCGATCCGGCAGCCGGCCGGGGTCGACGTCAACACCGTGGTCGTGCGTCCGCTGGGGCAGCCCAACTGACGTACAGGCGGCCTCAGTTGTTCGCGAGGAACTGTTTGGCCAGCTGGTCCCCGAGGGAGACGGCCGCGCTGTGGCTCTCGATGGGGGAGACCTTGGAGTTCTTGAACAGGATGTAGGTCACGCCGGAGTCGGCCCCGCCGGTGGCCGGGTCGGGGTCGATGCCGAGCGCCTTGGCGGTGGCGTACGAGGCCTCGCCGATGATCTTCGTGGGGCCGGTGTCACCGACGACGGCGTACTCGACCTTGTTGTTGTAGATGACGGCGACGACACCGCCGCCCTTGATGCCGGCGCCGGAGTAGTTCCAGATGCTGCTGGAGCTGGGCACCACGACGTACGGCAGGGACTCCGCCTTCAGCGGCTTGCCGTCGGACTGGTGGAAGGCGGTGTCGTCCTGGTACCAGGGGTCGCGGTTCTCGTTGCAGTTGGTGGTGCGCTGGCCGTCGCAGTCGATGTCCATGTCGGCCTTCCAGAACACCGCGCCGTTCTTGCCGCACACGGGGACCGTGGCCGAGGTCTCGTCGTCGGTCTTGTACTTGCCGTTCGAGATCTGCGAACAGGACGTCACCTTGGCCAGCAGGTCGGCCGCGCTCACCGAGCCCTCCTGGGCGGAGGCGGGTGCCGGGTTGCCCGAGGCGTTGGCGGGCAGCACTCCGGCGGCGAGGAGGGCGGCCCCGGAGGCCGCGGCGAGGGTCAGTGTTCGAAGACGCACTGTGGGGGACCCTTCTGTTAGGAAAGTTTCCTTACCAGGTGCCGTACAAGGTGGCCCCTCCTGCATGTCCTCGTCAAGCCCCTGCGGGGAAGTCGCGCAGGCTGGGCCGTTTGCGGCGACTTCGCCACCGGATGCAGTGAATTGCCCCCCGGGGAACACTGGTCATGTCGAACTGGGAGGCGAATCGTCATGTTCGTACGCACCATCTATGTGACCGGCGACCCCGCGAGGATCGACACGGCCATCAAGGCGCTGAACACGGAAGGGCGCGAGCTGCTCCAGGAACGTCCGGGCTACTGCGGAGCAGGGGTCTTCGTGGACCGGGACCTCGGCAAGCTGCTGGGCGTGAGCTGGTGGGACACGGCCGAGGCGCGGCACAACAGCGACGAGGTCATGCGGTCGCGCAGGCAGGCCATGCTCGGGCCGTTCGCCGGCACGCTGACGGTGGAGAACTTCGAGGCGGTGGTCTACCACCCCCTCCAGCCACCACGTATGGGCGGCGGCCTGCGCATCACGCGGGTGGAGTTCGACCCCGCGGACATCGACCTGGTCACCGACACGTTCCTGTCGACCGTGGCTCCGCGCCTGGAGGCGCTGCCGGGCCTGGCCGCGGACGGCCTGCTCGTCGACCGGGAACGCGGCACGGGCCAGGTCGGCGCCCTCTTCGTCGACCGCGACGCGATGGTGGCCTCGCGGGCCGACCAGGCGGCGGCCCGGCACGAAGGTGTCGCCAAGGCGCATGTGGACGTCGTCGGCCTGGAGGAGTTCGAGGTCGTGCACACGGACGTGCACACGGTCGTGCACGTGGGCTGACCGGTCCGGTGGGCCGACCGGTTCCACGCCGGCGTCCGAACAGCTCCCTCCTGCGGAGGAGTTCACGCGAACGGCCGTCCGCCCTGCTGCTTCAGCGGGGCGAACGGCCGTTCGGCGGGCGGGTGTCAGCCCATGTCGAAGGTGGCCGGGTCCGGGCCGAGACGGCGGTCCTCGTTCAGGGCGCTGATCGCCGCGAGGTCCTCGTCGTCCAGGCTGAAGTCGAACACCTCGATGTTCTCCTTGATCCGCGACGGCGTCACGGACTTCGGGATCACGACGTTGCCCAGCTGGATGTGCCAGCGCAGCACGACCTGGGCCGGTGTGCGGTTGTGCTTCTGGCCGATGGCGACGACGGCAGGCACCTCCAGCAGGCCCTTGCCCTGGCCGAGGGGCGACCAGGCCTCGGTCCTGATGCCCTGCTCCGAGTGGAACGAGCGCGCCGCACGCTGCTGCAGGTGCGGGTGCAGTTCGATCTGGTTGACCGCCGGGATGACCGAGGTCTCCGCGATCAGCCGCTGCAGGTGCTCGGGGAGGAAGTTGGAGACGCCGATCGCCTTGACCCGGCCTTCGGCGTAGAGCTTCTCGAACGCCTTGTAGGTGTCGAGGTACTTGTCCCGGGACGGCAGCGGCCAGTGGATCAGGTACAGGTCCAGATAGTCGAGACCCAGCTTCTCCAGCGACACGTCGAACGCGCGCAGCGTGGAGTCGTACCCCTGGTCGCTGTTCCAGAGCTTGGTGGTGACGAAGATGTCCTCGCGGGGCAGGCCGGACGCGGCGATGGCCTTGCCGGTGCCCTCTTCGTTGCCGTAGATCGCGGCTGTGTCGATGCTGCGGTACCCGGCCTCGAGCGCCGTGGCGACGGCCCGCTCGGCCTCGTCGTCCGGCACCTGCCAGACGCCGTAGCCCAGCTGGGGCATCTCGACGCCGTTGTTGAGGATGATCGGGGGGACCTTGCTGCTCACGAGCTTCTTGATCCTTCGGTTGTCGACAGGTGGTACTCCCATCGTCAACGATCACGGGCCGACCTGCATTCCTGACCGCGGAATCCGTGCGGACTGACCGGTGAGTCAGTCCGCGGAACCGCGGATTGGCCGGAAACGCATCCGACGTTATCGGTTCGGACCATTGACCGCGGCCCTTCATACCGGGACTCTGTATCGCGCCACCGGACGTGTCGCTGAACCCGGTGCATGCATGTGAACGGCCTCTGACCATGGCCGCTGTCTGCCCTCTGAGATCCCCCACCCTCAGGAAAGCGGGTACGCGCACATGAACAAAACCCTGCCCATGACCCCCCGTACGGTGCCCCAGGAGCCGGAGACATCGGATGACAAGGTCTGGCGGAGCCCGGGCTACCGGATTGTGGAAACCGCGCTCGAAGTGACCGCCTACGCGCTCGCCGACCGCCGCGCCCCCGAGCCGCCGCAAGCCTCATGAGCACGACCGTTCCGCCCCTCCGGGACGCCTCGGCCGTCCCCCGTTCCGACGTCCCCGGCACCGCCCCGCCCACCGGTGCCCTCTGGCCGGCCGCCGAGTTCACCGAGCGCCTGCGGGCCGTCACCGCGGCCCGCTACCACGACCGGCACCCCTTCAACCTGCGGATGCATCACGGCGAGCTGACCCCCGCCGAACTGCGCCGCTGGATCGCCGCACGCTTCCACTACCAGCGGCACATCCCCGTCAAGGACGCCCTGATCCTCGCCGGGCTCGACCGGCCCGAGCAGCGCCGCCGCTGGCTGCGCCGCATCCGCGACCACGACGGCACGGGGGACGGCGGCCCGGGGAGCGAGGGAGGCATCGAACGCTGGCTGCGGCTCGGCGAGGCGGCCGGCCTCCCCCGTGAGGAGCTGTGGGACGCCTCCCGGGTGCCGTCCGGCGTGCGGTTCGCGGTCGAGGCCTACGTCACCTTCTGCCGGCTGCGCCCCACGCTGGACGCCGTCGCCGCCTCCCTGACCGAGCTGTCCGCGCCGGATCTGATGCGCACCCGCATCGCCGCCTTCGAACGCCACTATCCGTGGATCGACCCGGCCGGTCTCGCCTACTTCCGCACCCGTGTCACCCAGGGCGCCCGCGACGGGGAGGAGGCCCTCGCCCTGGTCCTCGCCACCGCCCGCACCCGTGCGCAGCAGGAACGGGCGGTGGCCGCGCTCACCTTCAAGTGCGAGGTGCTGTGGGCGCTGCTGGACGCGGTGGACGGGGGCACCTCGTGAACTCCACGCGTCCCGCGGCGCGCCGGTCGCAACCCGCAGCCGTCCAGCCGCTTCCCGCAGCCCGCCGGACCCCGGCAGCCTGGCGCCCCGCCCTCGCCCGGGGCGTCCTGCTGCGGCACGACCCGGTGCGGGACACGCACCTGTTGCTGGTGCCGGAACGGGTGGTCGTCCTGCACGGCCGCGCGGGCGCCGTCCTCGGGCGCTGCGACGGCAGCCGGACCGTGGCCGGCATCGTCGCCGAACTGTCCGCCGAGTACCCAGGCGCACCCGTCGCCGTCGAAGTCCCGGAGTTCCTGGCCGGGTTGCGCAAGGAGGGCTGGCTGACATGACGGCCGTCGCTTCGCCCTGGGCCCTGCTCGCAGAACTCACCCATGCCTGCCCGCTGCGCTGCGGATATTGCTCCAACCCCGTCGAACTGGTCGGTCGGTCAGCTGAGTTGACCACGGAACAGTGGTCCGGGGTGTTCCGGCAGGCGGGTGACCTCGGGGTCGTCCACACCCATCTGTCCGGCGGCGAGCCACTGCTGCGCCGAGACCTGCCCGAGCTGGTGACGGCCGCGGACACGGCGGGCCTGTACACCCAGCTCGTCACCAGCGGCGTGGGCCTGGGCGAGCGGCGGCTGGCCGGGCTGGTCGAGTCCGGGCTGCGCAGTGTCCAGCTGTCCGTGCAGCACGCGGACCCGGACACAGCCGAACGCATCGCGGGGGCAAAGGCGTTCGCCGTGAAGGAGCGTGCGGCCCGGCTGGTCCGCGAGGCGGGACTGCCGCTCGGCATCAACGCCGTCCTGCACCGCGGCAACCTCGACGCCCTGGACGGGCTGATCCGGCTCGCCGTGGACTGGGGCGCGGACCGGCTCGAACTGGCCCACACCCAGTACCACGGCTGGGCGCTGCGCAACCGGGCCGCGCTGCTCCCCACACCCGGCCAGGTCGAGCGGGCCCGCTCGACCGTCGCGCGCTGGCGCGAACAACTGGGCCGCACACCGGAGTTGGTGTGGGGGGCGCCCGATCTGCTGGACGCCACCCCGAAACCGTGCATGGGCGGCTGGGGGCGCATCTCGCTGACCGTCGCCCCCGACGGCACGGTTCTGCCCTGCCCGGCCGCGAGCAGCCTGCCGGGTCTGGACCCGCCGAACGTCCGGGAGCACCGACTGGACCGGATCTGGCGGGAGTCGAAGGCCTTCAACGCCTTCCGGGGCGAGTCCTGGATGCCCGAGCCCTGCCGCGGCTGCGCCCTGCGCACCACCGACCACGGCGGCTGCCGCTGCCAGGCCCACGCCCTCACCGGTGACCCCGCCCGCACCGATCCGGCCTGCCGGCACGCCCCGGACCACTCCCTCGTACGCGACCTCGTGCGCGCGCCCAGGCGGCTCGCGTACGCCTACCGCGAAGCCCTGCGAGAAGCCCCGCGAGAAGCCCCGCGAGAAGTCCAGCGAGAAGTTCAGCGAGAGGAAGGAACATGAGACGCCGACGCCTGCGCGCGGCCCTGACGGCACTCGCGCTCACCACCGCCGGCCTGGCCGCGCTCCCCGCGGCCGTACCCCCGGCCGCCGCCGCCCCGGCTCCGGCCCTGCCCCGCCCGGCCACCGCCCCCGACTGGTCCACGGCCGTGGTCGACTCCACCATGGCCCGCTACACGCCGACCGGGATCGGCGGCTGGTCGTACCCGGTCGGCCTGTACCTCTACGGCCAGTACCTCACCTACCGGCGCACCCACGAAGCGCGCTACCTCACCTACATCAAGAGCTATGTCGACCGCTTCGTGAAGAGCGACGGCTCCATCGGCCAGTCCTTCGACAACCTGGACAGCATGCAGGCCGGCCGCCTCCTGGTGATCCTGCACCACGAGACCGGCCAGGACCGCTACCGCAAGGCGGCGAAGAAGATCCGCGACCGCCTCGCCACCTACCCGCGCACCGGCGACGGCGGTTTCTGGCACGCGGACAACAGCAGCCGCGCCCACCAGCTCTGGGCGGACGGCGTCTACATGGTGAACCCGTTCCTCGTCGAGTACGGCAGGGAGTTCGGCGACAGTGCGTACACGAACGACGAGGCGGCCAGGCAGCTCGCCGTCTACGGCGGCCATCTCCAGGCCGGCGACGGCCTGTTGAAGCACGCCTACGACGAGTCGAGGACCGCGAGCTGGGCCGACCCGCAGACCGGGCTCGCGCCCGAGCACTGGTGCCGCGCGGTCGGCTGGTACTCGATGGCGATCGTCGGTGTCCTCGACGCGATCCCGGCGAGCCACTCCCGGCGACCCCAACTCCTCGGCATCTTCCGGCGGCTGGCGGCAGGCCTGGAGCGGTACCAGGACCCGGCCAGCGGCCGCTGGTTCCAGGTCATGGACAAGGGGGGCAGAAGCGACGACTGGACCGAGACGTCCTGCTCCAGCATGTTCACCTACGCCCTCTCGCGCGGTGTCCAGCAGGGCTATCTCGACCCGCACTACGCGGCCGTCGCCCGGCGCGGCTACGAGGGCGTGCTGGCGAAGATCTCGGTCGGTGCCGACGGCCGCACCAACCTCGCCGACATCTCCGTCGGCACCAACGTCGGCGACTACGCGTACTACGCCGCCCGTACCCGGGCCGTCAACGACTTCCACGGCCTGGGCGCCTTCCTGATCATGAACGAGCAACTGCGAGGTGAATAGTGTCATGAGCACGTCCAGAAGGGCGGTGCTCGGCGCCGCGCTGGGCGGCGCGGCCGGAGCCGCCGTCGGCCTGCCGACCCCGGCCCGGGCCGCGTCCTGGCAGCTCAAGTGGTCCCCGTCCGCGAGCGCCGACGGACTGGGCGCCTTCGAGACCGTCGAGGACGACCGCGCCGACTCGCACCCTGCGGCGCACCCGCACATCCGCACCACGGGCGACGACTGGCGCTTCACCATGCACACGGTCGATCGCGACACGTCGACCGACCGCCAGCGCCAGGAGGTCACCGGCCTGCGCACGAGCGGCAGCAGCTACCTCAAGTGGACCGAGGGCCAGACCTGGCGGATCACGTACTCGATGTACATCCCCGGCTCCCTGAAGGCCACCACCACCTTCACGCACATCATGCAGATGAAGCAGCCCGGCAACGGCACCTCGCCGATCGTCGTGCAGTCCCTGCGCCGAGTGAACGGTAAACAGACCATCGAGCTGCGGCTCGCCGTCGACGACATCCTGGTCGGCCGCACCGACCTGGACCCCCTGCACGACAAGTGGACGGACGTCGACTTCCAGATCAAGGTCGGCAACGGCTCGGCAGGCTCGGTCCGCTGGATCCTCAGGAGCGGCTCGACGACCGTGATCGACAAGGCGAGGACCGGCGTCGACACCTTCCTCGCCGACCGCGTCCGCCCGAAGTGGGGCATCTACCGCTCCCTCGGCGACACCTCCGGCTCCCTGCAGAACACCTATCTCCTGCTCACCGACCTCCGCGGATACCAACTCGTCTGAGGAGCCGTCCCATGCGTTCCAGCCCCCCGCGCGCCAGAGGTGCCGCGGCGATCGTCCTGTTCGTCGTCGCCGTCGTCCTCGGCCTCACCCACCCCACCGCCCTCGCGGCCCCCGAGCCCGCGCCCCGCGCCGCCGTCTTCGACGTACGCGACTACGGCGCCAAGGGCGACGGTTCCACCAACGACACCCCCGCCGTCAACAAGGCCGTAAACGCCGCGAGTTCGGCCGGCGGCGGCACCGTCCGCTTCCCGGCCGGCACCTACAAGTCCAAGAACACCATCCACATGAAGAGCAACGTGACGCTCCAGGTCGACACGGGCGCCACGATCCAGGGCTCCTCGGCGGACACCTACGACCCGCCCGAGTCCAACCCCTACGACAAGTACCAGGACTACGGGCACAGCCACTTCCACAACGCGATGATCTACGGCGACCGGCTCACGAACATCGGCTTCGTCGGCGGCGGGGTCATCGACGGCGGCGGCAACCTGATCACCGGCAACCCGAAGCCGGGCGAAGCCGACAAGATCCTCTCGCTGACCCGCTGCGACGGACTGCGGATCGGCGACGGCCTCACCCTGCGCCGGGGCGGCCACTTTGCAGCCCTCGTCAACGGCTGCAAGAACGTGACGTCGGACCACCTGACCATCGACACCGCGAGCGACCGCGACGGCTGGAACATCATCTCCACGACCGACGTCACGGTCACCAACGCGAACATCAAGGCCAACGACGACGCGCTCGTCTTCAAGAGCGACTACGCCCTCGGCGCCAAGCTCCCCAACGGTCATGTCCGGGTGAGCGATTCGTACCTCTCGGCGCGGTGCTGCAACGCCCTGATGTTCGGCTCCGAGACCTGCGGCGACTTCTCCGACTACCGGTTCGAGAAGATCCGTATCGAAGGCGCCGACAAGTCCGGCCTCGGCATGGTGTCCATGGACGGCGCGAAGATCTCCGACGTCCACTACCGCGACATCACCATGAGGAACGTCCACTCGCCGGTCATGCAGAAGATCGGCACGCGCAGGCGCTGCGGCAACAGCCCGGGTGTCGGCTCGATCAGCGACGTGACGTACGACGACATCACGGCCACCGGCAACAGCCCGTCCTTCAGCCCCACCCTGTGGGGCGAGACCGGCCACCGGATCAGCGGCGTCACCTTCAACCACGTCGACATCACCGTGCCCGGCGGCAACGGCACCATGTCCACCGCCGTGCCGAGCAACGACCCGAACGACTACAACCCCAAGAGCATCGGCACCCGGCCGGCCTACGGCTGGTATCTGCACAACGCCGACCACGTGCGGTTCACCGACAGCTCCGTGAAGTTCGCCGCCGCCGACGGTCGTCCCGCGCTCATCGCCGACGCGGCGAGCGACATCCGCCTCACCCGCTTCACCGCCCAGCGCGGCGCCGACTCCCCGCACGACGTCGGCTTCCAGAACGTCACCGGCTACTGCCTGACGGACAGCCGCACCACCTCCGGCGGCGCCCTGCGGGTCTCGTCCACCGGGTCCACGGAGAACTGCGGCGGTACGGCGGCCAGGACCCTCGATGTGGAGAACCCCCGCCAGGACTTCCTCCGAAGCTCGGTCGGCGGCCTCTTCCTGCACTGGGGCCTGCGCACCGCCCCCGCCCACACCAGCTGCGGCGCCTGGGAGCACGACGTCACCAGCGGCGGCTGGACGCCGGACTACTGGGTGAACGAAGCCCGCAAGCTGCACACGCAGTACCTCGTCCTGGCCACGTTCCACAGCCGACTGGGCTACGCCCGCCCCTGGCCGTCGAAGATCCCCGGCTCCTGCTCCACCGAGCGGGACTTCCTCGGCGAGCTGATCACCGCCGCCAAGGCCAAGGGCATGAAGGTCATCCTCTACATGACCGACGACCCCCAGTGGCACGCCGAGGGCGGCCACGAGTGGCTCGACTCGGCCGCCTACTCCGCCTACAAGGGCAAGAACGTCGACCTGACCACCCGCGACGGCTTCGGGCAGTTCAGCTACGACAACTTCTTCGAGGTCATGGACCGCTACCCCGACCTCGGCGGCTTCTGGATCGACAACGACAACGCGTACTGGGAGAGCCACAACCTCTACGCGCAGATCTACCAGAAGCGCCCGAACTACACGCTCAGCAACAACAACGAAGACACGCCGATCATGGACATGATCAGCAATGAGCAGAAGACGGGCATGACGCCCGCCTACGACTACCCCCAGGCCCTCTACACGGCCCAACCCCGCCTGACCGAGGCGGACTTCAAGCTGCCCTCGACCGGCGCCTGGTGGTACGACGGCTCCGACCCGTCGGTCGACCGTCGGCTCACCCTCGGCCGCCTCGTCACCAATGCCGGCTCCTCGGTCAAGGCGCTGATGGCCGAGACCGCCCAGGTCAACGGCAAGTTCCCGGCCAACCAGGCCGCCTTCAACAACTTCGCCGACAGCTACCTCGACCCCATCGGGGAGTCCCTGCACGGCACCGAGGGCGGCGGCTACATGTACGGAGGCCTCAAACCAGGCTTCTGGAACGACGGCGCCCACGGCGTGACCACGATCAGCAGGACGGACCCGAACCGCCAGTACATCCACGTCCTGACCCCGCCCGGCACCAGCACGCTGCGCATCCGCGACAACGGCTGGCGCATCGCGTCCGTCGTCAACCTCCGTACGGGCAAAGCGGTCTCCTGGTCGCAGTCCGGCGGTGTGCTGACGCTGACCGGGCTCGGCGACTGGGACCCGTACGACACCGTCTTCAAGGTCACCGGCGCCGGCCGTCAGGGCATCCTCACCGGGGTCAAGGTGACCGCGAGCTCCTCGGCGAGCGGTCACACCGGCTCCGCCGCCGGCGACGGCGACCACCTCACCTACTGGGACAACGACAAGACCCTCCCGGTCAGCCTCACCTTCGACCTCGGCTCGACCAAGAAGGTCCAGTACATCGGCCTCAACCAGCGCGAGGACTCCGTCGCCTACGCCCGCTCGGACACCGAGCAGTCGGCGCGGATCAAGGACTACAAGGTGTACCTCAGCAACGACGGATCGACCTGGGGGAGCGCCGTCAGGACCGGCCGGCTGCCGAGCCGCCGTGGAATCCAGGGCATCGACCTCACCGCGGCCGACGCCCGCTACGTCCGCCTGGAGGTCGACACCACCTGGGCGGCCGCCTCCGACTCCACCCGCTACAAGCGGCTGCGGATCGAGGAGGCGTGGATCGGCACCTCGTACGCGACACCGTCGGCCTTCACCACCAGGTCGGACAACGGTCAGTCCCTCCGCCCCGCCATGGGCTGGAGCAGCTGGAGCTTCGTGCGCCGCCGGCCGACCGAGGCGAAGATCAGGGCCCAGGCCGACGCGCTGGCGTCGAGCGGCCTGAAGGACCACGGCTTCGTGTACGTCAACCTCGACGACTTCTGGCAGAAGTGCGACTCCAACGGCTTCGTCGTCGACTCCTACGGCCGCTGGGCCGTCGACACCGACAAGTTCCCCGGCGGTATCAAGGCGCTCGCCGACTACGTCCACTCCAAGGGCCTGAAGTTCGGTTTCTACGTCACTCCCGGCATCGCGAAGAACGCCGTCACCAGGAACACCCCGGTCGAGGGCACGTCGTACTACGCGAAGGACATCGCGGACACCTCGAAGACGGAGAAGAACTACAACTGCAAGAACATGTACTACATCGACTACTCCAGGCCGGGCGCGCAGGAGTTCGTGAACTCGTGGGCGAAGCAGTTCGCGTCCTGGGGAGTCGACTACCTGAAGATCGACGGCGTGGGCAGCCAGGACATCCCCGACGTCCAGGCATGGGACAAGGCCCTGCGCGCCACCGGACGACCCATCACCTTGGCCCTCTCCAACAACCTGCCGATCGCGAACGCCTCCACCTGGCGGCAGCTGGCCAACAGCTGGCGCACCCAGGGCGACGTGGAGTGCTACTGCGGGTCTGGTTCCGACCGCAGCGGCTATCCGCTCACCGACTGGTCCCACGTCTCGGCCCGCTTCACCTCGGCGGCCAACTGGCAGCCGTACGCCGGACCCGGCGGCTGGAACGACCTGGACTCCCTGGAGATCGGCAACGGCGACCAGGCGGGGCTCACCGCCGACCAGCGGCGCTCGCACTTCACCCTGTGGGCGATGGCGGGCGCGCCCCTGCTGCTCGGCACCGATCTCACCCACCTCGACCCCGTCGACGAGGCGATGCTGGCCAACGACCGGCTGATCGACGTCGACCAGGACGGCGTGGCCGCGAAACGCCTTGTGAACAGTGGTGTCAAGCAGGTCTGGAGCAAACGCGAGCACAGCGGCGACTACGTGGTGGCGTTGTTCAACACCGGAACCTCCGGCAACGCCACGGTCGGTGTGAACTGGTCCCAGGTCGGCTTCACCGGCTCCGGCGATGTCACCGACCTCTGGTCCGGCTCCCACAAGGGCGTGATCGCCGACTCCTACAGCGCGACCCTGCGCCCCGGCGAGACCCGGCTGATCCGGGTGAAGCCGGTCGACTCCACGAAGGCCGCGGCTTCCCCGGGCTTCGCCGTCGCCCCCTACGAGTACCTCGGCTGGGGCAACCCGCAGAGCCCCACCTCGGTCATGTCCGCGACCGGCGTCAAGTGGTTCACGCTCGCGTTCATCCTCTCCGACGGCAGCTGCAACCCGAAGTGGGACGGCTCGCGACCGCTGACCGGCGGCACCGACCAGTCGACGATCAACGCCATCAGAAACGCCGGCGGTGACGTGATGGTCTCCGTCGGCGGCTGGAGCGGAGCCAAACTCGGCGAGAAGTGCTCCAGCGCCTCCGCGCTCGCGGGCGCCTACCAGAAGGTCGTCAACGCCTACAGGCTGAAGGCCCTCGACATCGACATCGAGAACACCGAGTGGTCCAACGCCACCGTCCGCCAGCGTGTGGTCGACGCGCTGAAGACCGTCAAGGCCGCCAACCCCGGCCTGAAGACCGTCATCACCTTCGGCACGACGACCGGCGGGCCCGACTCCACCGGCGTCGACATGATCAAGCGGGCGGCCGACTCCGGTCTGGCGAACGACGTGTGGTGCATCATGCCGTTCGACTTCGGCGGCGGCACCACCGACATGGGCACCCTCACCACCCGGGCCATGGACGGACTCAAGGGCCGGGTCAAGGCGGCCTACGGCTACAGCGACGCCACCGCCTACGCCCACATCGGGCTCTCGTCCATGAACGGGAAGACGGACGACTCCGGGGAGCGTGTCCGCCTCGCCGATTTCAGGACCATGCTCGCCTACGCCCAGCAGCATCACATCGGACGCCTCACCTACTGGTCCGTCAACCGCGACCGCCCCTGTGGCTCCGGCACCGACGGCGACTCCTGCAGCGGCGTGACACAGCAGCCGTACGACTACCTGAAGGTCTTCGCCCAGTACACGGGCTGAGGGGAACCCCCATGCATCTCAAGAGAGTTCTGCCGTACGGCCTGGCCGCGGCCCTCGCACTGCCCCTGGCCGGCCTGAGCCAGGCAACCGCCCTCGCGGCCACCGACTACCAGGCCGAGGACGCCCGGATCTCCCAGGGCACCGTGGCCACCAACCACACCGGATACACGGGCACCGGCTTCGTCGACTACACCAACGTCAAGGGCTCCTATGTGGAGTTCACGGTGAACGCGGCCGCCGCCGGCACCGCGGCGGTCACCCTCCGCTACGCCAACGGCACCTCCGCCGACCGCCCGATGGACATCTCCGTCGGCGGCACGGTCGCCGCGCCCGCGGTCTCCTTCCCGGCCACCGCCGACTGGAACACCTGGGCCACCAGAACCGTCGACGTGCCGCTCACGGCCGGGTCCAACACGATCCGCGCGACCGCCACCACCGCCGACGGCGGCCCCAACCTGGACCGCATCGGCGTCGGCGCCGCGACCGACACCCAGGCCCCGACCCGGCCCGGCCAACCCGGCTGCTCCGACATCGGCGAGAGCGGCCTCACCCTGGGCTGGGGCGCGTCCACCGACAACGTCGGCGTGGCGGCGTACGACATCTACGAGCACGGCAACAAGATCAGCGAGGCGCCCGGGAGCGCGACCGGCAAGGCACTGACCGGGCTCACCCCCGACACCACTTACAACCTCACCGTCATCGCCCGGGACGCGGCCGGCAACACCTCCCCGGCCAGCCCCGTCGTCGACTGCACGACGAAGCCCAGCTCCGACGGCACACCGCCGACCGCTCCCGGCACCCTGTCCGCGGCCGGCATCACTGCGAACACGGCCGACCTCAGCTGGGGCGCGTCGACGGACGACCGTGCCGTCGTCGCCTACGACGTCCGCAGCGGCACCACCGTCTACAAGACCGTCACCGGCGGCACGTCGACCACCCTCACCGGTCTCGCCTGCAACAGCCCGTACTCCCTGAACGTCGTCGCCCGCGACGCGGCCGGGAACGTCTCGCAGCCGAGCAACACCGTCACCTTCACCACCAAGGCCTGCGCCACCGACGGCGGTGTCCCCTCCTCCGTCGCCACGCTGTCGACGGGCTGGACGATCCCGTGGGGCACCTACTGGATGCCCGACGGCAAGACCGCGCTGGTCACCGAGAGGGACGACTTCAGGGTCTGGAAGGCCACCAAGGACGGCACCAGGACCCAGGTGGGCACCGTCCCGAACGCCGTCACCACCAACGGCGAGGGCGGGCTGCTCGGGGTCGCCGTCGACCCCAGGTGGGACACCGACCACTACGTCTACTTCATGCACACCGCGTCCGAAGGCAACCGCGTCGTCCGCATGACCTACGACGGCACCACCCTCACCGACTACAAGGTGCTGCTCCAGGGCATCAAGAAGAACCGCTACCACAACGGCGGCCGCCTCGCCTTCGGCCCCGACGGCTATCTGTACGTCTCCACCGGCGAGGCCCAGACGCCCGACCTCGCACAGGACAAGAACTCCCTCAACGGCAAGATCCTGCGCATGACGACCGACGGCAAGCCGGCCCCCGGCAACCCCTTCGGCAACTACGTCTACTCCCTGGGCCACCGCAATCCGCAGGGCCTCGCCTTCGACCGCAACGGGCGGCTGTGGGAGGCCGAGTTCGGCAACAGCTCCAAGGACGAGCTGAACCTCATCAAGCCCGGTGCCAACTACGGCTGGCCGACCTGCGAGGGCAACTGCTCCGTCGCCGGCATGACCAACCCCAAGGCCACCTGGAACGTCTCCGAGGCCTCGCCCAGCGGCATCGCCATCGTCCGCAACGTCGTCTACATGGCGTCCCTGCGCGGCGAACGGCTGTGGCGCATCCCGATCAGCGGGGACACCGAGAAGGTCGGCACCCCGACCGCCTACTACGTCGGGACCTACGGACGGCTGCGTACCGTCACCAAGGTGCCCGGCGCCGACCAGCTGTGGCTGTCCACCACCAACTGCGACAACAACGGGGGAGCGGCGGACGGATCCGACAAGATCTTCAAGGTGACGATCAGCTGACCGCGGGTCAGGCCCGGTAGAGGGCCTCGACCTCGCCCTCGTACGCCTTCTCGATCGCCTTCCGCTTCAGTTTCAGCGACGGTGTCAGCAGCCCGTGTTCCTCGGTGAACGGCTGCGCCAGTATGCGGAAGGTACGGATGGACTCGGCCTGCGAGACGAGGGTGTTGGCGGCGACCACCGCCCGCCGCACCTCCGTCTCCAGGTCCGGGTCCCGCACCAGCTGGGCGGGCGTCAGCTTCGGCTTGTTGCGCATCTGCAGCCAGTGCTCCACGGCCTCCTGGTCGAGCGTGACCAGGGCGGCGATGTAGGGGCGGTCGTTGCCGACGACGATGCACTGGTTGACCAGCGGATGGTCGCGGACCCGCTCCTCCAGGACACCGGGGGAGACGCTCTTGCCGCCGGAGGTCACCAGGATCTCCTTCTTGCGGCCGGTGATGGTCAGATAGCCGTCCTCGTCGAGCGAGCCGAGGTCGCCAGTGGCGAGCCAGCCGTCGTGCAGGGTCTCGTCGCTGGCCTTCTGGTTGTTGAGGTAGCCCTGGAAGACGTTGCCGCCGTGCAGCCAGATCTCCCCGTCGTCCGCGATGTGCACGGTGACGCCCGGGATGGCCTGACCGACGGTGCCGTAGCGGGTGCGCTCGGGCGGGTTGGCGGTGGCCGCCGCCGTCGACTCGGTCAGCCCGTAGCCCTCGTAGATCTGCACACCCGCGCCCGCGAAGAACAGCCCCAGCCGGCGGTCCATCGCCGAGCCGCCGGACATCGCGTTGCGGATCCGCCCGCCCATCGCCGCCCGGACCTTCGCGTACACGAGCTTGTCGAAGAGCTGGTGCTGCATCCTGAGGGCCGCCGAGGGCCCCGGACCGGTGCCCCAGGCCTTGGCCTCGACGGCGTCCGCGTACTTGACGGCGATCTCGACCGCCTTCTCGAACGGACCCGACTTGCCGTCCTTCTCCGCCTTGCGCCGGGCCGCGTTGAACACCTTCTCGAAGATGTACGGCACCGCGAGGATGAACGTCGGCCGGAACGCGGCCAGGTCCGGCAGCAGCGCGGCCGCGTGCAGCTGCGGCTGGTGCCCGAAGCGCACCCGTCCGCGGAACGCCGCGACCTCCACCATCCGGCCGAAGACGTGCGCCAGCGGCAGGAACAGCAGCGTGGACGCCTCGTCGTCCTTCTTGGTGTGGAAGACCGGCTGCCACCGCTCGATCATCGTGTCCGCTTCGTACATGAAGTTCCCGTGCGACAGGACACAGCCCTTGGGGCGGCCGGTGGTGCCCGAGGTGTAGATGATCGTGGCGACGGAGTCCGGGGTGACCGCCTGCCGGTGCCGGTGCACCACCTCGTCGTCCAGATGCGCGCCGGCGTCGTACAGCTCCTGTACACAGCCCGCGTCCAGCTGCCACAGGTCGCGCAGCTGCGGCAGCCGGTCGATGACCGTGGCGATGGTCATCGCCTGGTCCTCGTGCTCCACGACCGCAGCCGACACCTCGGCGTCGTACAGCATCCAGAAGCACTGCTCGGCCGAGGACGTCGGGTAGATCGGGACCACCTGTGCGCCGATCGTCCACAGCGCGAAGTCGAACAGGGTCCACTCGTAGCGGGTGCGGGACATGATCGCGACCCGGTCGCCGAACCGGACTCCACGGGCGAGGAGCCCCTTGGCCAGGGCGAGGACCTCGTCGCGGAACTCGGCGGAGGTCACGTCCCGCCACTGGCCCGACTCGTCCTTGCGGCCCAGCGCGATGTGCAGAGGGTCGGTCCGGGCATGCTCGAAGACGGCATCGGCCAGGCCGCCCACCGGCGGCGCCGACGCCAACGGAGGGGTGGTGAACTCGCGCAAACCCTCGCTCCCCGTGTCTATGACGCTCCGCACAGCGCCGTGAAAGCTACCCCACCCACAGTCGAGGCGGGAGGGGGTGCGAAATCGACCAATGCTCACCAACGCCGCGGGCGGTGCCCGGAAAATACGCTCACATGCGGAAGGGTCGGACAGAATACTTACGGTTCAGTAAGTTTCGGCGCCGTAATCTCCACCGAATCTGTACGACCCGGTTACGGCCCACCGCCGCCGGAGGACTCAGGTGCGGGGCACCGTCGTCTTCTCCTTCAGCGTAGCGGGAGCGGATTCCGTCACTCCGGTCTGCTGTGCCCCGGGTGTCCTGACCAGGGCCAGGACCAGCGCGCCGGCCGGGCGGCCGACGTGTCAGCGCCCGCCGCGCTGACCCCGGTGCAGCCGGTCCCCGCCCGCCAGGACCGCCGCCGCCAGCGCGTTCGCCGCGGCATCGGCCGCACCCCGCCGTCGGCCGTGCACCAGGACGAAGTCCACCTTGCCCAGCTCCGGCAGGCCCGAACGCTCCGGGACGCGGAACAGCCCCGGCGGGATCAGCCGCCGCGAGTGGGCCATGACACCGAGCCCCGCGCGGGCGGCGGCGATCAGGCCGTTGAGACTGCCGCTGGTGCACGCGATCCGCCAGTCGCGCCCCTGCTCCTCCAGCGCCTCCAGGGCGCGGGCGCGGGTGATGCCGGGCGGCGGATAGACGATCAGTGGGAGGGGCCGGTCGGGCTCCAGACGGACGTGTTCGGAGCCGATCCACACCAGGTCGTCGCGCCACACCAGCTCGCCGCGCGGATCCTGTGGGCGCCGCTTGGCCAGCACCAGGTCCAGCTTCCCCGCCGCCAGCTGCTCGTGCAGGGTGCCGGACAGCTCCACCGTCAGCTCCAGGTCGACCTCCGGGTGGTCGTGGCGGAAGCCCTCCAGGATCTCCGGCAGCCGGGTGAGGACGAAGTCCTCCGAGGCGCCGAAGCGCAGCCGGCCCCGCACCCGGGTGCCGGTGAAGAAGGCCGCGGCCTGCTCGTGCACCTCCAGCAGCCGGCGGGCGAAGCCCAGCATCGCCTCGCCGTCCTCGGTCAGATCCACGGAGTGGGTGTCCCGGGAGAACAGCTGGCGGCCGGTGGCCTCCTCCAGCCGGCGCACGTGCTGGCTGACCGTGGACTGGCGCAGCCCGAGCCGCCGGGCGGCCTGCGTGAAGCTGAGCGTCTGCGCCACCGCCAGGAACGTACGCAGCTGGGTGGGTTCGTACACGAGGTAAGCGTAGCGCCGGTTATCACGGACCACGATGGCAGTCAGAGTGGTATGCGGGATTCCCGATCGGTGCCCGGGAGGGGACGATGGAGAGGGGCCCTCCGGGCTCCTGCCCGTACGTGACGACCTGCAAGTGGAGCACCGTGAAACGCCTGCGCTGGCCGAGCTGGATGCCGATCGACCCGTACATCGTGCTGCTGCTCGGCACGGTGGGCCTCGCGGCGCTCCTCCCGGCCCGCGGCACCGGCGCCGACGTGGCCTCCGGGGCGTCCACGGCCGCGATCGCCTTCCTGTTCTTCCTCTACGGCGCCCGGCTCTCCACCCGCGAGGCACTGGACGGCCTGCGCCACTGGCGGCTCCACGTCACCGTCCTGGCCTGCACCTTCGTCATCTTCCCGGTGCTCGGTGTGGCCGCACGCGGGCTGGTGCCGGTGGTGCTGACCCAGCCGCTGTACCAGGGGCTGCTCTTCCTCACCCTGGTGCCGTCCACGATCCAGTCGTCGATCGCGTTCACCTCGATCGCCCGCGGAAACGTGCCTGCCGCCATCTGCGCGGGCTCGTTCTCCTCGCTGGTCGGCATCCTCGTCACCCCGCTGCTGGCGGCCGGGCTGCTGGGCAACGACGGCGGCGGGTTCTCCGCGGACTCCGTGGTGAAGATCGTGCTCCAGCTGCTGGTGCCGTTCCTCGCCGGACAGGTGATGCGCCCCTGGATCGGGGGGTTCGTCGCCCGGCACAAGAAGGTCCTCGGTCTGGTCGACCGCGGCTCGATCCTGCTGGTCGTCTACACCGCGTTCAGCGAGGGCATGACCCGGGGCATCTGGCACCAGGTCAGCCCCGTCCGGCTGGCCGCGCTGCTCGGCGTCGAAGCCGCCCTGCTGGCCGTCATGCTGGTCCTGACCTGGTACGGCGGCCGGGCGCTCGGCTTCGGCCGGGAGGACCGGATCGCCATCCAGTTCGCCGGGTCGAAGAAGTCCCTCGCCGCCGGACTGCCGATGGCGAGCGTCCTGTTCGGTGCCCACGCCTCCCTGGCCGTGCTGCCGCTGATGCTCTTCCACCAGATGCAGCTGATGGTGTGCGCGGTCATCGCCAAGCGGCGCTCCCACGACCTGGAGGAACCCACCCAGGGGTCCCAGGGGTCCCAGGGGTCCCAGGGGTCAGGAGTCTCCTCCGCTGACGCTGTCCAGGGGAAGCCACAGGACCGTGTCCTTCGGTGACCGCAGCACCTTCGGGTCGGACAGCTCCTCGTCGGTCAGGGCACGGTTCCAGACGTGGACCTCGTCGAGCGCTCCGGTGAAGAAGGCCCGGCTGTCCATTCGCTGACCGATGTGCACGCCGAACGGCGAATTGCGGCTGACCGAACCCGGCACGTCGGCCACGGCGGACTGCGCGCCGTCGACGGACAGTGACAGCCGGCCTCCGCCGCGCCTGAGGACGGCGTGGTGCCACTGGCCGTCGTTGTACGCGGTGTCCGTGCGCACGAAGGCGGTCTGCGGGGCCGCCGCACCGTTGCGTACGGTGATCAGTCCCTGCACACGGTGGTTGGCGGGCTCGCCGCGCACCCACACCTGCGGCTGGGTGGTGCCGATGCCCCCCATCCAGAGCAGCGGCTGCTCGCCGGTGGTGGCCGTGTACCGGAACCACAGGGACGCGGTGAAGTCCCCGGAGCCGAGCGGAAGCCCGGAGCGGTACGGCAGGCGTACGGCGTCGTCGGTGCCGTCGAACTCCAGCGCGCCGTCGAACACGCCGTCGGTCTCCTCGGCGTCGCCGAGCACGGCGGCCGGGCGGGCGCGCGGGGCGAGGTCGGCGGTGTGCGGGTCGGGGCCGCGGTGCGGGGCGAGCCAGTCCTCGCTGAAGCGGGCGAAGCGGATCTCGTCGCGCGCGTCGACCGCCCCGCCCTCGTACAGCAGGCCCACCGTGTCGTGGTCGACGCGCACCAGGTCGGAGTAGCCGGACCAGTCCGTGGTGACGACCGTGCCGCGGTCCACGCTGTCCCAGGTGCGGCCGCCGTCGTAGGAGGAGCGGACCGTCATCGTGCGGCGCCGGTCGGGGTCGGCGGGGCAGGCCAGCAGGATGCGGTCGCCGACGCGCAGCATCGAGCCCTGCACCTGCGGGGTGTAGAGGTCCGGGAGGTCGCGGAAGGGCGCGGCGAAGCTGCCGCCGCCGTCCCGGCTGACGGCCTGGGTGCGGTGGCCGAGGTCGGTGCCGTCCTGCTCCCGGCCGCTGACCAGGACCGAGCCGTCCGTGCGTTCGGCGAGGGTGAGCTCGGAGGGCTTCTGCCGGAAGGTGCCGTCGGCGGCGATCGGCCAGGTGTCGGTGGCGCCGATCCGCCAGTGGCCGCCGTGGTCGTCGCTGACGATGAGCGCGGCGTGGTTGGCGCTGACCCGGCTGCCGTCCCACGTCTCGGTGTTGACGCCGAAGACCAGCCGGCCGGCGTAGCGGCCGTGGGTGAGCTGGATGCCGTGCACGGGGCCGGTCGCGTACCAGGAGTTCCAGTCGGCGGGCAGGATCTCGGGGCTCAGATCACGCGGCTCGGACCAGGTCTTCCCGTCGTCGTCGCTGTACTGCAGATGCGGGCTGCGGTCACAGGGCACCGAGCAGCTGGCGCTGTCCTTGCGGCCGGTGTTGTACGTCTCCGCGAGCCAGATGCGGCCGGTGTCGCGGTCCACGATCGGCGCCGGATTGCCGTGGGTGTCGCCCGCGCCCTCATTGACCACCTGCAGCGGGCCCCAGGTGCGGCCGCCGTCGGTGGAGCGCTTGACCACCAGGTCGATGTCGGCCGCGTCCCCACAGTTGAGGACCCGACCCTCGGCGAACGCCAGCAGCGTGCCGTCGGCCGTCCGCACGATCGCCGGTATCCGGAAGCAGGCGTAGCCGGGGTCCTGCGCCGCCTTGAAGAGGATCTGCTGCTCGAACTCGGGTGGATCTGCGGCGGGTTGGGCGTGTGCCGGGTGCGGCAGCACCAGCAGCGCGGCCGCCGTGAGGGCGGCGGCCAGGCAGTTTCTCAGACGGGTGCGGATTCCTGACGGCATGGCGCGACCTGCCCTTCATGCGTCGAGACATCTGGACATCCGGACATCCGACGTCCAACATGCGCGTATCAGACGGTAGTTGGGGCCTCCGGTGCCTCACAAGAAGCGTGCAGCTACTTCAGCGGGCTCATGGCCGCAGCACCACCTTGCCGAGGTTGCTCCGCGACTCGATCACCTGGTGCGCCTTCGCCGCATCCTCCAGGGCGAACTCGCCGTGCACGGCGGGCTCCAGGGTGCCGTCGGTGAACAGCTGCCACAGCTCCTGCCGCCACCGCTCGTACAGCTCCGGCCGGCCGCGGGCGATCAGTGCCATCTGGAAACCGATCACCGACTTGGCGCCGACCAGCAGGTCGTAGGCCTGGATCGTGCCGCCGCCCGAGCTGTAGGCGACCAGTCGGCCGTGCGGGGCGAGTGCGGCGAGGGCGGGGGTGAGCAGATCGCCGCCGACCGCGTCCAGGACGCAGTCGACGGGCTCGCCCCAGCTGTCGTCGCCGTACCGGACGCAGTCGTCCGCGCCCAGCGCGCGGACGAAGTCCGCCTTGGCCGGGTCGGACACGGCGCCCACCACCCGGCCCGCACCCCGTGCCCGTGCCAGCTGAACCGCGAGATGCCCGGCCCCGCTCGCCGCGGCCGTGACCAGTACCGCCTCTCCCCGTACCGGGCGAGCCGATTCCAGTGCGCCGAGCGCCACCAGTCCGCTGCGCACCAGCGCGACCGCGTCGACGCAGGTGGCACCGTCGGGTATGGCGGAGGTCATGGCTTCGTGCAGCAGGGCGAAGTCGGCGTACCCGTGGCCGAAGCACAGCCCGGTGACCCGGTCGCCCGGGCGGAAGCGGGTCACGCCCTCGCCCACGGCGGTCACCTCACCGGCGATCTCGCCGCCCAGCGGGACCGGCTCGGCGGCCTCGGTGACCTTGCGGACGACGGGCAGGGTGACGCCGACCGCCTCGCAGCGCACCAGCAGTTCCCCGGGGCCGGGCTCGGGGGCGGGTGCCTCCTCCAGGAACAGGGGGCCGCCGGTGGACTCGTACCGGACGCGACGCATCGCAACCTCCAGGAGCCGGGGTGGTCGTTGGGAACACCCATGAATTCGTTGGGAGGCCCAACGATAGCTAGCGATCGTTGGGAAGTCCAATGATTCTTCGGTAGGGTGCACGTATGGCCGAAGCCCCCCTCCCCGCGATCCGCGCCCTGCCCAGCTGGCTCCTCGGCCGGGCCGCCGCCCGCGGCCGCTCCCTGGTCGCCGACGCCCTCGCGGCCGAGGGTATGAAGATGTGGCACCACGTGGTGCTCTCCGCCGTCCGCGACCTCGCCCCCGTCGCCCAGGCCGACCTCGGCCGCAGCGTGGGCCTCGACCCCAAGGACCTGGTCGGCGTCCTCAACGACCTGCAGGCCGCCGGCCTCGTCGTACGCGCCCCCGACCCCAAGGACCGGCGCAAGAACGCCGTGTCCCTCACCGACGACGGCACCCGCCTGCTCACCCGCTGCGAGAAGGCCGCCCGCGAGGCCAACGACGAACTGCTCGCCCCGCTGTCGACGGCAGAACGCGATCAGTTCATGGGCCTGTTGATCCGGATTTCCGGCACGGACGGCTGATGGCGGCTAACGTTCCGTCATGACCGCAGCTCCCGTGCTCGATCCGCAGCGCACCGCCCTCGTCCTCGTCGACCTGATGGACCGCATCGTCGCGCTGCCCCTGGAACCCCGCAAGGGCACCGAAGTGCTCGCCACCGCCGAGGAGTTGGCGGCCGCCTTCCGTGCCGCCGGCGCACTCGTCGTGCTGATCCGGGTCGAACGCCCCGCCGTCGCCGAACAGCCGCCCGGCAGCGGGCTGGCGGCCGGGCTGCCCAGGGACGGCGACCTCGAGATCGTCAAACGCACCATCGGCGGCTTCCAGGGCACGGGCCTGGACGAGCGGCTGCGCGAACGCGGCATCCGCACCCTGCTGTTCGGCGGCATCGCCACCAACCTCGGCGTCGAGTCCACCGCCCGCGCCGCCGCCGACCTCGGCTACGACCTCGTCTTCGTCGAGGACGCCATGGCCGCGTTCACCGCCGCCGAGCACGACGCCTCGGTCAGGCTCGACTTCCCGAGGCTCGGCACGGTCGTGACCGCCGCCCAGGTGCGCCTCGAGCCCCGCTGACCCCTCACACCAGCAGCCCGCCCCCGTCCACGGTCACCACCGACCCGGTGCTGTAACCGCCGCGCATCAGGTACAGGTACGCCTCCGCGACATCCGCCGGCTCGCCGACCCGCCCCACCGGCAGCGACTCGGCGGACGACCGGAACAGCCCCTCCCGCCCGGTCTCCGGCAGCTCCCGCCACAGCTCCGTACGCACCACCCCCGGCGAGACCACGTTGACCCGGAGCGGCGCCAGCTCCAGGGCCAGCGCCCGGGTCAGCGACTCCATCGCCCCGCACAGCGCGGCCGCGGCCGTCGTCCCCGGCATCGGCCGCCGCCCGGCGGTCCCGGTGGTCAGCACCACCGAACCGCCCTCGCGGATCGAGCCGGCGCCGTACTTCACCGCCGTGTACGCACCCCACAGCCGTGTGTCCAGGAACCGCCGTGCCCGCGCGACGGACGTCTCGGCCAGGTTCTCCAGCAGCAGCGGCTCACCGGCCGTGTACACCAGATGGTCGAAACCCCCGATCCCCTCGAAGAAGCCGCGCACCGCCGCCTCGTGCGTCGCGTCCAGCACATGGCCCTCGGCGCTCCCGGGCAGCCGCTCCAGTGCCGCGTCCACACTCGCCTGCCGGCGCGAGGCGACCACCACCACGGCACCCTCCCGTGCCGCGCCCTCGGCGACCGCGAGCCCGATGCCCGACGTACCCCCGATGACGACGACGCGCTGTCCCCGCAGATCCATGACGTGTTCCTTCCGGTCCCAGGACTTGTCCCACTGATGCGTCCAGCCTGCGATCGCGCCCACCTCGCCGTCCAAGACCTCTTTCGTCCCTGGCGATACCCTGAAGGCATCGCCACCGGGTACGACGGAAGGGGCGGCCATGGACCTGGACCTGCGGAAGGTCCGCTACTTCGTGGCGGTCGCCGAACTGCTCCACTTCGGCCGCGCCGCCGAGCAACTGCACATCGCGCAGCCCGTTCTCAGCCGCCAGATCCGCGCACTGGAGAAGGACTTGGACGCGGAGCTGTTCGTACGCGACAGCCACGGCGTGACGTTGACACCGGCCGGCCGCCAACTCCTGGACGACGCAGGTCATCTGCTCGCGAGTGCGGACGCCGCACGCCGTCGGGTGCGGCGGGCCGCCCACGGCTCGGGGCGCTTCGTCGTCGGGTTCCGCGCCGGGGTGGTCGTCACCCGCGCGCTGCGGGACTTCGGGGCCGCCCACCCGGACGTCGACGTGCACGCGCGCAGAGTCGAGTGGGACGACCAGGAGGAGCTGATCCTCGACGGCACCGTCGACATCGCCTTCGTACGGCGGCCGGTCCGGGAGCGGGGGCTGAGGCTGCTGCCGCTGTACAGCGAGGCACGCGTGGCGATGCTGCCCGCCGACCACCGGCTCGCCGGCAAACAGGAGCTGTGCCTCGCCGACCTCGTGGACGAGCCGAGGCTCAGCTACGCCCACCCGGGCCCCGACGACCTGCCGATCCGCACGATCGAGGAGAAGTTCGAGTGCGTGGCGAGCGGAGCCGGCATCACGCTCGTACCGGAGTCCGTCGCCCTGCACTACTCCCGCCCGGACATCACGTACGTGCCGGTGTCGGACGCGGAACCCGACGAGGTGCTCCTTGCCTGGGAGGCGCGCCGACGCTCACCGCTGATCGCCGGCTTCGTCAGCGCCGCCCATTTGCGGGCGCAGGCGTCCGGCTGAGGCGGGGCCCCTGCGGCGCAGGGGGCGCTCCCCGCCGGTCGGGGCCGCGCCGCCGTGCCGCGGGGGACCGGTCAGCCCTGGGCGGTCGCGGCCCGCAGGGCGACGCGGTCCTCGCCCGCGTACACGTTCATCGAGGTGCCCCGCAGGAAACCCACCAGGGTCAGACCCGTCTCGGCGGCCAGGTCCACCGCCAGCGACGAGGGCGCCGACACCGCCGCCAGCACCGGGATCCCCGCCATCACCGCCTTCTGCGCCAGCTCGAACGAGGCCCGGCCCGAGACCAGCAGGATCGTCCGCGACAGGGGCAGACCGCCGTTCTGGAGCGCCCGGCCGACCAGCTTGTCGACCGCGTTGTGCCGGCCCACGTCCTCCCGTATGTCCAGCAGCTCCCCGTCCTCGGTGAACAGGGCGGCCGCGTGCAGCCCCCCGGTCCGGTCGAAGACCCGCTGGGCCGCCCGCAGCCGGTCGGGGAGGCTCGCCAGCAGCTCGGGGGTGACCCGGACCGGGGGAGTGTCGGCGATCGGCCAGCGCGCGGTCGTGCGCACGGCGTCCAGGCTGGCCTTGCCGCACAGCCCGCACGAGGACGAGGTGTAGACGTTCCGTTCCAGGGTGAAGTCGGGCAGGGCGACGTCCGGGGCGGTCCGCACGTCGACCACGTTGTAGGTGTTCGAGCCGTCCACGGTCGCGCCGGCGCAGTAGACGATGTTCTGCAGATCGGACGCCGTGGCCAGCACCCCCTCGCTCACCAGGAACCCGGCCGCCAGCGCGAAGTCGTCGCCCGGGGTGCGCATGGTGATCGCGAGCGGCTTCCCGTTCAGCCGGATCTCCAGGGGTTCCTCGGCGACGAGCGTGTCCGGCCGGGTCGAGACCGCGCCGTCCCGGATGCGGAGGACCTTGCGTCGTTCCGTGACTCGTCCCATGTTCTGATCAGCCCCGGTTCTGTACGTGCTGGTAGCCGAAACGGCCCTTGATGCAGAGATTGCCGTGGGTCACCGGGTTGTCGTGCGGTGAGGTGACCCTCACGATCTCATTGTCCTGCACATGGAGCGTGAGGTTGCAGCCCACTCCTGCGCAGTACGCGCACACCGTGAGTGATCGGGCGTCCGAGGGTCTGAGGGAAGCCGACAACGCGGGGGCGCGATTCCTGTGGCTTCACCTGCCGTCGTACTCGTGAGTCACTGATCAGACTGGTGGATCCCGCTACCCACGGCAACGAGGGGAATCCCCGACATGCACGGCTCGCGCATCGCCGCCATCGGCCACTACCAGCCCGCGAAGGTACTCACCAACGAGGACCTGGCGAGCATGGTCGACACCAGTGACGAGTGGATCCGCAGCCGTGTGGGCATCCGGACCCGGCACATCGCGGGCCCGGACGAACCGGTCGACGAACTCGCCGCGCACGCCGCCGCCAAGGCCCTGGCCGCCGCCGGGCTCACGGCCCAGGACATCGACCTGGTGCTGGTGGCCACGTCCACCGCGATCGACCGTTCCCCGAACACCGCCGCCCGGGTGGCCGCCCGGCTCGGCATCCCGCAGCCGGCCGCGATGGACGTCAACGTCGTCTGCGCCGGCTTCACCCACGCGCTGGCCACCGCCGACCACACGGTACGAGCGGGCGCCGCGACCCGGGCGCTGGTGATCGGCGCCGACAAGATGTCCGAGATCACCGACTGGAGCGACCGCACCACCTGCGTCCTGGTCGGCGACGGGGCCGGGGCGGCCGTGGTCGAGGCGTGCGCGCCGGGCCAGGAGGCGGGGATCGGGCCGGTGCTGTGGGGATCGGTGCCGGAGATGGGCAACGCGGTGCGCATCGAGGGCACGCCGCCGCGGTTCGCGCAGGAGGGGCAGAGCGTCTACCGCTGGGCCACCACCCAGCTGCCGCCCATCGCCCGTCGCGCCTGCGAGAAGGCCGGTGTCGCACCCGCCGATCTCGCGGCGGTCGTGCTGCACCAGGCCAATCTGCGCATCATCGAGCCGCTCGCGGAGAAGCTCGGCGCCGTCAACGCGGTGATCGCGCGCGACGTCACCGAATCGGGCAACACGTCCGCCGCCAGCATCCCGCTCGCCCTGTCCAAGCTGCTCGAGCAGGGTGCCGTCCGCAGCGGCGACCCGGCGCTGCTGTTCGGCTTCGGCGGCAACCTGTCGTACGCGGGGCAGGTCGTACGGTGCCCGTGACACCGTCCGCGGGGGCGCACGGGGCGGTGTGACCCGCTCGACTCCCTCTCCTCATGGCTTTTGTGCACCGTAGACTGTAGACGAAAGACAATCCATGGTGGGCAGTCCATCGCGCGCTGCAAACAGCCTGGAGGGGACCGCGATGTTGCCGACCGGACTGCCGCAGGGAGCCGTACCCAGGCTGGAACGGCCCGGCCCGTTGCGCGACCGTGTCTACGAGGCACTGCTGGAGCTGATCACCACCCGCGCCCTGAGGCCCGGCCAGCACCTCGTGGAGAGCGAACTCGCCGGACACCTGGGTGTCTCCCGCCAGCCGGTCCGCGAGGCGCTGCAGCGGCTCAACACCGAGGGCTGGGTCGATCTGCGTCCCGCGCAGGGCGCGTTCGTCCACGAGCCCACCCAGGACGAGGCCGACCAACTCCTGACGGTCCGCACCCTCCTGGAGGCGGAGGCGGCCCGACTGGCCGCCCAGAACGCCGACAAGGCAGGGATCCAAGCACTGCAGGAGCTGTGCGCCGAGGGTGAGAAGGCGGTCGCGGCCGAGGACGTGGACCGCTCGGTCGCCCTCAACGCGGCCTTCCACACCAAGGTGATGGAGCTGGCGGGCAACACCGTCCTCGCCGGACTGGCCGGCCAGGTCGACCGCCGGGTCCGCTGGTACTACACGCCGGTGGCCAGGCAGCGCGGAAAGCAGTCCTGGATCGAACACCGCGAGCTGACAACTGCGATCACCGCCCGCGACGAACAGCGCGCCACCCACCTGATGCGCGAACACACGGAGCACACCCGCCGCTCGTACCACGAACAGAACGCGTCCTGAGCGCAGTCGGCGACGCGTGCGAGAATCCCCGGATGGGACCGACCACTGACTCCGCGCCCGTCACACTCCTCCCCGCCACTGCCGAACTGCGGCCCGTCATCGAGCAGTTGACGCAGCTGTACCGTCACGACATGTCGGAGTTCCTCGGCCATCTCCCCGCGGCCGACGGGAGATTCGGGTTCCGCGGCCTCCCGCTGTTCTTCGACGAGCCGGAGCGGGAGGCCCTGCTGATCCGGTACGGCACGGCCCCGGGCGGTTTCGTCCTGACCTGTCCCCTGCCCGAGGGCTCGACCTCGATCTCCGCGTTCTTCGTCGTACGGGCCCTGCGCAGGCGCGGCGTCGGCCGACAGGCCGCTCTCCAGCTCCTGAGCTCCCGCCCGGGCGCATGGGCCATCGCCTTCCAGGAGGCCAACAGTGGCGCCGCCCGCTTCTGGCGTGGCATCGCCACCGCCGCCGTGGGCTCCGCCTGGCACGAGGAAACCCGCCCGGTACCCCCACCGGCGCCCGCCGGCCTGCCGGACGACCACTGGATCTTCCTGGACACGGCGGCCCAGGGGCATCGTCCTGCGCACCCGCGGTAGGGGGCGTCCAGCTCCAGGCGGTGCCGGCGGCCGCGGGTGGCTCACCGTGCGATCCGAGCCGGATCCGGAGCAGGCGATGCGTCTTCGCCCGTCGCCGTGCAGCAACGTGCCTCCACCGCCAGCATCGCCGTCAACACCCCTACCAGGAGCAGTAGTCCGACATAGGCCGGGAGACGGGCGGCCGGCAGGGACGTCAGCAGGGCGAGGGGGGACGCGGCGGCGCGGAAACGGATCGGGCGGAGGTTCAGGGTGGCGCGGAAGGCCGCGTCGCCGGCCAGGAACAGGGCCACACCGCCCGCCAGGGCCAGGGCCGGGCCCCAGTGCGGGTGTTCGGTGAGGTGGCCGAGGGTCTTCTTCACGCCGGCCGCGAGGAAGGCGATGCCCAGCAGCATGGGCAGGAACGCGTAGTAGTACGCGTTCATCGCCAGCCGCCACCGCTGCGGTGCCGGTGTGGCGCGGAACGCGGCCTCCGCGCCCTCCTCGTCGCGTACGAAGTACGTCCACCACAGCGCGATGGCGAGGGCCAGCGCCAGGAACGCCCCGCCGAACAGGCCCGGCGTGAGCGGCAGATCACCGATGCCGACGCCGATGGAGATCACGGACTCGCCGAAGGCGATGATCAGCAGCAGCCCGTGCCGTTCCACGAAGTGTGCCGGGTCCAGGGTGCCCAGCTGCACCCGGAGCGTCGCCGCGCTGCGGCCGTCCCTGCGGCCCGGTCCGTGCTCGGCGACGAACGGGGTCACGAACTGCAGCGCGATCGCCAGCAGCCAGAGACCGTCCGCCGTCAGGCCGTCGGTGCCGCCCGCGGCCGTCACGGAGAGAGCGGCCAGCGCGTTCGGGACGCCGTACCAGATGGAGTCCCAGCCGTGGCTGCGTGTGTACAGCGCCGTGTGCACGACCACCACCAGCAGGAAGCCCAGTCCGAAGACCACGCCGGTGTCGTCGAAGACCCGGGGGATCGCCAGCGCGCAGATCAGGAACGCGGCCATGCCCAGCATCAGCAGCAGCCGCCGCGACGGGCGGTCGGGCGGCACCTGGTTGGTGAGGTAGGCGTAGGCGCCGTACATCCAGAACAGCACGACCAGGATCAGCGCGACACGGGCGGCCGTGGCGAACGACAGGTCGTGTGCCAGCAGCACGGTGAGCTGGGTCAGTGTGAAGACGAAGACGAGGTCGAAGAAGAGTTCCAGGCTGCTGACCCGGCGTCCTCGTTCCTCGGTGCCTCTGGGCGCGGGCGTGGTGTCCGTGTCCCTGTCCATGGTGCGATGTTCCCCCTCCGAAGATCGGTGAGCAGATCGTAGAGGGGGAACACCGGTTGGGAGGAGCGGAGTTGGCCGTCAGGGGGCTGTCCGCGGTCGTGCTGCCGGGGCCGTCGTGCCGCCGGTCCGGCGCGGCTGCCGGAGCAGCAGGACGATGGTCGCCGTCACCGTCGGCACACAACCGGCGAGCGCATAGGCCCCGTCGTAGCCCCACGCACCGACCGCCATCGAGCCGAGGCCGCCGCCGAACAGCAGGAGGCGCTGGAGGCGGCCGGCGTCCAGGTGGGCAGGACCCCGAACGGGACGGCGGCACTCGTCCTCGCGCGGCTGACCGGAGCGCAGTGACTTCACTCATAGTCGGCGCACGGTGACTGTCGGCATCCCGGGCCCGTCGGTAGCTTCTTCGGGCACTGCCGCGGCTCCCGCGCAATCCTCGGGCACTGCCGCGGCTCCCGCGCAAGACGTCCGGCGTTACGACGGTGCGAGCCGTGCGCCGGACGGCCCCGCACCTCCTGCACCCCCGCCACCACCCTTCCAAGGAAGGCCCACGGGTCCCCGGAAGGTCCCGCGGCCCTTTCCTCTCGACCGTGCACCGAGAGCGGAGTATGCGAATGGCACCCACCCTCACCCTCAAGGCCGGAACGTCCTGGGCCGAGGCCTGGCAGCGCTGCCTCGCCGCCGCGCCCGAGGCGTTCCGGGACGACCGCGTCCTCAACCTCTGGAACGCCGCCTGGCACGCGGACGGCCGGGCGCTGCCCGCCATCAGCCCGGTCGACGGCACCCCCATCGCGGGTCCGCCACGGCTGGACCGGGCCGCCGCCCGGCAGGCCGTGCGCGCCTCGCTCGACCAGCACCGCGCCTGGCGGCACATCCCGCCGGCCGAACGCCGGGCCCGGGTCGCCGCCACCCTCGACGCGCTCACGCACCACCGTGAACTCCTCGCACTGCTGCTCGTCTGGGAGATCGGCAAGCCGTGGCGGCTCGCCCAGGCGGACGTCGACCGGGCCATCGACGGGGTGCGTTGGTACGTGGACGGCATCGAGCCGATGATCGCCGGCCGGGCACCGCTGGACGGCCCGGTGTCCAACATCGCGAGCTGGAACTACCCGATGAGCGTCCTCGCCCACGCCCTGCTGGTCCAGGCACTCGCGGGCAACGCCGTCATCGCCAAGACCCCGACCGACGGCGGGGTCGCCTGCCTGACCCTCGCCTGCGCGCTCGCCGCCCGCGAGGGAATCCCCGTCACCCTGGTCAGCGGCAGCGGGGGCGAACTGTCGCAAGCGCTGGTGCGCGCGCCCGAGATCGGCTGCGTCTCCTTCGTCGGCGGCCGCGACACCGGCGCCGCCGTCGCCACGGCCGTCACCGACCTCGGCAAACGGCACGTACTGGAGCAGGAGGGCCTGAACACCTGGGGCATCTGGAACCACTCGGACTGGGACGCGTTCACCGCGGTCGTCCCCAAACTCTTCGAATACGGCAAACAGCGCTGCACGGCCTACCCGCGCTTCGTCGTCCAGCGTGACCTCTTCGACCAGTTCCTCTCCGCGTACCTGCCGGCCGTCCGCAGGGTCAGGGTCGGCCACCCCCTGGCCGTGCAGCGAAGCGACGACCCCTGCCCGGAACTGGACTTCGGCCCGGTGATCAACGCGGCCAAGGCCAAGGAGCTGCGTGACCAGGTCACGGAGGCCATCGACCGCGGCGCCGTCCCCCTGTACCGCGGCAAGGAGGCCGATGCCCGCTTCCTGCCCGGCCAGGACACCTCGGCCTACGTCCACCCGGTCACCCTGCTCAACCCGCCCCGCTCCTCCCCGCTCCACCACGCGGAACCCTTCGGCCCGGTCGACACCATCGTCCTGGTCGACACGGAGGCGGAGTTGCTGGCCGCGATGAACGCCTCCAACGGCGCCCTGGTCGCGACGCTCTCCACCGACGACAGGGCCACGTTCGAGAGGCTGGCGCCGCAGATCCGAGCCTTCAAGGTCGGCCACGGCACGCCCCGCTCCCGCGGGGACCGCGACGAACTGTTCGGCGGGTTCGGCGCCTCCTGGCGCGGCGCATTCGTCGGCGGTGAACTGCTCGTGCGTGCCGTCACCCGCGGCCCGGCCAGCGAGCGGCTGCCCGGGAACTTCCCCGACTACCAGCTCATGCCCTGACCACCACGTCCTGTCGCTCCGCGCACGTCTGATCACTCTGCGTACACCCCGTCAGCCGGGGCGCACAGTCGCGCCCCGGCCACCGCTCACCACACGGATACGCAGGTGAAACGCACTCCGAAACCTTGGTATTGTTGTCCATGTCGCCGCGGGGAACAGCCCCCGCAAGGCGACAGACACCTGGTCCGGGTGGCGGAATGGCAGACGCGCTAGCTTGAGGTGCTAGTGCCCTTTATCGGGCGTGGGGGTTCAAGTCCCCCCTCGGACACCAGCACTCCTTATAGCGATACGGAATCGAGGGCCTCGACCTAACGGTCGCGGTCCTCGTTGCGTTGTCGTACGTGATCGTGATGCCCAGGGCCTCGCAGAGGGGCTCCTTCTTCTCGACGTCGGCGGCTCGGATACGTTGAGCGTTGTCTCCGAGGCGGCGTCCCGGTCCGTGAGGCCCTCCCGGACATGGAGCGCCGGTACTTCCCGGTCGGCGGCCGACAGCCGCCGCCAGGCGGTCACCAGGTCCATCCGCTCCTCGCCCTGGGCCAGACCGTCGTAGCTGTCCTCGCCGCCGTTCTCCATGACACGGACCGCGACAGCCGTCTGGCGGCGATGCCCGCGGTGGGCGTCGAGCGTCGCGTTGCGCGCGGTGCCGAAGAGCCACGGGCGTGGGTCCTCGGGCAGCCCGCCGCGACGACGCCACGCGGCGAGGAACGTCTCACCGACGATGTCGTCCACGTTCATCGGGTGAGCACGCCGGCGGACGAAGCGCAGCCCGTCCTCGTACTGAGCGCGGTAGACATCGGTGAACGTGTCCACCACCCGCGAAGGTGCAACGCGAGAGTTCGAAGAAGTTTTTGTGCCGGCCCTCAGCAGCTCGGGCAGGGTACGCGGCAGCGCTGAACGAGAGAGGTCGTCGCGGGTCACCACAGGTCGCCGCGTGTGACAGCGCAAGGCTTGTGACCCCGGCCGTCTGCCGCTCGGCGAGCGCACTCGGGGTCTCGAACCGGTCGGAGGCGTGCCAGGACACGACGTCGATGATGACATCAGCCCGGCGAGGACTTACTGGTCCGAAGCAGGGACCCTCTCAGCCGAGCTTCCGGCGCAGTTGCAGGACATACAGCACCAGCAGCGAGGGGGCGATCAGTGCGGCCGCGACGCAGGAGATCACAAACAGCACCCACAAGGCGGCCGACGGGGCCGCCGCTTGCTGGATGACCAGATGGGTGCCCAGGAGGTAGGGGTACTGCGCCACGCCCCACCCTGCTACGACAGTGGCGACCGCGATCACGGCCATGCCGCGTACGACGACGGTGCGGGCCCTGCGCAGCAGCAGGAGTGCGGTGAGACCGCAGAGGACGGAGACGGCCAGGAGCGGTGCGCCCACCGTGGCCAGCTGGTGGAACAGGCGCGGCGAGTCCGAGTGCAGCACGAAGACTCCCGCCACGGCCACCAGTCCGGCTGCGACGGCCGCTGCGAAGGCCCGCTCACGGAACGCCTTCTCCAACGGCTCGTCCCCACGGCGCTGTGCCTGTCCCGTGAGGAAGACGGCCGCGAGATACGCACAGACCACGACGGCGAGGACACCGCCGAGGACGGATGTCGGGTTGACCCAGCTCGACAGGGGGTCACCGTGGCCGTCCGTGGGTACGCGGCCGGAGGCGATGCCGCCGGCCACGGTGCCGAAGAAGAACGGTGTGAGCACGGATGAACAGGCGAAAGCAGCGCTGCTCAGCTGTTCTGCCCGGCCCTCGGGCAGTGCGTGGCGGAAGGCGAACCCCGCTCCTCTGGTGACGATGCCCAGCGCGGCCAGTCCCAAAGGGATGTAGAGCGTCGTGGTGATTGCAGCGAAGGCTTGAGGGAAGCCCGTCCAGAGCGTGACGAGACAGAAGATGAGCCACGTGTGGTTGGCCTCCCACACCGGGCTCAGCGAGAGATTGATCAGCTCACGTGTGCGGCGCCCCCGTTCGGGGCCGCCGGCCGTCAGGTCCCAGAAGCCGGCGCCGTAGTCCGCTCCGCCGAAGAGGGCGTAGGCGATGACGCCGATGAAGAGGATGGCGGCGATCAGGGTGCTCACCGCCCATCAGCTCCGTCCGCGTGGTCCGTCGACGCCGGTGCCGGATAAGGTCCGTACGGCACCGCGACGGTCTCGGGGTCGTGTTCGGACCACTTTCTGCGCATGGTGCGCAGGACGAGGAGTGCGCCGATGCCGACGCAGAGGTAGATGGCCAGGACGCTTGCGAACAACGGCCACAGGTTGCCCTGTGTCGCCACCGCGTCCCGGGTCAGCAGGACACCCACGACGGTCCAGGGCTGGCGGCCGACCTCGGTCACCACCCATCCGCTCTCCAAGGAGGCCAGGGCGACCAGCCCGGCCACGCCGGCACCGCGCAGGAACCAGCGGTTCGCGGGCACCTCGCGCCGCCGCCACCAGAACCACGCGAACCACAGGGACAGCAGGAGCAGCAGCGAGGCGGTTCCCACCATGACGTCGAAGGCCAGATGCACGACATTGACCACCGCGTCGTCGGGACGCACCGGCGCGGGGATGGCGTCGAGGCCACGGATCGTGATGGACGGCCTGAAACCGGCCAGCAGTGATGCCACATCGGGAATGGGAAGGCCGAAGCGTACCGCTCCGTTGACAATGACACCGCCGAGTGTCTCCGGGACGTGGTCGGCGGTGGACGGCACGAGTTCGAAGGCGGCGAACTTGGCCGGTTCCCGGTCGAACACCTGACGGGCGATCGTGTCACCCACCAGGAACTGGAGCGGCATAGAGATCGACGCCACGGTGAAGGGCACCAAAAAGCCCAGTCGGTGGTAGCGGTCCCGACGCCCCTTGAGCAGACCCCAGGCGTACACCCCGGCGACCATGAAGCCCGCGACGATGTACGCCGCGACCAGCATGTGCACCATCTCCCACCAAAAGGCGCCGTTGAAGAAGACCTTGGACGGAACCACATCGGTGACGCGTCCGTTCCTGACGGTGAACCCCCCTGGCTGGTTCATCCAACTGTTCGCCGCGATGACGGCCGCCGTCCCGCCGACGCCGGACAGCGTGACCACCACGCCAGTGAAGAAATGCGGCCACGGCGGCAGCCTTGTCCAGCCGTAGATATAGATGGCCATGAAGATGGCCTCGAGGAAGAAGAACAGTCCCTCGATGGCGAAGGGAAACCCGAACGCCGCGCCGTACGCACCCATCAGCCCGGGCCAGAGCAGACCCAGCTCGAACGTCAGAACAGTGCCCGAGACGGCCCCGACCGCGAACAGCACGGCAGCCACCCGCGACCAGCGTTGCGCCAGGAGCAATGCCTGCTGATCGCCGTACCGCAATGCGCGGAAGTGGCAGATCAGCATCATGAATGTGAACGCGACTCCGAAGGGCACGATGATGATGTGGAAGCCCAGGGTGAAGGCCATCTGCTCACGCGCGGGGAGGAGCTGCGGCGGGTCGGCGACCCCGAGCAGAGAGGGCACTAGCATGGGTTCTCTTTTCAGCCCGGACGGAAAAAGCCGGCTCGCGAGTCGTCGTGGTCGGGGTGTCGAGCGTGACGCGTACGGCGAGATGCGGTCTCTCTGGGCCATGACGATCCGACTCGCCATGCGTTCACGTCGGAACGCTAATGAGCGGGTTGGCCACGGTCCTCTTCAACGACTGACGACCTCGCGCTTTTGCACCGATAGGGCCAATGGTTCGAGCGCCATCCAGCCGAATCGGTCACGACCATGGGGACACCGGCGTCAGTCCTCGTTGACCCCCTCCAAAATGAGACTGCAGGCGCTCGCGCGGCCTCGAAGATGCCGAAACGCTGCAGCACACTGCCCGCCAGCGGCGATGTCCTGTGATCGGGGACCGGTCAGCTCATAGATCCGGCCGATGTGCCGGGGCGGATCGGCCAGAATCTCCTCGACGACCGCCTGTACGAGAGCTGCCTGGAGACCACCGCATGACCACCACCGGCGGCTCCGACGAGAGCCCTTCCGTGGCGCTGCGCACCGAGGCACTCGAACAACTGCTCACCGTGCGCGGCCTGATCGACCCGAAGGCCATGGACGCGCTCATCACCCGCTACGAGACACCAGCTCACCGTTGGAGCGGGGGAGGGTGCTGTCGGGCCCTCGGTGTCCAGCGGCGTGCTGCGCCGGGTCACGGGGAAGCCAGGAGGGCGGAGGAGCCGGCGATGAGCACGGGCCGACCGCACCCGGCTCCCCGATGGCCCACCGAAGGGCCCCCGCAAGCGGTGGGGCACGGGACGGCCGCGCCGGGGGCGCTCCGGGGCGGCCGCGTTCGAGTCCGGCTGCGCCGGTCAGCTGCGGCGGTGCGCCGACTCCTCCAGCCGCCCGACCAGTTCGGCAGCCATGGCCTTGATGGTTTCCAGCCCCTTGCGCCCCCACGGCTGTGGGTCCTGGTCGACCACGCAGATCGTGCCCAGCACCACGCCGGTGCTGTCTATCAGCGGTGCGCCCAGGTAGGAGTGGACGCCGATCGCGTCGACCACCGGGTTGCCGGCGAACCGTGGGAAGTCCCGGATGTCCTCCAGCACCAGCGCCCGGCGGCGCTTGACCACGTGCGGGCAGATGCCCATGTCGATGTCGCGGGGCATGACGCGGCCGGGCACCGGGTCCTCCAGCAACGGCGGCCCCACGTGGGCCGTGGTGTCCTGCGCGGCGCTGTACAACCCCGCGAAGTACTGGCGATCGGCGTCGAGGAAGAAGTTGACCCCGGCGTAGCAGCCGCCGGTACGGTGTGCCAGCTCCCGTGCGAAGGCGTCGAGTTCGGCATCCGGACGGGCAACGATGCCCAGCTCGCGCAGCCGCTCGGATCGGGCACGCACCTGTGGATCCTCCGGGGGGAGGAGCAGATGGCGCAGGGCGATCCCGGACTCAGGCCCGGACGGAGAGTTGGTCGGTGTCGCTGCCATGGGAACTCCTTGTCGTGATCAGATGCTGAATCAGATCGAGCAGCACGCGTATGCCCGAGTTCTGGACGCGGGCGTCGCACAGCACCACCGGCACCTCCTGCCTGAGGTCGAGCGCGGTCCGCACCTCCTCCCCGCGGTAGCGGTGAGCCCCGTCGAACTCGTTGACGGCGACGACGAAGGGAATGCCGCGCCGCTCGAAGAAGTCCACCGCCGCGAATGAGTGCTCCAGCCTGCGGGTGTCGGCGAGAACCACCGCCCCGAGCGCTCCTTCGGAGAGTTCGTCCCACATGAACCAGAAGCGCTCCTGCCCGGGCGTGCCGAACAAGTACAGGACAAGGGACGGACTGAGCGTGATCCGGCCGAAGTCCAGGGCCACCGTGGTGGTGGCCTTGTTCTCCACTCCGTCCAGCCGGTCCGTGGCCGCGCTGACGGCGGTCAGCATCTCCTCGGTGCTCAGCGGCTCGATCTCACTGAGCGCGTTGACGAAGGTGGTCTTTCCCACGCCGAACCCGCCGGCGATCAGCACCTTGACTCCCACCGGCAGGACTTCGGCGGGCAGCGGGTCACAGTCGTTTGAGGAGGCCATCGCGTACCGCTTCCAAGAGGTCTCGATCAGGTCGTGCGGAGTGGCCCGTGGGCGCCGGGGGCGTATCACCTGCGACCACCGCGCCTCCTTCGGCCAGATCGGACAGCAGTACCTTGACCACGGCGGCGGGCACCTGCATCCGGGCCGCGACCTCGGCAACGCTCACCGGCTGTTCGCACAGCGCCAGCACCTGCGCATGCTCCAGGCCGAAAGCGCCCTGCGTCTGGGCGCCCGTGGCCCGCACCGTGGTCACCAGCGTGAAGTGGGACGTGGCCCTGGTCCGGCCGTCGCTCAGGGTGTAGGGACGGACCAGCCGCCCGGCCGCTTCGTCGAGCTGTGGGCCGTCCGGGAGGACCGGCGTCATCGGTCACCCCACCGGGTGCCGGGGCGGTGTGGCCAGGTGCGGGCGCACGCTCTTCACCATCATCCCCATCTCGTAGCCCAGTACCGCCGCGTCCGCGTCGCGTCCGGCCAGCACCGCCAGCACCGCGCCGTGCCCGGCGGACGAGACGAACAGCAGCGAGGTGCTGAGCTCAGTCACGATCTGTCGCACGTCACCGCCGTCGTCGAAGTGCCGGCCCGCGCTGCGCGCCAACGAGTACAGCCCACTGGCGAGGGCGGCCAACTGGTCCGCGGCGTCCTTGTCGAGCCCCTCCGCTGCCTTCACCAGCCCGTCCGAGGACAGCAACAACGCGCTTCGGGTGTGCGGCACCCGGTTCACCAGACCCGTCAACAGCCAGGAAAGGTCTTCGCTCGCCACGATCGTGTACTCCACTTCGGCAGAAGGAAACGTTTTGCTGCACGGACACCGGGCCTTCAGGGCGGCCTCGGCCATTCAGGGCGTCTCCGCTTCCTCGGCCCTGCGTAGTCCGGTCTGGAATGCGGCCATCAGGCCCGGGTCGTGTGCGGTGTCCTCGGAAGCACCGGTGCCGCGGACCGGCTGCGGCGGTTCGGCGGCGTGGTCCTGGCGGCGGCGCTGAGGCAGCCGCGGACGGTCGGCCTCGCCCTCGGAGCGGACCGGGGCCGGCTCGGGTCCGGAATCGGACACGCCCGGATCCGTAACGACGGTCGTCTCCGCCGCCCGGGGGTCCGCCGCCTCGGGCTCCACGAGGTGGTGCGGCTCCGCGTCAGGGGTCGGGACGGTGTGGAGCGCCGGCGCGGGAGCCGCCGGCTGCGGACCGAGCAGTGCCTCGGGCAGCACCATGACGGCCTGAGTGCCGCCGTACACGTTGCTCAGCAACTGCACGGCGATGTCGTGCCGCTGAGCCAGCACGGAGACCACGTACAGGCCGATCCGGCCGTCTTGCAGCAGCTCGCCGAGGGCGACCTTGTCGGGTGCACTCAAAACGGTGTTCATCTGGCTGCGCTCGGCCGGGGACATGCCCAGGCCCCGGTCCTCGACCTCGATCGCCACCCCCGCGGCGACGGGCTCGACCCGTACGTGCACGGTGGTCTGCGGCGGTGAGAAGACCGTCGCGTTCTCCAACAGCTCGGCCAGCAGATGGACGACGTCGACCACGGCGTGGCCGCTGACCGATCCATCGACGGGCGGGACCAGCTTGACCCGGGCGTACTGGTCGATCTCGGCGACGGCGGAACGCAGCACGTCGGTCAGGCTGACGGGGCGGGTCCACTGACGATGGGTGTTCGCGCCGCCGAGCACGGCCAGGTTCTCGGCGTAGCGGCGGATCCGGGTGGACAGGTGGTCCACCCGGAACAGCCCCTTGAGCAGGTCGGGGTCCTCGACCTCGTTCTCCAGGTTGTCCAGCAGGCCGATCTCGCGGTGCACCAGGGACTCCAGACGGCGCGCCAGGTTGGCGAACACCTCGAACTGCTCCAGCCGTGAGTTGTGTTCCGCACCGACCGCAGAGGCGGCGGTCTCCAGCAGGGCTGCCTCCGCCTCGTGCCGGGCCACAGCGATCTCGAATCCGAGGCGGGAGAGGGCGTCCGGGCCGGTCTGCGGCGGCAGTTCCGGCCGGCGCCGCACAGGCCGCTCCCCGGCGCGCAACCGACGGCACAGCGAATCCAGTTCGGCCCTGCCCTCAGCTGCGGTACGGGTCAGCTCGGCCAGCTCGGCACGGTTTCGGTCGGCTGCGCGGGACAGCTCCGCCCAGTGCTTGGTGACGGCTCGTGCCTCCGCCGAAGCCCGTATGCCCGCGATCGCGGCCGCCATGGTGCCGATGAGCACCACCCCGCCGAACACCACGCCCTGGTACGCCTGGTCCAGGTGGCCATCGGTGACCAGCGCGGTGGCCACCGCACCGGTCACGGCGACCACGCCCGGCGGCAGCACGGACGACAGCACCAGACGCCGTCTCAAGGACCCGGCTCGCGACTCGGCTGTCACACGGGGCGTCACGGGCGACGCCGGCCGGTCGTCCGGCGGCATGGAAGGATCAGGCATAACAGTCCCTGGACAGTGCGATGATCGGGCCGAGCGCGCACGTTATCGCGCACCAGTACCCCGGTGTCAGTCCCTGATGCCTACAGAAATCGAACCGTTGTCCTTTGCAGTCATTCCGAAGTGCGCGTCGCAGGCCTGCGAGTGGGGACAGAGCCACCAGCACTGGGGGCAGCATGGTGCCCGCGGCCGTCACCGGCAGGCTGGTGCGTAATCGCCACGCCTCCACGAGGAGTTCCGTCGAGCCGCGAGTCGAGCGGGGTCAGCCCCATCGGTGTTGAGGCGGTGCGCGCCCGAAGCTCACGGGCAGGACAACTGCGCGGCGAGCCCGGACTGGTGGAGTGGATCCGCACTGCCTGCTCGTCAACGGCAGCTCAAACACTCCACCCGTGCGACCTGAATGCCTGGCGGCGCTTTGCCCCACCTGACCATGGCCTCACCTGTCGGTGATCTCGGACAGCCATGCCGTGTCCTCCGGGCCTGGCGTTTCGAGGCCGGGTGCGGGCAGCCGGCGGACCTCGCCCGTGCGCAGGGCGACCGTGGCCCGTGGCCGCATAGGCCCGGTGCCCCTGCGTGAGAGCAGGACGAGCTCCCAGACTGTCGCCGTCATGGCGTCGAGCCGGGTGGCGCAGTCGGCGCTGACCCGCCGCGGATCCCGGGTCCGGCCCAGGGGCAGGTGCGGGGTGAAGTCCTCGTTGGGCCCACGACAGCGAGGGAACCGCTGCTGCAGTACGCGGTGCAGCTCGGCCCAGGGGCCCTTGCCGGCTGCTGTCGGGTCGAGCCACACGGTGAAGTACGCCCTGTGCCGGAAGGTGCGCACCCCGTCCAGCCGGGCGGTGAAGACCGGCATCTCGCCCGTCGCCGCGGCGAGCAGTGGGGCGGCCCGCTCGAAGTCGGGCTCCGGCACGAAGCCGAAGAGGACATTGACGTGCGGCGGCCAGCGGTGGATCTGCGGATCGTAGTCCCGGCGGATGTCCTGGATCGACGGCCACAGCTCCGCCGGCGGGATCCAGGCCACCGCTGTGCGGGCGGTCGGGGACACTCCGAGGACGTCGGCGGGGTCACCCCTGCCGAAGCGCATCTCGAAACTCGGTTCCGCTTGTGGGTCCGGCACCCGGCCGGCGCCCGAGGCGTCGATGCGGTCCACGCCCGTGGCCCGGTCCCAGATCACCTCGCCGTCCGCCTCGATGAACACCACCCGGTGCCACGGGATGTCGCCGCCGGGCACGAAGGACGTCAGGGAAACGCGTTGGACGGCACCTCCGCGCTGGCGGATCCCCAGCACGAACCGGGCCGGGTCGAACCGGGGGTCCCAGCGGATCCGGTGATAGATCTCGTCGCTGGTTCGCATCACGCCTCCCCTCCTGTCGGCACACCTTCTCCTCCAGGGTGCCGCCCACCCGCCACCCTGTCCTCGACGGCTGTTTCCCGCTCACCGTGATCAATTGGATGCGGTGCGTGAGGGGGGCTGGTATGTGCCGAGGCGGCGTCTCGTCAGGGCCGGCGATCGGCTCTGATGCCGCAGCGGCGGCCGACATGGTGTCGGCCGCCGCCCGGCGGGAGCGATTCAGGTTCCGTGCGCGGAGCGACGTGCCGTCAGCCGGTCGCGCTGCCCGCGACCCACTCGGTCCACGGCATGTTCCAGTCGCCGAGGCCGTTGCCCGGGGCCACCGTGGCCTTGTCCGGGGAGTTCTTGACGATCACGACGTCGCCGATCAGCGAGTTGTCGAAGAACCACGCGGCGGGCAGCGTGTCGTTGCCGCCGCCCCTGACGTCCTTCAGGCCCACGCAGCCGTGGCTGGTGTTGACCTTGCCGAAGGTCGAGTCGGCAGCCCAGTAGTTGCCGTGGATGAACGTGCCCGAGTCGGTCAGACGCATGGCGTGCGGTACGGCGCTGATGTCGTACGAGGGCTTGCCGTCCTTCTCCGTGAGGCCGACGGTCGAACCGTTCATGTGGACGTGCCTGAACTTCTCGGAGATGACCATCTGGCCGTTGTACGTCGGGTGCTCGGGGCTGCCGGACGAGACCGGGACGGTCCTGATCGTCCTGCCGTCCCGTACGACGGTCATCTGCTTCGTCTTTGCGTCGACGGTGCTGATCTGGCTCCGGCCGATCTTGAACGTGACCGTCTTCCGGATGCCGTTCGCGTTGAGCCCGACGGTGACGGTGGAGCCGGGCTTCCAGTAGTTCTCGGGGCGGAAGTCCAGGCGGTTGTCATTGAACCAGTGACCGACGACCCGCTGACCGCTGCTGGAGCTGACCTGGATCGCCGACTCCACGGCGGCCTTGTCGACGACCGCCTTGCCGAAGTTGACCGTCACCGGCATGCCCACGCCGACGGTCGAGCCGTTCTCGGGGGAGACGTGCCCGATGAAGTTGTTGGCCGGGGAGACCGTGGTGATCGTCGCGTTCCCGCTGACGGGGACGTTCTTGGCGTCCACGGCATCTGCGGCGACCTGATACCGGGTAGCCGGGGCCAGCGGGCCGTTCGGCTTCCACGACGTGCCGTCCGCGGACACGGTGCCCGGCATCTCGGCACCGGTCGCGGTGGCCGTCATGGTCACCTTGGTGAGCTTGCCGTCGCTGACGGTGACCTGGACGGGGTCGTTGATCCCGACGTTGTAGGAACCCTCACCGGACGTGATCTTTATTCGGGCGTCGGAGACGTCCTGGGTGCCCGTCCGATCGGCCTGCGTCTGCGGTTTCGGGGGATTCCCGGGGTTGTTGTCGCTGGTGGCAGCGTTGCTGGTACCGCCGAGCGCCGTGAGTGCGAGTACGCCGCCGAGTACGCCGGCCGTAGCCATCAGCCCGTTGCGTCGCTTACGTACCGTGATCAAACGCTTCTCCCATGCCACTGGTCGTCGATTCCCTGGAGCTGGTTACGGAGGAGTGCAACCACCTGCAAAGAACCACTTTTACGCATTCATCCCTCCTTAAGGGAGGGAATTGTGGCGCAGTCCACGCAGATCGGGCGCGCCCCTCACGCACCGTTGTCAGTGGTGGACGCTACGGTCTGCCCCGTGAACGGGGAGCGAAGCGACGAGTCGGTGGGCCGGCGTGCGGGTCTGGATCATGTGCTGGGGCTGATCGCGGACGCTCCCTGGAGCGGAAGCCTGGTCCTGCGCGGAAGCATGGTCATGCCGGCCTGGGTGGGAGCCGCGGCGCGCCAGCCCGCCGATCTCGACTGGGTGGTCCTGGAAGACGCCACCGGGGCCGATCCGCTGGACCCGTATCCGTACGTCGACGCGCTCGGCACCGTGCAGCAGTGGCCGGAGGCCGCAGACGGCGCGGCGGGGTACGAGATCTGGACGTACGAGGAGTTCGACACCGCCGGACAGCGGCCCGTTCTCCCGCCCGAGGGCCTGCACTGGCTGCCCGACGAGGACGTCGTGGAATCCGGCCCCCCGTACCTGGATCTGCTCGAACGTGTGGCGCAGCGGCCGTGGGCGGCCCCGGGTGTGCTCCTCGACGCGGAGAAGGCGCGCGTGGACGGCACGTGGACGTACACGGAGTACGACACACCAGGGGTACGGCTGCTCATCCCCTGGCGCAGGGAAGGGGTGCCCGCGGGCGAGCTGCGGCTGGACTTCGCCCGCGACGAACTGCTTCCCGAGCCCCCGGTGTGGACCCTGATACCGCGCGGCGACGGGGGAGCGCCCAGCGCGGTGCGGACCGCGAGCCGGGAGCTGTCCCTGGCCTGGAAGCTGCTGTGGCTGCACACCGACAGCCGGGACGACGGCCGGGCGCAGGGCAAGGACCTGTACGACGCGGTGCTCCTCGCCGAGGGGGAGGGGGCGTCCCTCACGCCGCGTCTGCTGAGGTCGGTCTTCCGTCGTGCGGCGTGCGCGGAGACGGACGCTCTGCGCCCGGCCGCGGTGGTGCGGTGGGACGTGGACTGGGCCGTGTTCCAGCAGACGCATCCGTGGGTGCGCGGCACGGCGCAGGAGTGGCTGCTGCGGCTCGCCCGGGCGCTGGGACCGGTCGGCGCGTAAGAAAATCGGTACTCGGTTCCTGATCGCTTTCCCTAGACTCACCCTGCATCGCGCGGCGCCGACACATCTCGGCCGCGCGTTTCGTGACCACTGACACCGAGGGGAGCCGGCCGTGCGTGACCGTACCGCCGTCGTCGTCCCCCCGTCGCGGTCCGAGGTGATCCTGGTGTCCTCGTCCGTCCGGTGCCCGCTGCGCGGCCGGCACCGGATGCCCGTGACGACGTTCTGACCCGGTTCACCACCAGCTCACACGGCACAGCCCACACCCGCCCGGTGGTGGGCGGCCGGGCCGGGTCCGGCCGCTCCTGACACGGGAAATCGCGCTGCCCCAGTTTCCTGATCCGCAGAAAGGCCATGGGCCGTGCGTACCAACCTCAGCACCCTCGCCACCGTCCGCAACCTCGGCATCCTCGCCCACGTCGACGCCGGCAAGACCACCGTCACCGAGCGCTTCCTGTACGCGACGGGGACCACCCACAAGCGCGGCGAGGTCCACGACGGCACCACCGTCACCGACTTCGACCCGCAGGAACGCGACCGTGGCATCACCATCTTCGCCGCCGCCGTCAGCTGCGGCTGGGACGGCCACCGCATCAACCTCATCGACACCCCGGGCCACGTCGACTTCGCCGACGAGGTCGAACGTTCGCTGCGTGTCCTCGACGGGGCGATCGCCGTCTTCGACGCGGTCGCCGGCGTCGAGCCGCAGAGCGAGTCGGTGTGGCGGCAGGCCGACCGGCACGGCGTGCCGAGAATCGCCTTCGTCAACAAGCTGGACCGCGCGGGTGCCGACCTCGACCGGGCCGTCGCCTCCATCCGGGAACGCCTGCATCCTGCCCCGCTCGTCGTCCAGTTGCCGATCGGGGCCGAGGACGGCTTCACCGGCGTGGTCGACCTGGTGCGCATGCGCTCCCTGCTCTGGGACGGCGGCGGAGGTGCGGCGGTGGAGGGACCGGTTCCCGAGACGCTGACGGAGGAGGCCCTGCGGCGACGCCGGGTGCTGGAGGAGGCGGTGGCCGAGCTGCATCCGGCCGCGCTGGAGGAGTTCTGCGCAGGGTCCGCTCTGAGCGAGCAGACCCTGGTCGCAGCCCTCCGGGACCTCACCCGCACCGGTGACGGCGTGGTCGTGCTGTGCGGCTCCGCCTACCGCAACCGCGGCATCGAACCACTGCTGGACGCGGTGGTGGCCTACCTGCCGTCGCCGCTGGACGTGCCCGCCGTACGCGGTGTCCACGGCGACACCGAACAGCGTCGGTCCGCCGACCCCGAAGCGCCTTTCGCTGCGCTCGCGTTCAAGGTGAACGCGGCCGGCATCGGGCGCCTGACCTGTGTGCGTGTCTACTCGGGCACGATCGGGAAGGGAGACACCGTGTGGGACCCCAGCACCGGGCGCACCGAGCGGGTGGCGCGGATCCTGCGGGTCATGGCGGACCGGCACGTCCAGCTGGACAGGGCGGTCGCCGGTGACATCGTCGCGCTCGCGGGCCTGAAGTCGGCGCGGGCCGGCTCGACACTGTGCGATCCCGGTGCCCCGCTGCTCCTGGAGGCGCCCGTGGTCGCCGAGCCCGTGGTGTCCGTCGCCGTGGAGGCGCGCCGCAGCACCGACACCGGGCGGCTGGCGAGCGCGCTCGCGCGGCTGGCGGAGGAGGACCCCTCGCTGGTGGTGCGCACCGACGACGAGACCGGGCAGACCGTGCTGTCCGGGATGGGCGAGCTGCATCTGGAGGTCGCGGTGGAGAAGATCCGCCGTGACGGCGGACCGGAAGTCGTCGTGGGGCGTCCGCGGGTCGCGCACCGGGAGACCGTCGTGCGCGGGGTGAGCGGGCTGGTCTTCCGGCATGTCAAACAGGACGGCGGGGCGGGGCAGTTCGCGCATGTCGTCCTCGACGTCGAGCCGCTCGGGGCCGAAGCCGGCGCCACCGGCTTCGAGTTCCGGTCCGTCGTGGTCGGCGGGCGGGTGCCGCAGGAGTACGTGCGGGCCGTCGAGGCCGGCTGCCGGGACGCCCTGGCCGAGGGGCCGTTGGGCGGGCATCCGGTGACCGGTCTGCGGGTCACACTGAGCGACGGCTCCACCCATGTGAAGGACTCCTCCGAGATGGCCTTCCGGACCGCCGGCCGGCTGGGCCTGCGCGAGGCGCTGCGGGCCTGCGCGGTGGCCCTGCTGGAACCGGTGGCCGAGGTCACGGTCACCGTGCCGGAGGACGCGGTCGGCGGCGTGCTCGGTGATCTGGCCGCCCGGCGTGGGCGGGTCAACGGGTCCGAGAGCAGGAACGGCTCGGCGGTGCTGACCGCGACCGTGCCGCTGGCCGAACTGTTCGGCTATGCGACTCGGTTGCGCAGCCGGACCCAGGGGCGGGGCACGTTCACCACCCGGCCGGCAGGTTACGCGCCGGCGCCGCAGCCGGCAGCGGCTCGGTAGCCCTGCCCCACCGTGCGGTGGGCTGCCCCCCGTGCGGTGGGCCGCACCGGCACGAGGGGCGCGCCACGCGCCCCTCGTGCCCGCACCGGCCGGCCCGCGACCTCGGCAGCGGAACGACGGGCGCCCGGGGACCGAGGACACAGTGGCGGTCCTCGGTCCCCGGGCTGCCACCGGACGGCCGGAAAATCACCCTCGCCGGGCGATGCGCTCACTCGGGGAGCCGGATGAGGTGGAACATGGACACCGGTGGCCCGGAAGGCGTGAGGCGAAGATGACCGAGGACATCACGGGCGCGATCGGCGCGGCCGCGCTCGCCGAGGCGAACGCTCCTGTGTTCGAAACGATCGTCCGGATGACGCTCGACACCTTAGAACGGTCCGGACTCGATGCCGAGAGCCGTCTGCTCGCCCGCATCGCCGCCCTGGTGACCCTGGACGCCGCACCGGCCTCCTACCTGCTCGACATCGGCACGGCGCAACAGCTCGGCCTCCCAATCGAGAAGATCCAGGGCACGGTCGTGGCGGTCGCCCCCGTCGTGGGCAGCGCCCGTGCGGTGTCCGCGGCCCAGAACATCGGGGTGGGCTTCGGGCTGGACCTGCCGGGAACGGACGCGGCACGACCGTCGGCCGCCGCGATCACCTGCGAAGGGCGTGAACCATGTGCCGCTGGCTCGCCTACTCGGGAACTCCTCTGGTCATGGACGAGGTCCTGTACCGCCCGAAACACTCGCTGATCGACCAGAGCCTGCACGCGCGGATGGGCGTCGAGACGACCAACGGCGACGGTTTCGGCATCGGCTGGTACGAGGAACACGCCCGCACCCCGGCCGTGTTCCACGACATCGGCCCGGCCTGGAGCAACCGCAACCTACGGGAGATCGCCGGACACGTCCGCGCCCCCCTGTTCTTCGCGCACGTCCGGGCCTCCACCGGTACGGCGGTGCAGCAGACCAACTGCCACCCGTTCCGATACGACCGCTGGATGTGGATGCACAACGGCTCCATCGCGGGCTTCCACACATTCCGCCGGGATCTCCTCCTCGCCGTCGCCCCGGAGCTCTTCGCGTCGATCGAAGGCACCACGGACTCCGAGGCGATGTTCTACCTGGCCCTCACGTTCGGACTCGAGGAGGACCCGCCCGGTGCCGTCGCCCGTATGACGGGCTTCGTCGAGCGGATCGCCCGGGAGCACGGGGTGCAGGCCCCGCTGCAGATGACGATCGCGGTGGCCGACGGGGAACGGCTCCTGGCCTTCCGGTACGCCAGCGAGGGCACGCCGAGGTCGCTGTACTACAGCGCCGGCGTCGAGGACCTACGAGCCCTGCACCCGGAGACCGACTTCTTGAGAGACGTCTCCGACGAGACCCGCCTGGTGGTCTCGGAACCCCTCGGCGACCTGCCCGGCGCCTGGATCGAGGTCCCGGCGGACAGCTACGGAATCGTCCAGCCGGGCGGGGACGTACTACAGGACTTCCGGCCGGAGGAGCCCTGACAGGTGTCCGGTGGAGTACGCGCCACCGCCGGGCGACGCGATGCGAAGCAGCCGACTCGCGCTGCCGCGCGCTCGGCACTGTCTTACGGGTGCCGCGGGCCGGGGCCGCCGTCCGGGAAGGCCGTGCATCCCCTGGTGCCGAGGCGGCGCCGGCAGCGCGCCTGACCTCGCCGGGCCGGCGGCGCGCCGGGCCCTCTGCCGGTCGACGGCGCGGCGCATTGCTCACTTGGCGGTCGTACGACGCCGCCTTGCTGCGGCGGTGAGACGCGCTCCACCGGCTCCCACCGGGCTGACCGTCCACGCCGGCCGACGCGGAAACCCTGACCGGTGCCGACTCGGCCGGGAGCGCGATGCCTGCTCAACCCCCGGAGGGACCCTCACACCAGCCGTCCGTCCACCGCCGCCCGCCAGGCCGGTGCCTTCACCGGGCGCGCCGCGGGCCTCGGCCGTTGCCCGCCCCGGGCGAAGAACGCCGCCAGCGGGAGGACCGCCGCCCCCACGGTGACCGCGTCCGGTCCCAGTCGGCCGAGTCCGATGCCGACCCGGCCCGCCGGGAAGCGGAGTGCCTGCGCGAGGGCGTGGGTGCGGACCTCGTCCAGGAAGGCGCCGCCGAGCTGGAGGCCCGCCCAGCCGCCGATGAGGACGCGTTCGGGCTGGAAGAGGTTGATCAGGTCGGACAGGCCGGCGCCCAGGTACTCGGCGGTCTCGGCAAGGACGGCCGCCGCCACCGGGTCGGGCGTGCTGCCGTTCGAGGGGCGGGCCGCGGCGAGCAGTTCGGTGAGGGCCCGTTCTTCGCCCGCCCCGGGCGACGGTTGCCCGCCCGCCTCCCGCCAGCGTGCCACCAGCGCCTCCGCGCCCGCGTACGCCTCCAGACAGCCCCGGGCGCCGCACCGGCATCGGCGTCCGCCGACCCGTACCGTCAGATGTCCCCACTCCACCGCCCGTCCCTGGGCGGCCTCCTCGGTGACCACGCAGGCGCCGACTCCGGAGCCGAAGAGCACGACCACGGCATTGCGGGCGCCGCGGCCGGCACCGAACCACATCTCGGCCTGGCCCAGGGTCTTGGCGCCGTTGTCGATGAAGTAGGGGATGTGGGAAGGGAGTTGGCCGGTCAGACGAAGCCGTCGCTCCAATGGGACCGCGTCCCAGCCGATCGTCTGGCCGTGGACGACGGCGCCCTCGTCGCCTGCGTCCTCGATGATGCCGGGCACGCCGATGCCGACGCCGAGGAGGTCGTCGGGGGCGAGCGCGGACGTGCGGAGCATCTCGGCCATGCCCTCCTGCACGTGGCCGACGACGGCGTCGACGTCGTATCCGCGTGGACCCAACGGGACTTCCGCTCGAGCGAGTTCGCGCAGTCCGAGGTCGAACAGCTCCACGCGTACCCGGGTCTCGCCGACGTCGACCCCGATGAGCCGGCCGCTGTCCGGTCGTATCCGTAGCAGTCGGCGCGGGCGGCCGGCGTCGGAGCCGATCACGCCTGCCTCCTCCACCAGGCCGTCGGTGAGGAGTTCGGCGGCGACGTTGCTGACGGAGCCCGAACTCAGCCCGGTCGCCGGGCCGAGCGCCTGCCGGCTCATCGGGCCGTCGAAATACAACCGTTGCAGAACGGCGCTCCGGCTCTCCCGCCGCAGGTCACGCACCGTACGGCCGCCCAGCCCTGCCACCCGACCTCCCTGGTTCGCGCATATTTGTGGCCCGCCGGAGCGGATGCCGTTGCCGGATCCCTTGACGAGCGATTCTCTTGAGGTTTAACTCACATCCTAAATTAAGCCATGAGGGGCCTCGAGGGTCGGACGGGTGTCGGCTTCCGCGAGCGGCCTCTCGGGGTTCTCGACTCCCGGAAAGGGACACCTGGAGCCATGCGCAGCATCCGAGCCGCGGCCGTAGGCGCCGTCACCATGTCTCTCGCTCTCGCGGCCACGGCCTGCGGAGGCGGTTCGTCGAACGGCAGCGGGTCCGACGACTCGCCGAAGACGCTGACCTACTGGGCCTCCAACCAGGGCGCCAGTATCGCCGTCGACAAGAAGGTCCTCCAGCCCGAACTGGACAAGTTCGAGAGGCAGACCGGGATCAAGGTGAAGGTGGAGGTCGTGCCCTGGTCCGATCTGCTCAACCGGATTCTGACGGCGACCACCTCCGGCCAGGGCCCGGACGTGCTGAACATCGGCAACACCTGGAGCGCCTCCCTGCAGGCGACCGGCGCACTGCTGCCGTGGGACGCCAAGAACTTCGACAAGATCGGCGGCAGGGACCGGTTCGTCGACTCCGCGCTCGGATCCACGGGCGCCCAGGGCAAGGACCCGGCCGCCGTGCCGCTGTACTCGATGGCGTACGCGCTCTACTACAACAAGCAGATCTTCGCCGACGCCGGCATCTCCAAGCCCCCGGCCACCTGGGACGAGCTGATCGCCGACGGCAAGAAGATCAAGGCGAAGGGCAAGTCGGTCCTCGGCGCCGAGGGCTCGAACGTGTCGGAGAACATCCACCACGTCTTCGTCTTCGCCAAGCAGCACGATGCCGACTTCTTCACCGCCGACGGAAAGCCCGACTTCACCAACCCCAAGGTGGTCGACGCGGTCAAGCAGTACGTCGACCTGATGGCCAAGGACAAGGTCATCCCGACCGGCGACGCCGAGTACGCGCAGAACCAGTCCGTCAGCGACTTCGCCAAGGGCAAGCAGGCCATGCTGCTGTGGCAGACCGCCTCAGCCAACCTCAAGTCCCAGGGCATGAGCGAGGACGCCTACGGCATCGCCCCCGTGCCCGTGCAGTCCGGCACCCCCGGCGCCGGCGCCCAGACCAACTCGATGGTCGCCGGGATCAACATCGCGGTCTTCAAGAACAGTCACAACCTCGCCGGCGCCACGAAGTTCGTGAAGTTCATGACCAGCGATGACGAGCAGAAGACCCTCAACACGGCCTACAGCACCGTCCCGCCGGTCAAGGCCGCCCAGGAGGACGCGGCGTTCAACTCCCCGGCGACCGCGGTGCTGAAGAGCACCCTCGCCACCAGCGCCGCCGCGCTGCCGCAGGTCCCCGCCGAGTCGCAGTTCGAGACGACGGTCGGCACGGCCGTCAAGGAGCTGTTCGCCGACGCCGCCGCCGGACGCGCGGTGACCACCGACTCCGTCAAGGCCAAGCTGGAGAAGGCCCAGCAGCAGATGCCGGCGGCCTGAGCACGATGACCACCACCGCGCTGAAGGAGCCGGTGCGCGAGACCTCCCCCGGCGCGGCGCGCGAGAACCGCCGCCGCGCCGGGCGGATCCGTCGCATCGGACTGCCGTACCTGCTGCTCCTGCCCGCCCTGCTGCTCGAACTCCTCGTCCATCTGGTGCCGATGGTCATCGGCGTCGTGATGAGCTTCAAGGAACTCACCCAGTTCTACATCCGCGACTGGGGGACCGCCCCCTGGTCCGGCCTCGGCAACTACAAGCTGTCCGTGGACTTCGACGCGCCCGTCGGCGAGGCGCTGCTGCACTCGTTCCTCGTCACCGTCGGCTTCACCCTGCTGTCGGTCGGCCTGTGCTGGCTGATCGGCACCGCCGCCGCGGTCTTCATGCAGGACGCCTTCCGCGGCCGCGGTCTGCTGCGGGCCCTGTTCCTGGTGCCGTACGCGCTGCCCGTCTACGCGGCCGTCATCACCTGGGTGTTCATGTTCCAGCACGACAACGGCCTGGTGAACCACGTCCTGCACGACCAGCTGCACCTCACCGACAAGCCCTCCTTCTGGCTGATCGGCGACAACAGCTTCTACGCCCTGCTGACCGTGTCCGTGTGGAAGGGCTGGCCGTTCGCCTTCCTCATCGTGATGGCCGGACTGCAGAACATCCCGCGCGAGCTGTACGAGGCGGCCGCGCTGGACGGCGCCGGGATGTGGCAGCAGATCCGCCGCATCACCCTGCCCTCCCTGCGCCCGGTCAACCAGGTGCTGGTCCTGGTCCTGTTCCTGTGGACGTTCAACGACTTCAACACGCCGTACGTGATGTTCGGCAAGGCCGCCCCCGAGGCCGCCGACCTCATCTCGGTGCACATCTACCAGGCCTCGTTCGTCACCTGGAACTTCGGCACCGGATCCGCCATGTCCGTCCTGCTCCTGCTGTTCCTGCTGGTCGTGACGGGCCTGTACCTCCTGTTCACCTCGCGCGGACGGAGGGCCGCCGATGTCTGAGTCCCCGATGGCGCCGCCCCGTTCCTTCCTGTGGTCCCGGCGGATCTTCCTCACCCTGCTCACCGGCTTCGTGCTGCTGCCGGTGTACGTGATGGTCTCCAGCTCGCTGAAGCCGCTCGCGGACGTCACGGGCAAGTTCCGCTGGCTGCCCAGCGGGCTGACCGTCCGGCCGTACATCGACATCTGGTCGACGGTCCCGCTCGCCAAGTACTTCGTGAACTCGCTGATCGTGGCGGGCGCGGCGACCGTCTGCTCGGTGGTCATCGCGGTGTTCGCCGCCTACGCCGTCAGCCGCTACGAATTCCGCGGCAAGCGGGTCTTCACCGTCACCGTCCTGTCGACGCAGATGTTCCCGGGCATCCTCTTCCTCCTCCCTCTCTTCCTGATCTACGTCAACATCGGCAACGCCACCGGCATCGCCCTGTTCGGCTCCCGCGGCGGCCTGATCCTGACGTACCTCACCTTCTCCCTCCCGTTCTCGATCTGGATGCTGATCGGCTACTTCGACTCGGTGCCGCGCGACCTCGACGAGGCGGCGCTGGTGGACGGCTGCGGCCCGCTCGGCGCGCTGCTGAGGATCGTCGTGCCGGCCGCGGTCCCCGGCATCGTCGCGGTCGCCGTGTACGCCTTCATGACCGCGTGGGGCGAGGTGCTCTTCGCGTCCGTCATGACCAACGACACCACCCGCACCCTCGCCGTCGGCCTCCAGGGCTACTCGACCCTCAACGACGTGTACTGGAACCAGATCATGGCCGCCTCCCTCGTGGTGAGCGTGCCGGTGGTCGCCGGGTTCCTCCTCCTCCAGCGCTATCTCGTCGCCGGTCTGACGGCGGGCGCCGTCAAGTGAGCCGAGTGACCAACTCCCCGTATCCCGAAGGGACTTCCGTGTCCGAACGCATCGACCTCGCCGCACTCCCGCACGACTTCCTGTGGGGCACGGCCACAGCGGCGTACCAGATCGAGGGGGCCGTCGCCGAGGACGGCCGTTCGCCGTCGATCTGGGACACCTTCTCGCACACCCCGGGGAAGATCGCGAACGACGACAACGGCGACGTCGCGTGCGACCACTACCACCGCTGGCGCGACGACCTCGGCCTGATGCGGCAACTCGGCACCAACGCCTACCGGTTGTCCGTGGCCTGGCCACGGGTGATCCCGGACGGGACGGGTGCGCCGAACCCCAAGGGGCTGTCCTTCTACGACGAGTTGGTGGACGCCCTGCTGGAGGCGGGCATCACCCCGTCCGTCACCCTCTACCACTGGGACCTGCCGCAGGTGCTCCAGGACCGCGGCGGCTGGCCGGAGCGGGCGACCGCCCTCGCGTTCGCCGAGTACGCCTCGACCGTCGCCGAGCGCCTCGGTGACCGCGTGAAGTCGTGGGCGACCCTCAACGAGCCCTCCTGCTCGGCCTGGATCGGCCACCTGGAGGGCACGATGGCCCCCGGCTGGACCGAACTCACCGCGGCCGTACGCGCCTCCTACCACCTGCTCCTCGGCCACGGCCTCGCCACGCAGGCGATCCGCGCCGCCGCCCCCGACGCGCAGGTCGGCATCGTCAACAACCTCTCCACCGTGCACGCCTCCACCGACCGCCCCGAGGACCTGGCGGCCGCCCGCCGGCACGACGGCCATGTCAACCGCTGGTGGCTCGACCCGGTGCACGGCCGCGGCTTCCCGGCCGACATGGTCGAGACGTACGGCGTCGAACTCCCCCAGCAGCCGGGCGACCTGGAGACCATCGCGGCCCCGCTGGACTGGCTCGGCCTGAACTACTACTTCCCGGCGTACGTCGCCGACGACCCCGCCGGCCCGGCCCCGCGCGTCCGTGCCGTACACCGCCCGGACGTCCCGCGCACCGGCATGGACTGGGAGATCGACGCGAACGGCATCGAGACCCTGCTGCTGCGTCTCACCGAGGAGTACGGCGCACGGAAGATCTACGTCACGGAGAACGGCTCGGCCTTCCCGGACGTGGTCCGCTCCGACGGCGCCGTCGACGACCCGGAGCGCCAGGACTACCTGGAGCGGCACCTCGCCGCCTGCGCCTCGGCGGCCCGCAAGGGTGCCCCGCTCGCCGGGTACTTCGCCTGGTCGCTGCTGGACAACTTCGAGTGGGCGTACGGCTACGCCAAGCGCTTCGGCCTCGTCCACGTCGACTACCGCACCCAGGTGCGCACGATCAAGGGCAGCGGACACCGGTACGCGGACATCATCCGCACCCACCGCGCCCAGGCACGCCGGGCCGCCTGAGCCGGGGCCCGGACGGCCGGTGGACACGGGTGCGGGAGCCCGTGTCCACCGGCCCACTCTGCTTGCTGTGTGGACCGGGTTGCGGGTGGGGGAGTGCAGGCTGAGGTGGATTGGGTGCGGGTGGAGCAGAAGGGTCAGCCGTCTTCGATGCTCACCGCATCGCAGCGTCACTCACACGTCACCACCAAGATCCACCGGGTGCTCCCTGTGGAGTGCGGCCTTGGCGCCGCGACCGGAGCTGACCAGAGCTGCTGTGGAAGCGGCAACGGTGACGGCGAGTATGGGCATCGTGATCAGCCGGGCCGCGTCATCGGTACTCATGGTCAACGCCGCGACGCAGGCGATGCCTGTCGTCGTCACGGCGAACGCCACCGCAACGCCGGACAGGGCAAGCAGCCGCAGGACCTTGGCAGGTGGTCGGCACCGGGTGACGGCGACGGCCGGTGCCACCGCCATGGTGATGAGGAACGCTGCCGGCCCGAGCACCGCCAAGGCTCCGACCCAATAGGAGATCGGGTCGATGGAGGCGTACGCCAGGAGGAACGGCGCGATCAGCCACGTGGGCAGCGTCGGGACCAGAGCCGCCAGCGGGCGCAACGCGGCCCGGTTGCCGGTTCTGGAGGTTTCCGCGAGGAGGGCGAGGGCGCCGGCCAGCAGGATGAGCCCAGCGCCGAACATGGCGTACTGAGCAACGTCGAGCAGTCGGCGCACCAGGTCCGGAGTCAGCCCGGGTTCCTCGGACAGGATGAAGCCCACCATCGGCAGGGCATACATTGCGGCGCACCAGGTGACCCAGGTGGTGGCGACGCTTGCCTGCATGCGGCGCCGGCGCCGTTCGGCGGACTCTTCGGGCATCACCGGGCGAAGCCACGCCCGCAGCGCACCGACAAGAAGGTCCGCGACGACGCTCGGGCCGGCGCCGGTGTCCTCGACCAGTGCTTCAAGCTCGCCACCGTAGCGCTCCCGGAACGAGGGAGGATACGACCGCAAGGCCACCCGGGCCGCCATGTTGATCACGCGTTTGCCACCCCCAGTCGGGTCAACCCGGTGCGTGCGAAGCGAGCCATCGCCCGGAGCCTGTCGTCGAGCACGGTCTGGCCTTCCGCGGTGATGCGGTAGGGCCGCCGGCGCTCGTCCTCGTCCAGCGGCGCGACCAGGCCGCTTTCCTCCAGCCGCGCGATGGCGGCATACAACGTGCCCGGCCCCAGCCTGATGGACGTCTGCTCTTCGACATCCTTGGTGATCGCGTAGCCGTGCTTGGGGCCGTCGGCCAGACTGGCCAGGATCAGCAACGCGGGTTCCGCCCATCCGACACGGTCACGTTGACGCGGCATCAGGCACCTCCCTCATCCTTCCCGACTACTACGTTATACGATACTGCGTCGTACGTAGTACTGGTCGAGTCCGGCAGCGCCGGGCGCGATGACTCTCGCAGCGCCCCGCCCGCCGTGGAGGCCGCGCCGACCAGCGGCAGATCCACCTGGCCCCGGGCGTGCCGCCTCAGTGAAACCCTTCGCGTCCTGAGGTTCGAGGCTGATGGAGAAGGGCTGGTGAGGGTTCGTGACGTGGCAGGGCTCCTGGTCCACGGTCGTGCACTCCGTCCACTTCACCTGGGACGGCACCCGGTTGGCCGGCAGACGCACACGTCCCACCACATCACCACCACCTGGGACTGCGAGGGCCACCGCCCGCCGACCCAGCTCGAACGCCGCATTGGCCCCGGGCAGGAGCTGCAGGGCGAGGTCGACGCACGCTTCTATGCCAGCCGGCCTGCGACCCGCACCCAACCCGGTCGCCTACGTCACCAACCCGCACACCCGGATGGCCCCTTCGAGGGTCTGATCGCCAAGGGATGCACGGAGAAAGGCGGTTGGTACAGCGGCCTGAAGCCCGCGGACCTCGTGGACGACAACAAGGATCGCACCAAGATGGACATCGACGAGATCCGTGACCCGTGCGCTGCGGCGCCCGAGCCGGAACTCGGCGAAGGCCTCCTGGACCCTCGACCACGTCGGCGTGCAGGCCCTGGTCGAAGGCGGGACGCACGTCACCGCGATCGAGCTGTGGTGGCCCGGCGAGGGCCGCATCTCCAGCACGCGCGTCCTGCTGGAGGGGGACGAGGTCTTCACCACCCCGGCCCAGGACCTCTTCCGGCGCGCCGCCGAGCGGGGGTGGACGGTCGACACGTCACAGCCCGAGTACCCCGTGATCCCCGGCGTGTCGCTGGGCTTCACCCGGCAGACCTCGCAGAAGGTCGAACGGGACACCGGCGGCCTGCCGAGGTGTGTCACGTCGGTTCTGGTGGGCGGCAAGGACTACTACAACTACCGCTACGGAACGCGGTTGATCGCGTGCAGTCGGGCGTTCCCGTAGCTCCGCTCCGTGACGACGCGTCTTTGGTGCGCGCCGGACCCCGCCCTCCCGTGGACGTCCCCTGAACAAGGGATCGCCGCCCTCCGTACCCTCTTGCCGTGGGAAGATCCCTCACCATGACCGCATCTCCGGCAGTAAGGAGCCTGCGCGCCGCGATGTTCGCCGCGGTGTGCGTGCTGCTCGCTGCCGCCGGGCACGGGCTGGCCATGGGGGACATGCCGCCCCTGTGGGCCGACGCCGCCGCCTTCCTGGGGGTCTTCGCGCTCGGCTGGACGCTCGGGGGGCGGGAGCGGTCGCTGCCCGGCATCGGTGTGGCCATGCTTCTCACCCAGGCGGGTCTGCACTTCGCCTTCGGTGCGGCGCACCCGAGCGACGGTGCCGGGCGCGCGCACGCCATGCACATGGCATCAATGCCCGGTCAGTCCATCATGGCGATGCACGCCCACCCGACGCACCACGCCACCACCGCCCACGCCACCCTCGCCCACCTCCTCGCCGCCCTGGTCGCCTCCTGGTGGCTGAGGCGCGGCGAGGCCGCGCTGTGGGCGCTGCTGCGGCGTGCGGTCGCGTTCGTGCCGGGGCTTGTCGCCTGGTGGCGGGTCGCCCCGCTGCCCGACCCCGCCGGGCGCGTCCTGTGTCTCCCCGCCGGCCCCGAGCCGCCGCGTCGGCCGACACTGCGGCACGCCGTCAGCCGCCGTGGACCCCCCGCCCCGATCCCGTACCCGAGCTGACCGATCAACACCCCTCAGTCGTACGGAGATCCACTCACTCATGTCCATGTCCAAGCACATGACCTCGACACGCACCGCTCTGCGCCGCGCCGCGGCCGTCACCGCCCTCGCCGCCGCCGGAGTGCTCGCCGCGGCCGGTGTCGCCTCCGCGCACGTCACCGTCCACCCGGAGAGCTACGCCAAGGGAGCCACGGACGGCCTGCTCACCTTCCGTGTGCCCAACGAGGAGGACACCGCCTCCACCACCAAGGTGCAGGTCTTCCTGCCCACCGACCACCCCGTGCTCGGCGTACTGGTCCACCCGAGGGACGGCTGGACCGCCAAGGTGACCACCACCAAGCTCAAGACGCCGGTCAAGACCGACGACGGCACCATCACCGACGCGGTCTCCGCGATCACCTGGACCGGCGGGAAGATCGGCGCCGGACAGTACGAGGACTTCGACGTCGCCTTCGGCCAGCTGCCGGACAACACCGACCAGTTGACCTTCAAGACGCTGCAGACCTACTCCGACGGCAAGGTCGCCCGCTGGATCGAGGAGGCCGCGGCGGGCGGGGACGAGCCGGAGAACCCCGCCCCCGTCCTCAAGCTCACGACCGGTGCGGAGAAGACGGCGCCGGAGGCTTCGAAGAGCAGCTCGGGCAGCACGTCGAAGGCCGCCGACTCGAGCGACTCCACCGCCCGTGGTCTCGGCGTCGCCGGACTGGTGGTCGGCGTGCTCGGCCTCGCCGCCGCCGCGTTCGCGATCGTGCGCAGCCGGTCCGCCCGCTCCTGACCGCACGAAGCACGAAGAAGGGCCCGGACCGGCGAACGGTCCGGGCCCTTCCGTCTGCGCCCTCAGCGCCCTGCCAGCTCCAGCACCATGTGCTCCGCCGGCACCTCCGCGACCGTCGTACGCGAGTTCCGCCACAGCCACAGCACATCCCGGCCGAACGACCACACCAGCGAGCCCAGGGCCAGCAGCACGACCGTCAGGTTGGCCGCCCGCGGCAGCAGCTCGGCGCCCGCGAGCAGCAGGCAGATGCCCTGGAGCGCGGCGACCGTCTTGCGCGCGAAGGACGGCGGCAACGGGGCGTTCAGCCACGGGGCGACACGGGCCGCGGCGACGAACCCGTAGCGCATGCCGCCGATCAGCAGCACCCACGGGCCGAACTGCATGGACACGTACACGCTCAGCACCAGGATCAGGAACGCGTCCACCTCCATGTCGAAGCGGGCGCCGAGCGCGCTGGAGGTGCCGGTGCGGCGGGCCACCTTGCCGTCCACGCCGTCCAGGATGAGCGCGACCGCGGTCAGGCCGACCAGCAGCGTGACCGGCGGCGAACTCTCGAAGGAGTCCGCGACCAGCGCGGTGACCCCGCCGACCAGGGTGGCCCGGCCGAGGGTGACCCGGTTGGCGGGACCGAAGGAACTGAGCCGGGAGCGGTGCAGAGCGCGGGAGAGGACCGCCCAGGTGGCGAACGCGAAGGCGAGCCCGGTCAGCCAGCCGGCCGGCCCCATGCCGATCGCCGAGCCGAGCAGGGCCAGCAGCAGGATCTGGACGCCCGCTCCCACGGCGGTCTCCTGCTGAAGCCTTGCGTCAAACGTGTTGTTCAGGGCCACCGCGCATTCCTCCGGCCGAGTGACAGAGTCGATCAACGCCGCGTACTGTGCGCGGCCTGTGCACTTCTCGGTACGTGAACAAGTTCCCTATCGTTCAGGAGGATGCCGATGAACCACTCGGCCCGCGCGTTCTGGCTCCGCTCGCCGGGGCACGGCGAGATCCGTGACGTCACCCTCGCGGAGCCGGCCGAGGGCGAGGTACTGGTCCGCACGCTGTACTCCGGAGTCAGCCGCGGCACGGAGACCCTGGTCTTCCGCGGCGGGGTGCCCGAGTCCCAACACGCGGTGATGCGGGCGCCGTTCCAGGAAGGCGACTTCCCCGGACCGGTGAAGTACGGCTACCTGAACGTGGGCGTCGTCGAGGCGGGGCCGCGGGAGCTCGTCGGGCGCTCGGTGTTCTGCCTGTATCCGCACCAGAGCCGTTACGTCGTTCCGGTGAGCGCCGTCACCGTCGTACCCGAGGGAGTGCCCGCCGAGCGGGCCGTGCTCGCGGGGACCGTGGAGACCGCGGTCAACGCCGTCTGGGACGCGGGGCCCCAGATCGGCGACCGGATCGCGGTGGTCGGCGGCGGCATGGTCGGCTGCTCGGTGGCCGCGTTGCTCGCCCGCTTCCCCGGCGTACGGCTCCAGCTGGTCGACGCCGACCCGGCCCGCGCGAAGACCGCCGAGGCCCTCGGCGTGGACTTCGCCGCACCCGGCGACGCCCTCGGCGACTGCGACCTCGTCGTCCACGCCAGCGCCACCGAACAGGGCCTCACCCGCTCCCTCGAACTCCTCGCCGCCGAGGGCACGGTCGTCGAGCTGAGCTGGTACGGCGACCGGCGCGTAGCCCTGCCGCTCGGCGAGGCCTTCCACTCGCGCCGGCTCACCGTACGCAGCAGCCAGGTCGGCACCGTCTCCCCGGCCGCCCGCGCCGGGCGCGGCTACGCCGAACGGATGGCGCTCGCCCTCGACCTGCTCGCAGACCCGGCCCTGGACGCCCTCGTCACCGGCGAAAGCGCCTTCGAGGAGCTGCCCGAAGTGATGCCGAAGCTCGCCGCCGGCGAGATCCCCGCCCTGTGCCACCGCATCAACTACACCGGCAACGGCCTGACCTGAGAAAAGAGTGAGAGGAGGCTGAACAAGGGGAAGCGAAGAGCCGTACTACACGGCAATCCCCCGGCAGGGAACCGCAGGGGGCACCAGACGCGCCGCACCTGGAGGGTCGTCCGTTGTTCAGCATCACCGTCCGCGATCACATCATGATCGCCCACAGCTTCCGCGGCGAGGTGTTCGGGCCCGCGCAGAAACTGCACGGCGCCACGTTCCTCGTGGACGCCACCTTCCGCCGTGAACAGCTGGACGAGGACAACATCGTCGTGGACATCGGCCTGGCCACGCAGGAACTGGGCGCCGTCGTCGCCGAGCTGAACTATCGCAACCTCGACGACGAGCCCGAGTTCGCCGGGATCAACACGTCCACGGAGTTCCTGGCCAAGGTCATCGCCGACCGGCTCGCCGAACGCATCCACAAGGGCGCGCTGGGCGAGGGTGCCAAGGGCCTCAAGAACATCACCGTCACACTGCACGAGTCGCACATCGCCTGGGCGAGTTACGAGCGTGGCCTGTGACCGAGACGACCGTGGCGAAGGCACGGCTCGCCTACGTGCCCCAGCAGCCCGCCCCTTCCGAGAACGTCGGGATCATTCCCATGTCCCTGCGCACCGTGCACTTCGTCATGCCGGGCGGTGTCGACGACCCGGCCGCCCCGAGCGGCGGCAACGCCTACGACCGACGGGTCTGCCTCGACCTGCCCGGCTTCGGCTGGCAGGCCGTGCGGCACTCCGTGCCCGGCGGCTGGCCGCGCCCCGGCCGGTCCGACCGTGAGGTGCTCGCCCGCGTCCTGCGGGAACTGCCGGACGACACCGTCGTCCTGCTCGACGGCCTGGTCGCCTGCGGCGTCCCCGAGGTCGTCGTCCCCGAGGCCGAACGCCTGCGGATCGCCGTGCTGGTGCACCTGCCCCTCGGCGACGAGACCGGCCTGGACGCGGCCGTGGCCGCCGACCTCGACGCCCGCGAGCGGCAGGTGCTGCGGGCGGTGCCCGCGGTCATCGCCACCAGCGACTGGGCCGTCCGCCGCCTCGTCTCCCACCACGGTCTCGCCCCCGAACGGGTGCACGTCGCCGCCCCCGGCGCCGACATCGCGCCCCTCGCGCCCGGCACCGACGGCGTCTCCCAGCTGGTGTGCGTCGCCGCCGTCACCCCGCGCAAGGGCCAGCACCGGCTGGTGGAGGCGCTGGCCACGGTGACCGACCTGCCGTGGAACTGCGTCTGCGTCGGCGGGCTGACCAACGACCCGGAGTACGTCGCCCATCTGCGCGAGCTGATCCGGCGGCACGGCCTGCAGGACCGGCTGCGGCTCGCGGGACCGCAGGCCGGCGCCGAACTCGACGCCGCCTACGCGGCGGCCGACCTGATGGTCCTCACCTCGTACGCCGAGACGTACGGCATGGCGATCACCGAGGCCCTCGCCCGCGGCATCCCGGTGCTGGCGACCGACGTGGGCGGAGTCCCCGAAGCCGTCGGCCGCGCCCCCGACGGCGGCGTCCCCGGCATCCTCGTCCCGCCGGAGGACCCGGCCGCACTCGCCGCCGAACTGCGTGGCTGGTTCGGCGAACCCGACGTACGCCGTCGTCTGAAGGCCGCCGCCCGCAGCCGCCGCGCGGCCCTGGACGGCTGGGCGACCACCGCGCGCAGCCTGGCCGGCGTCCTCGGCCGGCTGCCCGAGGCACCTAGGAGGGCGGCATGAGCGACACCAGGACCGTGACCGGAGAGATCCCGGCCCAGCCCGGGCCGAGCGACGAGCGGGCGCCGGGTCCGGCACCCCGGCCCGACGACCCGTCCGGCGTGATCGCCGGCGCCGGGCCCGTCGCCCGCCCCGGCGAGCGAGCCACCGTACGGCTGCGGGACGGCGGGCAGGAGGAGCCGGCCCGCTACGCGCCCGAGTGGCTGCAGCTGCGTGAGCCGGCCGACGCCGCCGCCCGGGCGGAGGACCTGCTGGACCCGCTGCGGATCCGGCTGGCCAACCTGCCGGATCGCACCGGCAGCATCGTCGTGCACGACCTGGGTTGCGGCACCGGCTCGATGGGGCGCTGGCTCGCGCCCCGCCTCGACGGCGCCCAGCACTGGGTCCTGCACGACCGTGACCCGTACCTGCTGCACTTCGCCGCCGTGGCCTCCCCGCGCTCCGCCGCCGACGGCAGCCGGGTCTCGGTCGAGACGCGGCGCGGCGACGTCGCCCGGCTCACCCCGGACGCGCTGGCCGGGGCCTCCTTGGTGACGGCCTCGGCCCTGCTGGACGTCCTCACCCGCGAGGAGATCGACGCCCTCGCCGCCGCCTGCGTCGGAGCGGGCTGCCTGGCCCTGCTCACGCTGTCCGTCGCCGGACGCGTCGAACTCACCCCGTCCGACCCGCTGGACGCCGAGATCGCCGAGGCGTTCAACGCCCACCAGCGCCGTACCGGCCTGCTCGGGCCGGACGCGATCACGGTGGCCTGCGAGGCGTTCTCCGAGCGCGGGGCGACGGTGCGGGTGCATCCGAGCCCGTGGCGGCTCGGCCCCGAGGAGTCCGCACTGACCGCCCAGTGGCTGCGGGGCTGGGTGGGCGCGGCCGTCGAGCAGCGACCCGAACTGCGCGAGCCCGCCGAGCGCTATCTGCGCGAACGCCTGGCCGCCTGCGAGGCCGGTGAGTTGCGGGTGGTGCTCCACCACAGCGACCTGCTGGCGCTGCCGGCTGGAGGGGCCTCATGAGCGGGCGGGCGGGCGCGGTGTCGGCCCCGGAGGCCGTGACGGCCTTGCTGGAGCCGCCTGTCGAGGAGGCCGGACACGTCGTCTCCGAGGCCGGGGGGCGCGCTGTCCCGGAGCCCGCGGGACAGGTCGTCTCCGAGCCCGCCGGGCAGGCCGTCTCCGAGCCGGTGGGACACGTCGTCTCCGAGCCTGTGGGGCAGGCCGTCTTCGTGCCCGAGCGGCGCACTGCCCCGGAGTCCGAGCGGCGCGCAGCCCCCGTCGCCGAACAGCGCGCTGCCTCCCTGCCCGAGGGAGACAGCGCCCCCGAGGCAGCGGAGCGCCCCGCGACCGGGCCCGAGGAGCGCACCGCCCGCCGCTTCGACTCCCGTGCTCTGCGCACCCACTTCGGCACCGTCGCCGGGGTGGTCATCCTCGGCGCCCTCCTGTGGCGGCTGGGTACCGGTGTGCTGCTGGACGGGCTGCGGCGGATCGACACGGTGACCCTGCTGGTCGCGCTGGGCATCGGCGTGGTCACCACCGTGTTCAGCGCGTGGCGCTGGCAGTTGGTGGCCAAGGGACTGCGCATCCGGCTGCCCTTCGGCCCCGCGGTGGCCGACTACTACCGGGCGCTGTTCCTGAACGCGGCCCTGCCCGGCGGGGTCCTCGGCGATGTGCACCGGGCGGTCCGGCACGGGCAGAGCGCCGGTGACCTGCGGCGCGGGGTGAAGGCGGTCGTCCTGGAGCGGGTCGCCGGGCAGGTCGCGCTGACCGTGTTCGGCGCGGCGGTGCTGCTGACCCTGCCGTCACCCGTCCGCGACGACGTCCGCACCTTCGCCGCACCGACGGCCCTCGCCGCGGCGGGCACGCTCGCCGTGCTCCTCGCCGTACGGATGAACCGCGCGGCCTCCCGCCGCGGCGGCGCCCTGCGCAGGGGCCTCGGCGAGCTGCGGGAGGGGCTGCTGTCCCGTCAGGCCGGACCCGGTGTCGCCCTGTCCTCGGCGATCATCCTGGCCGGGCACGTCGCGATGTTCGTCGTCTCGGCCCGGGTCGCCGGCTCCGCCGCCTCCGTGGCGGTGCTGCTCCCGCTCGCGGTCCTCGCCCTGGTCGCCATGGGCCTGCCGCTGAACGTCGGCGGTTTCGGCCCCCGCGAGGGCGTCACCGCCTGGGCGTTCGGCGCCGCCGGGCTCGGCGCGAGCAGCGGGGTGGCCGTAGCCGTCGTGTACGGCGTGCTCAGCTTCGTGGCGAGCCTGCCCGGCGCCGTCGTCCTCGTCGCCCGCTGGTACAGCGGGCTGCGCGGCTACCCCCGTACGTCCTCGGAGCCGTCGGCGGACGTGAGCAGCGCGAAAATCGCGCCGAACGATTCCGTGAGGCTCGCCAGCAGTTCCTTCCCCTTTTCCGCCGAACCCAGGGAGGGACGGCCGATGACGCCCGACTCGGTGTAGGCGGACATTCCCACGGTGAGCAGATGACGGCGGTCGTCCGCGGTGAAATCGGCGGACTCGTATCCAGGACGGACGAATTCGGGATGAGCGTGCAGCAGAATGGAGGTCTCGATTTCCCCTGCGTGCATGTCGGTGAGCAGCGAGGTGCGCACTCCCGCCGCCTCCCGCGCCGCCTCCCAGTCCTCGGCAGCCGGGAACAGTCCCATCGTCTCGCCGCGCGCGGAGGCTTCCTGTACGACGTTGCCCAGCACATAGTTGCCGCCATGCCCGTTGACCACGACGAGCGCGTCGACACCGGAGCGGCGCAGCGACGCCGCGATGTCCCGGACCACCGCATGGAGGGTCACGGCGGAGATGCTGACGGTCCCCGGCCAGGCCGCGTGCTCGTGCGAGCAGGAGACCGTCACCGGAGGGAGGAGGTGTACCGGGTACGCGGCGGCGATCTCCCGCGCCACGGTACAGGCGATCAGCGTGTCGGTCGCCAGCGGAAGGAAGGGGCCATGCTGTTCGAAGCTGCCGACGGGAAGGACCGCGACCTGAGTTGAAACGCTCGCCCCCCGCATCCGTACGTCTTCCGTGGTGTCTGCCGGCACCACCCCGTATGCCGCCGAACGCGCGCCCGAACCACTCATCTTTTCCCGGCCTTTCGTCTCTGCTTAGGAATCAGATCATGACAGAAAACATCGGCATCCTCGGCAAGAAGTCCCCGCGGCGTTCGGGCGCGGAACGCGTTGTGAATACCCCGCTGCCCACCGTGTACGGGAAATTCCAGGCGATCGGCTACCTGGACCACGACCGCGGTGACGAGCAAGTCGCCCTGGTGTACGGGGAGATCGGCGCCGACAACGTTCTCGTCCGGCTGCACTCGGAGTGCCTGACCGGCGACGCGTTCGGCTCCCAGCACTGCGAGTGCGGCGACCAGCTGGCCGCGGCGCTGCGTGCGGTGGTCGCCGAAGGCAGCGGCGTCGTCGTGTACTTGAGGGGCCACGAGGGCCGTGGCATCGGTCTGCTGGCGAAGCTGCGCGCGATGGCCCTGCAGGCGGAGGGCCTGGACACGGTCGAGGCGAACCTGGCCCTCGGGCTGCCGGTCGACGCCCGTGACTACGGTGTCGCCGCGCAGATCCTGCAGGACCTCGGGGTGGGCTCGGTGCGGCTGATGTCCAACAACCCGCGCAAGCGGGAGGCGCTGGTGCGGCACGGCATCCAGGTCGCCGAGCAGGTCCCGCTGCTGATCGAACCGTGCGAGAGCAACATCACGTACCTGCGGACGAAGCGGGAGCGACTGGACCACCACCTGCCCCATCTGGACGCGGTCGCCCACGGCTCCTGATTCGGCGGGCGGCCGTACGGACAGGATCAGGGGGTGACCGACGACGACGTCCTCTTCCTCTCCGCGGCCGAGGTGACCCGGCTGCTCGGCGCGGACGCGGCGATCGCCTCGCAACGGGCGGCCTTCACCGCGCTCGGCACGGGCGAGGCCGACACGCCCGGCAAGATCATGCAGCCGAGCCGCTTCGACGACAGCGTGGTCTTCGCCTACGTCTCCCGGCTGTCCAAGGACACGGGGGCGGTGGCGAAGTTCGGCAGCGTCAACCCGGGCAACGCCGCCGCCGGGCTGCCCACCGTGCACGCGGTCGTCACCGCGCTCGACCCCGGCACCGGGCGGCTCGCGGCCGTCCTGGACGGTACGGCGGTGACCACGCTGCGTACGGCCGCGGGCAGCGCCGTGGCCGTGGACGCCCTCGCCGTGCCCGGCCGCACGGAGCTGGCGCTGCTCGGCTCCGGCACCCAGGCCCACGCCCACGCCCGCATGATCGCCCGGGTGCGCGAGGTGACGGCGGTACGGCTGTGGAGCCCGACCCCGGGCCGCCGCACCGCGGCCGCGGACACCCTCGCCGCCGGACTCGGCGTTCCCGTCCGGGCGGTGGACAGCGCCGAGGAGGCCGTGACCGGCGCCGGGGTGGTCGCCGCCTGCACGCTCAGCAGGACGCCCGTGGTGCGCGGCGCATGGCTGGCCCCGGGCTGCACGGTGGTCAGCGTCGGCTCCTTCGAGCCCACCCGCCACGAGGTCGACACCGACGTCGTACGACGTGCCGCGGCCGTCGTCGTGGACGACGCCGGTACCGCGGCCGGGCACGCCGGGCCGATCGTGGACGCCCTGCGCGACGGACTGCTCAGCCCCGACGCCCTGATCCCGCTGGGCGAGGTGCTCACCGGCCGCCGCGGCGCCCGTACCGCACCGCAGGACATCGTCTACTACAACAGCACCGGACTCGGCATCCAGGACGCCGCGGCGGCCTGGGCCGTGATCCGCGCCGCGAAGGAGACAGCCGAGTGACCCTTCAGGCCCGGGTGGTCATCGTCGGCGGCGGGGTGATGGGCACGAGCATCGCCTACCACCTGGCGCGCGCCGGAGTGCGTGACGTCGTCCTGGTCGAACGCGACGAACTGGCCGCCGGCTCCACCTCCAAGGCCGCGGGCGGCGTACGGGCGCAGTTCTCCGACGAGCTGAACATCCAGCTCGGCGCACGAAGCCTGGAGGCCTTCGGCCGGTTCGGGCGGGAGCTGGGGCAGGACATCGGACTGCACCGGGTCGGCTATCTGTTCCTGCTGTCCACGCCCGAGGAGGTCGCCTCCTTCGAGGCGGGGGTGCGGCTGCAGAACTCCCTCGGCGTGCCCAGCCGGATGCTCACCCCGCAGGAGGCCCGCCGGCTCTCCCCGCTGATCACCACCGACGGGCTGCTGGCCGCCGCCTACTCCCCGGACGACGGCCACTGCACACCCGAGACCGTCGTCCACGGCTACGCGGCCGCCGCCCGCGCCCACGGCGCCCGCATCCTGCGCCACACCGAACTGACCGGCATCGAACTGCACGGCGACACCGTCACCGCCGTCAGCACCACCCTCGGCCGCATCGCCACCGACACGGTGATCTGCGCGGCCGGCGCCTGGTCAAGGGCGGTGGGCGCGATGGTGGGCGTGGACCTGCCGGTGCAGCCGCTGCGCCGCCAGATCGCGGTCACCGAACCCGTACCCGGCCTGCCGCCGACGCTCCCCATGACCATCGACTTCACCACCAGCCTCTACTTCCACGCCGAGGGCCCCGGCCTGCTGCTCGGCATGTCCGATCCTGACGAGAAGCCCGGTTTCGCCACCGACACCCACGACCGCTGGATCCCCCGGCTGTACGAGGCGATGCAGCGCCGCGCCCCCGCCCTGCTCGACCTGCGCCGCACCGGCACCTGGGCGGGTCTGTACGAGAACACCCCCGACCACAACGCCCTGATCGGCGAGGCGCCTTCGGTGTCCCGCTTCCTGTACGCGACCGGCTTCTCCGGCCACGGCTTTCTGCAGGGACCCGCCGTGGGCGAGATCGTCCGCGATCTGTACCTGGGCCGCGTACCCTTCCTCGACGTCCGCCCCCTGAGCGCCGGCCGGTTCGCGGCCGACGCCCCGCGCCCGGAGGCCAACCTGGTATGACCGAGCTCCACCTGTGGCTGCGCCACGAGGCCCGTACCACCGAGCGGCGCACGCCGGTGGTCCCCGCCGACGCCCGCCGCCTGACCCGGAGCGGGGTACGGCTGACCGTGGAGGACTCCCCGCAGCGGATCTTCCCCGTCGAGGAGTACGAGGCGGCCGGCTGCCGCCGCGCCCCGGCGGGCTCCTGGCCGACGGCACCGCGCGACGCCGTGATCCTCGGCCTGAAGGAACTCCCCGACGAGCCGTCGTCGTTGCCGCACCGCCACATCTTCTTCGGGCACGCCTACAAGCAGCAGCCCGGGGCGACGGAGCTGCTGCGCCGGTTCGCCGCCGGGGGAGGAGCACTGCTGGACCTGGAGTACCTGGTGGACGACCAGGGCCGCAGGCTGGCCGCCTTCGGCTACTGGGCGGGCTACCTGGGCGCCGCGCTCGCCGTGCTCCAGCACCGGGGCCGCCTGGTGGCGCCCCTGCACCCGACCACCAAGGAGCACCTGGACGCGGCCCTCGAACCGACGCCCGCAGACGCGGACTTCACGGCACTCGTCGTCGGCGCGCTGGGCCGCAGCGGCCGGGGCGCCGCGGCCGCCTTCGACACCGCAGGCGTCACCGCGACCCACTGGGACCTCGCCGAGACCCGCACCCTCGACCGCCCGGCCCTGCTCGGCCACGACGTGATGGTGAACTGCGTCCTCGCCACCACCCCCGTCCCGCCCTTCCTGCGCGAGGCCGACCTGGACGTCCCGACCCGCCGCCTGCGCACCCTGTGCGACGTCACCTGCGACGTCGGCTCCCCGCTGAACGTCCTGCCCGTGTACGACCGCACCACCGACTGGACGGACCCCGTGCGCCCGCTGCGCAAGGAGCCGCCCCTGTCCCTGATCGCCATCGACAACCTGCCCTCGCTCCTGCCCCGCGAGTCCAGCTCCGACTTCTCGGCGGCCCTCGTGCTGCAACTGCTCGACTTCGGTGCCTCGGACGTGTGGCAGCGCTGCCTCGACCGCTTCCACCAGGCCTGCCGTGAGCTGGGAATCGTCGACGAAAGGGAGTTGCCCCATGACTGACCGAGTACCGGCGTCCGGCACCGTCCACTGGGTCGGCGCCGGCCTGTCCACCGGCAGCGGACTGGCCGCACTCTGCGACACGGCCGAACGAGTACGGCTGTGGCACCGCACCGAGGAACGCGCGGCCGGCGCCCTGGCCACCCTGGGCCTGACCGGCCGAGCCGAACCCCGCGCCTTCACGCTCCCCGCGCTCACCGCCGAACTGGCAGCCGGGGACGTCGTCGTATCGATGCTGCCCGCCCCGGAGCACGCCGCACTCCTGGCCGCGTGCGTAGCCGGACGAGCCCATTTCTCCTGCTCCAGCTACGTCTCGCCCGAGGTCCTGGACCAGGTGCCGACGGCAGCGGCGGCCGGCCTGGTCGTCCTCACCGAGGCGGGCCTGGACCCGGGCATCGACCACCTCTTCGCGCACAGCCTCATCGGCAGGGCGCGCACGGAGATCGGCGCTGACACCCCGGCGGCCTACCGCCTCACCTCCTACTGCGGCGGCGTCCCCGCGGTCCCGAACGACTTCCGGTACCGCTTCAGCTGGGCACCCCTCGGCGTCCTCAACGCCCTCCGCTCACCGGCCCGTTACCTGGAGAACGGCACCGAGACCACGGCCACCCGCCCCTGGGAGGCGACCCGGCCCCACACCCTCTCCGGGGAGACCTTCGAGGCCTACCCGAACAGGGACAGCATCCCCTTCATCGCCCAGTACGGCCTCCCGCCCGCCTGGACCCCCAGCACCTTCGTACGGGGAACCCTGCGCCTGGACGGCTGGCTGAAGGCATGGGAGCCGGTCTTCGAGGAGCTGAGGGCGGGCGACGACGAGACCATCGCCGCCCTGGCCCGAGAGCTGGCGGCGACCTACCCGACGACGGACGAGGACCGCGACCGCGTCGTCCTGTCGGTGTCCCTGGAGGTCGAGACCCCGGACCGCACCTGGACGGGCGGCTACCTCCTCGACCTCGTGGGCACCGCCGAGGAGTCGGCCATGGCCCGCTGCGTCTCCCGCCCCCTGGCCCTGGGCGTCCGCCACATCATGGACGGCAGCCTGCCGGCGGGACTGAACCGGGCGGCCGAGACGGCGGAGCGGGCGGACGTCTGGCTCGCCGAACTCGCGGAGGAGGGACTGGACTTCACTCTGCGACTCGGCCGGTAGGAGCGGATCCGCTCTCGCGCAGGTCGTCGATGCGGACCCGCAGGCCGGACCGGCGCGAGGTCCAACGCCGCAGGTCGTCCACGGCCGGCAACCCATGCGAGCGCAGCGCCCTGTCCGGCAGGAACCGGATGAGCGTCCCGGTCGTCCCGTCGGCCTGGAGGGGTTCCGGATCGGTCACCGGAACCCCGTGCTCATAGCGCTGGGTCCAGGCTCCGTCGAGGCGGCGATTGGTGTGGATCAGCCACTCGCTGAGCGCCGCCACGACGGACATGCCACGACGCGGGTGCCCGTCCGGAAGGCTCTCCGCGTCCGGAGAGTCGAAGAACCTCAGGTCCTTGGTGGCCATGACCGGCTTCTTCACGATCCGGCCGCGCTCATCGACGCGCGTGTCGGTGCCCCGGCCGTCATCGGCCACGGACACGGAGCCGTCGCGATGCAGAGTGATCGCGCATCGTCCCCCTGCACCGCTCGCCGCCTCGTCGGCGGCGTAGGCGACGACCTCGAGGACGAGGTGCCCCGGGCCACCGGGAGCGAACTCGGCCGGCGCACGACGAATCTGCGCAAGGTGGTGCAGATCCGAGACGCGGGCCCAGTCGTGGGTGGTATTGACCCAGGAATCCCTCGATCCGACTGCCCCATCTAACCCATCTGACCAATCCGACCCATCCGACTCATCCATCCAAGGAGTATGACGAGCTTCAGGGGCCGAACCACCTCACAGACAGCAGCGGCAGTAAAGATGGGCGCCCGCCGTCCGCGCACGGGAGGCCAGGGACTTGAACGTGTCGACCATGTCCTTGGCGTCGAGGTAGTCCGCGAAGTCGATCTCCTCGATCTCGTACCAGTGGGCCGCGACCATCGGGACGGCGTCCTCGGGCAGATCGGCGAGAACGTCCCGCCAGCGGTCGGGGATCTGCTCGAGGACCCGCCCTGTCTCCCAAGGGGAGTCGGGTTCGACGGACTCGCCCTGGGGGTAGGGCGGTTCGGGCCAGAACAGTTCCGGTCTGATGGCAGTGTGATGGAACCTCCTCGCCGGCGGCGCCGTCGGCAACCGTCACAGACCCTCAAATACTCCTCAGAATCGCCGGCTTGTGATCGTTGTGCTCATGACGGACGGGTAGCGTCAGGGTCTTGATCGCCAACCGGGTGATCCTGTGGAGCGGGCTGGGAAGACGAGCCTGCGAACGTCCGGGACAGGGTGGAAGTAGTGGGAGACATCGTCATGAGCCCTCCGATCGTTCGGCACGCCGTTCCGGCATGCGCGGCCGTTGCCGCATCGGTCCTGCTCCTTGCCTCCTGCAGCCAGGATTCCGATCAGCACGGCGCGGGGCGTTCCACGCCCCCTCCGCAAGCCACCGCCCACGCTCCGGCGTCAAGTTCGACACCGGAGACAGCATTGCTGAGGCAGGCGACATCCGTCGTGACCAGCGTGTCCGGAGGTGTGCTCCTGGAGGGCGGATCGGAGCGTGTCGGAGACGGGATTCATACTCGCCCGGTGCTGAACAAGGGGAAGACGTACCGACTGGTCCTGACGTGCGTCGGTGAGGGCAGTGCACGCCTGACCGTCGCCCCTGCGGCCTCGGGTTCCGACGCAACTGTTCCTTGCGACCGGTCCGTGGTCCAACAGCGGATCAACGGGAGCGGGACGGTCCGAATCGATGTTGTCGGGGCACAAGGGTCTACGGGCGCCCTTGCCTGGCGAATCGTCACGGTCTAGGTGTATTGATCACGAGCGTTGTTGACACTGGGTCTTGATCATGGCGAAGACCTCCGGTGTGGTGGAGCTGTCTAGGAACGCACCACACGGA
>NZ_VISR01000027.1 GCF_007827595.1 Streptomyces sp. BK340
TCTCCACACCTACAACCACCACCGCTGCCACACCGCACTCGGAGGCCAGCCCCCGATCAGCCGAGTGAACAACGCTGCGGGTCAATACACCTAGGTGTTGATGTCCTTCGTCGTGAACCGCGCCCAGGCCGCCGAGCCGAACACGGCCGCGTACAGCGCCTGGAGACCGAGATTCCTGACCAGGTCGTCCCAGTAGACGGGGTCGCGCATCAGATCGGCGAAGGACAGCCAGTAATGGGGGAAGAAGTACGGCTGCAGCGCGTGCAGCTGGGGTATCTGGTCGAGGATCTGGACGGTGATGAGCAGGCCCACGGTGGTCGCCATCGCCGCGATGCCGCTGTTGGTCAGCGTCGACACGAACAGGCCGAGGGCCGCGACGCCGACCAGCGAGGCCGCGACGACCAGGGCTATCAGCAGCGCCCGGCCGAGGCCCTCGGCGAAACTGATCCGGGTGCCGGAGATCGTGGTGAGGTCGCCGAGCGGGAACAGCAGCGCGCCGACGATCAGCGCGGAGACGGCCACGACCAGGGTGGCCAGCACGCAGAAGGCCATGACCGTCGTGTACTTGGTGAGCAGCAGGCGGGTGCGGCCGGCCGGGGCGACCAGCAGATAGCGCAGGGTGCCGCCGCCCGCCTCGCCGGCGATCGCGTCGCCCGCGACCACGCCGACCGCCATCGGCAGGAAGAACGGCAGGGTCGCGGCCAGTGCCGTGAACACCAGGAACAGGCCGTTGTTGGTGATCTGCGCGATGAACGCCGGCCCGTCGCCACCGCCCCGGCCCGCCGTCGAGCCGCCCCGCGTCTCGATCCGCACCGCGATCCCGACCAGAACCGGCACCGCTGCCAGCACCCCGAGCAGCGCGAGGGTGCGCCAGCGGCGGACGGTGGTGACCAGCTCGCTGCGCAGCAGCCCGAAGGTCCACAGGGGGTTCGGACGGCCGGGGCCGGCTGCGGCGGCCGGTGCCCGGAGTGCCTCGGCCTCAGCCCGCGACATCGAATCCCTCTCCCGTCAGTGCCACGAACGCGTCCTCCAGGGAGGCTCGTTCGAGTGTGAGGCCCCGGACCCGGACACCCGCCGTGACCAGGGCGGCGTTGATCTCGGCGAGGTCCCGCTCGGGAGGCTCGCCGGTCACCCGGTCGCCGTCGGCGGTGACGTCCCCGACGCCCTGTTCCTTCAGCAGCCGGGCCGCCTCGCCCGGGTCCGGCGTGGTCACCACGAGCCGGCCGCGCGCCCCGGCCGCCAGGTCGGCCACCTCGCCCTGCGTGATCAGGCGGCCCTGTGCCATCACCGCCGCGTGCGTGCACACCTGCTCGATCTCGTCGAGGAGGTGGGAGGAGAGGAAGACGGTGGTGCCGTCGGAGGCCAACTCCCGGATCAGGGCGCGTATTTCCCGCATGCCCTGCGGGTCGAGGCCGTTGGTGGGCTCGTCCAGGACGAGCAGCCTGCGCGGCTGGAGCAGGGCCGCGGCCAGGCCGAGGCGCTGCTTCATGCCGAGCGAGTACGCCCTGGCCTTCTTGCCCGCGGCGGCCGTGAGGCCCACGCGGTCCAGGGCGGCCGCGACACGGGTCCGCCGGGTGCGCGGGTCCGCGGTCGGGTCGGCGGCGTCGTAGCGCAGCAGGTTGTCCCGGCCGGAGAGGAAGCCGTACAGGGCGGGGCCCTCGATCAGCGCGCCGACCTGCGGGAGGACGGTACGGCCGGCCCGGGGCATGGGGCGGCCCAGGACACGGGCCGTGCCCGAGGTCGGCTCGATCAGACCCATCAGCATGCGGATCGTGGTGGTCTTGCCCGAGCCGTTGGGGCCGAGGAAGCCGAAGACGCTGCCCGCCGGGACGGTCAGGTCGAGACCGTCGACGGCGAGCTGTCCGCCGCGGTAGCGCTTGGTGAGGCCGCGCGTGGCGATGACATGCGCAGGCGCCTCCCCCGAGTCCTGCTCCGTGGCGGACGGTTCGCCCATCGGCTCCCTCGATTCGTCGTGTGCCGTACCCCGGAAGGGTTACTTCGCTTCGTCGGCCGCCTTGACCAGCGTGTCCTTGGTGACCGCGCCGGCGTACACCTTGCCGTCGTCGGTGATCAGCGCGTTGACCAGGCGGGTGGAGAAGACCGTGCCCTTGCCGAACTTCCCGGAGACGTGGTCGCCGAGCGAGCCGAGGAAGCCGCCGAAGGCGCCGCCCTCGGAGCCGGACGGCATGCCGCCCTTGGCACCGGTGTCGAAGGTGGCGACGGACGTCCAGCCCTTGCCGAGCACGTTGGCACCCTGCAGGCCCTGGGTGAAGTCCTCACCGGACCTCGGGGTGTGCCCGGGAGCCTTGGCCTCCTTCTTCTCCTCGGTGACCTTCGCACCCTTGGGCGGGGTGAAGTCGAAGGTGGAGTCGGCCGGCTTGGCGAAGGAGACCTGGGTGAAGCCCGCGTCGAGCACGGCGGCGCCGCCACTCTTCGGGGTGAGCGTGAACTTGAGCGGCATACCCGTCTTCGCGTCCACGGCGATGCTGATCGCGCCGACCGTCGAACCGGACTGCCTGGGCTTGATCAGCAGCTTGTAGGCGTCGCGTCCGGCGACCTGCGCGGTGCCGTCGACGGTCACGGACGTGGTGTCGTCGACCGACTTCAGGGCCTCGTCGGCGAAGCCCTTGGGCGTGGCCGGCGGCTCGGCCCGGTGCTCCTTGCCCGAGTCGGCGGCGGTGCCGTGGAAGACCTCGTTGCTCTTGCTGTCGTAGCCCCAGACGTTCCTGCCGTCGTGGATGAGGCTGTACTCGGAGCCGCTCTCCAGCAGCGAGAGCTTCTGCCGGTCCGGGCCGTCGGTCGCCACGCGCAGGGTGTGCGTGCCGGAGACCAGCTCGGTGAGCTTGGACTTCGGGTCGGCGGAGGAGCCGTCGCCGCCCCGGGCCGCCCCGGACGCCAGGCTGCTCTCCAGGCCGCCGAGGTTCGGCAGGCCGAGGTCGGTGCTGACCTTCACCGTGCCGGACAGCTGCTGCACGTCCGACTTGGCGATCTTCTCGATGAGCTGCTGCGCGGTGATCTTCGGCAGATCGGGGGAGCCGGAGTCGGCGAGAGCCGGGACCAGCCCGATCGTGGCCGCCGCCACCCCCACCACCGCGACCGGGACCACGTACCGGGCGGCTTTGCGGCGTCCGGTGGGCAGGTCCTCGCCCTGTCCGGCGCCCGTTGCCTCGTCGGATTCGTACGGTGCCATCTGTGCCTTACCTCCGTCGTCGGCGGCGGCTGTCCCCACACTGGTCCACCTGAGCCGCCATTCTCACCCGAATCGGTGAGGAGTGGTGATTTCCGTGGTTTCCATCTGACCAAATCGGCCGTGAGGAAGCGTCAGACCACGGAGCCAACTCCGTGTACGCCTGCGGTATGACACACGAGGGCGGTGCCTCCCCCGACCCGTAGGGGTCGTGCGGGAGACACCGCCGTCGGGTCAGGTGTGCGGGCGGCTAGCCGGCCCGGTGCACCACCGCGTCGCACAGCTCGAGCAGCGCCGCCTTGGCGTCGCACTCCCGCAGCGGGGCCAGTGCCGCCCGCGCCTCCTCTGCGTAGCGGACGGTGTCCCGGCGGGCCTGCTCCAGCGCGGGGTGCGCGCGCAGCGCGGTCAGCGCCTCGGCGTGCCGGGCGTCGTCGCTGAGGTCGGAGTCCAGCAGCTCGCACAGCGCGATGTCCTCGGCCAGGCCGAGGCGGGCGGCCCGCTCGCGCAGCCGGAGCACGGGCAGCGTCGGGATGCCCTCGCGCAGGTCGGTACCCGGGGTCTTGCCGGACTCGTGCGAGTCGGAGGCGATGTCCAGGACGTCGTCCGCGAGCTGGAAGGCGACCCCGAGCCGTTCGCCGTACTGGGTGAGCACGTCGACGACCGTCTCGTCGGCGCCGGACATCATCGCGCCGAAGCGGCACGACACGGCCACCAGGGAGCCCGTCTTGCCGCCGAGCACGTCCAGGTAGTGGTCGACCGGGTCGCGGCCGTCCGAGGGGCCCGCGGTCTCCAGGATCTGCCCGGTGACCAGCCTCTCGAACGCGAGGGCCTGGACCCGGACCGCCTCGGGGCCGAGGTCGGCGAGGATCTGGGAGGCGCGGGCGAAGAGGAAGTCGCCGGTGAGGACCGCGACCGAGTTGCCCCAGCGGGTGTTGGCACTGTCCACGCCGCGCCGCACGGACGCCTCGTCCATGACGTCGTCGTGGTACAGCGTGGCCAGGTGGGTCAGCTCCACGACGACGGCCGACGGCACGACGCCCGGCGCGTACGGGTCGCCGAACTGCGCCGCGAGCATCACGAGCAGCGGCCTGAACCGCTTCCCGCCGGCCCGGACGAGGTGCTGCGCGGCCTCCGTGATGAACGGGACCTCGCTCTTGGTGGCTTCGAGCAAGCCTTCCTCGACAGCCGCCAATCCGGCCTGGACATCGGCTTCCAGAGCCTGGTCCCGCACGCTCAGCCCGAACGGCCCGACGACGGTCACGAGGGGTCTCCTGTCTGCTGGTGTCTGCTGGCGATTACACGGTTTGTCGATAGGTCGTTGCCATCACTCAAGTCAGCGTATCCGGTCCTGTTTCGATCACCGATAGCGCCCACCGGTCCAGCCCGGGCGGTATCGGATCAGGGCCAGTATGTTTTTGATCATCTGATAAGTGTTGGTACACAACGACTTAACAGGATCTCGTCCGATTTGTCGCGAACCGCACGGCGCGCGGAGTACTCCTTTTGCGCCATACTCAGCAAATCTCCCGAATCCCCCATGTCTGATTTGATACCCTTTGCCATTTCGTGAGTTGGGTCACGCGGGTCCGTGAATCAGCCATTGGCCGCCACCGCGTTCTCCCCTTGCCGCATCGGCCAGTTGAGCGTTGGCAACAGCAAAGGATCAAGTACCCCATTGGGAATAGATCAAGGTCAACTGCCTCATTGGGTGAATTCAGTACTTGTTTCGGACATGTGCTGTCGCATAGCTTCCGGGCCAGTCAGACGAACGCCGAATCCTGCCGCGTCTGACACCACCCATCGACGAACTCATTTCGTACGGCAGGAGCGGGGGACCCAGGTAAGCCGCCGGACCGGACGACGCATGTCGCACCGGGACGGCTAGGGGTGAAGCCGTACCTCCCCCCAGAGGTACGGCCGGGCACCTCCCCGCCCGAACCCGACAGCTCACCTCGCAGGCGACGGAGAGGAACGTCCCCATGTCTGCTGCCGCTCTGCCCCGCCGCACCCGCACCAACCGCCTCGTCCGCAAGTTCGCCGTCATCGGCACCGGCGCCGCCGTGCTCGCCCTCCCGCTCATCGGCGCGACCGGCGCCTCCGCCGCCACCCCCACGGCCAGCACGGCGGCCACCACGCTCGCCGGGTACCCGAACAACCTGGACGGCTGGATCCGCGAGTCGCTCGCGATCATGGCTCAGAAGGGCATCCCGGGGACGTACAACGGCATCTACCGCAACGTCATCCGCGAGTCGTCGGGCAACCCGGCGGCCATCAACCTCTGGGACTCCAACGCGGCCAAGGGCATCCCGTCCAAGGGCCTGCTCCAGGTGATCGACCCGACGTTCAACGCGTACCACGTGGCCGGAACGTCCTTCGACATCTACGACCCGGTCGCGAACATCACGGCCGCCTGCAACTACGCGGCCGCGCGCTACGGGTCGATCGACAACGTCTTCGGCGCCTACTGACCGGCGCCCACGGCGGGCCCTGCTGATAGCCCGGTCAGTCGGTCGGGAACAGTCTTTCGAGGACGACGGCGATGCCGTCGTCCTCGTTCGACGTGGTGATCTCATCGGCGACGGCCTTGAGTTCGGGATGGGCGTTGGCCATGGCGACACCTCGTCCGGCCCAGTCGAACATGGGGATGTCGTTGGGCATGTCGCCGAACGCGAGGGCCCGGTCGGCGGCGATCCCCAGGTACTCGGCGGCCAGCGCCAGCCCCGTCGCCTTGGTGACCCCGCACGGCTGCAGCTCCACGGTCCCGGGCCCCGACATCGTGACCGTCGCCAACGAGCCCACCGCCGCGCGCGCGGTCTCCGCCAACTCGTCGTCGGACAGCGTGTGGTGGCGCAGCAGCACCTTGCTGATGGGCTCGCACCACAGGTCGTCGCGGCGGCCGACCCGCACGGCGGGCAGGGTCGGGTGCGGCATCAGATACCCCGGTTCGATCAGGGTGAGCCCGTCCACGCCGTCCTGGTCGACGGCCGCGTAGACCTGCCCCACCTCGGCCTCGATCTTGCCGAGCGCGGTCTCGGCCAGTTCCCGGTCCAGCCGGACCGACCACAGCAGACGGTCGGTGCCGGCGTCGTAGACCTGCGCGCCCTGCCCGCACACCGCGAGTCCCGTGCTGCCGAGGCCCTCCAGGAGGGGCCGCACCCGGGGGGCCGGGCGGCCCGTCACCACCAGGTGCCGGGCGCCGGCCCGCGCCACCCGCTCGAGCGCGGCGCGCGACCGGTCGGAGACGGTGTCGTCGCCGCGCAGCAGCGTCCCGTCCAGGTCGGTGGCGATCAGTGCGTATGCGGGGGGTGCGGCCATGATCAGAGAATACGGATCCCACGCCCCGCCGACTCACCCTGGAGTTCCCGGACTTGTGTGCTCCTCGGCCTCAAGTGGCCCCTGCGGGGCCCCTGATGGTGGTGGAGTTGACGCGATCGGACCCGCGGGTGAGCGGGACGGCGTCTTCCGCCGCTCAGCCGTGTGCCGCCGCCAGATGCCCGGCCAGACGCGGCGAGGCGAACTCCGTGCCGCACACGAACCGCATCACCGGGCCGTACGAGGACGCCGCCGGGAGGCCGGTGAAGTACAGGCCCGGGACGGAGGAGACGAACCCGGGTCCCAGCCTGGGCGCGCCCCGGCTCACCGCCAGCCGGGTGCGCAGCCCATGGCCGAGGAAGTCCATCGCGGCGATGTTCACGCGGTAGCCGGTGGCCGCGATGACGTGGTCGGCCGAGAGCCGCTCGGTGCGCCCGACGTGGGTGCTCACGGTGAGGACCGGACTGCCGCCCGGGGCCTCGGCGCCCACCACCCGCTCGACCTCCTCGACCTGCACCTTGCCCTCGAAGCGGTCGCGCAGCCACCAGGCGCCGAGCGGGCCGAGGACCCGGCGGACCAGGTAGTGGCGGGTGCGGGCGGGCAGGAAGCGGTACGGCTGGGGGTAGTAGCTGAGCGCCCACAGGGACCAGGCACGCCCGAAGGGCGACTCGGGGCGCAGCCTGGGCTGGGCCCAGGGCGGGGCGCCGAAGGCGACCCGGCCGCGGCCGCGCGAGACCACGCGCACCTGGGCGCCGGACTCGGCCGCGAGGGCGGCCGTCTCCAGTGCGGACTGGCCGGCGCCGACGACGATCAGCTCCTTGCCGGCGAAGCGGGTGAGGTCGTGGTGCTGGGAGCTGTGCGAGACCGGGCCCGTGAGCGCCGGACCGTCGGCCGCCGCTGCCGCCAGCTCCGCCGGGAGATGGGCCAGCCCGGACAGCCCGGTGGCGACCACGACCGCGCGGGCGGTGAACAGCTCCCCCGAGTCCAGTTTGAGTTCGAACCCTCCGCTCTCGTCGCGGTCCACGGAGACGACCCGGACCTGCTCCAGGCCGGGCAGCAGCTTCTCCTGGAACCACTCGCCGTACGCGATGAAGGTCTCCACCGGGACGATGTCCTCGTCGGTCACCAGCCGGCGGACACCGGCCGCGTCGCAGTAGTCGGCGAGGGTGTGGCCGGGCTGCGGGCAGTCGAGGCTGGAGGCGGCGGGGGTCGATTTGAGGAGCATGCCCTCGGGCATGTGGTCGCGCCAGCTGACCATGGGGTCGCCGAAGATGCGGACGGGGATGCCGCGCGCCCGCAGATGGGCGGCGGTGGACAGGCCGTACGGCCCGGCACCGATGACTGCAACCGGTCGAATCACGAAGTCCCTCCCCAGGACGCGGTGCGCCACTTCCGTGGCCTTGCCTACTTCGTGGTGTGAGTGGTGCTGCTGCCGCGCCGGCTGGTGCGCCACAGCTGATACAGGTGCTTCGCGCCCGGGCGCACGAACCGGGCGAGCATCGTGAGGAACGGCATCGGGTCGTCACCCGCGAACCAGGCCAGCTCCGTCCCGCTCGCCTTCGCCGGCGCGTGCGGCGTCGTGTAGCCGCTGCGGCGGTAGGCGAGGAGGGCGGGCAGGTCGATGTTCTCCACGACGAAACGGTGGCCGGCGCGCTGTTCCCCCTCCGGTACGGCGCGGCCGGTCAGGTCCAGGTGCATCGCGCGTACGACGTCCACGCCCGACTCGTTCTCGAAGAGCCGGAACTGGGCGCCCATGCGCGGGTTGAAGTCGAGGAGCTTGTACTGTCCGTCGCGCCGGTCGAAGCGCAGGTCGAGGTCGATGATGCCGGTGAAGCCGATCTGTTTGACGAAACGCGCGGCGAGGTCGGCGAGTTCCGGGTTGTCGACGACGTAGGCGTTCGCCGTCATGCCCGCGTGCGGCGGCCAGGAGCGGACCTTGACTCCGGTGAAGAGCGCGAGCGGGTTGGCGTCGGCGTCGAAGCAGGCGTGCACGATCCAGTCCTCGGCCTCCTCCCTCGGCAGGTACTCCTGCAGGATCACGCCGGGCTGCTCGCCCCAGTCCCGGGCGAGCGCGAGCAGGCCCTCGCGGGTGGCGATCCTCGTGGTGCCGTTGACGGCGGGCCGGCTGCGCCGCACGAACGCCTCGCGGTTCTTGGCCACCACAGGGAAGCGGGACGTGTCGGCGAAGGCGACGACCTCGTCGTACGACTCCGGGAACGCGGCCGCCGGGCTCGCGATGCCGTGTTCCGCGCACAGCTCGTGCAGGCCCTGCTTGCTGGCCAGCCGGCGCGGCAGCGCGGGGTCGACACGCGGGAAGAGAAAGGGACCGGCCAGATCGTCCTGGTGCTCGGCGATCAGGACGGCGGCCTCCTCGTCCGTCGGAACCAGGACGGTCGGACGGCCGATCCGGCGGCCGATGCGCAGCAGGCCCTCGACCAGCCGGCCCGGGTCCTCGGCGCCGGTCGTCGGCCACACGAACGCCCGCTCGAGATAGCGAGAGGCGGCTGCGGGCGTGTAGGCGTCCTCGGTGATCGCATACATCGGTACGCCGAGGCGGCCCAGGCTGCGGATCGCGCCGACACCGCCGTGGTGCAGCGGGTAGTCCCCGAATTTGACGATCAGTCCCGGCACGTCACGGTCCGCCTCGAAAGGCATGCCGATGGTGCTTCTGGCCACGGGTCCCCCCACGTGTCCCCCCTACGGACCGGACCCAACCCGTCCGTGTCCCCCAAAGGACGCTAAGCCGGAATTGCCGCCTCCCACAAGGGCTATTCGGACATTGCGAACTCTTTAGACACTGTCCGAGCAACCTTTCGAGCAACGCCTGGCGGTGCGTTCCATGTGGTCCCGACTCGGCCGTAACGTGTGCCGCGACCACATGGAACGCACCGCCATGCATGGCCCGGATGAGAGCGAGGCAGTACCCCATGCCCCCCTTCGACGTCCCCGAGGGCGACCCCTTCGGTCCGCACAACCTTCCCTATGGCGTGTTCTCGCCCTCCGGCAGCACGGAGCGGACGGTCGGCGTTCGGCTCGGTGACCACGTCCTCGACGCGGGCGCCGCGGCCGCCGCCCTCGGCTCGCCGTACGTCTCCCTGCTCGCGCAGCCCACCCTCACGCCCCTGCTGGCGGCCGGGCGCACGGCGTGGTCGGACGTGCGGCGCGCGCTGACGGCGTGGGTGACCGTGCCCTCGCACCGGTCCACGATCGAAGCGCTGTTCCACCCCCTGTCGTCGGTGACCCTCCACCTGCCCTTCGAGGTCGCGGACTACGTCGACTTCTACGCCTCCGAGAACCACGCCCGGAACGTCGGCCAGATGTTCCGCCCGGACGCCGAGGACTCCCTGACCCCCAACTGGAAGCACCTGCCGATCGGCTACCACGGCCGCTCCGGCACCGTGGTGGTGTCGGACACGGACGTCGTACGGCCGTCCGGGCAGCGCAAGGGCCCCGCCGACCCGGCACCCGTCTTCGGCCCCTCGATCCGGCTGGACATCGAGGCCGAGGTCGGCTTCGTGGTGGGCGTGCCCTCGGAGCTGGGCAGGCCGGTCGCGCTCGGCGACTTCCGGGAGCACGTCTTCGGGCTGTGCCTGCTGAACGACTGGTCGGCGCGGGACGTCCAGGCCTGGGAGTACGTCCCGCTCGGCCCGTTCCTCGGCAAGTCCTTCGCGACCTCGGTGTCGGCGTGGATCACCCCGCTGGAGGCGCTGGAGCACGCGCGCGTGGCTCCTCCGGAGCGCACCCACCCGCTGCTGCCCTACCTGGACGACGCCGCGCCGGAGATCGAGCCCGGCGGCTACGACCTGCGGATCTCCGTCGCGATCAACGGCCATGTGGTGTCCGAGCCGCCGTTCTCCAGCATGTACTGGACCGCGGCCCAGCAGCTCGCCCACATGACGGTGAACGGCGCTTCCCTGCGCACCGGCGACCTGTACGGCTCGGGCACGGTGAGCGGCCCGGCGGAGAACCAGCGCGGCTCACTGCTGGAGCTGACCTGGAACGGCCGCGACCCGCTCGAACTCCCGGACGGCAAGCGGACGTTCCTGGAGGACGGCGACGTCGTGACGATGTCGGCGTGGGCGCCGGGGGCGGACGGGGGCCGGGTGGGTCTCGGGGAGGTCAGCGGCCGCGTCGTCTCGGGCTGAGCCCCGTTCCGGGTCGTCTCGGGCCGAGCTTTGCACCGGACGGGCCGAGACTTGTATCAAGCAATTGACACAAGTCCGCCGTGATGCCATCTTGTACTCACCACTTGATACAAGCGGTGAGTACAAGATGCTCACTTTCACGGGGGTTTGTCATGGCTGATGCCGACCTTGGTACGACGGCTCCGGCGTCCCGCGTGCCCGTCGACCGCTACGCCCGCTGGACGGGCCTGATCGTCGGCGCGCTCGTCGGCCGCTGGCTGTCCTCGCTCGACCACGGCGACGGGGTGCTGTACGCCATCCCGGCGTTCGGACTGTGCGCGGTGGCCGGCGTCCTGGCGGGCGACGCGCTGACCCCGCCGGCTCAGGGCACCGTCCGCACGGCGGGGCTCGCCCCGCGCCGCGTCCGGGCCTATGTGCCGCCGCGCGTGACCTGGCTGCTCCTGGCCCTCGCGGGGGCGCTGGTGGTGCTGCTCGTGGTGGCGGGCGCGATCGCCTCACCGGACGACCTGGGGCACGCGGGGCGCGCCCTCACGGCGACCTGCCGGGGCGTCACCCAGTCGGCCACACCCTGGCCCGGCTTCCACTACGGCCTGCCGATGCTGTCCTCCCTGGCCGTCGCCACGGCCGCCTGCGGCTGGTCCCTGCGGCGGATCGCGACCCGGCCCGGCGACGAACAGTCCCGCCGCGACCGCAGCCTCGCCGTCGTCGCCGCCTGGGGACTGGTCGTGTCCGCCTCCCTGCTGGGCGCCGCCTCGACGGCGTCCGGGGCACTGATGGACATCAGCTGCGACGGCACCGCCGGGACGGTGGCCAACGCGGTGCTGTGGCCGCTGGCCACGCTCGCGCTCGCGACCGTGCCGTGGACGCTGGTCACGGTGTGCTCCCCGCGGGCGTCGTGGGGGCGCCGGTCCGCCGCCGGTGACCGTCGCCGGCGGGCGCTCCGCCGGCCGGGCTCGGGGGAACGCCGGTGAACGGCGCGGTCGTGCGGGTCGACACCACCAGTCCCGTCCCGCCCTACGAACAGATCCGCGCCCAGCTCGCCGCCCTGATCACCACCGGTCGCCTGCCCGAGGGCGAACGGCTGCCGACGGTACGGCAGCTGGCGGCCGACCTGGGCCTGGCGGCGGGTACGGTGGCCCGCGCCTACCGCGAGCTGGAGGCGGCCTCCCTGATCCGGACACGGCGCGGCGCGGGCACCCGCGTGGCCCCGCTGCCGGCCCCGGCCGACCGCCCGGACCCGGCAGCCGAACTCGCGGCACTGGCCGACGGGTTCGTGGGACAGGCGCGGGCGCTCGGGGCGACGGAGGAGCAGGTGACCGCGGCGGTCCGGGCGGCGCTGCGCGCATAGGGGCGCGTTCGGGAGCCGGGAACCGGCTCAGCGGGAACACGCCACGAGGGTCGGGGAAGAGACGATCGCTGCTCGACCCTGACACTCGCGCCGCCCGTCCCGTCATACTGACGGGACACGCACCAGAAGATGCGCCCCCGTGCACCGCCTCCGCACCACCCGGCACCCGCACCCGTCTCCGACCAGGAACCGGAGCCCCGGCATGACCGTCTGCCTGCTCCTGCTGAGCGTCGTCGCCCTGACGGCCGCCGTACCGGCGCCGCGCGCGCTGACCCGGGCCGCCTGGCCCGAGCGGGATCCCGTGGTCGCGTTGTGGGTGTGGCAGTGCCTGGTCGCCACGGTCCTGCTGTGCTGTCTGACCGCGCTCGTGCTGGGCGCGGCGGCGGTCTTCCACACCGTCCGCGACCATGTCTTCGCCCCCGCGCCGCCCGCCGTCACCGCCGCGTACGACCTCTCCACCGCCCCGGTCTGGGCCGTCGCCCTCACCCTGCTGCTGGCCTGCGGAGCCGCCTGGACCACCGCGATGCTCGCCCGGGAGATCGCCGAGGCCCGCCGCCGTCGCGGCCAGACCCGGGCGCATCTGCGTGAACGCGCCCCCGACCTGCCCGCGGGACTGCCGGCGGCACGCGGGCCGATGCTGGTGCTGGAGGACGAGTACCCGGACGCCTGGTGGATGCCGGGCCACCCGCCCCAGCTGGTCGTGACGACCGGAGCGCTGCACCGCCTGACCGACCATCAGCTGGACGCGGTCCTCACCCATGAGCGCGGCCACGCCCGCGCCCACCACGACTGGCTGCTCCACCTGTCCACCGCGCTCGCCACGGGCTTCCCGCACGTCCCGCTCTTCGCCCACTTCTGCGACCAGACGCACCGGCTGGTCGAACTGGCCGCCGACGACGCGGCATCCCGCCGCTGCGGCCACCTCACCACCGCCCTGGCCCTGATCGAGCTGAACCAGCACCGCGGCGTCCTGTCCTGCGCCTCCAGCCGCCGCCTCCTCGGCGAACGCGTGGACCGCCTCCTGGAGCCCCCACCACGCCTGCTCCGCCGGCACCGGGCCCTGACGACGACGGTGGCGGCACTGGTCCCGCTGCTGCCGCTGCTGATCACGTTCGCGCCGGGACTCACGGCACTGTCCTGACCCCATGTCCCGACGCCACCGGGGGCAGTCACAGCCGGACCGTCGTCACCTCCAGCAGGCGGCCTACCGCCGGCGCGAGCATGCGCCCCACCCGGCTTCGATCAGCGTGAACCGAAGAGCAGCCGAGTGGCAGTTCTAGCCCGCCCCCTCGGAAAACCCAAGCTCAGCGACCTATCCAACGCACCCTCACCTGGCGCAACACTCCAGAAACACCCCATTCCCTACCTGCTCGGTATGGTTCCAGCCATGCCACCCACCGACCGCTCCCGAGACCACGCCGGGCAGGGCGCCGCGACCACTGTCGCCGCCCACCGCGTGCGTCGCCGGCTGCGTGCGGACCGGGCCCGGCAGCTCGCCGACCTCCTGCGCCACCAGCTCCTCACCGGCGTGTTCGAGGACGGCACCCTCCCCCACGAGTCCACCCTCGCCGCCGACTACCGCGCCTCCCGCAACACCGTCCGCCAGGCCCTGGACCTGCTTCGGGCGGAAGGCCTGGTGGAGCGGCTGCCGGGGGTCGGCACCGTCGTCGTGGGCCAGAAGTACCCACACGGGCTCGACCACCTGATGGGTCTCGCGGAAACCCTCCGCGAACACGGCCGCGTCACCAACGAGGTCCGCACCCTGGGCCCCGCCCCCGCGCCCGCCCCGGTGGCCGAACGCCTCCATGTCCCGGCCGGCGCCGACGTCCTTTACATCGAACGCCTGCGCCGTTTGAACGGCCTCCCCCTCTCCCTCGACCTCACCTACATCCCCCTCGACATCGGAACATCCCTGCTCGGCGCCGACCTGGAGAACACCGATGTCTTCCGTCTGCTGGAAGCCATCACCGGCCAGCGCCTCGGCCACGCCGAGATCACCCTGGAGGCGGTGAACGCGGACGCCCACTCCGCCGCCGTGCTCCAGGCGCCGCGCGGGGCCGCCGTGCTGATGCTGGAACGCCTCACACACCTCGCCGACGGCCGCCCCGTCGACCTGGAGTTCATCCGCTTCCGCGGCGACCGCATCACCATGAGCGGCCTGCTCCACCGGTCGCTGTAACCACCCTGCCTGACCCGTTTCCTGGAGACAGCCATGCCCTTGGCGCCCCAGCGGGCCGACGTGCCCGTGACCATCGACGAGTCGAAGTGCATCGACGGCTGCACGCTCTGCGTGGACATGTGCCCGCTGGACTCACTCGCCATCGACGACAGCAGCGGCAAGGCGTACATGCACGTCGACGAGTGCTGGTACTGCGGCCCGTGCGCGGCCCGCTGTCCCACCGGAGCCGTCACGGTCAACATGCCCTACCTGCTCCGCTGACCCTTCCGACCTGCTCCGGTGAGAGGCCGAACAACCATGAAACGCAAGGCAGTCGTCCTGTCCGCCGCCACGCTCCTCCTGCCCCTGTCCGCCTGTGGCGGCAGCGCCGAAGCGGGCAGCGGTTCCACAGTCACCGTGACCGTCGGCTACCAGTCCAAGACCATCAACACGGTCACCGCAGGGACCCTGCTTCGCTCCCTGGGCTACTTCGAGAAGCAGCTGAACGCCCTGCACGACGGCCACACCTACAAGGTCGACTGGCAGGACTACGCCACCGGCGCCCCGATCACCGCCCAGATGACCGCCGGGAAGATCGACATCGGGTCGATGGGCGACTTCCCCCTGCTGCTCAACGCGGCACGCGGCAAGCAGCTCGGCCAGCCCACACACCTGGTGTCGGTCACCGGCTACAACCTGCGCGGCGGCCTCAACACCGTGGTCATCGCCCCGGACTCCAAGCTCGCTTCCCTGAAGGACCTGAAGGGCAAGAAGGTCTCCACGAGCGTCGGCTCCGCAGCCGACGGCACCCTCGTGCGAGCCCTGCAGCGCGCGGGCGTCGACCCGAACACCGGTGTCTCGAAGCTCAACCAGCAGCCCGCCGTCGGCGCTTCGGCCCTCTCCGCCGGCAGCGTGGACGCACTGTCGCAGTTCGTCGCCTGGCCGGGCCTGCTCGCTTACCAGGGCAAGGCAAAGGCCCTGTACGACGGCGCCCGGCTGAACCTGCCGACCTTCCACGGTGTCACCGCCCGCGAGGACTTCGCCAAGCAGCACCCAGCCGTGCTGGATGCTTTCCTGAAGGCCCAGGCGCAAGCCTCGGACTATCTCGACGACCACCCTGTGACCGCCGCGGAGAAGGTCGCCGGGGCCACCGGTCTGCCCGCCGAGGTCGTCTACCTGTACAACGGCGCCCACGGCATCGCCACCTTCGATCCGGCCGTCAAACCCCAGCTCGTCGCCGCGCTGAAGCAGGACGTCTCCGTCCTCAAGGCCGCCAAGCTCACCGGCGACATAGACGTGGACTCCTTCATCGACGACCGGTACGTGAAGAAAGCCCTCGGCGCCTCCTACGCCGAGCGGCTCGCCGCCGCACCCGCGCCGGGCGCGAGCGAGGTATGGCCCAAGGGCGGCAAGAAGACCGTCTCCTTCAAGTCGCCGAAGGAGTTGCTGGCCTACGTGGCCGGGCACCGGGGCGGCATCCGCGCTGCCTACGTCCCCGACGCCACCACCGGCACCCTCTGGTTCGCCGACAAGGCGGTCTGGGTGGCCGACGGTGACCAGCTGCTGCCGTTCGTGGCCCCAGATACAGCGCAGGCGTACATCACGGCTCACGGCGGCGCCCGTGCCGTCTCGTACACCGAGGCACTCGGGCGGTCCTCATGACCCGGCGGCCGCTCGCCCGCTATGCGTTGCGGGCGGCGTCCCTTGCCACCGCTCTTGGGCTCTGGCAGCTGCTGACCAGCCTGGACGTCGACCTGTGGCTGCGCTTCTCGCAGTTTCCGACGGCCACCGACGTGGCCCGGGCCTTCGCCGACCGGGTCTCCGGGGCCGACTACTGGACCGACCTCACCGACAGCCTCACCCGCATCCTCACCGGCTTCGCGCTGGCAGCCGTCCTGGGCGTGGCGACGGGCGTGCTCGTGGCCCGCTCGCGCCTCGCCGAGGACCTGCTCGGCCCGGTCCTGGAAGTCGTACGCCCCATCCCGGCCATCGCCCTCGTCCCCGTCGCGATCCTTCTCTTCCCCTCGAACGAACAGGGCATCGTCTTCATCACGTGCACCGCCGCCTTCTTCCCCGTGCTGGTCTCCACCCGGCACGCGGTCCGTGCACTCACCCCCGTGTGGGAGGAGGCGGTGCGCACCCTCGGTGGCGGCCGGCTGCGGATCCTCGGCTCGGTCGTGCTGCCGGGGGCGCTGCCCGGCATCTTCGGCGGCCTGTCGGTCGGTATCGGCGTCTCGTGGATCTGCGTGATCTCCGCCGAAATGATCTCCGGCCAGTACGGCGTCGGTTACCGCACCTGGCAGGACTACACGGTCGTGAACTACCCGGGCGTCTTCGTCGGCATGGTCACGATCGGCCTCCTCGGCTGGGTCACCTCCACGGCTGTGGAACTCCTCGGCCGCCGCCTGACCAGCTGGCTGCCCCGCACCTCGTACGTGCCCGCCGGCCGGGGGCGCACTGGGGTGCCCCGCGTCGCCGCCCCGGCCGCGGTCGCCATGAAGGCCGACGGCAACCCCGAGAACCAGCCCGAGGCCCAGCACCAGGGCCACGACGAAAGCGAGCAGGGGGCGCGGGATGAGCACCTCGTCTGAGACGGTCGTGACAGGCGTCGCCCCTGCGACGACGTCACGGGAGGCCGTACGCGGCACCCGGCTCACCTTCCGTGCCGCCGTCCTCGGCCGTCCGGGCGCCCCGGTCCTGCACGACGTCGACCTGGATGTCGCGCCGGGCGAGATCCTCACCGTCGTCGGCCCCTCCGGCTGCGGCAAGTCGACGCTGCTGCGCACGCTCGCCGGGCTGCTGTCACCGCTGGCCGGGGCGGTGGAGCAGGACGGCAGCCCGCTCACCGGGCCGTCCGCCGACCGTGCGCTGGTCTTCCAGGAGGACGCGCTGCTGCCTTGGCGCACCCTGCGCGGAAACGTCGAACTCCCCCTCGCCATCAGCGGCGTACCGCGCTCCGAGCGTCGTTCGCGGGCCGAGTCCTGGCTCGGGCGCGTCGGACTAAGTGCACAGGCGGGACAGTTGCCGCACCGGGTCTCCGGCGGGCAGCGCCAGCGCGCCCAGTTGGCCCGCGCCCTGGCGGACAGCCCGCGCGCGGTCCTCATGGACGAACCCTTCGGAGCCCTCGACGCCCAGACCCGCTCGGGCATGCAGGACCTGCTGGTGGAGGTCCTGCGCGGCACGGGCGCGACCGTCGTCTTCGTCACGCACGACGTGGACGAGGCGCTCTTCCTCGGCGACCGCGTCGCCCTCCTCGGGGCCGGCGGCCTGGCCTCCGTACGCGACGTGCCGCGTCCGCGTGACCGTGGCGCCCTCGACGACCCGGCCCGGGCAGCCCTGCGTCGCACCGTCCTCTCCTCGCTCGGCACCTGAAAGGCACCCCGGTGACCACCCCCGCCAACGCCCCCGCGCAGACCCCCATGGAGATCCCCGCCGTCACCGATGCCGAGGAGCTGACCTGCGACGTTCTCGTCATCGGCGGTGGCACCGCCGGCACCATGGCCGCCCTGACCGCCGCCGAGCGCGGCGCGGACGTCCTGCTCCTGGAGAAGGCCCACGTCCGCCACTCCGGCGCGCTGGCCATGGGCATGGACGGCGTCAACAACGCGGTCGTCCCCGGCCGCGCCGAGCCCGACGACTACGTCGCCGAGATCACCCGTGCCAACGACGGCATCGTCGACCAGTCGACCGTCCGCCAGACCGCCATCCGCGGCTTCGCTATGGTCCAGCGGCTGGAGTCGTACGGGGTCAAGTTCGAGAAGGACGAGCACGGGGACTACGCGGTCCGCCAGGTCCACCGCTCGGGCTCGTACGTGCTGCCGATGCCGGAGGGCAAGGACGTCAAGAAGGTTCTGTACCGGCAGTTGCGGCGGCGGGAGATGCGGGAGCGGATCCGTATCGAGAACCGGTTGATGCCGGTCCGTGTGCTGACCGCGGCGGACGACGGGCGGGCCGTGGGCGCCGTCGGCTTCCACACCCGCACCGGTGCCTTCGTCACCGTCCGCGCGGGCGCGGTGATCCTCGCCACCGGCCCCTGCGGCCGTCTCGGTCTGCCCGCCTCCGGCTACCTCTACGGCACCTACGAGAACCCCACCAACGCCGGTGACGGCTACGCCATGGCCTACCACGCGGGCGCCGAGCTGACCGGAATCGAATGCTTCCAGATCAATCCGCTGATCAAGGACTACAACGGTCCGGCCTGCGCCTACGTCGCCAACCCCTTCGGCGGCTACCAGGTCAACCGGCACGGCGAGCGGTTCGTCGACTCCGACTACTGGTCGGGGCAGATGATGGCCGAGTTCGCGGCGGAGGTCGCCAGCGACCGCGGCCCGGTCTACCTGAAGCTGAGTCATCTGCCCGAGGAGTCGGTCTCCGCCCTGGAGTCCATCCTCCACTCCACCGAGCGGCCCACCCGCGGCACCTTCCACGCCGGGCGCGGGCACGACTACCGCACCCACGACGTCGAGATGCACATCTCCGAGATCGGTCTGTGCGGTGGCCACTCCGCCTCCGGTGTCCGCGTCGACGACCGGGCCCGTACGACCGTCCCCCGCCTGTACGCCGCGGGCGACCTCGCCTGCGTCCCGCACAACTACATGATCGGCGCCTTCGTCTTCGGGGACCTCGCGGGTGCTGACGCCGCCCAGTACACGGCGTACGCGGGAGAGCTTCCCGCGGACCAGGTCCGCGAGGCGCACGAGCTGATCTACCGCCCGTTGCGCAACCCGGACGGCCCGCCGCAGCCCCAGGTCGAGTACAAGCTGCGCCGCTTCGTGAACGACTACGTGGCACCGCCCAAGTCCGGCGTCCGCCTCTCCCTCGCCCTGGAGGCTTTCGAACGGATGCGCGCCGACATCGCCGCGATGGGCGCCCGCACCCCGCACGAGCTGATGCGCTGCGCCGAGGTCACCTTCATCCGTGACTGCGCGGAGATGGCCGCCCGCGCCTCCCTCGCCCGTACCGAGTCCCGCTGGGGGCTCTACCACGACCGGATCGACCACCCCGGGCGCGACGACGCCTCCTGGTTCCACCACCTCGATCTGCACAAGTCCCCCTCTGGTGCGATGGAGTTCACGGTCCGGCCCGTGGCTCCGTATCTGGTCCCGGTCGAGGGCTTCGCCCCGGCAGGCGGTCCCTCCCGGCAGCTGGGCCAGGTCCGGCCCGAGGACGTCGCCACGGCCGGCCCGCGCGATGCGGCGCCGGTCGCCACCGGACCGTCGTCCACCCGCGCCGCCGGACTGGAGGCCCCGAGCGGCGCCCCGGGCACCGCCCCGCCCCGGCTCCTGGAGCTGCTGCGGCTGGCCGAGGAGGAGCCCGAACTCGCTTCCCTGCAGCCCTATTTGTCCGATCCCGATCCCGCGGTCCGCCGTACGGCCGTCTCCGTCCTCACCGAGACCGTGCCGCCCGGCACCGGACCGGCCCTGGCGGGCGCCCTCGCGGACCCCGACGCCAAGGTCCGCGCGGCCGCCGCGGCCTCGATGCGTGAACTTGTCGAGACCCTGCCGTCCGAGCCCGCCCTGGGCGCCGCCCTCATCGACGCGCTCGGCGAGGCGGACCCCGTGGTCCGCGCCGCGGCCCTCGATGTCCTGCGCGCCCTGCGGCTGGGCGAAGCAGCCGTGTTCGCCGCCGCGCTGGACGACCCCGACATTCCGGTCCGTATCGAGGCCGTGCGCGCCCTCGTCTCGGTCGACGTGGCCGAACCACTGGCGGGCGCCTCGAACGATCCCTCCCGGGAAGTCCGCGTGGCCGTGGCCAAGGCGCTGGCCGCCGTCAGCCCGGCGCCCCTGGACCCGCGGGCCCGGGAGTCGCTCACCGGCGCCCTGGACCGGCTCACCGAGGACGCCGACCCGCTGGTGCGCGGTGCCGCGCTGGGTGCGCTGGCCACGCCCGGCTGCCCGGCGCCGCTCGCCGCCCGTGCCGTGGCCGCCCTGTCCGACCCTGCCTGGCAGGTCCGCGCCGGCGCCGCCACCGCGCTGTCGGTCGCACCCGCCGACTCCGCCGTCCCCGCCCTTGCCAAGGCCGTGGCCGACCCGAACCCCGACGTGCGCAAGGCGGCGGTCCTGGCCCTGACCCGGCACAACGCCACCGAGGAGGCTCGTGCGGCCCTGGCCACGGCCACGACCGACTCGGACGCGGATGTCAGGGCATACGCGGCGCGGGGATTGTGACGATCCGCGGCGTCGCCCCAGTCGCAGCGCAGGAGGGAAGGCCGGTCTCCCGAGGCCTCGGGCGGGCTATATCCAGTCGTCCGGCTCCGGCTCGTCCTCCGGCTCGGGCCAGTAGTCGTCCGGGGAGTCGACGGGCGCCGGTGAAGACTCACCCGCAGGGGAGACATCGCCCGTGGGGGCGCCGCCGGCGGGCGTGCCCGGTGTGCCGAGGGAGTTCAGCACCTCGAGCACCCCTTCCCCGTACGTCGCCAGCTTCTTCTCGCCGACCCCGCTCACCGTGCCCAACTCCCGCACCGAGCCGGGCCAGGAGGTGACGATCTCCCGGAGGGTGGCGTCGTGGAAGATGACGTACGCCGGGACTCCCTGCTCCCGGGCCTGTTCGGCGCGCCAGGCGCGCAGGGCCTCGAAGGCGGGGAGCAGCGAGTCGGGCAGCTCGACCGCGGCGGCCTTGGCCTTGCCGTCGCCCCGGCCGGAGGAGGCGCCCGATCCCGACCGCGACGTGGCCGGCTTCTTCGGCTCCTTGCGCAGCGGCACCTCCCGCTCCCGCCGCAGCACCGAACCGCTCGCCTCGGTGAGCACCAGCGTTCCGTACTCGCCCTCGACCGCGAGCAGCCCCTGGGCCAGCAGCTGCCGGACGACACCCCGCCACTCGCCCTCGGCGAGGTCCTGGCCGATGCCGAACACGGACAGCTGGTCGTGGTCGAACTGGATCACCTTGCCGGTGCGCTTGCCGAGCAGGATGTCGACGATCTGTACGGCGCCGAACTTCTGCCCGCGCTCCCGCTGCAGCCGTACCACCGTCGACAGCACCTTCTGCGCGGCGACCGTGCCGTCCCAGGTCTCCGGCGGGGTCAGGCAGGTGTCGCAGTTGCCGCAGCCCGTGGTGGAGGGTTCCTGGCCGAAGTAGGCCAGCAGCTGGCCGCGCCGGCACTGGGCGGTCTCGCACAGGGCGAGCATGGCGTCGAGGTGGGCGGAGGCCCGGCGGCGGAACGCCTCGTCGCCCTCGCCGGACTGGATCAGCTTGCGCTGCTGGATGACGTCGTTGAGGCCGTAGGCCATCCAGGCGGTGGAGGTCGCTCCGTCGCGACCTGCGCGGCCCGTCTCCTGGTAGTAGCCCTCGATCGACTTGGGCAGGTCCAGATGGGCGACGAAGCGCACGTCCGGCTTGTCGATGCCCATGCCGAAGGCGATGGTCGCGACCACGACCAGGCCCTCCTCGCGCAGGAACCGGGACTGGTGGGCCGCGCGCGTGCCCGCGTCCAGGCCCGCGTGGTAGGGCACCGCCTCTATGCCATTGCTGCTCAGGAACTCGGCCGTCCGCTCCACCGAGTTGCGGGAGAGGCAGTACACGATGCCGGCGTCGCCCGCGTGCTCCTCCCGCAGGAAGGCGAGCAGCTGCTTCCTGGGGTCGGCCTTGGGCACGATCCGGTACTGGATGTTGGGCCGGTCGAAGCTGGCGACGAAGTGGCGGGCCCTCGGCAGGTCCAGCCGCTGGGTGATCTCCTCGTGGGTGGCGCGCGTGGCCGTGGCCGTGAGGGCGATCCGCGGGACGTCCGGCCAGCGCTCGCCGAGCAGGGAGAGGGCCAGGTAATCGGGGCGGAAGTCGTGGCCCCACTGGGACACACAGTGCGCCTCGTCGATGGCGAAGACGGAGATCTTGCCGCGGGAGAGCAGGTCGAGCGTGGCCTCGACCCGCAGCCGCTCCGGGGCCAGGTACAGCAGGTCCAGCTCGCCTGCGAGGAACTCGGCCTCGACCATGCGCCGCTCGCCGAAGTCCTGCGTGGAGTTGATGAAGCCGGCCCGTACGCCGAGGGCACGCAGGGCGTCCACCTGGTCCTGCATCAGCGCGATCAGCGGCGAGATCACCACGCCCGTACCGGGTCTGACCAGGGCCGGGATCTGGTAGCACAGTGACTTTCCGCCGCCGGTCGGCATGAGGACGAGGGCGTCTCCGCCCGCCACCACATGCTCGATGACCGCTTCCTGCTCACCGCGGAAGGCCTCGTATCCGAAGACCCGGTGCAGCGTGGCCAGCGCCTCGCTCGCGGCCGCACCCGGCCCCTCGGTCGTCCTTGGCATCTCGCTGATCCCGCCCGTCGCGCCCATCGTCCTGTGTCCCCCGGGTCCGTCCCCCGTGTGTCGTCCCTCGACCACTGCGTCCACGATAGGCGCCCGCGCCGACAGCGTCGGGAGTTGTCCACAGGTACGAGTGACTTGTCATATCAATGCAGCGACTGTTTCCGGACAGTCGATCCTGCACCCCATCGGACGCGTCAGGTGCTGCCAAAAGGTCACCGCTCAACCCATTGGGGCGCCTCTGGATGGCCACTCCCTTCGCCCGGGGACAGGCTGCTGGAGCGGGCCGCGGAGGCTCGCTCGCCGCCGGATCACGCTTCCCACACCCCGGTACACCCGCGTCTGCCCCTAGGAGCCCCGCCCCATGATCGCTCGCCTCGCCGGAGCCGCCCTCGCCCTCGTCTCGGCCCTCGCCGTGCCGGCCTCGGTGCCCGCCCAAGCCGCCGACCAGGACGCCTTCACCGACCCGCAGCTGACCGCGGCGTACACAGCGACGGCGCTGTACCGCTACGAGCCGTTCGCGACCGCCGCCGGCTACGAGCCGCATGTGTGCCTGGCCCGCGCCGAGGGCGCCATGGGCTTCCACTACTTCAACGAGTCCCGCTTCGGCTCCCTCGACCCGAAGAAGCCGGGCGGCCTGCTCTACGAGGACGTCGGCAACGGCAAGCGCCGGCTCGTGGGCGTGGAGTGGGTGGTCCCGGTCACCGGCAAGAACATGAAGCGGCCCCGCCTGTTCGGGCAGGACTTCCAGGGCCCGATGGCCGGCCACTACCCGGGCATGCCCACCCACTACGACCTGCACGTGTGGATCTACAAGAAGAACCCCCGCGGTCTCTTCTCCCAGTGGAACCCGACAGTGAAGTGCCCTTCGTCGGCAACACCGGGCATGTCGAAGATGCCGGGCCACTGACAGGCGACGGCCCCGGCTCCTCGCTCGGAGGAACCGGGGCCGCAGGACGTCGCGCGGGCCTCAGCGCACGAACACGCCCGCCTGGCTCGCCAGGTTCAGGAAGTACTGCGGCGCCACACCGAGCACCACCGTGACCGCCACGCCCACCCCGATCGCCGCCATGGTCAGCGGCGACGGCACGGCCACGGTCGGGCCCTCGGGCCTCGGCTCGCTGAAGAACATCAGCACGATCACCCGGATGTAGAAGAACGCGGCGATCGCCGAGGAGATCACACCGATCACGACCAGCGGGGCCGCACCGCCGTCCGCCGCCGCCTTGAACACGGCGAACTTCCCGGCGAAACCGGAGGTCAGCGGGATACCGGCGAAGGCCAGCAGGAAGACCGCGAACACGGCCGCCACCAGCGGCGACCGGCGGCCGAGCCCGGCCCACTTGGACAGGTGCGTCGCCTCGCCGCCCGCGTCGCGCACCAGCGTGACCACCGCGAAGGCGCCGATCGTCACGAACGAGTACCCGGCCAGGTAGAACAGCACGGACGACACGCCGTCCTTCGAGGTCGCGATGACACCCGCGAGGATGAATCCGGCGTGCGCGATCGACGAGTACGCCAGCAGTCGCTTGATGTCGGTCTGCGTGATCGCGATGATCGCGCCGCCCAGCATGGTGACGACGGCCACCGCCCACATGACCGGCCGCCAGTCCCAGCGCATGCCGGGCAGGACGACGTACAGCAGGCGCAGCAGCGCGCCGAACGCCGCCACCTTCGTCGCCGCCGCCATGAAGCCGGTCACCGGGGTCGGCGCGCCCTGGTAGACGTCGGGCGTCCACATGTGGAACGGCACCGCGCCCACCTTGAAGAGCAGGCCCATCACGATCAGGGCGCTGCCCAGCAGCAGCAGAGCGTCGTTGCCCATGGTGCCCGCGAGCGCCGGGTCGACGGTGCCGACCGTGCCGTCGACGACCTGCGCGATGCGCGCGTACGACATCGAGCCCGCGTAGCCGTACAGCAGGGCGATGCCGAACAGCGTGAACGCCGAGGCGAACGCGCCGAGCAGGAAGTACTTGACCGCGGCCTCCTGCGAGAGGAGCCGCTTGCGGCGGGCCAGCGCGCACAGCAGGTACAGCGGCAGGGAGAAGACCTCCAGGGCCACGAACAGCGTCAGCAGGTCGTTGGCCGAGGGGAAGATCAGCATGCCGGCGATCGCGAAGAGCAGCAGCGGGAAGACCTCGGTGGTGGTGAAGCCGGCCTTCACTGCGGCCTTCTCGCCGTCACCGCCCGGCACGGACGCGGCCTGCGCCGCGAACGAGTCGACCCGGTTGCCGTGCGCCGCCGGGTCCAGGCGCCGTTCGGCGAAGGTGAACAGGGCGACCAGACCGGCCAGCAGGATCGTGCCCTGCAGGAACAGGGCCGGACCGTCGACCGCGATCGCTCCCATGGCCGCGATGTGCGCCTTCGTGGTGCCGTAGCCGTCGGCCGCCAGGGCGACCACCGCGGCGAACGCGGCACAGAGGGCCACGACGGACACGAACACCTGCGCGTAGTAGCGGGACCTGCGCGGGACGAACGCCTCGATCAGCACGCCGACCAGCGCCGCGCCGACGACGATCAAGGTCGGCGACAATTGCCCGTACTCGATCTTCGGCGTGGGGATCTTCGAGATCGGCTCGGCCGCGGTTGTCCACAGGCTGTGGACGGCTGTTGCGCTCACTTGGCCGCCTCCACCGAGGGCTTGGGATCGGTCTTGTGTACGTCGGACATGGTCTGCTTGACCGCCGGGTTGACGATGTCCGTGACGGGCTTCGGGTAGACGCCCAGGAAGATCAGCAGCACGATCAACGGCGCGACGACCACCAGCTCGCGCGCGCGGAGGTCGGGCATCGCCGAGACCTCGGGCTTGACCGGGCCCGTCATCGTGCGCTGGTAGAGCACGAGGGTGTAGAGCGCGGCGAGCACGATGCCGAAGGTGGCGATGATGCCGATCGCCGGGTAGCGCGTGAACGTGCCGACCAGGACCAGGAACTCACTGACGAACGGCGCGAGCCCGGGCAGCGACAGAGTGGCGAGGCCGCCGATCAGGAAGGTGCCGGCGAGCACCGGGGCGACCTTCTGCACACCGCCGTAGTCGGCGATGAGGCGCGAGCCGCGCCGGGAGATCAGGAAGCCCGCGACCAGCATCAGCGCGGCCGTGGAGATGCCGTGGTTGACCATGTAGAGCGTGGCGCCGGACTGGCCCTGGGTGGTCATCGCGAAGATGCCCATGATGATGAAGCCGAAGTGCGAGATCGACGCGTAGGCGACCAGACGCTTGATGTCCCGCTGGCCGACGGCGAGCAGGGCTCCGTAGACGATGCTGATGAGCGCCAGTACGAGGATGACGGGCGTCGCCCACTTGCTGGCCCCCGGGAACAGCTGGAGGCAGAAGCGGAGCATCGCGAAGGTGCCCACCTTGTCGACGACCGCGGTGATGAGGACGGCGACCGGGGCGGTGGCCTCCTGCATGGCGTTGGGCAGCCAGGTGTGCAGCGGCCACAGCGGCGCCTTCACCGCGAAGGCGAAGAAGAAGCCGAGGAACAGCCAGCGTTCGGTGTTCGTCGCCATGTGCAGGGAGCCGTTGGCGCGTGCCTGCGCGATCTCCTGGAGGCTGAAGTTCCCGGCGACCACGTAGAGGCCGATCACCGCGGCCAGCATGATCAGGCCGCCGACCAGGTTGTAGAGCAGGAACTTCACCGCCGCGTACGACCGCTGCGTGGAGGCCGCCTCCTCGCCGTGCTCGTGGGCACGGTCCCCGAAACCGCCGATGAGGAAGTACATCGGGATGAGCATGGCTTCGAAGAAGATGTAGAAGAGGAAGACGTCGGTGGCCTCGAAGGAGATGACCACCATCGCCTCGACCGCCAGGATCAGCGCGAAGAAGCCTTGAGTGGGCCGCCAGCGGCGGCTGCCGGTCTCCAGCGGGTCGGCGTCGTGCCAGCCGGCGAGGATCACGAACGGGATCAGCAGCGCGGTCAGCGCGATGAGCGCCACCGCGATGCCGTCGACGCCCACCTCGTAGCGGACGCCGAAGTCGGCGATCCAGGGGTGCGATTCGGTGAGCTGGTAGCGGGCGCCGTCCGGGTCGAAGCGGACCAGGACGGTGACCGCCAGGGCGAGCGTGGCGAGCGAGACCAGCAGCGCCAGCCACTTCGCGGCGGTACGCCGTGCGGCCGGTACGGCGGCCGTGGCGACGGCCCCGATGGCCGGGAGCGCCGCCGTCGCTGTCAGCAGAGGAAAGGACATCGGTATCAGACCGCCCTCATCAGCAGGGTCGCGGCGACCAGGAGTGCCGCGCCGCCGAACATCGAGACCGCGTAAGAACGGACGAAGCCGTTCTGGACCCGGCGGAGCCGGCCCGACAGGCCGCCGAAGCCGGCCGCCGTGCCGTTGACGACGCCGTCGACCAGGGTGTGGTCGACGTAGACCAGGGAGCGCGTGAGGTGCTCCCCGCCGCGCACCAGGACGACGTGGTTGAAGTCGTCCTGGAGCAGGTCGCGCCGGGCGGCCCGGGTGAGCAGCGATCCGCGCGGGGCGACGGCAGGCACGGGCTTGCGGCCGTACTGGGCCCAGGCGATGCCGACGCCGATGACCAGGCACACCATCGTCGCGGCGGTGACCGTGGCCGCGCTGACCGGCGAGTGGCCCTCGCTGTGGCCGGTGACCGGCTCCAGCCAGTGCAGGAAGCGGTCGCCGATGCTGAACAGCCCGCCGGCGAAGACCGACCCGAACGCGAGCAGGACCATCGGGATCGTCATGACCTTCGGCGACTCGTGCGGGTGCGGCTCGTTGCCGTTCTCGTCCGGCTGCCAGCGCTTCTCGCCGAAGAACGTCATCAGCATCACGCGGGTCATGTAGAACGCGGTGATGGCCGCGCCCAGCAGGGCCGCGCCGCCGAGGATCCAGCCCTGTGTGCCGCCCTTCGCGAAGGCCGCCTCGATGATCGCGTCCTTGGAGAAGAAGCCCGACAGGAACGGAAAACCGATGATGGCGAGGTAGCCGAGACCGAAGGTGATGAACGTGACCGGCATGTACTTCCTGAGGCCGCCGTACCTGCGCATGTCGACCTCGTCGTTCATGCCGTGCATGACGGAACCGGCGCCGAGGAACAGTCCGGCCTTGAAGAAGCCGTGCGTCACCAGGTGCATGATCGCGAAGACGTAGCCGATGGGGCCGAGGCCGGCGGCGAGGATCATGTAGCCGATCTGCGACATGGTCGATCCGGCCAGCGCCTTCTTGATGTCGTCCTTCGCGCAACCGACGATCGCACCGAAGAGGAGCGTGACCGCGCCGACGACGGTGACGGCGAGCTGGGCGTCCGGAGCCAGGTTGAAGATGGCCGCGGAGCGGACGATCAGGTACACGCCCGCGGTCACCATCGTCGCGGCGTGGATCAGGGCCGACACCGGGGTCGGGCCCTCCATGGCGTCCCCGAGCCAGGACTGCAGCGGCACCTGGGCGGACTTGCCGCAGGCTGCGAGCAGCAGCATCAGGCCGATCGCGGTGAGCCTGCCCTCGGAGGCGTCACCGGCGTGGCTGAAGACCGGGCCGAAGGCGAAGCTGCCGAAGGTGGTGAACATCAGCATGATCGCGATCGACAGGCCCATGTCGCCGACGCGGTTGACCAGGAAGGCCTTCTTCGCCGCCGTGGCCGCGCTGGGCTTGTGCTGCCAGAAGCCGATCAGCAGATACGACGCGAGGCCGACGCCCTCCCAGCCGACGTACAGCAGCAGATAGTTGTCGGCGAGGACGAGCAGCAGCATCGCCGCGAGGAACAGGTTCAGGTAGCCGAAGAAGCGGCGGCGCCGCTCGTCGTGCTCCATGTACCCGACCGAGTACAGGTGGATCAGCGAGCCGACGCCGGTGATCAGCAGAACGAAGGTCATCGACAGTTGGTCGAGGCGGAAGGTGACGTCCGCCTGGAAGCTGCCGACCGAGATCCACGTCCACAGGTGCTGGGTCAGGGTGCGATGTTCGGCGTTCTTGCCGAGCAGGTCGGCGAAGAGGATCAGGCCGAACACGAAGGAGGCGGCCGACAGGAGCGTGCCGATCCAGTGGCCGACGGCGTCCAGCCGCCGGCCGCCGACCAGGAGGACGGCCGCTCCGAGCAGGGGCGCCGCGATGAGCAGCGCGATCAGGTTCTCCACGATTCTTCCGACCCCTTACAGCTTCATCAGGCTGGCGTCGTCGACCGAGGCCGAGTGGCGGGTACGGAACAGCGACACGATGATCGCGAGGCCCACCACGACCTCCGCGGCGGCGACGACCATCGTGAAGAAGGCGATGATCTGGCCGTCGAGGTTGCCGTGCATCCGGGAGAAGACGACGAACGCGAGGTTGCAGGCGTTGAGCATCAGCTCGATGCACATGAACACGACGATCGCGTTGCGCCGGATCAGCACCCCGGTCGCGCCGATGGTGAACAAGAGAGCGGCGAGGTAGAGGTAGTTGACGGGGTTCACTTCGACGCCTCCTCGGGCCGCTTGAACGTCGTCGGCTCGGTCTCGGTCCGCTCCAGGCGCTCCTCGGCGCGCTGTTCCAGGGCCCGCAGGTCGCCCAGTGCCTCCGCCGACACGTCACGGATCTGGCCGCGCTCGCGCAGCGTCTTGTTGACGGTCAGCTCGGAGGGGGTGCCGTCGGGCAGCAGGCCCGCGACGTCCACGGCGTTGTGCCGGGCGTAGACACCGGGGGCCGGCAGGGGCGGCAGGTGCTTGCCCTCGCGGACGCGCTGCTCGGCCAGCTCGCGCTGCGTCCTGGCGCGCTCGGTGCGCTCGCGGTGGGTGAGCACCATGGCGCCGACGGCGGCCGTGATCAGCAGGGCGCCGGTGATTTCGAAGGCGAAGACGTACTTGGTGAAGATGAGGGCGGCGAGGCCCTCCACGTTGCCGTGCGCGTTGGCCTGACCGGTGCCGTTGAACTCCTTCAGGGAGGCGTTGCCGATGCCGGCGAACAGCAGGACTCCGAAGCCGACCCCGCACAGCAGGGCCAGCCAGCGCTGGCCCTTGATGGTCTCCTTCAGCGAGTCCGCGGCCGTGACGCCGACGAGCATCACCACGAAGAGGAACAGCATCATGATCGCGCCGGTGTAGACGACGATCTGCACGACGCCGAGGAAGTAGGCGCCGTTGGCGAGGTAGAAGACCGCCAGGACGATCATGGTCCCGGCGAGGCAGAGCGCGCTGTGCACTGCCCTCTTCATGAAGACGGTGCACAGGGCGCCGATCACCGCGATCGCGCCGAGGACCCAGAACTGGAAGGCCTCACCGGTGGAGGTGGTGTAGGCCGCGAGCTGCGGGCTCATGCCTCCACCTCCTGGTCCTCGGCCGCGGCCGAAGGGCCTGCCGATTGAGGCTGTTCTCCCTTGGATACGGCCACCTGCCGTACGGTCCCCGGCGCGGCCTCGGTCACCAGGCCCCGGTAGTAGTCCTGTTCGTCGGTCCCCGGGAAGATCGCGTGGGGCGTGTCGACCATGCCTTCTTCGAGGCCGGCGAGCAGCTGCTCCTTGGTGTAGATGAGGTTGGCGCGGCTGGAGTCGGCCAGCTCGAACTCGTTGGTCATCGTCAGCGCGCGCGTGGGGCACGCCTCGATGCACAGCCCGCACAGGATGCAGCGGGCGTAGTTGATCTGGTAGACGCGGCCGTACCGCTCGCCCGGGGAGTAGCGCTCCTCGTCGGTGTTGTCGGCGCCCTCCACGTAGATGGCGTCGGCGGGGCAGGCCCAGGCGCACAGCTCGCAGCCGACGCACTTCTCCAGGCCGTCCGGATGGCGGTTGAGCTGGTGCCGTCCGTGGAACCGCGGAGCCGTGGTCTTCTGCTGCTCGGGGTACTGCTCCGTCAGCCGCTTCTTGAACATGGCCTTGAAGGTCACGCCGAAGCCGGCCACGGGATTCTGGAAACCGGGCTTGGTCTCCTTGGGCTCCTCAGCCATCGGACGCCTCCTTTCCATCCGAAGATCCGTCACTGACAGTGTCCGATCCGCCACTGACAATCAGCTCCCGGTCCCGGCGCGAGCGGCGCCTCGGCACCGGCGGCAGCTCCTGTCCGGGCAGCGGCGGTACGGGGAATCCGCCCGCCATCGGGTCGAACCCGGGCTGCTGGGCGGCGGGCTCCTCGGCCGTCTTCGCCTTCTCGCGGAACATGTCGGCGATGAAGGAGACCAGCAGCAGGGCCAGGACCCCGCCGCCGACGTAGAGGGCGATGTCGGCGAAGTCGTAGTTCTCGTTGCGCAGCGCCCGCACGGTCGCGACGAGCATCAGCCAGGTCAGCGAGACCGGGATGAGGACCTTCCAGCCGAGCTTCATCAGTTGGTCGTAGCGCACGCGTGGGAGCGTGCCGCGCAGCCAGATGAAGAAGAACAGCAGCAGCTGGACCTTGATGACGAACCAGAGCAGCGGCCACCAGCCGTGGTTCGCGCCCGCCCAGAAGCCGCTGATCGGCCAAGGGGCGCGCCAGCCGCCGAGGAACAGGGTGGTCGCGACGGCCGAGACCGTCACCATGTTCACGTACTCGGCGAGCATGAACATCGCGAACTTGATCGAGGAGTACTCGGTGTTGAAGCCGCCGACCAGGTCGCCCTCGGACTCCGGCATGTCGAAGGGGGCGCGGTTGGTCTCCCCGACCATCGTGACGATGTAGAGGATGAAGGAGACCGGCAGCAGCAGGATGTACCACCGGTCCTGCTGCTGTTCGACGATCGTCGACGTCGACATCGAGCCGGAGTAGAGGAACACGGAGGCGAACGCGGCGCCCATGGCGATCTCGTAGGAGATCATCTGCGCGCAGGAGCGCAGGCCGCCGAGCAGCGGGTAGGTGGATCCGGAACTCCAGCCCGCGAGGACGATGCCGTAGATGCCGACGGAGGCGACCGCGAGGATGTAGAGCATCGCGATCGGCAGGTCGGTCAGCTGCATCGTGGTGCGGTGCCCGAAGATCGAGATCTCGTCGTCGGCCGGGCCGAAGGGGATCACCGCGATCGCCATGAAGGCCGGGATGGCCGCGACGACCGGCGCGAGGACGTAGACCACCTTGTCCGCGCGCTTGACGATGATGTCTTCCTTGAGCATCAGCTTGATGCCGTCGGCGAGCGACTGGAGCATGCCCCAGGGGCCGTGCCGGTTGGGGCCGATGCGAAGTTGCATCCAGGCGACGACCTTGCGCTCCCAGACGATGGAGAACAGCACGGTCACCATCAGGAAGGCGAAGCAGAACACCGCTTTGATGACGACCAGCCACCAGGGGTCGCGGCCGAACATCGAGAGGTCTTCAGCGGCGAAGTACGGGCTCATGCCTCCACCTCCTTGGGGGCCGCGCCGGCGCGTGCCGCCGGGCCGATGCGGACGAGGGAGCCGGGCTGCGCGCCGGTGCCGGAGGCGACGCCCGAGCCGACGGAGTTCAGCGGGAGCCAGACCACCCGGTCGGGCATCTCGGTGATCTGGAGGGGGAGTTCGACCGTGCCGGCCGATCCGGTGACGGCGAGGAGATCGCCGTCCCCGACGCCGGCCTCGGCGGCGGTCGCCGACGACACGCGCGCGCGTGCGGCGTGCCGGGTGCCGGCCAGCGCCTCGTCGCCCTCCTGCAGGACACCGTGGTCGAGCAGCAGCCGGTGTCCGGCGAGTACGGCCTCACCCGCGGCGGGTCGGGGCAGCGAGGCCGCGGTCTCCGTGGGCTCGGAGGCGCGCGGGCCGTCCCAGGCGCCGAGCCGGTCGATCTCCGCGCGCGCGGTGCGCAGGTCCGGCAGGCCCAGGTGGACGTCCATCGCGTCGGCCAGCATCTGCAGCACACGTCCGTCGGTCGGGGCGAGGCGGCGGGTCATCTGGTCGGGCTTGAGCGCGGCCTCGAAGAAGCGGACCCTGCCTTCCCAGTTGAGGAAGGTGCCGGCCTTCTCGGCGACCGCGGCGACCGGCAGGACGACGTCGGCGCGCTCGGTGACCTCGCTGGGCCGCAGCTCCAGCGACACCAGGAAGCCGACGCTGTCGAACGCCTCACGCGCGCGTGCGGGGTCGGGCAGGTCCGCGGCCTCGACACCGGCGACCACCAGGGCCGACAGTTCGCCGGTGGCGGCGGCCTCGATGATCTGGTGGGTGTCGCGGCCGTAGCGCAGGGGCAGTTCGGAGATCCCCCAGGCGGCGGCGACCTCCTCCCGCGCGCGCGGGTCGGTCGCCGGGCGGCCGCCCGGCAGCAGCGACGGGAGTGCGCCCACCTCGACGGCGCCGCGCTCGCCCGCCCGCCGCGGGATCCACACCAGCTGTGCGCCGGTCGCGGCGGCGGTGCGTACGGCGGCGGTGAGTGCGCCGGCCACCGCGGCGAGCCGCTCTCCCACGACGATCACCGCACCCTCGGTGCGCAGGGCCTCGGCGGCCTTCGTGCCGGGCTCCTCCAGGCCGACACCGCTCGCGAGGGCGTCCAGCCACTCGGTCTCGGTGCCGGGAGCGGCCGGCAGCAGCGTGCCGCCCGCCTTCTCCAGGCCGCGGGTGGCGTGTGTGGCCAGTGAGAACACCCGCTGCTTGTGCTTGCGCCAGGCCTTGCGCAGCCGCAGGAAGACGCCGGGCGCCTCCTCCTCCGACTCGAACCCGACGAGCAGGACGGCGGGCGCCTTCTCCAGGGAGGTGTACGTGACGCCCGTACCGTCGAGGTCACGGCCGCGGCCGGCCACCCGGGCCGCCAGGAAGTCGGCCTCCTCGCCGCTGTGCACACGCGCGCGGAAGTCGATGTCGTTCGTGTCGAGTGCCACGCGCGCGAACTTGCTGTACGCGTACGCGTCCTCGACGGTCAGGCGGCCGCCGACGAGGACACCGGCCCGGGAGCGGGCGGCGCTCAGACCGCGTGCCGCCGCTTCCAGCGCCTCGGGCCAGGAGGCGGGCTCCAGGACACCTGCGGCGTTGCGCACCAGCGGGGTGTCGAGGCGGTCCTTGAGCTGCGCGTACCGGAACGCGAAGCGTCCCTTGTCGCAGATCCACTCCTCGTTGACCTCGGGGTCGTTGGCGGCGAGCCGCCGCATGACCTTGCCGCGCCGGTGGTCGGTGCGGGTCGCGCAGCCGCCGGAGCAGTGCTCGCACACCGACGGCGAGGAGACGAGGTCGAAGGGGCGGGAGCGGAAACGATAGGCCGCGGAGGTGAGCGCGCCGACCGGGCAGATCTGGATGGTGTTGCCGGAGAAGTACGACTCGAAGGGGTCCCCCTCGCCGGTGCCTACCTGCTGGAGCGCGCCCCGCTCGAGCAGTTCGATCATCGGGTCGCCCGCGACCTGGTTGGAGAAGCGGGTGCAGCGGGCGCACAGCACGCACCGCTCGCGGTCGAGCAGCACCTGGGTGGAGATCGGGACGGGCTTCTCGTACGTCCGTTTGCGGCCCTCGAAGCGGGACTCCGCGTTGCCGTGCGACATGGCCTGGTTCTGCAGCGGGCACTCGCCGCCCTTGTCGCAGACCGGGCAGTCCAGCGGGTGGTTGATGAGCAGCAGCTCCATCACCCCGTGCTGTGCCTTCTCGGCGGCCGGGGACGTGAGGTGGGTCTTCACCACCATCCCGTCCGTACAGGTGATCGTGCAGGACGCCATCGGCTTGCGCTGGCCCTCGACCTCGACGATGCACTGACGGCAGGCACCGGCCGGGTCCAGGAGGGGGTGGTCGCAGAAGCGGGGGATCTCGATGCCGAGCTGCTCGGCGGCGCGGATGACCAGGGTGCCCTTGGGCACGCTGATCTCCACGCCGTCGATCGTCAGCGTGACGAGGTCCTCCGGCGGGACCGCCGCCTCTCCCCCTCCGGAGGGAGCGCTGGTGGTCACGGTCATGCGTTCACCTCCGGGCGGTCGGCCCAGGCCGTCGACTTTGCCGGGTCGAAGGGGCAGCCCCGGCCCGTGATGTGCTGCTCGTACTCCTCGCGGAAGTACTTGAGCGAGGAGAAGATCGGCGAGGCGGCGCCGTCGCCGAGGGCGCAGAAGGACTTGCCGTTGATGTTGTCGGCGATGTCGTTCAGCTTGTCGAGGTCGGACATGACGCCCTTGCCGGCCTCGATGTCCCGCAGCAACTGCACCAGCCAGTAGGTCCCTTCACGGCACGGTGTGCACTTGCCGCAGGACTCGTGGGCGTAGAACTCGGTCCAGCGGGTCACCGCCCGCACCACGCAGGTCGTCTCGTCGAAGCACTGCAGGGCCTTGGTGCCGAGCATGGAACCCGCGGCGCCCACTCCTTCGTAGTCGAGCGGGACGTCGAGGTGCTCGTCGGTGAACATCGGCGTCGAGGAGCCGCCCGGCGTCCAGAACTTGAGGCGATGCCCGGGCCGCATGCCGCCGCTCATGTCGAGGAGCTGGCGCAGGGTGATGCCGAGCGGCGCCTCGTACTGGCCGGGGCTCGCGACGTGACCGCTGAGCGAGTAGAGCGTGAAGCCGGGCGACTTCTCGCTCCCCATCGACCTGAACCATTCCTTGCCGTTTTTCAGAATGGCGGGAACCGACGCGATCGACTCGACGTTGTTCACAACAGTCGGGCAGGCATAGAGCCCTTCGACCGCAGGGAAAGGGGGACGGAGCCGCGGTTGACCACGGCGGCCTTCGAGCGAGTCGAGCAGTGCGGTCTCCTCACCGCAGATGTACGCGCCGGCGCCGGCGTGCACGGTGAGTTCGAGGTCGAGTCCGCTGCCCAGGATGTTCTCGCCGAGGTATCCCGCCGCGTGGGCCTCGCGCACGGCCTCGTGCAACCGCCGCAGAACGGGAACGACCTCACCACGCAGATAGATGAAGGCATGCGACGACCTGATGGCATAGCACGCGATCACAATGCCCTCGATGAGGCTGTGCGGGTTCGCGAAGAGGAGCGGGATGTCCTTGCAGGTCCCGGGCTCCGACTCGTCGGCGTTGACAACTAGATAGTGCGGTTTTCCATCACCCTGGGGAATGAACTGCCACTTCATTCCGGTCGGGAATCCCGCGCCGCCACGCCCGCGCAGACCTGAGTCCTTGACGTACGCGATCAGGTCGTCCGGCGACATGGCGAGCGCCTTGCGGAGCCCCTCGTACCCCTCGTGCCTCCGGTAGACGTCCAGAGTCCAGGACCGGTCCTCGTCCCAGAAGGCCGACAGCACGGGTGCGAGCAGCTTCTCGGGGCTCGAGTCCTTGAGTTCGGGTGCCACGGTCATCACTCCCCCTCCTCGGCGGTAGGCCCTGCGGGGTGGGCGGGGTCGGAGGCCGATGTCTCCTGCGGCGCGTCATGAGAACTGAGGTGCTCGGCCGGCGACGGCTTGTGCACCCGGTCCTGCGGTTCGTCGTGCGGACCGCCGTCGCGCGGATGGACCACGCGCGCGGGTGCGGCCTCTCCCCTTGCCAGGCGAAGGCCCACCAGCGAAGCGGGTCCCGCACTGCCGCTCTCCTCGACGGCCCCTGGCCGCTCGTCGGGGAAGCCGGCCAGGATCCGCGCGGTCTCCTTGAAGGTGCACAGCCGCGCCCCGCGCGTGGGCTGCACGGGCCGTCCGGCACGCAGGTCGTCGACCAGACGCCTGGCGCTGCCGGGAGTCTGGTTGTCGAAGAACTCCCAGTTGACCATCACGACCGGCGCGAAGTCGCAGGCCGCGTTGCACTCGATGTGCTCCAGGGTGACCTTGCCGTCGTCGGTGGTCTCGCCGTTGCCGACGCCCAGGTGCTCCTGGAGGGTCTCGAAGATCGCGTCGCCGCCCATCACCGCGCACAGCGTGTTGGTGCACACGCCGACCTGGTAGTCACCGGACGGCCTGCGCCGGTACATGGTGTAGAAGGTGGCGACGGCGGTGACCTCGGCCGTGGTCAGGTCCAGCATGTCCGCGCAGAACTGCATTCCGGTGCGCGTGACATGCCCCTCCTCCGACTGCACGAGGTGGAGCAGCGGCAGCAGGGCGGACCTGGAGTCCGGGTAGCGCGCGATCAGCTCGCGCGCGTCCGTCTCCAGCCGGGCCCGGACGTCGTCCGGATACGCGGGTGCGGGCAGTTCGGGCATGCCCAGGCTGACGCCCCGCTCCGAGGAACTGGTGGTCACCGGTCGACGCCTCCCATCACGGGGTCGATGGACGCCACCGCGACGATGACGTCGGCGACCTGGCCGCCCTCGCACATCGCCGCCATGGCCTGCAGGTTGGTGAAGGACGGGTCGCGGAAGTGGACCCGGTAGGGGCGGGTGGCGCCGTCGGAGACGGCGTGCACCCCGAGTTCGCCCTTGGGTGACTCGACGGCCGCGTACGCCTGTCCGGGCGGGACGCGGAAGCCCTCGGTGACCAGCTTGAAGTGGTGGATCAGGGCCTCCATGGAGGTGCCCATGATCTTCTTGATGTGGTCGAGGGAGTTGCCGAGTCCGTCCGGTCCCAGGGCGAGCTGGGCGGGCCAGGCGATCTTCTTGTCGGCGACCATGACCGGGCCGGGCTGGAGCCGGTCCAGGCACTGCTCGACGATCCTGAGCGACTGACGCATCTCCTCCAGGCGGACCAGGAAGCGGCCGTAGGCGTCGCAGCTGTCGGCGGTCGGGACGTCGAAGTCGTACGTCTCGTAGTCGCAGTACGGCTGGGCCTTGCGCAGGTCGTGCGGCAGGCCGGCGGAGCGCAGGATCGGCCCGGTGGCGCCGAGGGCCATGCAGCCGGCCAGGTCGAGGTAGCCGATGTCCTGCATACGGGCCTTGAAGATGGGGTTCCCGGTGGCGAGCTTGTCGTACTCCGGGAGGTTCTTCTTCATCTTCTTCACGAACTCGCGGATCTGGTCCACCGCGCCGGGGGGCAGGTCCTGGGCGAGTCCGCCGGGCCTGATGTACGCGTGGTTCATGCGCAGGCCCGTGATGAGCTCGTAGATGTCGAGAATCATTTCACGATCACGGAATCCGTAGATCATGACCGTGGTGGCGCCCAGCTCCATGCCACCGGTGGCGATGCACACCAGGTGGGAGGACATCCGGTTCAGCTCCATCAGGAGCACCCGGATGATCTTGGCGCGCTCGGTGATCTGGTCCTCGATGCCGAGGAGCTTCTCGACGGCGAGGCAGTAGGCGGTCTCGTTGAAGAAGGACGTCAGGTAGTCCATGCGCGTCACGAACGTGGTGCCCTGCGTCCATGTGCGGTACTCGAGGTTCTTCTCGATGCCCGTGTGGAGGTAGCCGATGCCGCAGCGGGCCTCGGTGACCGTCTCGCCCTCGATCTCCAGGATCAGACGGAGCACTCCATGGGTGGACGGGTGCTGGGGACCCATGTTGACGACGATGCGCTCGTCGTCGGCGCGGGCCGCGGACTGGACGACCTCGTCCCAGTCGCCACCGGTGACCGTGTATACGGTGCCCTCGGTGGTCTCGCGTGCCGAGGCGGCGGAGGCCGCGGATGCTGACTGCGTGCTCACGAGTACGACCTCCGCTGGTCCGGAGCCGGGATCTGGGCGCCCTTGTACTCGACGGGGATGCCGCCGAGGGGGTAGTCCTTGCGCTGCGGATGGCCCTGCCAGTCGTCCGGCATCATGATCCGCGTCAGGGCCGGGTGACCGTCGAAGACGATCCCGAAGAAGTCGTAGGTCTCGCGCTCGTGCCAGTCGTTGGTCGGATAGACGGAGACCAGGGACGGGATGTGCCGGTCGCTGTCGGGGGCGCTGACCTCCAGGCGGACGAGCCGGTTGTGGGTGATCGAGCGCAGGTGGTACACGGCGTGCAGCTCGCGTCCCTTGTCGCTCGGGTAGTGGACGCCGCTGACGCCCGTGCACAGCTCGAAGCGCAGGGCCGGGTCGTCGCGCAGGGTGCGGGCGACACGGAGCAGGTGCTCGCGTTCGATGTGGAAGGTGAGCTCGTCCCGGTCGACGACCGTCTTCTCGATGGCGTTCTCCGGGAGGAGTCCCTGCTCCTCCAGGGCGCCCTCCAGCTCGTCGGCGACCTCGTCGAACCAGCCGCCGTAGGGCCGGTTCGCCGGTCCCGGGAGCCGGACCGAGCGGACCAGGCCTCCGTAGCCGGAGGTGTCGCCGCCGTTGTCGGCGCCGAACATGCCGCGCTGGACGCGGATCTCCTCGCCGCCCTGGCCGCGCTGGCCGGGGAGGTTGGAGGCGGCGAGGTCCTTCTCGGGGTTCACCCCGTTCGCGCCGTTGGTGCCGTTCGCGTCGCTCACCGCAGCAGCCCCTTCATCTCGATCGTGGGCAGGGCCTTGAGCGCCGCCTCCTCCGCCTCGCGGGCCGCCTCCTCGGCGTTCACGCCGAGCTTGGAGGTCTGGATCTTGTGGTGGAGCTTGAGGATCGCGTCCATCAGCATCTCGGGCCGCGGCGGGCAGCCGGGGAGGTAGATGTCGACGGGGACGATGTGGTCGACGCCCTGGACGATCGCGTAGTTGTTGAACATGCCGCCCGAGGAGGCGCAGACGCCCATGGAGATCACCCACTTGGGATTGGGCATCTGGTCGTAGACCTGCCTGAGCACCGGCGCCATCTTCTGGCTGACCCGGCCGGCGACGATCATCAGGTCCGCCTGCCGCGGCGAGCCGCGGAAGACCTCCATGCCGAAGCGCGCGAGGTCGTAGCGGCCGGCGCCGGTGGTCATCATCTCGATGGCGCAGCACGCCAGGCCGAAGGTGGCGGGGAAGACGGACGCCTTGCGCACCCAGCCCGCGGCCTGTTCGACGGTGGTCAGCAGGAAGCCGCTCGGCAGCTTTTCTTCGAGTCCCATGTCTCTAAAGGCCCCTCAGTCCCATTCCAGGCCGCCGCGCCGCCATACGTACGCGTACGCGACGAAGACGGTGAGCACGAAGAGCAGCATCTCCACGAGCCCGAAGATCCCCAGGGCGTCGAAGGTGACGGCCCAGGGGTAGAGGAAGACGATCTCGATGTCGAAGACGATGAAGAGCATCGCCGTCAGGTAGTACTTGATGGGAAAGCGCCCGCCGCCGGCCGGCGTGGGGGTCGGCTCGATACCGCACTCGTAGGCCTCGAGCTTGGCGCGGTTGTACCGCTTCGGACCGATCAGCGTGGCCATGACCACGGAGAAGATCGCAAAGCCTGCCCCGAGGGCTCCCAGTACGAGGATGGGCGCATACGCGTTCACCGCTCCTCGCTCCTCTCAGTCGGCACTGACTGGTGGCGGTTGCACTGGGCTCACACCCGCCTCACCGGTCCCACGAGCCCCGCTCGTCCCGGGCGAAGATCGAGAACATGTGAAGCAGGTCACAAGCCCAACTGCCTCGCATCTTATGCCTGCCGCTCTGTGATCTGCGACACGGGGTATTACACAAGCTTTGTGATCTCCACCACCTGACGAAGGATCATGAAGTCGGATGATGGGTGATCTTCGTACGCGAAGCGTCCAGGTGATCACCAGAAGTGACATTTTCGCTCGTCACCGCAGGCCGGAGGGGGCGTCTCAATATCAAGAGAGTTCCGCTGCATGCAAATTGGTGCTGGATCCGGCGTCCTGGTAGTGGACCGCGTTCACACATCAGGGGGAGCCCCGAGGCGGGATGTGGACGCGCGGCGAATGCGTGCACACGTTCACGAGCTCCCGCCCGCGCGTGACGCCACCCCTCCGGTAACCGTTCCGTGACCTCCGCCACATCCATGAGAGCGGTCTGAGAACCGGGCTTGGCCATCCACCCGAACCAGTGGTAGGTGCGGGGCAATTCGGACGTAATGATCAAAGACCGTGATCAAGGGCTTGATCACGGTCGTCCGCAATGTCCGTTACGGCGTCAATAAAGAGCGACACGCCCGGGCTTCGGGGGCTCGATTGAACAACTGTGGCGCAGCACACGTTTCTTGAAGATATGAAGGAGCCCCTGGTACCGGTTATTCCCATGTCCCACACCGCTCACATACGCAGCCACCGGAAGCCCCGCCGCAGCGCGTCGACCATCGCCGTGCGGGCCGGAGTTGCCGGTGGCGTCCTCAGCACCCTGGCAGTCGCCGGGGCGTCCGGCGCGGCGAACGCTGCCGAGCCGGTGACGCAGACCCTCGAACTGCCCACCCTGACGGCCGACCTGGCCTCTCAGGTCGCCCAGTCCGCGGACGCCACGCAGCAGGCCGCCGCGAACTACCAGCTGCAGGCCGAGCGTGATCAGGCCGCCGCAAACGCCGCGAAGCAGGCCAAGTCGGACCTCGCGGACGCGAAGCAGAAGGCGGCGGAGGCCAAGAAGAAGGCTCAGGAGGCGGCCCGCAAGGCCGCCGCCGAGCGTGCCTCGCGCAACGCGGAGCGGACGACCCTCTCCACCACGGCGAGCACCGGCTCGAGCACCTCCACCAGCACGTCCACGGCCACCGGTTCGGCCGCGGCGGTGCTCGCCTTCGCCAAGGCGCAGATCGGCAAGAGCTACGTTCTGGGTGCCTCCGGCCCCAACGCGTGGGACTGCTCCAGCCTCGTGCAGGCCGCCTTCAAGCAGGTCGGCATCAGCCTGCCGCGCGTCTCCCAGGACCAGTCGACCCAGGGCACCCAGGTATCGCTGAGCAACCTGCAGCCGGGCGACATCCTCTACTGGGGCAGCGCGGGCAGCGCGTACCACGTGGCGATCTACGCCGGCGACGGCATGTTCGTCGGTGCACAGAACCCGTCTACGGGCATCGTGGAGAAGCCGCTGTCGTACGACCCGCCGACCGGCGCCGTGCGGGTGCTCTGAGCACTCGGCACACCACTCACGCGCGTAGGGCCGCAGCCGCTCGGGGGCAGCGGCCCTTCGGGCTCGTCCGCCCCCTCACTTCCTGGGCGATCCAGGCAAATTCGCCCTATTGGGCTCATCTCAGGTCGAAGGTGCTGGGCAGGCCGAGCCGGTAGCGCGGCTCGTCGACACACTTGAACGGTTCCATCTCGGGCGGGCGGAACAGCTCCCGGATCCGGCAACGCCCGGTGTCCGAATTGTCCGCGTCCAGAAGAGCGTTGACGGCCCGGCGTGCGGACTCGTCGGCGCCCTCCATCGTCGCCAGGTCCACCTCCGTGCGGACGTAGTCGCCGGCGAGGAAGAAGTTGGGCACCGCCGTCCTCGCCGACGGACGGTTGCAGAGCGTTCCCGTGGGGTGGATGAGGAGCTGTTCCCGGTTCTGCGGATCGGGGCCGCCCAGGCCGGTCACCGCGGGGTCCATGAACCACCGAGCCGGTCCTCGTCCCTGAGCCTCGCCCTGCCGGAGTCGTTCACCCAGTCCTTCAGCTGGGCCCAGAGTTCGGCGACGGTCTCCTCCTTGGTGCAGGCGCGTGCCGTCTTGCCGTACAGGATGCCGGGCTTGCCCCATTCGGAGCCGATCGCGGACAGGCAGTCGTGGGCCTGTCCGTCCCCGTAGTCACGCGCAAAGTCCCGCACGTCCCAGAACTGGGCCTGGCCGATGCCTGCCACCGCCCAGGGTGAGTCGAGGCAGTTGATGTGCCCGTGGACCACCGGTGTGGGCGTGCGCAGACAGAACGGGACGCCGGTCATCCAGTCGGTCCTCAGCGCGTCGCAGCGGCCGAGCCGGGGGTCGGCGGCGCGCAGGGCCCGGCCCCAGGTCGCGCGGGCGTGTTCGACGGGCAGCGCGGAGACGTAGCGGTCGGCGGTGGTCGTGCGCTCGTGGCCGCCGTCCCGGGCCGAGAGGCGGATGCCGCTCACCCGGCCGCCCTCGTACACCACCTCCTCCCGCACCTGGGTTCCGAGCACGAACTCGACGCCGAGGGAGACAGGCGCCTCTCCCAGGGGTCGATCCACGCCTCGCCGGTGGGGGCGTTGAGGACACGGTCGATGTCGGCGTCGCCGTCCATGCCGCGGCCGAGCAGACCCCACAGGAGCGGGGCCTCGATGATGACGCGGCCGACGATGGGGGCACCTCCCTGCTCGAGCGAGGCCGAGAGCCTGGGGGAGGGTGGAGGCGATCTCGGCGCGGGTGGCCACCAGGTTGCGGGTCTGGCCGATGCCGAGGAGAACCTGGTACTCCCTGCTCATCTCGCCGGCCCGGATGAAGTCCCACCACGCGGTCTTCTCCCACTGGTCCTCGCGGCGGGCGTCGCAGCTGGTGAGATGGACCGGGAGGCGGTCGGCGAAGTACGGGCGGGGTGGTGACCCGTCGCAGGGGAAGTGCAGGTCCGGGCGGCCGGAGCCGTGGGCGAACAGGGCCTCGGTGCCGCTGCGCAGGTTGTCGTGGACGCCGTTCGCGTTGCCGGGGACGGGGATGCGGCACATCGTGTCCGGCGGGTTCCGGCAGAAACCGGGGAAGAAGCGGAAGCCGTGCTCGCCCGGGAGCGGTCTGCGGCCGCCGGTGCCCGTATCGGGGACGTCCATCGAGTGGGCCTTGCCGCCGAGGTGGTCGTGGTACTCGTGGACGGTGACGGCGTAGCCGCGTTCGGCGAGTTCGTGGGCGGCGCTGAGGCCGGAGACCCCGCCGCCGAGGACGGCGACCCGCCTGTCGGCGGCCGGGGTCGCCGCAGCGGCCGTCGAGGCCGTCCCCGGGGCGGCGGCAGCGGCCACGCCCGCGGCGGCCGTTCCCCCGGCCGCTGTCAGGAAGCGTCTCCGGGAGGTGCCGACGTGTCCGGCGAGCCCCTGTGACCGCTGCGCGTGTTCTGTTGTGATGAGTCCCGGAGGGTAGGGAGGGGCGCCGGAGGCCGGAAGCCCACTGCCCTTCACCCACAGCATCCTCACAAACACAGGGAGACACAGCGATGCCACGTGTGTTCGTCCAGGGCAGTCCCGCCGACCACTACCCGCGCCACGCCCCCGAGGCCGGGCGCGGTGCGGTGCGCCGTATCACCGAGGTCGGGGAGGAGGTCCTGCACAAGCCCTGCCGGGACGTCACGGAGTTCGGGCCCGACCTCGCCGCGCTCGTCGACGACATGTTCCTCACCATGTACGTGGCCGAGGGCGCGGGGCTGGCGGCGAACCAGGTCGGGGTCGATCTGCGCCTGTTCGTGTACGACTGCCCCGATGACGACGGAGTCCGGCATGTCGGGCACATCGCCAATCCCGTGCTGGAGACGCCTGTGAGCGGCCGGCGGCTGCTGGACGAGGGTGAGGGGTGCCTGTCGGTGCCGGGCGCCGTCATGGCCGTACCGCGGCCGGACCGGGCCGTCGTGCGCGGGCAGGACAGGGACGGCAAGGCCGTGGTCGTCGAGGGCACGGGGTACTTCGCGCGCTGCCTCGCCCATGAGACCGACCACACCAACGGGTACATCTACCTGGATCGGCTCTCCAAGCGGGAGAAAAAGGACGCACTGCGGCAGATGGCGGACCGGCGGGACGAGGTGTACGCCCGCCGGACCGCCAACGCGGCGGCCCTCAGCGGCTGATCACGCCTTCGGGGCCACCTTGCTCAGGCCGTTGATGATGCGGTCCATCGCGTCGCCGCCCGTCGGGTCGGTGAGGTTCGCGAGGAGCTTCAGGGTGAACTTCATCAGCTGCGGGTGAGTGAGACCGCGCTGGGCGGCGATCTGCATGACCTTCGGGTTGCCGATGAGCTTCACGAAGGCGCGGCCGAGCGTGTAGTAGCCGCCGTAGGTGTCCTTGAGGACGCGCGGGTAGCGCTGCAGGGCGATCTCGCGCTGGGCGGGCGTGGCCCGCGCGTGGGCCTGGACGATGACGTCGGCGGCGATCTGGCCGGACTCCATGGCGTAGGCGATGCCCTCGCCGTTGAAGGGGTTCACCAGGCCGCCGGCGTCGCCGACGAGCAGCAGGCCCTTGGTGTAGTGCGGCTGGCGGTTGAAGGCCATGGGGAGGGCTGCGCCGCGGATGGGTCCGGTCATGTTCTCGGGGGTGTAGCCCCACTCCTGCGGCATGGACGCGCACCAGGCCTTGAGGACCTCCCGCCAGTCCAGCTCCTTGAAGGAGGCGGAGGTGTTGAGCACACCGAGGCCCACGTTGGAGGTGCCGTCGCCCATGCCGAAGATCCAGCCGTAGCCGGGCAGCAGACGGTCCTGGGCGCCGCGGCGGTCCCACAGTTCCAGCCAGGACTCCAGGTAGTCGTCCTCGTGGCGCGGCGAGGTGAAGTACGTGCGCACCGCGACGCCCATCGGGCGGTCCTCACGGCGGTGCAGGCCCATCGCCAGGGACAGGCGGGTGGAGTTGCCGTCGGCCGCGACGACGAGCGGTGCACGGAAGGTGACCTCACGCTTCTCCTCGCCGAGCTTGGCGGTCACGCCGGTGATGCGGCCCGTGCGGTCGTCGACGACCGGACCGCTGACGTTGCACAGCTCGAAGAGCCGCGCTCCCGCCTTCTGGGCCTGGCGGGCGAGTTGCTCGTCGAAGTCGTCGCGCTTGCGGACGAGACCGTAGTTCGGGTAGGCGGCGAGATCCGGCCAGTCCAGCTGGAGTCGCGAGCCGCCGCCGATGATGCGCAGGCCCTTGTTGCGCAGCCAGCCGGCCTCTTCGGAGATGTCGATGCCCATGGCTACGAGCTGCTTGACCGCGCGCGGGGTGAGGCCGTCACCGCAGACCTTCTCCCGGGGGAACTCGGTCTTCTCCAGCAGGAGGACGTCGAGTCCGGCCTTGGCGAGGTGGTACGCGGTGGTGGAGCCGGCTGGCCCCGCGCCCACGACGATCACATCGGCGGTGTTGTCGGAGAGGGGCTCGGTCACGGCGGGATCTCCCCAAGGTTCGAAATCTGCGTGCCGACCGGCACTGGACATGGGCAGTCTATTCAGCAGAATTGATCACCCGGCTGAAGGGCTGCCCCGTGAACCGAGCTCTCCCCGCAGTACAGCTGCGAGTGCCCACCGACGAGGACGCGTTCGCCTGGCACCGGGTCTTCGACGATCCCGAGGTCATGGAGTTCCACGGTGGCAGGGCGGCCGAACTCTCGGTCTACGAGGAGCTGACCGCGCGCCAGCGCCGGCACGACGCGGAGCGGGGGTTCTGCCTGTGGTCGGTGCTGGACGACTCCGGTGACGTCGTCGGCTTCACCGGCGCCCAGCCGTGGCCGCACGAGTGGGGGCCGTCGGGCGAGATCGAGATCGGCTGGCGGCTCGGCCGGGCGCACTGGGGCCGGGGATACGCCTCGGCGGCCGCCGAGGCGACCCTGGAGCGGCTGCGGGCGCTGGGGGTGCCGCAGGTGGTGGCGATGGTGGACGCGCGCAACGAGCGCTCCATCGCGGTCACCCGGCGCCTGAACATGCGGCTCGCGGAGACGTTCGTGACCCCGTCCTCGGAACGCGAGGGGCACTGCTACCGACTTGATCTGTGACTTTGAGTAACCAAGTGTTACAGAAAGCCACATGACGCTTCCGGGCGGCGCGCACTCGGGTTACCCTGCCAGTACCGCTGGGGGTGACATCTGTGCACATAACACCCAAAACACCCGAAGTGCGCGTTCCTCGTCTGGTCGGCCTCATGGCCATGGACGCGCGCGAGACGGCCCAGGCGCGGGGTCTGTTCCTGAACGCGCCGGACCGCCCGGAATTCCATCTCACGGTCGTCGACTACGTCGTACGGCAGTACCCGCAGCCCGGCGCCGAGGTGCCGCGGGACTCCATGGTGTACGTGTGGTTCGACTTCGGTGAGGGTGAGGGCGGCGGGGGCGTGCGCGAGCCACGCATCCCACGGCCGCCCAGAGGCGGAATGCAACGCGAACTGGGCGAGCCCGGCGACGCCTTCGAGATGATCGACCGGTGAGACGACGGCCCCGCCGCCGGGGCTCAGCTCTCCTTGAAGCCCCGGTGCAGCGCGACCACACCGCCGCTCAGGTTGCGCCAGGCCACCTTCGACCAGCCCGCCTTGCGCAGCCGCTCGGCGAGCGCGGGCTGGTCGGGCCAGGTGCGGATGGACTCGGCGAGGTAGACGTAGGCGTCCGGGTTCGAGGACACCGCGCGCGCGACCGGCGGCAGCGCCCGCATCAGGTACTCGGTGTAGACGGTCCGGAACGGCGCCCACGTCGGGTGCGAGAACTCGCAGATCACCACCCGGCCGCCGGGCCGGGTCACCCGGTACATCTCACGCAGCGCCGCGTCCGTGTCCTGCACGTTGCGCAGCCCGAAGGAGATCGTCACGGCGTCGAAGGTGTCGTCCTTGAACGGCAGCCTCGTCGCGTCGCCCGCGGTGAACGGCAGCCAGGTGTGCTTCTTCTTGCCGACCTGGAGCATCCCCAGCGAGAAGTCGCAGGGGACCACGTACGCGCCCGTCTGCGCGAAGGGCAGCGAGGAGGTCGCCGTGCCGGCCGCGAGGTCGAGAACCTTCTGCGCGGGGCGCGCGCCGACCGCCTTCGCCACCTCCTTGCGCCAGCGCCGGTCCTGGCCGAGCGACAGCACGTCGTTCGTCAGGTCGTACCGTTCCGCCACGTCGTCGAACATCGAGGCGACTTCGTGCGGCTGCTTGTTCAGGGAAGCGCGGGTCACCCGCCCATTCTTGCAGCACGTCCTCCCGGGACCGGTCGCGGCTTCTTCTTCGCGGCCACCCAGCCGCACGCCAGGACGAAGCCGGCGATCAGGACCCAGCCGAGTGGTGGCCCGGCCGCCCCGGAAGGTCAGGATCGGGCCGCCGTCGAGGACCTTGCCGGGGACCTCGCCAGAGCCGGCGCCAACACGCACGACGTCCAGGTCTCCACCGTCAACCTCATGACGATGAACTACGGCGAGTCCTACACCGGCGGCATGGGCGACTACGCCCTCACCTCCGCCGAGGCCGCGCACACCCAGCTGAAGAAGGTGTTCGGGCTGTCCGACGCGGCCGCCTGGCGGGGCATGGCGCTCACCTCGATGATCGGCGTCCACGACGTGGCCGGGGAGACCTTCACGCTCTCCGACGCCGCGCAGGTGCGGAAGTTCGCCGGGCGCAAGGAGATCGCCTGGGTGTCGATGTGGTCGGCGTTCCGGGACCGACGCTGCGAGAAGGGTGACTCCGCGTCGGACGACGCGGCGACCGACTGCAGTGGGGTGAAGCAGAGTACGGGCGCGTTCGCGCAGGCCTTCGCGGGCTGAGCCGGCGTCCCCGGTACGGGCCGTGATCAGCGGCCGCGGTACACCAGCCGTCCTCCGATCACGGTCGCCACGCAGGTCCCGGCACCGCGCCGGACCAGTTCGGCGCGGTCCGCCACATCGAAAACGGCGAATCGGGCCGGACCGCCCGGCACCAGCTTCGGCAGCAGGATCAGCGGGGTCGGGGACAGCGCCGCCGGGCCCGGCAGACGGTCCGGCCGCTGCCCCGTCACGAGCCCGGCTCTGCGCACCGCGTCGGCCGCGGCCCGCGACCGCAGCTCCCCGGCCACCGCCACCGTGCCGTGCGCCAGCATCCGCTGCACCCCGCGCCGCGCGCTCGCGCCGAGGCGGGCGGGGTCGCCGCGCAGGATCTCCCGCGCCCGTTCCCCGCGGATGGGCTCGGTACCGAGGGAGTCGGCCTCGCGCGGGTCGGGATGGTACGTGGCCTCCAGCAGCTCCGGGCCGTACGGGTTCAGCAGTCCCGGCGTCAGGATGCCGGGCCAGCGCCGCACCCTCGCCTGCGGGTGGGCGGCGGCCAGTTCCTGGTACGGGCCGACCGCGGCGACGGACGCCCCGTCGACCACGACCGCCGTCTCGGGCGACTGCTCGGCGACATGAAGTGTCAGCACGGAACGCCGGGCCGGCTCTAGTTGGACGCCAGCAGCTTCAGCTCGGGGTGAGCCGTGCCGCCCTCGATCGCCGTGGACGAGATGTGCGACATCACCCGCTCGTCGACGGGGTCGTTCGCCGGGTCGTCGTGCACGACGAGGTGCTCGTAGGTCGTGGCCCGCTGGGCCGGGACGCGGCCCGCCTTGCGGATGAGGTCGATGATCTCGAGCCGGTTGGAGCGGTGCTTGGCGCCGGCCGAGGAGACCACGTTCTCCTCCAGCATGATCGAGCCGAGGTCGTCCGCGCCGTAGTGCAGGGACAACTGGCCGACCTCCTTGCCGGTGGTCAGCCACGAGCCCTGGATGTGCTGGACGTTGTCCAGGAAGAGGCGAGCGATCGCGATCATCCGCAGGTACTCGAAGAGCGTGGCCTGGGTGCGGCCCTTCAGGTGGTTGTTCTCGGGCTGGTAGGTGTACGGGATGAAGGCGCGGAAGCCGCCCGTGCGGTCCTGTACGTCCCGGATCATGCGCAGGTGCTCGATGCGCTCGGCGTTCGTCTCGCCGGTGCCCATGAGCATGGTGGACGTGGACTCCACGCCCAGCCGGTGTGCGGCCTCCATGATCTCCAGCCAGCGCTCGCCGCTCTCCTTGAGGGGCGCGATGGCCTTGCGGGGGCGGGCGGGCAGCAGTTCGGCGCCGGCACCCGCGAAGGAGTCGAGGCCCGCCTCGTGGATCCGGGTGATGGCCTCCTCGACCGACACCCCGGAGATCCGGGCCATGTGCTCGACCTCGGAGGCGCCGAGCGAGTGGATCACCAGCTGCGGGAAGGCGTCCTTGATGGCCTTGAAGTGCTTCTCGTAGTACTCGACGCCGTAGTCCGGGTGGTGGCCGCCCTGGAACATGATCTGGGTGCCGCCCAGCTCCACGGTCTCCGCGCAGCGGCGCAGGATGTCGTCGAGGTCGCGGGTCCAGCCCTTGGCGGTGTCCTTGGGGGCCGCGTAGAAGGCGCAGAACTTGCACGCCGTGACACACACGTTCGTGTAGTTGATGTTGCGCTCGATGATGTACGTCGCGATGTGCTCGACGCCCGCGTACCTGCGGCGGCGTACGGCGTCGGCGGCGGCGCCCAGCGCATGCAGCGGAGCGTCGCGGTAGAGGACGAGCGCCTCTTCCGGGGTGATCCGCCCACCGGCAGCGGCACGGTCGAGGACAGACTGGAGGTCGGCCTTCTCGGTCACCAGGAGTCCCTTTCGTCAAGGGTTGTGGACGGACTGATCCAGCCTACGCCAGGGGTTCGGGCCGTCTGCGCTCAGGCCGCGTACGCGCCGATCAGCAGCCCGGCGACGGCTCCGGCGAGGAGGAAGGGCCCGAACGGGATCACTGTCCTGCGGCCCGCCCGTCGCGCGAGGACGAGGGCACCGCCGTACAACGCCCCGAGCAGGAAGCCCGCGAAGGTGCCGAGAAGGACGGTCGGCCAGCCGTACCAGCCGAGGACGGCGCCCATGCCGAGGGCCAGTTTCACGTCGCCGAAGCCCATGCCGGCCGGGTTGATCAGGTACAGCACGTAGTAGCCGACGCCGAGCGCGAGGGAGCCGTACAGCGCGGTGAGCCAGTGACCGGCGTGCTCGGGCAGCAGCGCGACGAGGCCGAGCAGGGCGAGCCCGGCGGCCGCGAGCGGCAGGGTCAGCGGGTCGGGCAGCCGCCGCACCCGCAGGTCGACGGCGGCCAGCAGCACCCACACCGGAGCGAGCAGCAGCCAGACCCCCAACTCGGGCCGGGTACCGGTGGCTGCGGCAAGGGCGGCACAGGTGAGGGCGGTGGCGGTGGCCAGCGCCGCAGAGGCGTCGTCCGGCGTCCGCGCGCACGCGCCGCACCGTGCCCGGCCGAGCCACCCGCGCACCGGGTGGCCGTCCGGGCACCGCTCCCGCCACGGCTCCTCGTCCGGGGCGGCGAACCGGTAGGCGGCCCGGGGCAGCAGCGCGCCCGCGACCGCGCCCCACAGCGCCGCGACGAGGACCAACGCGCCCATGCTCACGGGGAGATCCTAGGGAGTGCGGCCGGTCCGGGAGGCCGGTCTCAGACAGCCGGCATCGCGTAGACCTCCTGACCGCCGGTGACCAGCAGCCGGCTGCCCGACCGGGTGATCTGCCAGTAGTCGGTGGCGTCGGTGTTGTCGACCCAGGTCCAGCGGACCTTGCCGGTCCTGGCGTCCAGGGAGATGATGCCGCCGCCCAGCGCGCCGGCGGCCGCGTACAGCGTTGTCCCGGCCTTCAGGAACGTCTCCCTGGGCACGCGGTTGCCCGCCTCGCAGAGCCAGATCCGCTTGGCGTCCTCGACGTCGACGGCCCAGATGCCGCGGTCGTAGTCGGTGGCGTAGAGGACGCCGTCGATGACGGTGGGGTTGTGGAAGCCGCGGCGGCCGTTCGGCGAGAGCGTCCAGCGGGTCCTGCCGGTCTCGATGTCCACGGCGGTCAGCTCCTCGCCCGGCAGGAACACCAGTCCGTTCGCGGCCGTGGGCTGCCAGCTCCAGTCGTCGCCGATCTTCCTGGTCCACAGCTGCCCGCCGGTGGCGGTGTCCCGCACGGTCAGGTTGTAGTTGGAGTCGGCGTAGACGAGGTACTTGCCGGAGACGGTGCCCTCGACGTCGTAGTCCTTGGTGCCCCAGTCGCGCCGCTGCAGCCATGTGGTCCGGCCCGTGGCGTGGCTGACCGCGGCGACGGCCGTGCGGTACTTGGTGGCGCTCTTCGCCTGGCCGTAGTCGGTCAGCGTGACGTAGACGTTCTCGTCGTCGATGGCGATCGTCCGCTCGATGCTCAGCTTCTTGCCGAGCCGGCTGCGCCAGGCCTCGTCGCCGGTCCGTACGTCGTAGGCGACCAGGACGCCGTCGAAGTCGCCGTCGGCCAGGAACACCTTGCCGCCGTGGAAGAGGAGCGGGGCTCCCGAGCGGCAGATGCCCTTCCTGGACCAGCGCGCCTTGCCGGTCTTCACGTCGTACGCCACCAGCGGGTCGCCGCTGACCAGGAGCAGTCCGTCGTAGGTGACGAGCGGTACGGAGGTCGCGGTGCTGTCCTCGGCGGCGCTCCTGTGCCACAGCGGCTGCGGGGCCACTCCGGGAGGCGGGGTGGTGAAGGTCTCGGCGGCCGGCTCGCCGGAACTGCCGTGGCCGCCCGGGCCGTCGGACGTGCCGGTCCCGCCGTCCTTCCGGGACAGCCACCAGGCCGTGCCCCCGCCGGCGACGGCTACGGCGGCGGCCCCGCCGAGGGCGTAGGAGAGGGCGCGGCGGCGGGTGGGGGCCGGGGCGGAGGCGTCCGTGGCGCCGAGCCGGACGGTGCCGGGCTGCGGGGTGTCGTGGCCGGGGGCGGGTGTGCCGGGGGCGGGCGCCGGTGGGCCGTAGGCGGGGGCGGGCGTGCCGGCCCGCGGATGGCCGTACCCGGCCGCGGGCGTACCCGCCGGCGGGTAGCCGTATCCCCCGGCCGGCGTACCCGTCGACGGGACCGCTGCGGCCGGCATCGTCGGGGCCGGGCCGAAGGAGGGCGCGGCGGCCGGTGCGGCCGGCTGCTCCGGTGCCTCCAGGTCGAGGTCCAGGATCCCGGCCGCGTGAGTGGCGATGGTGGACGCCACCGCCGAGGGCAGCCAGTCGCCGAGCACGCCCTCGACGCCCTGCGGGGCCAGTGCCGCCACGATCTCGGCGGGGCCGGGCCGGCCGGCCGGGTCCTTCAGCAGACAGGCCCGCACCAGACCGAGCAGGGACTGCGGTACGTCCGTCAGATCCGGTTCGCCGTGGACGACCTGATAGAGCATCGCGGCGTGCGAGGCGGCGCCGTCACCGAAGACGTTGCGGCCGGTGGCGGCGAAGGCGAGGACGGCGCCCAGCGAGAAGACGTCGCCGGAGGGGCCGACGTCCTGGCCCAGGGCCTGCTCGGGGGGCATGTAGCCGGGCGAGCCGACCACGACGCCGGTCTGGGTCATCCGGTTGCCGTCCACCGCCCGCGCGATGCCGAAGTCGATGACGCGGGGGCCGTCGGCGGCCAGGAGGACGTTCGAGGGCTTGAGGTCACGGTGGATGAGACCGGCCGCGTGGATCTCCTGGAGGGCGGCCGCGAGCCCGGCGCCCAGCGCGCGCACGGTGCGCTCGGGCAGCGCGCCGTGCGCGTCCACGACGTCCGTCAGGTCCGGGCCGAGCACGTACGAGGTCGCCAGCCACGGCAGCGGTGCGTCCGGGTCGGCGTCCACGACCGAGGCGGTGCAGGGGCCGGAGACCGCCTGGGCGATCTCCACCTCGTGCCGGAAGCGCCGGCGGAAGTCGGCGTCGGCGGCGAGGTCGGGGCGTACGACCTTCACGGCGACGGTGCGGCCGCCCGGCGAACGGGCCAGGTAGACCCGGCCCATGCCGCCGGCTCCGAGCCGGCGCAGCATGCGGTAGCTGCCCAACTCCCGTGGGTCGTCCGGCTGCAGTGTCTCCATGGCGGGCGTTCCCCGTCCTTCCCCGTTGCGATGCTTTGCACCGCTGTGCTGCTCGTTGTGGCGCGTTGTCCGGACCAAGGCCGGTGCGGCGGCGCGCCGTTGGCGTTCGCCAACGCAGACACATTAGTGACAGCCGGGGCGGGCGGGCCGCCGGGGGCGTGGCGCGGTGCCGGGGCTGGGGGGCGTCTGGATCAGGTCGGATCAGGCCGCGGCGTCCGGTGCGGTGCATCGCAAGGCGGAGGAGCACCCGCGTACTGGGCGTACCCGGGTGGTCCGACAACGCGACGAGGTGCCGTGCCGGGCCTCGCGGACCCGGGCTGGACCGAACGAAACCCCCTAGCCCACCTTCGACATCCGCGACTCCGGGTCGCCCTCGGCCGCGCTCTGTGCGGTGTACCGCAGGTCGTCGCCGACCGGCGTCAACTCCACGGGGTGCGGCGCGGGATCGCAGCCGGCGTGGTTGCCCGCGGCGCCCACCGAGGTCGCCACGATCCGGGTCTTCGTCACCTGCTTGAGGGTGAGGATGTCGGTGCAGACGCCCCCGATCTGGTCGGTCTGCCTCAGCCGCCCCAGCTCCTTGCCGACGGCGGCCTGGTGGACGGTGAGCCGGAAGGTGCCCATGTCCAGGCTGCCGCCGAGTCCGGTGGCCCGGCCCTCCCAGGTGCCCAGGTAGCGGGCCGGGATCGCGCCCGGCGCGGCACTCGGCCGCTGCGAAGCGCCGTCGGCGGGTGACTGTGCCGAGGACGAGGCGGAGGTGGGCGCCGCGCCGCCCACCGTGTCGTGCTTCCCTTCGGCCCACGGCTGGAGCAGCGCCCCGATCCCCACGGCGGTCGCGGCCAGTGCCCCCGCCACGGCCAGCGCGACGGTGCAGCTCACCCGCCGTCCGCGCCCGCTCTCCGCCGGCCCGGAAGCCGCCGCCACGCTGACGCTGACCTTCCCGGGCGCCGGCACCGCGTCCTCGGGCAAAGCCCCCGACGGCCCGGCCGGAGCCGCGGCCGGCACGGGGGGAGTCATCACCGGGGCCGGTCCGAACTCCCCCGCGACCAGGGCCGGCTCACGCGGGACCGCACCGGGTTCCCCGCCCACCGATGGACTGCTGAACCGCACCGGCCCCGACGGCGCCGGCTCCGCGGTCTCCAGGTTCAGCAGGTGTACGGCGCTGCGGCTGACCTGTTCCACCAGTGCGCCCGGCAGCCAGCCGCCGGCGACCAGGCGGGCGGCGCCCTCGGGGGCGAGCCGGCGGGCCAGTTCGGCCGGGGCCGGGCGGGCGGCCGGGTCCTTCGCCAGGCAGGCGGCAGCGGCTTCCCGCAACTCACCCGTCAGGTCACCGAGTTCCGGCTCCTCGTGGACGACCTTGTAGAGCAGCGCGGCCGAGGAGTCGCCGGGGAAGGGCGGCTCACCGGTCGCCGCGTACGCCAGCACCGCGCCGAGGGAGAAGACGTCCGCCGCGCCCGTGACCCCCTTGCCGAGGATCTGCTCGGGGGACATGTAGCCCGGTGAGCCGACGGAGACGCCGGTCGAGGTCAGGGACGCCGTGCCGTCCGTGGCGCGCGCGATGCCGAAGTCGATCAGCAGCGGGCCGTCCAGGGTCAGCAGGACGTTGGAGGGCTTCACGTCCCGGTGGACGAGGCCCAGTTCGTGCACCGCCGTCAGCGCCTCGGCGAGGCCCGCGCCCAGCGCCCGTACGGTGTGCGCGGGCAGTGCGCCGCCGTCCCGGACGGCCGTGGCGAGGGAGGGGCCGGCCGCGTAGGCGGTGGCGACCCAGGGCACGGCGGCCTCCGGGTCCGCGTCGAGCACGGGCGCGGTCCAGGCCCCGCCGACCCGGCGGGCGGCCTCCACCTCGCGCCGGAAGCGGGCCCGGAACTCCTCGTCCAGCGCGAAGTGCGGATGCACGATCTTCACGGCGACCGTACGGCCGCCCGCGCTGCGGCCCAGGTAGACCCGGCCCATGCCGCCGGAGCCGAGCCGGCCGAGCAGCCGGTAGGGCCCGACGGCGGCAGGTTCGTCCGCTGCGAGCGGCTGCATGGCGTCCCCCTCTTCCCCCGGGGCGTCCCGCCTCTCCCCCGGTACACCTCACTGCCCGCAGCGTAGTGCCGTGGCGATTACGGCTGAAGCAGGTCCACCTTCACGTCCGCCGGGAAGCCGGTCGTCGGGCCCACCCGGCGGGCGAACTCGGTGACCGCGTTCAGCTGCGGCTCGCCGAAGCTGAAGTCGAGGGTGGTGAAGTACTGCTCCAGGGTCGCCTCGTCGAAGGCCTCCCAGCGCGAGGCCTGTTCGGCGACCTTGCCGACCTCCTCCAGGGAGAGGTTGCGGGAGGCGAGGAAGGCTTCGTGGACCTGGCGGGTGAGGGCCGGCTCGCGCTCCAGGTAGTCGCGCCGGGCCGCCCAGACCGCGAAGACGAACGGCAGGCCGGTCCACTCCTTCCACATGGCCCCGAGGTCGTGCACGTCCAGGCCGAGCTTGGGGCCGTAGTGCAGGTTCGCGCGCAGGGCCGCGTCGCCGATGAGGACGGCGGCCTCCGCCTCCTGCATCATCAGGCCGAGGTCGGGCGGGCAGGTGTAGTACTCGGGCTGCACGCCGTACCGCTCGGCCAGCAGGAGCTGGGCGAGCCGGACCGAGGTGCGGGAGGTCGAGCCGAGGGCGACCCGGGCGCCGTCCAGCCGGTCGAGCGGGACCTGCGAGACGATCACGCAGGACATCACCGGGCCGTCGCAGCCGACGGCGATGTCCGGGAAGGCGACCAGATCGTCGGCGTTGCGCAGGAACTCGACGAGGGTGACGGGCCCGATGTCGAGGTCGCCGCGCACGAGCTGCTCGCTGAGCTTCTCCGGGGTGTCCTTGGTCAGCTCGAAGTCGAGGAGCGTGCCGGTTCTCGCGAGCCCCCAGTAGAGGGGCAGGCAGTTCAGGAACTGGATGTGGCCGACGCGCGGCCGGGTGCGAGAATTGTCCACATCGCGAGACTAGACCCCGTGCTGTACCGTGCTGAGACCGGCCCCACCGTCAACCCACCCGTCCGGTGGTTCAAACATTCGGGTGACGTGATCTTGACCTCTATTGCTTTCGGCTGCCCGCGTGCTAGGCTCGCCGCAAGTTGCAGTTTGGTTTCCCTTGCAGTACAGAGCCTGCGGAGCATGTGACCGCGGGCTCTCGTCGTTTTCAGACGAATGCGTTGTGCAGCACAGTTTCGCACTTGCAGGTTCTGGAGCAGGGCAACCCTTTTGAGCCCAAGGAGGGCTTATGGCTACCGGAACCGTGAAGTGGTTCAACGCCGAAAAGGGCTTTGGCTTCATCGCCCAGGAGGGCGGCGGCCCCGACGTCTTCGTTCACTACTCCGCGATCAACGCCTCCGGCTTCCGCTCCCTCGAGGAGAACCAGCAGGTGAGCTTTGACGTGACGCAGGGCCCGAAGGGTCCGCAGGCGGAGAACGTCACCCCCGTCTAATCACTGCCTGATCGCAGAACCTGAGTGCAGTACCCAAGGAGCCCCACGCCGCAAGGCGACGGGGCTCCTGCCTTTTCCCGTTCATTTCCGGTTCACATGTGCTGCATGATCAGTACGAACTTTGTCCCGGCGGTGAGCGCTTCGTAGGCATGCGGGACATCGCCGCGGTAGGACATGTAGTCCCCGGGCGCCAGTTCGACCGTCTCCCCACGCGGCCCCGCCTTGACGCCCCCCTCGGTGACCACGATGTGCTCCGTGGTCCCGGGAATGTGCGGTTCGGAATCCCGTACGGTCCCGGGCTCCAGCCAGACGTAATAGATATCCCTGCGCACACCCGGCGGGCTCGCCGACAACAGCGTCGCCAGATAGCCGGCCCGCTCGGAGTGCACGGCGGGTCCCGCGCCGGCCCGGATCACCTGGACCGCGGGCGTGGGCGGCTCCACGAGGGCACTGAAGGGCACCCCGAGGGCCACGGCCAGCGCCCAGATCGTCTCCATGCTCGGATTCCCGCTCGCCGCCTCCAGCTGGGACAGCGTGGACTTCGCGATCCCGGCGCGCTTGGCCAGCTCGGACAGGGACAGCCCGGTGCGGGTGCGCTCCCGCCTGAGGGACGCGGCGATCCACTCCATCGGGAGCCGGGCGGGCGGCCCGGACGGTGCCTCGGACATGTCGTTCGCTCCATCGGTACGATCGTTCGCCTTGACGGACTGGGTAGTCGCTGTTCATTGTAGAAAACATGCGTTCGCTACTCCGAACACGCTCACTCGGCCGAACGGGTCTCGGCACGCCGGAGACCGGCTCGCTGGTCCGGGACAGCTCCCTCGTCTGGCTGGCCAGTGGCATCGTCGGCGTCTCGTTCGGCGCGGTCTCCGTCGCGGGCGGGCTGCCGGTGTGGGTCCCGGTACTGATGTCGCTGGTGGTGTACGCGGGATCGGCCCAGTTCAGCGCGGTCGGGGTGCTCCTCGCCGGAGGCGGTCCACTGGCCGCCGCGGCCACCGGCCTGCTGCTCAACACGCGCACGGCCGCCTTCAGCCTGGCGGTGGCCGAGACCATCGGTACCGGTCGGGCGACCCGTTTCCTGGGTGCGCATCTCGTCACCGACGAGACGGTCGCCTTCGCCCTCGCCCAGCCCGACCCGCGGCGGCGGCGCCGGGCGTTCTGGATCTCCGGACTCGGCCTGTTCGCCGTCTGGAACACCGGCGTACTGGCGGGGGCCCTCGCCGGCCGCGCCCTGGGCGACACCGCGCGCTACGGCCTCGACGCGGCCTTCCCCGCCGTCCTGGCGGCCCTGGTCGTGCCGACCCTGCGCGCCGACGCGATGCTGCGGCGCTGCGCCCTGCCCGGCGCCGCCCTGGCCCTGGCCGTGACGCCCGCGGTACCGGCCGGGGTGCCGGTGCTGCTCGCACTGGCCGGGCTGTTCCTGTACCGCCGCCCCGCCGGGGCCGCCGCGTGAACGCCACGGTCGGCATGATCCTGGCCCTGGCCGTCGGCACGTACGCCTTCCGCCTGGTGGGCCCGCTGCTGCACGGCCGGGTCACGGTTCCGGCCCGGGTGCAGGAGCTGGCGTCGGCGGGCGCCGTCGTCCTGCTCGCCGCCCTGCTGGCCACGGGCGCCCTGACCGAGGGCGGCGGCTTCGCGGGCTGGGCCCGCCCTGCGGGGGTGCTGGCCGGAGGCCTTCTGGCATGGCGTCGGGCACCGTTCGCGGTGGTCGTCCTGGGCGCGGCGGCGACGACGGCACTGCTGCGACTGGCGGGGGTGGCGTAGTCCGGGGCTGCCGGCAGCCCCACTGTCAGTGGACCTGGCTACGGTCCCTCCCCATGACCGACTCCCACGACTCCCACGACTTCCTCACCGCCACCCGTACCTTCTACGACACCGTCGCCGACGACTACGCCGAGCAGTTCCGGGACGCTTACGCGGGCAGGCCCCTGGACCGGGCCCTGCTCGCCGCGTACGCCGAACTCGTCGGCCCCGGCGGACCGGTGGCCGACCTCGGCTGCGGACCCGGGGAGGTCACCGCGCACCTCGCCGCGCTCGGCCTGGACGTCTTCGGACTCGACCTGTCCGAATCCATGCTCGCGATCGCCCGCCGCGAGAACCCCGGGCTGCGCTTCGAGCAGGGCTCCATGCTGGACCTCCCCCTCGGGGACGGCGCGCTGGCCGGTGTCGTCGCCTGGTACTCGACCATCCACACCCCGGTGGACGAACTCCCCGCGCTGTTCGCCGAGTTCCACCGGGTCCTGTCCCCCGGCGGCCACCTCCTGCTCGCCTTCCAGGCCGGGGAGCACACCCGCCGCCACGACCGTCCCTGGGGCCATCCGGTGGCGCTGGACTTCCACCGGCGCCGCCCCGAACACCTGGCGGAACTGCTCACGGACGCCGGTTTCGCGCTCGGCTCCCGCACGGTCCGCGAAGCCGACACCGCCCTCGGTGAGCCGGTCCCCCAGGCCTTCCTGTTCGCCCGGAAGCCCGCCTAGGCGCGGTTGAAACCAGGAGTACCGGGAGCCCGCCCCGTGCCGGGAACCGGCGGGGACGGCATGGGGATCGCTCGCCACGAGCATCGGATGCGGCGTCGGGGAGAGGCCCGGCGACCGGATCACGATCCGTCTCTTCCTGGGGGTTGACCTATGCGCGCCATCGCACTGCGTACGAAGACGGTTCTGACCGCGCTCACCGGCGCCGGCGTCCTGGCACTCGGCACCGGTGCGGCCGTTCCCGCGACCGGTGTTCAGGATGCCGTGGTGCGCATCGCCTCCGGTCTGTCGGGGCACCAGGCGCACTCCGGGCCGTCTCTGGCGGACGAGCGCGAGCCGAAGCTGGTCCACTACTGACGCGTCGCATCGCCGATCACGCACCGCGGCATCGACGGCACCGCCGGGCTCACGCCCCGCCGGTGCCGTTTGTCATGAAAGCCGCATCGGTACGCTCTGCCACCCCGCAAGGCCGCCGTTGCCTAGACACGCCGCCCCGCCTCGGTCACGCCCATCGCGTCGTACAGCGCCTCCGCCGCCCGCCAGTGCTGACGTGCCATCGATTCATCGCCCAGGGCCTGCGCCGCCTCGGCCATGCCGTGCAGGGCGCGGGCGGTCTCGAACCGGTAGCCGAGGCGGGAGGCCAACTCATGGGCGTGGCCATGCAGTTCCATGGCACGGTCGGGTGCGCCGCGGCGCAGGTGGACCAGGCCCACCACGTTCGCCACGGTCGACTGGCGCAGAGCCGTGCCCTCGGCGGAGACCAGGTCCAGGGCACGCTCGGCGTGTTCGGCTGCCGTACGCGTGTCCCCGAGCCGCTGGCAGACCCGCGCCCAGTGGGCGAGGACGACGGCCACGTTCGCGGGTCTTCGGGACTCGTCGCACAGTTCGAGGGCCTGGGCGAGGCAGGCCCGCGCCCGCTCGTCCTCACCGGTGCCCAGATGGGCCAAGGCAAGCCAGGTCAGCGACGAGATCTCGTTGTTCCGCTCGCCGAGACGCCGGTTCAGTTCGGTGGCGCGAGCCGCGTGCCGGGCGGCCTCGGCGTAGTGGCCCGCCCAGGTCTGTACCGTGCTGAGGTTGACCAGCGCCTGAGCCTCGTCGCGGGGCGCACCCAACTCCCGGTGCAGCTCGATACCTTGGGCCAGATGAGCGCGGGCCTCGTCGAAGTTGCCGAGTGCCCCGTGCAGCAGGCCGAGCACATCGAGGCAGAACGCCTCGGTGCTGCGATCGTGGCTGCCGGCCAGTTCCAGGGCCTCCTGGGCGGTGCTGATCCCGTCCTGGAAGTCGCCGAGCCACCAGTGCGCCACGGCCAGGTTACCGAGGCTGATGCCGAGCAGCACCGGGTCGTCGAGCCGCTGGCAGGCGCCGACCGCGATCCGGCTGACGACCCGGAACTGCTCGTAGTGTCCACGCAAGTTCAAATAGAACAGGACATTGCGGGCCAGGAGCGCGGCCCGGCGGTGCAGGCGCTGTGTGCCCGCCTGCGCGACGATCGCGAGCAGTGCCTCGTACTCGCGGTCGAACCAGCGCAGCACCCGCTCGTCGCCGTCCAACCGGGGCAGTTCGGGCGCGTCGTCGGTCGGCGGGTCGCCGTGGCGGCTACGGCCGGGGAAGAGCACATCGCAGGCTTTGTCGGTGGCCAGCGCGTAGTACGCCACCAGGCGCCCGCCGGCCGCCTCCTCGTCGTCCTCGGCCTCCCGCACGCTCATCGCGTAGGTCCGCACCAGATCGTGGAAGCCGTACAGCCCCGCCTCGTGCTGTTCCAGCAGATGCGTGTCGAGCAGATGCTCCAGGACGTCCTCGGCTCCGTGGACGTCGGTGCCGAGCAGCGCGGCGGCCGAGTGGACATCGATGGCGCTGCCGGGGTGCAGGCCGAGCAAGCGGAACGCGGCGCGCAGGTCCTCCTCCATCGCCTGGTACGACAGCCTGAGCGTGGCCTCGACACTGCGCTCCCCGGCGCTCATCTCGCGCAGCCGCCGGGTCTCGTCGGCAAGCCGGTCGACCAGGTACTGGACGGTCCAGCGGGGCCGGTTGCGCAGCCGGGCGGTGGTGATGCGCAGGGCGAGGGGCAGGCCGCAGCACAGCCGGGCGAGCTGGTCGACTGCCTGGGGTTCGGCGGAGGTCCGCTCGGCGCCGAGCATCCGGGTCAGCAGGGTGGTGCTGTCGCCGGCCGAGAGCAGCCCCAGCGAGAGCCACTCGGCGCCGTCGAGTTCGAGCATCCGGACCCGGCCGGTGAGGATGGCCAGACAGTTCTCGGAAGCGGGCAGCAGCGGCCGTACCTGGGCGGCGTCGGCGGCATTGTCGAGGAGGAGCAGCAGCTTCCGCTGGGCGGAAACGGTTCGCCACAGGGTGGTGCGCCGCTCCAGGTCGTCCGGTATTCGGTCGTCCTGGACGCCGATGGTGCGGAGCAGGGAGTGCAGGACCGCACCGGGCTCCTGCGCCTTCTCGCCAGGGCTGAACCCACGCAGGTCGACGAAGAGCTGCCCGTCGGGGTAGTCCGGCGCGAGCAGGTGGGCGGCGTGCACGGCCAGGGCGGTCTTGCCGCTGCCGCCCATGCCGTCCAGACCGACGATCCGGGTGCTCACGCCGGTCGGGGCCCTGCCCACTTCCAGCAGCCGGGCCAACTCCTCGTCCCGCCCGGTGAAGTCCGGCAGGTCGTACGGCAGGGTGCAGGGCACCGGCTCGGACCCGTCAGGCTGTGCGAGCGGGGCCGGTACGAGGTGGGCGGCGCGGTCGGCCACGGACTGCGGTACCCGGGGTGCCACTTCGGGGCTGTCGCGCAGAATGGCTTCGTACAGCCTTGTCAGTTCGGCGCCCGGGTCGATGCCCAGCTCCTCGACGAGCAGTTCGCGCACCCGGCCGAACTCCTCCAGCGCATCGGCCTGCCGGCCGCCCCGGTACAGGGCCAGCATCAGCCGTCCGCGCAGGGTCTCCCGCAGCGGGTGCGCGGTCACCAACTCGCGTAGAGGTCCGATGAGTTCCGCGGACTGGCCGAGTTCCAGCTGCAGCTCGAAGTACTGCTCGGCGACGGCCATGTGCCGTTCCTCGAGCGCGGCGGAGGCCGCGGAGATCACCGAACCGCCCGTTCCGGCCATGACCGGACCCCGCCACAGGTCCAGACAGGCCCGCAGATGCCTGACGGCCTCCGCGGGCTGACCGGCGGCCACCGCCTGCCGGGCCTCGGCCGAGCGGCGGCCGAACTCGTGCAGGTCGAGCTGGCCCTCGTCGATGACGGCCCGGTATCCGGCGCCGTCGGTGACGATCAGTCCGGCGCCGCCCGGTATCCGGGTGCGCAGCGCGGCGACCGCCTTGCGGATCTGGTGGCCGGCGGTCTGCGGCGGCTCGTCGTCCCAGGCCGCGGCGACCAGCCGGGGCACCGGCACCATACGCCCCGGCTCCAGTAAGAGCGTGACCAGAACGCGTTCCTGGGTCGGGCTGCCGAGTCTCAGCCGACGCTGGCCGTGCCAGCCCTCCAACGAACCGAGGATGTTGAAGCGCACGACAGGCCGAGCGGATACCGCCGACTCCACGAACCCGTCCCCCCCGCCCCATCGCGTTGCCCGGCCCGAGATGTTCGGGACAATCCTAGGTTGTACCCGAACGGGCCACGCTGAAAGGCGACTTCACGTTACCGTGCGACACGTCTCGGCTCAGTCAAAAGCTAACCCTTTACGCAAGTTGAAGGAGCGAGGAACGCGCATCACCGGCCAAAGCCGGGTCATGGCGGAGAATCGCGCTCTCGACGTGCCGCAGGGCGGGGGATGGCTGGATGCCGAGTTCGTCGTCGAGGTGGCGGCGCATCCGGCGGAAGACGTCCAGGGCGTCGGCCTGCCGTCCCGAGCCGTACAGGGCGATCATCAGCTGCTCGCAGAAGCGCTCCCGCAAGGGGTGGTTGGTGTGCGCCTCGGTCAGCTCCGCGAGCACGGCGGCATGCCGGCCCAGCCGCAGCTCGGCGTCGAAGCGCAGCTCCATGGCCCGCATCCGGTACTCCTCGTACCGCGCACCGGCCAGCTGGCACAGCGTCCCGCCGGCGAACCCGCCGAAGACGGGTCCGCGCCACTGCGCGAGAGCGTCGCCGAGCAGCCGCGCGGTGCGCTCCGCGTCCTGCGGGGACGCCGACTCGGCCTGCCGTACCGTGCGCACGAACTCCGCGGCGTCCAGCTCGCCCTCGGACACCACCAGCCGGTAGCCGGAGGGGTGGATGGTCACCCGGGATCCGGACCGGCCGGGCTCCAGGCTGCGCAGTCTGCGGCGCAGCCGGCTGACATGGGCCTGCAGGGCGTTGGCCTGGTTGTCGGGGACCGCGTCACCCCACATCTCCTCGACCAGGCTCTCCCCGGACACCGACTGGCCCTCGCTGATCAGCAGGGTCTGCACCAGGGTGCGCTGCAGGTCGCCGGAGATCTCCGCCGGGCCGGACACGGTACGGATCTGCAGTGCCCCGAGGATCGAGAACTTCAGCATCCTGACTCCGCCTCCCGTTGACGTCGCTGGCGTCGTCGTCCTTCTTCCGGCGACGTATCAACAGTGCGGTCGGCCCGTACCGGATCGTTCCCGATCCGTTCCCGGTCGCCGGTCAGCCGCCGTCGCCGACGACCAGGGCGGTGAGGGAGGCGACCCGGCGGGCCGCCAGCTCGGGCGATTCGGCGTGCACGACGAGGTGTCCGGGGCCCAGCGCCCCGGGCGGCGAGACGTGCCGGACGTGCGGCAGTATCCCGACCTCGGTGGTCTCCAGCCGCCACGGCGGGCTCAGCAGGGCCGCGGCCGCGAACCGGTTCGGCCGCACCGCGTCGACCAGCCGGCCGGCCAGCACCTCGATGGCGCCGGCCGCCAGGTCGAACCCGCCGGCCACCTTGACCAGTTCGGGCACCGGGTCGTCCCCGAGTCCCGCCCGGCAGCCGGTGATCACCGGCCCGCGCGGGGTGAGGGCGACGCTGATGTGGGCCGGTCCGTACTGGTACCCGGTCAGGTCCAGCAGCGCGGTCACCACCGCGCGCACCTCGGCGGCGGTGTCGTCGGTGAGCGGGGCGGGGTGGAGCAGGCCGTAGGGGGTGCTGGCGGTGATCCCGACGGCCTGGTGCATGCCGTGCACGCTCAGCGTCTCCACGGTCAGCCGCAGATCACCGGGGGCGACCTCGGTGCCCCCGGGGGAGAGCCGGTTGTCGCGGACCAGGCGCTGCACGGCCGCCGGGTCCGAGAGCACCCTGAGGGCGCGGGCCGGGTTGACGCACAGCCCGGCCTCGGCGGCCTCCGCGAGCGGTGCGCGCAGGGCCGCCTCGTCCGTTGCGTCGACCCGGATCGAGCGCACTTGGACACCCGCGTGCGCGGCCTCGCGGACGAGGCGCTGGTCAGGGTTCAGCAGGAAGATTCGGCGGACGTCGTTGTCTTCTTTCATGCCTCTGCTCGTGGTGACGGAGTCGGCGAGGGTGGAAAGGCAGGCTACGAGCGGGCGTTACCGATCCGATCCCGGCCGGTTCCCGAGGTGGTGCGTGGGCCCAAGACGCTCACTTCTTCTGTGTGGTCGACCAGTTGACGACACACCTGGATACGGGTGCATCCCTCCTACGCTACCCGCTCTCCGGCACTTGCCGGGGGCGGATTCACGGCAAAAACAGAACAGCCGGTTTACCGCGCTGTCCGGCCGTTTCAGGGCACAGCCGGTGCGCCGCAGCGTTCGACGACCGTGTCCGCGAAGGCCCTCGCGGGCGGACCGAGCGCGTCCCAGCGGCGGACCGCCCAGCCGACCGGCAGGGGCCGCAGCCCCGGCAGCGGCACGAGCCGGAGCGCGCCCTCGCCGGGCACCGGCAGCCCCGGTACGGCGGGGACGACGGCCCGTCCCACCCCCAGCTCGGCCAGCAGCAGCGCGGTGTCCCAGTCGGCGACGCTGGTGTCGTGGCCGAGCCGGACGCCCCACTCCGCGCAGGCGTCCTCGAGCTGGGCGGCGGAGGCGGAATTCGGCGGCAGCCGGATGAGCCGGACGTCGGTCAGATCGGCCGGATCCAGATGGGTGCGCGTGGCCAGCGGGTCGTCGGCGGGTACGGCGAGCACCCAGGGCAGCTCGACGACGGGGCGCTGCTCGATGCCGCGCACCGGGGGGCCGAGGGTGATCCAGGCCAGATCCAGGGTGCCGTCGGTGAGCGCGTCGAAGCTGCCGCGGCCGGAACTGACCGTTCGGAACTCGAGGTTGACCTGGGGGTGGCGGCGCCGGAAGGTGACGACGGCGTCGGACATGAAGTGCCGGACGGTGGTGGCACCGGTGGCCACGCGGACGTGTCCGCTGTGCCCGTCGAGCAGGTCGCGCAGCTGCCGTACCGCCAGGTCGAGGCCCGATATCCCCTCGGCCGCCGCGGCTTCGAGGATCCGGCCGGCCCGGGTGGGCACGACCCCGCGCGGCTGCCGCTCCAGCAGGGCCACTCCGGTCTCCCGCTCCAGGCGTTTGACGTGCTGGCTGACGGCGGACTGGGTGCAGCCCAGCTCCCGTGCGACGGCGCTGAGGCTCCCGGCCCGGCACACCGCCACGAACACACGAAGGTCGTCCAGGGTCACAACACCCAAGCTAACACTGGGGTTCGGAGAGGAAATCTTAGGATTGACTGGCTTCGGCGGCCGTACGAGGATCGGCTCCGGGCCGCAACCGACCCAGGCGGCAACCCGCTCCACGCTCCTCGCCGAGTCCGGACCGAGGCGGGGCCGGCGGGAGCGGGTGCCGACCGTCTCAGCGGGTGTAGAGGCCCTCCACCTCGGCAGCGAAGTCCTGCATGATCTGCTGTCGGCGCAGCTTCATCGAGGGGGTCAGATGGCCCGCCACCTCGGTGAAGTCCACGGGCAGCACGGCGAATCGGCGGATCGACTCGGGCCGGGACACCAGCTTGTTGGCCTCGTCCAGCGCCCGCTGCAGGACGGCCTCCAGCTCCGGGTCGCCGACCAGGAGTTCCGGCGGCACGGGATGCTTGCCGTTCATCTGGCGCCAGTGCGTGATGCCGTCGGGGTCCAGGGTGATGAGGGCGGCGACGTAGGGGCGGGCGTCACCGACGAGCATGCACTGGGAGATCAGCGGGTGCTGGCGCAGCCAGTTCTCCAGCGGTGCCGGTGCCACCGACTTGCCGCCGGCCGTGATCAGCAGCTCCTTCTTGCGGCCGGTGATGGTCAGATAGCCCTCGTCGTCCAGCTCGCCGAGGTCGCCTGTGGGCAGCCAGCCGTCCCGGGTCGCGGGGACGACACCGCCCGCCTGCGGGTCCCAGTAGCCGCGCAGGACGTGGTCGCCGGCGATCAGGATCTCGCCGTCCGCCGCGATCCGCACCCGGGTGCCGGGCAGCGGCCAGCCGACCGTGCCCAGGCGGGGCTTGAGCGGCGGGGTCACCGTCGAGGCGCCGGTGGTCTCCGTGAGGCCGTAGCCCTCGAAGATCTCGATGCCTGCACCGGCGTAGAAGGCGGCCAGACGGCGGCCGAGGGGCGAGCCGCCGCAGATGGCGTACTTGACCTTGCCGCCCATGGCGCTGCGGATGCGCCGGTAGACGAGCGGGTCGTAGAAGGAACGGGCCGTCTTCAGGGCCCGGCCCGGGCCGCCGCCGGTTCCGGTCTGGCGGGCCTCCAGCGCCTCCCCGTAGCGCACGGCCACGGTGGAGGCGCGGTCGAAGGCGGCCACCCGGCCGCCCGTCTCCGCCTTGGCCCGCGCGGAGTTGTAGATCTTCTCCAGCATGTACGGGATGGTCAGCAGACAGGTCGGCCGGAAGGCGGCCAGGTCCGGCAGCAGGTCCTCGGCCTTCAGGCTGGGCGCGTGCCCGAGCCGCACCCGGGCCCGGACGCAGGCGATCGCCACCATCCGCCCGAAGACGTGGGACATCGGCAGGAACAGCAGCACCGACACCTCCTCACCCGACTTCGCCTTGAAGATCGGGTAGAGCAGCTCGACGGCGTTGTCGACCTCGGCGAAGAAGTTGCCGTGCGAGAGGGCGCAGCCCTTGGGCCGGCCGGTGGTGCCGGACGTGTAGATGAGCGTGGCGAGCGTGTCGGGCCCCAGCATCCCGCGCCGGACGCCCACTTCGCCGTCCGGTACCTGGTCGCCCAGCTCCGCCAGCCGCTCCACGTGCCCCTTCTCGATCACCCACAGGTGCCGCAGGTCCGGTATGCGCTCCAGCTCGGGGGCGATGGCCGCGGCCTCCCCCGCGGTCTCCGTGACCAGGGCCTTCGCACCGGAGTCGTGCAGGATCCAGCGGGTCTGGAAGACGGAGGAGGTGGGGTAGACGGGGACGGTGACCAGGCCCGCCGCCCAGGCCGCGAAGTCGAGCAGGGTCCACTCGTACGTGGTGCGGGCCATGACGGCGATCCGGTCGCCCGGCACCAGCCCCTCCGCGATCATCCCCTTCGCCACCGAGAGCACCTGTCCGGCGAACTCCTCGGCGGTCACGTCCGTCCAGCTGCCGTCGGCGAACCTGCGGCTGAGCACGATCGCGCCGGGGGCCGCCTCGGCGTTGTCGAACGGGAGGTCCGCGAGGGAGCCGTGCTTGACCGGCGGCGCGAACGGGGGGACGTACGCCTCCCGCACGGCACCGTCCAGCCGCCGGGTCTCGGGCTCCACCAGGACCGGCAGGCCGTCGTAGTCGGTGGCCGAGACCGTGGCGCCGGAGGAGACGGAGGTGTTCGGGTACGGCGTGGACACGGGCGGCTCCTCGGGCGTGCAGCGGCGAACTGCTTGCTGCATGACGTACGTACCTCGTGCGGCGAGGTGTTCACCGGCGACCCTCGAAAAGGGGTTACCGCTGGTTAGGCAGGTGATCGTACGAGGCCCCTGTGGGGGGCTTGTGCGGGTTCGGCGGCGGTCCGGAGCCGGGGGTGTGCAGCCTCGGGGGGCATGTGAGGGGGTTTCAACTTCCCCTGCCCTCCTGCCCGCCCGCCCCTGTCGGCCGAGGTGGTTCAAGGTGACTCATCTCGACCGCTCCTCAGTCGTGGCATAGGCTTACCTCCGGTAACCTTACTCCAGAGTAAGGACTTTGGACCGAGTCGTGCGGGAGTTGGACATGGCCGACCGCCGTCTGAGCTTCACCCTGGCCGCCGCTCCCGCGCTGGCCCCGCTGCTGGCCCGGGGCGCGCTGCGCTCTCCCCTCAAGCGCCCGTCCCCGGAAGCGGGCTTCCCGCGCACCCGGCTGGTGCTGCCCGGCCTGCGCATCGACCTGGCCCGGCTGGCCGCGTACGAGCGGGTGTGCGGCTTCGCCACCGGCTCGGCCGACGGCACGGACGCACTGCCCGTCACCTATCCGCACGTCCTCGGCTTCCCGCTGGCCATGCGCCTGATGAGCGGCCGGGACTTCCCGCTGCCGCTGCTCGGCCTGGTCCACACCTCGGTCGAGATCGTCCGCCGCACCGCCCTGCCGGCCACCCGGGAGTACGAACTGGCCGTCCACATCGAAGGGTTGGCCCCGCACCGGCGCGGCACGCAGGCCACGGTGGTCACCGAGCTGTCGGCCGGCGGGGACGCCGTGTGGGAGTCGCGGAGCACCTACCTCGCCCGGCACCGGACACCCGGCCGGCCCGGCCGGTCCGGGGACGAGCGCCCGGCCCCGCTGCCCGTCCTGGCCGAGTGGCGGCTCGCCGGGGACGTCGGCCGCCGCTACGGCGCAGCCTCCGGTGACCGCAACCCCATCCACCTGCACCCCATCGCCGCCCGCCTCTTCGGCTTCCCGCGGGCCGTCGCGCACGGCATGTGGACGGTCGCCCGCAGCCTGGCCGCCCACGGCACGAGCGGCTCCACCGTGGTCCGGGCCGAATTCCGGGCGCCGGTACTGCTGCCCGGGACGGTGAGGTACGGCGCGGACGGCACGGGCCGTTTCGAGCTGAGGGGCGCCGGGGGCCGCCTGCACCTGACCGGGGAGGTGAGCTAGGCGCCGTACGGGTGCGTCGCCGCTGCCGGGTGGGGGTGCATGGGGGTTGTCCGCACCCGGCAACGACGCGGACCCCGACGGCGCCCAGGGGGTTTCGTTCGGATCAGGTCGGATCAGGCCGCGGCGTCCGGTGCGGTGCATCGCAAGGCGGAGGAGCACCCGCGTACCGGGCGCACCCGGGTGGTCCGACAACGCGGCGAGGTGCCGTGCCGGCCGTCGCGGACCCGGGCTGAACCGAACGAAACCCCCTAGGACGTGTCTTCAAATGATCTTGGATAGTGGATCATGGTCGGGTGATACGTCGCCATGAACTGTCCGATGCCGAGTGGGAGTTCGTCCGGCCGCTGCTGCCCGCGTCCTTGCGGGGGCGGAAAAGGCTGGACGACCGAAGGGTCCTCAACGGGATCGTGTGGAAGTTCCGGACCGGGACGGCCTGGCGGGATGTGCCCGAGCGGTACGGGTCGTGGGCCACGCTCCACACCCGTTTCCGCCGGTGGGCGGCGGACGGCACCTTCGAGCGGATGCTCAAGGCCGCCCAGGCCCGGGCGGACGCGGCCGGGGACATCGATTGGCTCGTGTCGGTCGACTCGACCATCGTCCGCGCCCACCAGCACGCCCCCGGAGCTCGAAAAGGGGGACCCGCAGCCCGGCCCTCGGACGGTCCCGTGGCGGCCTGACCAGCAAAATCCACCTCGCCTGCGACGGAGCCGGCCGCCCGCTCGCCTTCACCCTCACCGGCGGGAACACCAACGACTGCACCCAGTTCACCGCGGTGATGGAAGCAATCCGGGTGCCCCGAGTCGGTGCGGGACGACCTCGTATGCGGCCCGCCCACGTCCTGGGCGACAAGGGCTACAGCTCCCGGGCCATCCGCAGCTGGCTCAGGCGGCGCGGTATCGCCCACACGATCCCCGAACGGGCCGATCAGGTCCGCAACAGGCTGAAGCGCGGCAGTCGTGGCGGGCGGCCGCCGGCATTCGACAAGCAGCTCTACAAGCGACGCAACGTCGTGGAACGCTGCTTCAACCGACTGAAGCAATGGCGCGGCATCGCCACCCGGTACGACAAGACCGCCGAGTCCTACCAGGCAGCCGTCACCCTCGCAGCGCTCCTGATGTGGGCGTGACATTTGACGACAACTCCTAGTCCTGCGGCGGAACCCAGGGACGCCCCTGCATCAGGTTGCCCAGACCCGACCAGGCGAAGTTCATCAGGGTGGACGCGGCCTCCCTGGCGGTGACGCCGTCCGTGGTGTTCGCCCAGGCGGCGAGGGACTCGGCGGCGCCGACCAGGGCCTCGGCCAGGCCTGCGACCTCGTGGTCACGGAGGTCGGGGTCCCGGTGGGCGGCACGGGCCGCCTCCGCGATCAGCTGGGTCACGAACGCGACGATCTCCTCGCGCATCGCGCTGACCTCGGCGGCGAAGCTCTCGCCGTGGGTGCGGGCCTGGAGGTGCAGCACGGACCAGCCGTCGGGGTGCTCGGCGGTGTGCGCGAAGAACGCCTGGAGCCCGTCCCACAGCTGGCGGTCGGCGGGCAGCCCCGCGCGGACCCCGGCCCGGACGGCCTGGGTGAGGGCATCGGCCTCACGACGGATGCAGGCGGTGAAGAGGTCTTCCTTCGAGTTCAGGTACAGGTAGACCAGCGGCTTGGACACGCCCGCGAGCTCGGCTATCTCGTCCATCGAGGCGGCCATGTAGCCGCGTTGGCCGAAGATCCGCACGGCGGCATCGAGCATCTGCTGCTCCCGAACCGCCCTCGGCATCCGTTTGGTCTTCACGGCACCCATAGGGCAAGCCTAAGACTTGATCCGCACTTCACCAGAAGGTGAGCTGGGGACCGCACGCGGGGCGATACCCGGGCTTTCCGGTGTGGTCACGCACGGGGCGTGTCTCATCCGGGGTTGCTCGGAGTCGCTTCCCGACGGTTCGGTGAGCAGAGGTCCCGCGCTGACGCGGAACTGCCACGCGACCGGCACCCCGAGGGGCGCTCTGGCACGGTGTGGTTGACTCACGCAGGGCTTCTTCCAGCCCTTCAGAGAAGATGATCTGTGCGTGCCGCGACCGGGCGCTGTCCAGCCGGGCAGTGCTGGGATCGTCCGGGTCGGTCAGATCCACGAAGGCGGCCAGCGCCGCGGACACGAGATCACGCTTGCCGATCAGGCCGCACGCGATGCACTTGTGTTCCCGGTCCCGCAGGGACTTGGTGACGCGTTCACCACAGAGACAGTGCTGGGACAGGGCTGTTGACCAGGTGGAGGCCCGCACGAGCCTTCCACCGGCGGCCTTGCATTCGATCTCCAGGGCACAGATCAGCATGCCGGGCGTGGTCTGAGAGAGGCGCTTGCCCCATAGCCGGTACCAGGTGCGGATGTCGCAGTCCTCCACCGTGAGGTGGGGGCCGTGGACGGCGATGATGTCGCGGGCTACGGCTCGGGCGCGGTGACGCCGGTACTCGGCAGCGGTGGCTGCGGCTTCGGTCTGGCGGGCGCGCAGCTCCTGGTAGCCGTTGGACAGCCGGTCGCGGCGGAATGCCTGCTTCGGCACCCCGTTAGACCGGGCGTCGCGGGCACCACCCGGCACTGTCACCGTCTTGGGCTTGAGGCCCTTGGCGGCCCGGCGCTCGGCGCGTTTGACCTGCCGCTTGGAAAGGCCGTACTGGGCGGCGTTGGTGGCCCGGCGGGAGCGCTCCAGGGCCCGCGCACGCCCCCGCCGCTTATTCGCCTCCTTCTCCAGCCGCACCCGTTCCTCCTCGGTCAACACGACTTCGGAGGACTTCGGACACCCGTCGGCGGGGTCCAGGGAGGCAGGGAAGGACACAATCGACAGGTTGGATACGTTGCCATCCACGCCGCCGATCCGGTCCAGCTCGGCGGCCGTTCGGCGCATCTCCCGCACGGTCGGGGAGACGTATCCGGGGCCCAGGATCATCAGGTGCGCCTCGTACGACCAGCCGCCCGGCGCGGATGCCTTCCGGCGGCGTACAAGGTCCACCTTGTGCCAGCATCCCGGATCGCTGAGGAAGTACTCCACGCGTGCGTACTGCTTCGGCCCCTGGGGGACGCGGACGGGGAGTACCAGGTCACCCCGACTGGAGTTGGAGCCTCCGGCAAAGACGACGGCGAGCGGACCCGTGTGGTCCCACCAGGTGGCCTTACGCGTGACCGGCTTGGCCGAGACGGTTAACTTGCCCGTGGGCACCCGGCCGGTCGGTGCGGTCGGCTTGGGCATCCGGTGCGGCTGCATCAACTCGTACCGGCCGCCGGAGGCGTAGGCCAAGGCGTGGCCCTGGAGGGTACCGACGAGACGGAAGGTCTCCCACTTGTTCGCGGTGGTGTGGGAGCGGGCGCGCCCGGGGATGCGGGTGAAGTCGTGCCATCGGCCCACTTTCGGGCGCCCGAGCCGACGCCCCGAGTTGTCTGCGAACAGGTGGCGGGAGACACCGTTCCACACCTCGTCAGCCATGTGCATGACCAGGGCCTTGGTGGCGTGGTGCTTGAGGTGGCCTGCGTCCTCCAAGTGCCGGTAGGCGCAGCGCTCCAGTGCCTCCCGGGACAGGCCGAGGCGCTGTCTTACGGCCTTGGCGCCGTCGTGGTCTCGTTCGTGTTTGGCGGCCCAGTAGGCATCGACCTTGGCGCGGGCGTCGCGTTGGACGGCCCGCTTGATCGACCACATCGACCCAAACAGTTTCTCCAGCCGGTCCAGGTCGGCGGGGTCAGTGACGGCCAGCGGCAGCACCATCACCGACACGGTCCCGTCGTCGGGCTTGGTCCACTTCGGGGCCTTGTTCTTCCCCCGAAACCGCCGCGTCTGGTCAGCCTGCATGACTGACACCCCCTCCAGACGCAACAGCCAGACTGCGCGGCGCCGATTCCCGCTCGGGGCGCCGTCACCCGATCAACGACACCACGATGAAAGGGTCACGCATTCGAGCCCCGCATCGCCGTACGGACACCCAACGCGACCTCGGCAGCACGACATCCTCTGCGGGGAAAGGTCGAGCCAAGAGGACTCACCTGCTCGGACATATGCCCCGCGTCGGCCCAGGTTCTGCGCCGCCGGCCTGAACGCCCGTACCCTCAAGCACTGGACCGGCCTGACCTTCTGCCTCAGGGGCAGCAAGCCTGGAACTCGCCGGGCGGCAGCGTGATCAAATAGGGGATGACGTCGTTCTGGACCGGCAAACGGGTACGCCTGCGCGGTATCGAGCCCGACGACTGGGCGGCGTTCATGCGCTTCACCGCGGACGAGGAGCGGTTGGGAGACCTGCTGCAGCCGCCTCGTTCTGCCGAGGGCTACCGCGTCTGGGCGAGGGAGCAAGCCGGTGCCCAGCCCGGCGGTGACTGCTTCCGGTTGGCAGTCGAGGCCGTCGGCACGGGAGAAATAGTCGGCACTGTCGGCTCGCATCTCGCTGATCCTCGTGCCGGCTGGTTCGAGTACGGCGTCACCATCGGTGCTGACCACTGGCGCAAGGGCTACGCGGTAGAAGCCGTCGTGCTGTTGCTGCGCTTCATGTTCGCCGAGCGGCGCTATCACAGGTGCCAGGCGCGGATCTTCGCCCACAACGAGGCATCGCTGTCACTCCACCGTCGGCTCGGATTCACCGAAGAGGGCCGCCTCCGCGATCACGTGTTCTTCGCCGGCCGACACCATGATCTCGTCATGATGGGCATGCTCGCTGACGAGTTCGCCCAACTGCACTCGGTGAGCAGACTGTGAACTGGTCTGAAGGCGGCCTTCGTCTGAGGTGGGCACGAAACCACGCCGAACCGGACGGACGAGAAGCCTCAGTTGGGCGTGGCTGCCCCGCCCTGCGCCCGCGCGGAGTCGTCCGCCACGTCCTCCTGGCTGCGGCTGGCATCCAGGTTGGCCTTCATCCGGTCGACCCGGTTCACGATCTGCACGGAGGCCCGGTCCCGCTCCCTGCGCAGCACCACGAAGCTGATCGGCGCCGAGAGCACCAGCGCGAGCAGCATGACCCACAGGAAGTTGGAGTCGCCGAAGCCGCGCGGGAAGATCCCGGAGTAGACGGCTCCCCAGACGACCACGAAGCAGCCGGCGAAGATGCCGAGGCGCATCAGCGTGTAGCGGAGCATCTCAATCCACTCTTCCGATTCCAAACAGGGGCACCGTCCAGTGAAGCACGGTGCGGACCCGATCTTGCAGCGGGGTCAGGGCAGCGGCAGCAGCATGAAGACGTCGTCCCGGTCGTCGCCGGGCGCGACCCGGATCGCGCCGGGTATCCGGCCGACCTCCTTGTAGCCGCAGGAGCCGTAGAACCGCTCCAGGCCGAGGCCGCCCCGGCAGGTGAGCCGGATGGCCTCGATGCCGTCGAGGCCGCGGGCGGCGTCGGCCGCGGCGTCCAGGAGGTCGCGGCCGTAGCCCTTGCCCTGGTGCCGGGGGTGGACCATCACCGTGTACAGCCACACCCAGTGCCGCATCAGCCGGTGCGTGTTGCAGGTGAGGAACGCGGTCGCCACGACCGCGCCCGTCCCGTCCCGGCCCACCAGCAGCCGGGTGCGGCCCTCGGCCATCGCGACGAGGTGCCTGACCAGCTCGGGGCGTATCTCGTCCGTGGTCACCGGCGGCACGAAGCCGACCGAGCCGCCCGCGTTGGACACGTCCGCCCACAGCGAGAGCACCTCGTCCCTGAGTGCGGGCGAGACGGCCGGGTCCAGCTCGAACGACAGCGTCACCGGCTCAGACCCGCATGGGCTGCGGCGACTCCCGGCGCAGCGGGTCCGGGCCGTCGTACTCGCGGATGATCTCGTACCGCGTGTTGCGCTCCACCGGGCGGAAGCCGGCGTCGCGGATCAGGTCCAGCAGGTCGTCGCGGGTCAGCTTGTTCGGGGTGCCGTAGTTGTCCGCGTCGTGCGTGATCTTGTACTCGACCACCGAGCCGTCCATGTCGTCGGCGCCGTGCTGGAGGGCGAGCTGGGCCGTCTGCACGCCGTGCATGACCCAGAAGACCTTGACGTGCGGCACGTTGTCGAAGAGCAGCCGGGAGACCGCGAAGGTCTTCAGCGCCTCGGCGCCGGTCGCCATCTGGGTCCGGGCCTGCAGCCGGTTGCGTACCTTGCCGTCCTTCATGTCCACGAAGTCGTGCTGGTAGCGCAGCGGGATGAAGACCTGGAAGCCGTTCGTCTCGTCCTGCAGCTCACGCAGGCGCAGGACGTGGTCGACCCGGTGGCGGGGCTCCTCGATGTGCCCGTACAGCATGGTGCACGGGGTCTTCAGACCCTTCTCGTGCGCCAGCCGGTGGATGCGGGACCAGTCCTCCCAGTGGGTCCTGTGGTCCACGATGTGCTGGCGGACCTCCCAGTCGAAGATCTCCGCGCCGCCGCCGGTCAGGGACTCCAGACCGGCGTCGATCAGCTCGTCGAGGATCTCGGAGGCGGACAGCCCGGAGATGGTCTCGAAGTGGTGGATCTCCGTCGCCGTGAACGCCTTCAGCGAGACGTCCGGCAGGGCGGCCTTCAGCTCCCGCAGCGAGCGCGGGTAGTAGCGCCACGGCAGGTTGGGGTGCAGGCCGTTGACGATGTGCAGTTCGGTGAGGTTCTCCGACTCCATCGCCTTGGCGAGCCGGACGGCCTCCTCGATGCGCATCGTGTACGCGTCCTTCTCGCCCGGCTTGCGCTGGAAGGAGCAGTAGGCGCAGGAGGCCGTGCACACGTTGGTCATGTTGAGGTGCCGGTTGACGTTGAAGTGGACGACGTCGCCGTTCTTCCTCGTCCGCACCTCGTGCGCGAGACCGCCGAGCCAGGCCAGGTCGTCCGACTCGTACAGCGCGATGCCGTCCTCGCGGGTCAGCCGCTCACCGGAGCGGACCTTCTCCTCCAGCTCGCGCTTGAGCCCGACGTCCATGCCAACACCTTTCCTCGACAGCCCGACCAACCGTACTCCCCGCCCTTCGGGCGGACGGCACCCCCCACACGGCGCTGAACGCTCCCCCACCCTTCGGGCGGGCGGTACCCCCACACGGCGCTGAACGCTCCCCCACCCTTCGGGCGGGCGGTACCCCCACACGGCGCTGAACGCGCCTATACCTCTTCGGGAAGTTCCCCGACCCGGTTCTCCCACTTGGTGGAGAGCACGATCGTGGTGCGGGTGCGGGAGACGCCCTTGGTCCCGCTCAGCCGCCGGATGATCCGCTCCAGCCCGTCCACGTCGGCCGCCCGCACCTTGAGCATGTAGGAGTCGTCGCCGGCGATGAACCAGCAGTCCTCGATCTCGGGGAGTTCCTTCAGCCGTTGGGCCACGTCTTCGTGGTCGGCGGCGTCGGACAGCGAGATGCCGATCAGGGCGGTCACGCCGAGGCCGAGGGAGGCCGCGTTCACGGTGGCGCGGTAACCGGTGATGACACCGGCCGCCTCCAGCCGGTTGATGCGGTCGGTGACGCTGGGTCCCGACAGGCCGACGAGGCGTCCCAGCTCCGCGTAGGAGGCCCGGCCGTTCTCCCTCAGGGCCTGGATGAGCTGCCTGTCCACCGCGTCCATGCGATCGAAGCCTTCCCCTGGAAAAGTTCTGACGTTCCTGAAGTGATGAGAGGTACTGCGACTTGCTCGGCTAACGGGCCGCTGAACCGCCGCCCAGTTCGCCCTTCCAGCGCCGGTACAGACCGTGCCCGACGCCCGCCGCGTCCAGCACCCGCCCGGCGACGAAGTCCACCAGATCCTGGATGTGGGTCGCGCCCGCGTAGAAGGCGGGCGAGGCCGGCACCACACTCGCCCCCGCGTCGTCGAGTGCGACCAGGTGCCGCAGGGTCTGACCGTTCAAGGGGGTCTCCCGTACGGCCACGACCAGCGGCCGGCGCTCCTTCAGTGTGACGCTCGCCGTGCGCTGCAGCAGATCCTTGGACAGCCCGAGGGCGACACCGGCGACACAGGCGGTCGAGGCGGGCACGATGAGCATCCCCTTCGCCGGGTACGACCCCGAGGACGGCCCAGCCGCGAGATCCCCCGCGCTCCAGTACCGCACCGCGCTGACGTCCACGTCGAAGGTCCCGGGCTTGCCGTCGGCGCCCCGGGCCAGCCATTCCCGCAGGTCCTCCTGCCAGTGCGCGTCCCGGAACGAGATCCCCGTCTCGTCCAGCAGCGTCAGCCGCGAGGCCCGGCTGACCACCAGGTCCACGGCCTCCCCGGCGTCCAGCAGCGCCCGCAGCACGGCAGCGGCATACGGCGTCCCGGAAGCTCCGGACACCCCCACGATCCAAGGCGCGCGCTGCGTATTTCCTGCGTTCACACCTTGAGCGTACCGGCGGACGAAATGGTGCTCAGGCCGGGCCACCCGCGGCACCGCACCGTACTCAGACAGTCAGCCCTCGAACCAGAAGATCCAGCAGCGCGCACACGAACAGGGCAATGCCGATGAAACCGTTGACGCTGAAGAACGCCCTGTTCAGACGGGACAGGTCATGCGGGCGGACGATGCGGTGCTCGTATCCGAAGGCGGCCGCGACGATCACCAGGCCCAGCCAGAAGAAGGCGCCGGCGTGGGTGCTCAGGGCGTACCAGACGAACAGGGCCGTGGTGACGGCGTGGCACGCGCGTGCGCCCCGGATCGCCGCCGGGATGCCGAAGCGGGCCGGGACCGACATGACGCCGATCTCGCGGTCGGTCTCGACGTCCTGGCAGGCGTAGATCAGGTCGAAGCCGCCGATCCAGATGCCGACGGCGAGGCCCAGGATCACCGCGTCCCAGGACCACTCGCCGGTGATCGCGAGCCAGCCGCCGACCGGGCCCATCGCCTGGGCGAGGCCCAGGATGGCCTGCGGGAAGTTCGTGAACCGCTTCCCGTACGGGTAGACCACCATCGGGATCACCGCGATGGGGGCCAGGGCCAGGCAGAGCGGGTTCAGCAGGGCGGCCGCGCCGAGGAAGACCGCCAGGGCGATCAGGGCGCCGGTCCAGGCGTGCTTCACCGACATCGCGCCGGTCACCAGCTCGCGGTGTGCCGTCCGCGGGTTCCGGGCGTCGATCTCGCGGTCGATGATCCGGTTGACCGCCATGGCGAAGGTGCGCAGGCCGACCATGCAGACCGTGACGAGGAGGAGCCGTGCCCAGTGGATGTTCCGGTCCCACTGGAACATCGCGGTGAGGGCGGCGATGTAGGCGAAGGGGAGCGCGAAGACCGAGTGCTCGATCATCACCAGGCGCAGGAACGCCTTGGTGCGTCCCGGCTGCGGGAGTGCCGCGGAGGCGCTGCTCACAGGCCGTACTCCTTCCAGCGGCGGTCCACCAGGGCCGCCGTATCCGGGTCGGACTCCACCATGTCCGGCCATCCGCCGTCGCGCGTGTAGCCCTCCTCGGGCCACTTCTTCGTCGCGTCGATGCCCGCCTTGCCGCCCCAGAACTGCTGGTAGGAGGCGTGGTCGAGGTGGTCGACGGGGCCTTCCGCGACGGTCAGGTCACGGGCGTAGTCGGTGTTGCCGAGGGCCCGCCAGGCGACCTCGTGCAGGTCGTGCACGTCGCAGTCGGAGTCGACGACCACGATCAGCTTGGTGAGGGACATCATGTGGGCCCCCCAGATCGCGTGCATGACCTTCTGCGCGTGCTTCGGGTACTTCTTGTCGATCGAGACGATCGCGCAGTTGTGGAAGCCGCCGGCCTCGGGCAGGTGGTAGTCCACGATGTCCGGGACGATGATCTTCAGCAGGGGCAGGAAGAAGCGTTCCGTGGCGCGGCCGAGCGGGCCGTCCTCCGTCGGGGGCCTGCCCACCACGATCGACTGGAGCAGCGGGCGCTTCCGCATCGTCACACAGTCGATCTTCAGCGCCGGGAACGGCTCCTGCGGAGTGTAGAAGCCGGTGTGGTCGCCGAAGGGGCCCTCGGGGAGCATCTCGCCGGGCTCCAGCCAGCCCTCCAGGACGACCTCGGCGTTCGCGGGGACCTGGAGCGGGACCGTCTTGCAGTCGACCATCTCGATGCGCTTGCCCGCGATGAACCCCGCGAAGAGGTACTCGTCGATGTCGCCGGGGAGGGGCGCGGTGGAGGCGTAGGTGACCGCCGGGGGGCAGCCGAAGGCGATCGCCACCGGGAGGCGCTCGCCGCGCCGGGCCGCCACCTGGTAGTGGTTCCGGCTGTCCTTGTGGATCTGCCAGTGCATGCCGATGGTGCGCTTGTCGTGCCGCTGGAGGCGGTAGAGCCCGAGGTTGCGGATCCCGGTCTCCGGGTCCTTGGTGTGGGTGAGCCCCAGGTTGAAGAAGGAGCCGCCGTCCTTCGGCCAGGTGAACAGGGCCGGGAGCCGGTCGAGGTCCACGTCGTCGCCGCGCAGGACGACTTCCTGTGCGGGCGCTTCCTTCACCTTCTTCGGCGGCACGTGCGCCATCGCGCCCAGCTTCCCGAACGCCTCGCGCACGCCCACGAACCCGTGCGGCAGCTCGGGCCGCAGCAGCCCGCCGATCTTCTCGGAGATCTCGCCGTACGACTTCAGGCCCAGCGCCTTCAGCAGCCGCCGGTCGGTCCCGAAGACGTTCATCGCGAGGGGCATCGCCGAGCCCTTCACGTTCTCGAAGAGCAGCGCCGGTCCCCCGGACTTCTGCACCCGGTCGACGATCTCCCCGACCTCCAGATACGGGTCGACCTCGGCCTTGATGCGCTTGAGGTCTCCCTCGCGCTCCAGCGCCCTGAGCAGGGAGCGAAGATCGTCGTAAGCCATGTGTCCCAGTATCTGTCACCCGCTAACCTGGGCCCGCCACCGGGGCCCACTCACCTGTCGGAAAGAGCGCACACCGATGCTCAGGTATCTGCCGTTCCTGCTGGTCCTGGCGTTGTGGATCTACGCCTTCGTGGACTGTCTGAACACCCCCGAGGAAGAGGTGCGCCATCTGCCGAAGGTGGTGTGGGTGATCATCATCCTGCTGTTCGGTGAGGTGCTGGTGGGCCCGGTCGCCTGGCTGGTCACCGGCAAGGTGCGGCGCGCCCCCGAGGCGGGCTCCGCTCCGTCCCCCTTTCCGGGGCGACACCGCGGCGCCGCCGCCTGGGTCGCCCCCGACGACAACCCCGAGTTCCTCAAGTCCCTCGACAAGGACGACCCGAAGAGCGACTGACACATGGAACTCCGGCTGCTCGTCACCTTCGAGAAGGTCGCCACGGTCCTGAGCTTCACCCGTGCGGCGGCCGAACTGTCGTACGCGCAGTCCAGCGTGACGAGCCAGATCCGCACCCTGGAGTCCGACCTGGGCGTCGAGCTGTTCGACCGGCTCGGCAGCCGCATCAGGCTCACCGAGGCGGGCGGGCGGCTGCTGCCCTACGCCCGGCAGATCATCGAGCTGGCCGAGGAGGCCCGGGCGGCCGTCACCGGTGCCGAGGAGCCGTCCGGCACCCTCACGGTCGGCACCATGGAGTCCCTGACCTCCTACCGGCTGCCCCCGCTGCTGGAGTACTTCCACCACCGCCACCCGAAGGTGCGGCTCGCCCTGCGGACCACCATCGGCGACGAGACCCGGCGGGCGCTGCGGCAGGGGACGTACGACGTCGGTTTCCTGATGGAGGAGGAGACCGAGCATCCGGGTCTGGAGAGCGCGGTGCTCGCGGTGGAGCCGCTGGCACTGGTGGCGGCGCCCGGACACCCGCTGGCCGGACGGCCGGTCACGACGGCCGACCTGACCGGGCAGGCCCTGCTGGCCACCGAGCCCGGCTGCGCCTACCGGGACCTGTTCGAGCGGGAGCTGACCGCGCTGAAGCCGGTGGAGTTCATGGAGTTCGGCACGATCGAGGCCACCAAACGCGCGGCGGCGGCCGGCCTCGGGACGGCACTGCTGCCCGAGGTGACGGTCGCCGCCGAACTCGCGGAGGGCTCCCTGGTAGGGCTCGGCTGGGAGCCTCCGTTCACGCTTCGCACGCAGCTGGCGTGGCGGTCCGGGAAGCGGCTTCCGGCTCATGCGCGGCTGTTCGTGGAGCAGGCGCGGCGGCTCGTGGCCGAGCAAGGGTGACCTTCAGGCTCGCCGTCACGATCAGCGGGACGCCCAGCGCCTGGACGAGGCCGATGTGGTGGCCGTACACCGCCCAGTCCGTCAGCATCGCCACGGCCGGGTAGACGAAGGCGAGTACGGCGATCTTCGCGGTCGGCAGCTGGGCGTAGGCGGCGTACATGAGCACGTACATCACGCCGGTGTGGATGAGGCCGAGCCCGATCAGCCAGCCCCAGTCCCAGCCCGTGCCGGCCATCGCGCCGAAGTCGGCGAACGGGAGCAGCAGCGGGATGCCGACCAGGACCTGGACGAGGGCGATCAGATGCGGGCGCACGCCGGTGATCCGCTTGGTGACCAGGGTGGACAGGCCGTAGAGGAGGGCCGCGAGCAACGCCTGGCCGATGCCGGTGAGGTAGGCGCCGCCGCCGGTGAAGTCGGCGGGGGTCACGCCGGAGACCAGGATCAGGCCCGCGAAGGCGACGGCGATCCAGCCGACGCGGGCGGCGGTGAGCCGTTCCCGGAAGAGGAGGGCGCCGAGGAGGACCACGTAGAAGGGCTGCGTGTGGTAGACCACGGTGGCCACGGAGATGGACGTGTTCTCGTACGACTGGAACAGCAGCACCCAGTTGAAGACGATGAACACCCCGCCCAGTACGGCGAGTCCGAGGGTGCGCGGGGTGAAGCCGTGGTCCCGCAGCCAGCCGCGCGCGACGACGTAGCCGCCGAGGGCGAGGGCGCCGAACAGGACGCGGAAGAAGACGACGTCGAAGGGCGAGGCGCCCGATTCGACGACGAAGACGCCGAGGGTGCCGGACAGCATCATCGCGGTGGTCAGCTGGGCCGTGCCCTTGTGCTCTGAGATCATGCCCGGAAGCTACGAGCGGCCGCCGGTACCGGTCCACGGGCTGGTGGGGCGTCCTGCCGATGGGGGCATCGGCGGTGCCGATGGGCGCAGGCCGGACGCCCTCAGGGCGGCCAGACCCGACTGCGCCGAGGTGACCAGCTCGCGCTGTTCCCTGGCCCTCAAGACCGTTCGGGGGGGGCCACCGGACCATATGTCCGGATCACGGCGAGTTGGCCAACGCGGGGCAACAGCCCTGGAACGGCGATGTGCACCCGGAAGCCGTTGCCGGATGAGCAGCCACTGGACCTCGCAGTCCTCGAAGCCGCCCGAAGGGTGACGCGACGAAAGTGACGGTACGTCAGTTACCCGGGGCCGGGGTGTGCAGGACGAGGTCGAGCAGTCCCGGGAAGCGCACGTCGAACTCCGCCCGGCGCAGCCGGTTGACCCGCTTGGGCCCCTCGTCCCGCTGCTCGACGAGACCCGCGCCGCGCAGCACCGCGAAGTGGTGACTGAGGGCGGCCTTGCCGACCGGCACGTCGAAGCTGCCGCAGCTGCGGGACCACTCGGCGGAGCCGGCCAACTCCCTGACCAGGGCGAGGCGCACGGGGTCGGCGAGGGCGGCGAGCGCGGTGAGGACGGGCACGTCGTCGGGGTGGGTGTGCTCCGGGGCGGCGCGGTGACTGCTCGCGGCCATGCCGTCCTCCCTGCTGCCGGGTCCCGCTCGCACGCCTCGAGGGCGGGCACTTGCCGAGTGTTCGATGAAAATCATACACTCACGAGTGTTCGCTTTTCATTGAACACTCTCCCGAGCCGGAGGTACGGCATGCGCGCGGTCGAGTTCCAGGAGTACGGCGGTCCCGAGGTGCTGAGGGCGGTGACGGCCGAGGTGCCCGAGCCCGGCCCCGGCCAGGTGAGCATCGACGTGGCCTACACGGGCGTGAACTTCGCCGACCTGAAGGCCCGCGCTGAGGGCTACCGGGTGCCGCGGCTGCCGTACGTCCCCGGCCTGGAGGTCTCCGGCCGGATCCGCGCACTCGGCGCGGGTGTCACCGGACTGGCCGTCGGCCAGGAGGTGGCGGCACTGACCGAGGGCGGGGCGTACGCCGAGGTGGCCGTGGCCGGCACGACCACCGTCTTCCCGCTCCCCGCGGGCGTGGACCTGCGCACGGCGGCCACGCTCCCGACGGTCCTGCCGACGGCCTACGCCCTGATCCACACGGTCGGCCGCCTCCAGCCCGGCGAGACGGTCCTCGTCCAGGGAGCGGCGGGCGGGGTCGGCACGGTGGCCGGCCGGCTGGCCCGCGCGGCGGGGGCCGGGGCGGTGTACGGCGTGGTGTCCTCGGCGGCGAAGGTCGCCCACGCCAAGGAGCACGGCTACGACGAGGTGTTCGTCGGCGCCTTCCAGGACCCGGTGCGGCAGGCCACCGGCGGCCGTGGCGTCGACCTGGTCCTGGACCCCGTCGGCGGCGAAACCCTGCGCGCGGGCCTCGCCTCCCTCGCTCCCTTCGGCCGCCTGGTCTCCTTCGGCAACGCCGGCTCCGCCGAGCCGTGGACCGTGGGCCAGCCCGAGCTGTACCCGCTCGGCATCTCGGTGTCCGGGTTCTCCATCCTGACCCTCGCGCGGACGGCCCCGGCCGAGCTGCGCCGCCTGTCCGAACAGGCCTTCGCCAAGGTGGTCGACGGCACGGTGTCCCTGCCGGTCACGGCCGAGTTCCCGCTGGCGGACGCGGCCGGGGCACACCGGCTGATGGGCACCCGGACGAGCACGGGGAAGCTGCTGCTCCGCGTGCACGCCTAGGCGTCCCGCCTCACGTCCTCGCCCAGCTCTGGGAGGCGGCCCCCGACCGGCAGGTCGCCTCGGCCACCCCGCCGCCGAAGGCGAGGTCGAGGCAGCCGCCGTCGTAGACGGTGCGCAGGGAGTTGCCGGAGCCCGTCTTCCACAGGCGCAGGCTGCTGCTCTGGGAGCAGTCGCCGACGAAGACGGCCTGGCCGTTGCCGTTGGCGCTCAGGCAGGCGCCGGTCGACACGTTGATGACCTTGACGCTGCCGCCGGAGGCACTGCGGAAGGTCCACTTGGCGGACGAGTCCGAGCAGTCACCGAGGCCCGTGGAACCGTAGACCTGGATCAGGCACTTGCCGTTCTCGCCGTTCTCGAGCCGGAAGGAGCCCGTGCCGGGGCTGGACGTGGAGGTCCCTCCGGAGGAGGAACCGCCGGAGGAGGAGCCGCCCGAAGAACCGCCGGAGGAGCCGCCGGACGAGCCGCCCGAGCCGGATCCCTGGTCACCGCCGGTGCCGCCGCTGCCACCGCCCGCCGGACCCGAGCCTCCGGAATCCCCCGAGGCGCCCGGGGCACCTGAGGCATCCCTGCCGCCACCGGAACCCCCCTTGTCCCGCTTCTTCCTGCCCGCGGGAGAAGCCGACCCCTTCCCGCCCGGCTTCCCGCTGTCCGACGGGCCCGCGGAGGACCGGCCGGGCGCCGGATCGGCCGACGCGGAGGCGGACGCCCCGGGGGTGCCCGCGGTGTCCTTCCGGTCGGAGCCGGTGGCGTACGGCAGGAGCTGGAAGGCCAGGGTCGCCGTACCCACGACGACCACGGCCGGCACGACCGCCAACAGGACGCGCCTGCGGCGCCGTTCGCGGGGCTCGGCCGGCCGCTGCTTCCCGTCGGGCCGTACGACCACCTCGGGCTCCGGCTCGGCCTCCGGCGCCGGCTCGGGTTCAGGATCCGCCACCGTCGCCTCCGGCACCCGCGCCGCGAACGCCGCCCGGGCGGTCAGCCGTTCGGTGACGGACCCGGGCCACAGCGGGGGCTCCGACGGGCCTCGGTCGGCGGCCAGTTCGACGAGTTCGGCGGCGGTGGGCCGGCCCTCGGGATCCTTGTCCAGGCAGGACGCGACGACTGCGGCCAACTCCGCGTCGGCCGCCCTCAGTTCCTCCAGGTCGGGCTGCTCGTGCACGATCCGGTACAGCACGCCGTGCCCGGACTCGTCACCGAAGGGCGGCCGGCCGCTGCCCGCGAACGCGATCACCGAACCCAGTGCGAACACGTCCACCGCGCCGGTCGGACGCCTCGCCCCCGAAGCCTGTTCGGGAGACATGTAGGCGGGAGTGCCCACCACCATGCCGGTCCGGGTCAGCTGGCTCTGCTCGGCGGCCCGGGCCACACCGAAGTCGATGAGGGTGACACCCTCCAGGGTCAGCATGACGTTCGACGGCTTGACGTCCCGGTGCACCATGTCCAGCTCGTGCACCGCGGCCAGCCCCGCCGCGGCCTCCCGCAGCAGCAGCCACAGCGCCCCGGGCGGCAGCGGCCCGCCGTGCACCTCGACGGCCTCGCGCAGGGTCAGCCCGGGCACGTACGCGGTGGCGAACCACGGCGGCCGGGCGGCCCGGTCACCCGCGAGCAGCGGCGCGGTCGCTCCCGCGGGCAGCCGGGAGAGGTTGTCCAGCTCGTGCCCGAAGCGCCGTACGAAGTCCTTGTCCTCGCCCACCACCGAGGGCAGCACCTGTTTGACGGCCGCGTACCGGCCCTCGTGCACGCCCAGGTAGACCCGCCCCATGCCGCCCGCTCCGAGCCGGCCGAGCAGCGGGATCGGTCCGATCCGCCGGGGATCGCCGTCCTCCAGCGGCTCGACCCCGTTCTGTTCCCCGTTCACGTCTCTCCCCCTGAGTTCAGCGAGCGTACGAGCCGCGGCCCACCAGGCAGTTCCTACCGGGCAGTACACTGTTCTGAAATAAGTTTCTAGAAAAGTATTCCAGAATGAGCCGCAAACAACAGCGTGGGGAAGCCACCGCCGAGCAGCTCCTCGACGCCGCCCTGCGCGTGTACGCCGAGGCAGGCGACCAGGGCCTGACGGTCGGTGCCGTCACCAAGGCGAGCGGGGTCAGCCTCGGCAGCCTCTACCACCACTTCGGCAGCATCGACGGCCTGCTGAACGCGCTGCTGCTGCGCTGGCTGGGGCGGCTGCTGGACGAACTGGTCGAAGCCCTGCGGGGCACCCGCACCGCCCACACCGGCATCCGGGCGCTGGTCACGGCCTACCTGGGCTTCGTCCAGGAGCACCGGGAGGCCGCCCTGCTCCTGCACTCCTCCTACGCCGACCGCGCGGGCATGGCCGACGGCCGGCGCCTGCGCGACGCCCAGGAGGCCCGCCTCTCCCCCCTCGCGGCCTGGGCCCGGACGTACGTCGCCTCCGGCGAACTCGCCCCGCTGCCACCGGCGTTGATCGAATCGCTGATCCTCGGCCCGGTGATCGGAATCTCCCGCCGCTGGCTCTCCGGCGTGGACGACGTCGACCTCGACGAGGCGGCGGTGATCCTGCCCGAGAGGATCTGGCGGTCGGTCGCCGCGGAGCCGAACCGAGAGCCGTACGGGCGCACATGAAGCGGCCGGGCCGGCCCGCCCCCGTCGCGAACGGATGCGGACCGGCCCGGCCTGCTCGACGCAGCGAACCGCGGATCAGCTCCAGCGCTGGCGCGGGGTGCCCGCGTCAGGAGCGGTGACGACGGCCCCGCTGAGCGCCAGCCCGAGGGTGCGCCCGGTCGCCTTGTTCTGCAGGTGCCAGCCCGAGGCGTCGTTGCTCTCGTACCACCTCTGGTAGTCGCCGCCGTTGCACGCACCCACGTAGACGGCGCCGTTGCTGTTGCTGTCGAGGCACTTCCCGGTGAGGTCGTGCTTCATGGTGAAGGCGCCGTCGGACTGCTTGTTCTCGTCCCACTTCATGCTCGCCCCGGTGGCGGAGGTCGTACGGACCTTGCCGTTGAAGTAGGCCAGGTACTCGCCGTTGCTCTTGCTCTTCCAGGTGACGGCGTGGTCGGCGGCGAGCGCCTGCCCCGTACCCGCGAAGGCCAACGCCGGGGCGAGGAGTGCCGCCGCGACGAACTTGCCCACCAAACGCTTCTTCATGGAGTTCCCCGTTCACAGGTCGAATGTCGTGTCCGGCGACAACGGCTGCCTCACCTGCGGGCGTACGACCGGTGAGCGGCAAGTGCGCTGCGTGCACCCAGGGGTGACGGCGGCCTGGACGTGCCGAATCGATCATTGCGGTCGGTGGCACGCTACTCCGACGCGATCACCCCAGCAATGCGTTAACGCAGCCGCGACGACGCCAGGATCGACAGCAGGTGGGCCGGGACCATCAGCCAGGTGATCGCGGCCAGTGCGACCAGCGCCCAACGGGTCACCTCGACCCCGCCCATGGCCAGGTCGCCGAGTGCCGCCGCCAGCAGGACCAGGGACGCCTCGATGCCGTTCGTCACGCGGTGGATCCTGAAGGCCGCCGCCAGCCGCCGCACCGTGGCCACGCCCTGCGACCGCGGCCGGGTCGACTCGTCGTCGGCCACCCCGAGCCCGCGCCGGGCCCGGGCCACGTCCACCAGGTCGGTCGAGGCCTTCAGCAGGACCACCCCGAGCGCGGTGGCGATGCCGAGCGAGAGCCAGCCGCCGAGGCCGTTCTGAGCCGCCCGGAACCCGATCCCCACCATCAGCGCCGCGTCCGCGAGGTAGGCCCCGAGCCGGTCCACGTAGATGCCGGTCGCGCTGTTCTGCCCCTTCCAGCGTGCGACCTCGCCGTCGACGCAGTCGAAGAGGAGGAACAGCTGCATGAGGACGACGGCCAGGACCGCCCCGGTCGGGCCGGGGATCAGAAGGGCCGCGCCGGAGGCGATGCCGCAGACCACCATGGTCCAGGTCAGCTGGTCCGGGGTGACCGGGGTGCGCACCAGCTGCCGGGTGAACCGCAGCGAGATCCTGCGCATGTACAGCCGGCCCGCCCAGTGCTCCCCGTTGCGGCTCGCCAGCTTGGCGTGCGGCTGGCAGACCTCCCGCAGCTCCTCCAGAACCGGGGCAGCGACCATGGACGTTCCCTCCCGCGCGATGTGATCGGGCCAGGGTACAGAGGCGGTTCGGGACACCCGGACGCGGGCGCCGCGGGTTGTCCGGGCACCCTCACCGGGGAAGGGTGAGGACATGGATCAGCAACAGGCCCGCGCCTGGCTCGCCACCGCCGTCGCCGAGGCCCGCGCCGGACTCGCCGAGGGCGGCATCCCGATCGGCGCCGCCCTCTACGGCCCCGACGGCACACTGCTGGGCCGCGGCCACAACCGCCGCGTCCAGGACGACGACCCCTCGATGCACGCGGAGACGGCGGCGTTCCGCGCCGCGGGACGGCAGCGCACGTACCGCGGCACGACCATGGTGACCACCCTCTCCCCCTGCTGGTACTGCAGCGGTCTGGTCCGCCAGTTCGGGATCTCGCGGGTGGTCATCGGCGAGGCGACCACCTTCCACGGCGGTCACGACTGGCTCGCCGGACACGGCGTGGAGATCGTGCTGCTGGACGACCCCGAGTGTGTCGCCGTGATGCGTGCCTTCGTCAAGGACAACCCGGCTCTGTGGAACGAGGACATCGGTGACTGAACCGCGGATTCCCACCATCGACCTCCGCCCCTGGCTGGACGGCGACGCCGAGGCCCGGGCGGCCCTCGCCCTCACCGTCGACCAGGCCCTCAGGACCGCCGGGTTCCTGCTGGTCACCGGGCACGGCGTGGAGCCGGAGCTGCGCGCCCGGATCCGTGCGGCCGCCCGGGACTTCTTCCTGCTGCCACCAGAGGCCAAGCGGCGGTACGAGGCCAGGGTCGGCGGGCGCGGCTGGCTGGGTCCGGGCGCCGAGGCCAACGCGTACGCGGAGGGCACCGAGACCCCGCCCGACCTGAAGGAGTCGCTGACCTTCGCCACGCACGAGCCGTACGAGGACCCGGTCGTCAACGCCGAGTGGTACGCGCCGAACGTGTGGCCGGCCGAGATCCCCGGGCTTCGCCCGCTGTGCGAGGAGTACCTGACCAGGATGGCCGGGCTGGAGAAGGAACTGCTGTCGCTGCTGGGGTACGCCCTCGGGCTCGAACCCGACTTCTTCTCCCGGCACATGGACCGTCCGACGTACGGCTTCAACATCAACTGGTACCCGGGGACCGAGGTCGTCGGAGAGCCCGAGCCCGGGCAGTTCCGGATCGGGCCGCACACCGACTTCGGGACCGTCACCATTCTCGACCGGCAGGCGGGGAAAGGCGGCCTGCAGGTCTACACGGACCCGGCCGAAGGAGGTGCCGGGTGGGAGGACGCGCCCTACGATCCGGCGGCCTTCACCATCAACATCGGTGACCTGATGGCCCGGTGGACCGGCGACCGGTGGCGGTCGGGGCGGCACCGGGTGCTGCCGCCGCCCGCCGACGCGCCCGGCGAGGAGCTGATGTCGCTGGTGTACTTCGGCGAGTGCACCCCGGGCACACTGGTGGAGTCCGTGCCGGCGCCGGTGGGCCGGGTGGCGTACCCGCCCGTCGACTCGCACGTGTACCTGCGGGAGAAGCTGAACTCGATCACCGTCGAATGAACCCCGGCCCGGTCACCGTGGGTTATTCACTTCCACGTTCGCCCCGCCATCCGTTCCGTTGAAATGCCCCGGTCGGGCATGTCCCGGCCGCGTCCGACGGCATTCCCTTGAAGGGGGCCCACATCACAGGGCCCCCTTCTGCGATCGGAGACGCGTGCGAATCACTGACATCCAGCGCTGCGAGGTCCGGCCGGGACGGCTCGTCGAGTGGACGCTGAGTCCGGCCACCGTCGCCACGGCGGAGGGGCTGCCGGAGGACTCCCGGCCGCCGGCCTACATCCAGGAGTCGCACATCAGAACGGCCAGGTCCGTACGGGACGGCGGGCTGTTCGTGCCGACCTGGATCGGTACGGCCTTCGACCTGCCGGGCCGGGTCGACCTCGACGTGCTCCAGGAGTCCCTGCGGGCCTGGACGCTGCGGCACGAGACGCTGCGCAGCGGCTTCCGCTGGGCGGACGACCGGCTGCGCCGGTTCACCCTCGACGCGGGTGACGTGTCCCTGCGGCGCGAGACGGTCGGCGACTTCGGTGACGCGGACGCCCTGGCCCGGCACCTCCAGGACCGCTTCGACACCGTCGCGGACGCCCTGCGCTGGCCGAACCTCATCTACACGGCGGTCGTCCGGGACGACTCGACCAGCGTGTACATGGCCTTCGACCACAGCAACGTGGACGCCTACTCCCTGCACGGCATCCCCGCCGAGATCCACGAGCTGTACGCGGCGAGCCTGCGGGGGCGCGGGCCCGTGGTGCGCACCCCGGCCGCGAGTTACGTCGACTTCTGCGAGCTGGAGCGGGCGGACGCCGACCGCATCGACGGCGGCCACGAGATCGTGGCGCGCTGGCGGGAGTTCGTCCGGCGGTGCGACGGAACGCTGCCGGGCTTCCCCGTCGACCTCGGCCTCGGACCCGGTGGTCCGCTGCCGCCGCAGAAGATGATCTGCGAGCCGCTCGCGGACGCGGACTCGGCCGCCGCGTTCGAGGCGTACTGCCGGCCTCACGGCGGCAGCCTGGTCGGTCTGCTGGCGGCCACCGGTCTGATCGTCCACGAACTCGGCGGGCAGTCCGTGTACCGGACGGTGGTGCCGTTCCACACCCGGGTGAAGTCCCGCTGGAGCGGCTCGGTGGGCTGGTTCGTGGGCGGCGCCCCGATCGAGGTGCCCGTGGCCGGCACGCCCGACCTGCCCAGCACGCTGCGGGCCGTGCGGGCCGAGCTGCAGGCCAACCGGCCGCTCGCGCGCATGCCGCTCGCCCGGGTGCTGAAGCTGCTCGGCGCGGACTTCCGGCCGCCCTCCCCCGACCTGTACTCGATCGTCTCGTTCCTGGACGCCCGCGGCATCCCGGGCGCCGCGCGGTGGGCCGGGCAGAAGGCGTACGGGCTGCTGCGGGTTTCGTACGGCGACCAGGTGTGCGTGTGGGTCACCCGGCTGCACGACGGCCTGTGGGTGGCGAGCCGCTACCCGGACACCGACGTGGCCGCCAAGCACATGCGGCTGTACGTCGAGCGGCTGCGGGATCTGGTCACGGCGACGGCCTCGCGGCCCGGACAGATTTCGTAACCCAACGGACATCACTGACCCTGGTCAGTGACAACTTCCCCTTTCTACACTGCTGTTGAGGGGGGAATGCGGTGCACAGACGGTTGCACGGGCGCGGAGCGCTGTTCGACGTCGATCCGGCCGGTCTCGCGCCCCGGCTCGTGGGCCTGCGCCCCCACCAGCACCGTGGTCATCCGTTCGAGCACCCGGGCGAGCTGCCCTTCGTGGTGCTCACGGGCGCCCGCGGGCTGGGCAAGAGCGCGGTACTGGCCGAGTTACGGGAGGCCTACAAGGGCCACACGCCGGTCGCGTTGATCGACTGCGCGGAGGAACAGTTCACGAGGCCGCCCGCGGAGCGGCCCGCCGAGTCGTGGTCGCCGGTGGCGCAGGCGCTGCTGGTGATCGCCGAGCAGCTGGCGGCGCCGGTGACGGGCGCCGGGCGGATCACCTTTCCGCGGCTGATGTCGGGCCTGGTGGCGGTGGCCGCGAGCGGCTGGGGCGACGCCGACTCGGAGCGGATCCGCCGGGAGGTCGAGCGGATCCTGCTGCTGAACGAGAGCGGTTCGTGGATCAGCGGTCTGGCCGGCCGCTGGGCCGGGAAGGTGGCGGCCAAGGTGGTCGCCGCGGCCACCGGCACCGGGCCGCTGCTGTCCGGGGCGATCGAGGCGACCCTGGAGTCCGTCGCCGAGGGCTTCACCAGCCGGCGGCACCAGAAGGCGTCGGTCTGGTACCGCACGTACCCGAACGCGGGCGGGCACGCCCAGCGCGGGCTCATGCTGCTGTCGGGACACTTCCGGGCGGGCGGCACCTCCCGGGAGCACGCCGAGCGGTATCTGGTGCGGGCGCTGCTGGCCGACCTGACGGAGGCGTACGCGGGGGTGCTGCCGCGCATGCAGCGGCTCGGGCGGCCGCTGGTGCTGATCGACGACGCGCAGACCGCGCCGGGGCCCGGGCTCGTGGAGGCCGTGCTGCGCGACCGTGCCGAGGGCATCGCGGACCAGGTGGCGTTCGTCGCCGCCCGGCGCGGCGAGGGCCGCGAGGAGCTGCGCAGCGCGGTCCGGCGGGAGCTGCCCGAGGTGGCCCGGCGCAGCGGCTGGACCCCGGACGCGGCCCCCTCCTCGCGGGCGCTGCTCGTCGCGCTTCCCCCGCTGAGCCCGGACGACACCCTGCACATCGTGGGCGCCGTCTGCGACGACATCCCGGTCCCGCCCCAAATGCCGCATGCGACCCACCGGTTGACCGGCGGCAATCCGCTGGGCATCGTCCTGCTCGCCGAGTCCGCCGCGCAGAACCGGGCCGCTTCGCTCGGTGCGCTGCTCACCGCCGACGTGCAGCTGGACGAGGACCAGGAGGCCGCCCCCGCCTACCAGGCGCTGCTGGACCGACTCGTGCCCGCCGAGCACCTGGACGAGCTGACCGTACTGGCCGCCGCCCACGACCACGACTCGGCCTGCGCGCTGGCCGCGGCCCTGCTGCCGGACACCTTCGGCCCGGCGGACGTACGGGCCCTGCGGACCCGGCTGGCCGAGGAGGGGCTGCCGGCCGAGCCGGGCCGGTTCGTCGGCGACCCCTTCGTGCGCACCCTGCTGCTGCTGAGGCTGCATCTGCGGGACGCCGACCACACGTCGTGGCGTACGGCGCACGAGACGCTGATCGCGCACCACCCGGACCCCGAACAGGCCCGCTACCGGCTCCATCACGAACTCGCCCTGGGCAGCTCGGAGCCGGCGGTCGACCACCTGCGCGACACCTTCCACACCGCGGACATCCGGAGCTGGCTGCGCACCCTGCGCTTCGTGGCGTCGGCGCCCTACTTCCACGCGCACGACGCCGACGGCCGCGACTTCACCGGTCACGGCGACCGGCGGGCCGCGATCGCGCTCGGCCGCACGGACGCCGGGCAGGAACCGCCCGAGGGCGTGGACGCCGTACTGCACCTGCGGATACGGCGGTTGCTGCACGCGGTGTGGCAGCTGGGCGATCCGCTGGTGCTGCCCGACCCGAAGGTGTGCGACCGGCTCCGCTTCGAGCTGGAGCAGCTGTCCAACCTGCGGCCGGCCGCCAACGCGCTGCTGTGGCGGGCGTCCAGGGACTGGCCGGCGGCGGCGCTCGCCGGGCACCCGATGGCCGACCCCGACGACCCCGACGGCCACGACGACCCCGACGACACGGATGACGGCTCGGACGACCGCAGCGGGGAGGCGTGATGGCACGCAGAGGCGTGGGCACGTGGGTGCGCGAGAGCGTGTGGGAGATCCCGCTGCGCCGCTATCTGGCGCTGCTGGTGACGGCGGCCCTGGTGACGGGGCTGGTGTTCGCGGGCCGGGCGCTCATGCACGAGAACCGGTCCTGTGCGCCCGGTGTGGTCCGGCCGCAGGGCAGCGACGAGTGCGTGGGCGTGGCGACGGGCTCGTACTCCTTCGGGCACGCGCAGCTGAAGGATGTCGTGGGGGCGGTCGCGCGGGAGAACGAACGCCTCAAGCCCGGCAGTTATGTGACGGTGGCGCTGATGCTCCCGTACAGCTCCTCCTCCGCCACCAACCTGAACGACATCCAGCACCAGCTGCAGGGCGCCTATCTGGCGCAGTACCAGGCCAACCACGAGTCGAACGGGGAGGCGCCCGCGATCCGGCTGGTGCTGGCCAACCCGGGTGCGACCGGGGACCACTGGCAGCAGACGGTGGACCGGCTGAAGCGGATGACGACGAGCGCGGACCGGCTGCGGGCCGTGGCGGGGATCGGGCAGAGCACCGACAACAACAAGAAGGCCGTCCAGGCGCTGACCCGGCTCGGGATCCCGGTGGTCGGCTCCTCGATCACCGCCGACGACCTGGCCAACGGGCAGGGCGGCACGGACCCCTACCCCGGCCTTGCCCGGGTGTCGCCGACCAACACCGACGAGGCCCGCGCGCTGGCGTCGTTCGCCAAGGTGAGCGCGGGCAGGGCGCTGCTGGTCTACGACAAGCCGGGCGACCCGTACACCCGGACGCTGCAGGAGTCGTTCGCGGCGCTGATCAAGGGCTCGCCGTACGAGCCGCAGCCGTTCACGCCGCCCGCCGACCGCAGCAGGGAAGGGACGACGGCGAACACCTTCCGGCAGATCACGCACCTGGTGTGCGACACCTCCCGGGAGACCGACACCATCCTGTTCGCGGGACGTCACACCCAGCTGCGACAGTTCATCAACGCGCTCGGCGGACGCGGCTGCCAGGACCGCAGATTCACGGTCCTGACCGGCGACGAGGCGTCGTACCTGACCCACGAGAGCGATCTGGACCGCGACGCCCTGCGCCACAACCTCTCCGTCCGCTACACCTCCCTCGCCCACCCGGACGCCTGGACGAGGGACCCGGCGAAGACCGGCGGCTCGGCGGCGGACTTCGGGGTGCTGCGGCGGTTGCTGACCGCCGCCGAGCGGGGGCCTTCCGGGCCCATCGGTTCGGTCGCCCTGGACGACGGCCAGCTGATCATCGGCTACGACGCCCTGCAGCTGGCGGTCCACGGCATCCGCGAGGCGGTACCGGACGGCGGGAACGTCCCGGCCCTCACGGACGTCGGCCTCCAGTGGCCGCAGGTCAAGGGCTCGCTCCGGGTGAGCGGCGCGAGCGGCTGGATCTGCCTGGACGTACACGGCAACCCGTACGACAAGGCGGTCCCGATCGTGGAACTGACCCCGGAGGGCGGCTCCCGCTTCGTCAGGATCGCCTGGCCCGAGGGCAGGCCTCCGACGAAGGAGTGCCTGCCGCCGTCGTAGGTCCGGCGGGACGCCCTAGGCCTGGGAGAGCTGGAGGATGTCGACAAGGCGTTCGAATCGGGAGCGCCAGCGGGCCTCCGCCTCCCCCTCGCCCCGGAACTCGTGGGTGAAGCGCAGCACGCTCGCCGTTTCCCCGTCCCGCTCCAGATGGAACCTGATCCGCCCGGCGCCCTCCACCGTGTACTCCGCCACCCGGTCCACGTCCCACGCGGTGACCCGCCCGGAACCCACGCCACGCAGGGTGACCGCGCCGCCGAGTCTGGGTTCCAGGGCGTCGGCCGCGGTGAACCAGGAGGCGAGCCCCGCCGGGGTGGCCACCGCCACCCAGACCTCCTCCATACGCCTGGGGACGCGCACCAGGAAGTGGAGTATGTGCGTGTTCCCGTGCGTCCGGCTGGTGCCCTGTTCGATGGAACCGCTCATGACACCAGCGTGACCCCGGCCCCGCGGATCCGCACCCGTTAGGGCCGCTGACCTGCGCGGTCGACGACGTGGACGACGAAGGCCGGTTCCCGCGACCCACGTCACGGGAACCGGCCCTCGGTCCAGGTGGCCTACACGCCCGCGTAGGAGTGCTTGCCGCTCACGAAGATGTTGACGCCGTAGTAGTTGAACAGCCAGCAGCCGAAGGCGATCATCGCGAGGTAGGCGGCCTTGCGGCCCTTCCAGCCGGCCGTGGCCCGGGCGTGCAGGTAGCAGGCGTAGGCGATCCAGGTGATGAAGGACCAGGTCTCCTTGGGGTCCCAGTTCCAGTAGCGGCCCCAGGCGTCGCCCGCCCAGATCGCTCCCGCGATGATCGTGAAGGTCCAGAGCGGGAAGACCGCCGCGTTGACGCGGTAGGCGAACTTGTCGAGCGAGGCGGAGGCGGGCAGCCGCTCCAGCACCGAGGTCGCGAAGCTGCCGGGCTTGCCGCCGGCCTGCAGCTTGTTCTCGTACGAGTCCTTGAACAGGTACAGGATCGTGGCGACCGCGCCGACGTAGAAGACCGCACCGCAGAAGATCGCGGTGGAGACGTGGATGTACAGCCAGTACGAGTGCAGGGCCGGGACGAGCTGGTCGCTCGCGGTGTACAGGACCGTGACGGCCAGACCGAGGTCGAGCAGGACCGTGGTGATCAGGAACAGACCGAGCCAGCGCACGTTCTTCTTCAGCGCCAGCAGCCCCAGGTAGACCGCGACCGCGACCGTGGAGAAGGTGATGTTGAACTCGTACATGTTGCCCCACGGCGCCCGCTCCACGGAGGCCGCGCGGGTGACGACCCCGGCCAGCTCCACCAGGAACGCGAGCACGGTGAGGGAGATGGCGATCCGCCCGTAGAGGTCGCCCTGCTCGTCCCCGCCGTGCGCACCGGGACCGTCCGGCACGTCCCGGGCGCCGGACGCGGAGCGCACGACGACCTTGGGCCGCTCCAGTACGGCGGTGCCCCCGGCCTGCTTGACGGTGACGGCGGGCCCGCCCGCCTTCTGCTCGCCGGCGGAGGTCAGCGCCGCGGCCGTACGGGCCACCTTGCTGCGGCTGCCGAAGAGCCACTCGGCGATGTACGCGAAGAAGGCCAGGGTGTAGACGGCCATGGACGAGTAGATCAGCGTGTTGCTGATGCTGGCCAGGTGTTCGTTGGTCGCGGCGGCGAGAGTCACTTCTCAGCCCCTTCGGCAGGTACGACGTCGGATTCGGTGGAGTCGCGGTCGGGCGCCCCCGGCGCCTGGTCGTAGAGGGTTCCGGCGAGGTCGCCCAGTTCCTCGGGCACCTTGGCGGACTCGCTGCGGCCGAGCCCGGCCATCTCGACGACCGTCACGCCGTCGGCGCCGCGCACCGCCCGCACCCACACGCGGCGGCGCTGGATGAACAGGGACGCGGCCAGACCGAAGATCGCGGCGAGGGCACCGCCGAGCGCCCAGCCGCTGCCCGGCTCCTGGACGATCTCGAAGCCGGCCCACTCCTTGATGTCCTTCTCGAGGGTGATCGAGCCGGCGCCGTTCGGCAGCTGCAGGGTCTGCCCGGGCTTGAGGTTCCCGCGCAGCTGCAGGCCCTTGGCGTCCTTGAACGCCTTCATGTGGGTCTTGTCGAGCTGGTACACGCTCTGCGGAAGGCCCGAGTTGACGCCGAGGTCGCCGTGGTACGGCTCCAGGTTCAGCACCGGGTTCAGCAGCGCCGGGAACTGCGAGAGCACGGAGGCGCCGCCGCCGTAGGTCGGCAGGAAGAAGGCCCGGACGCCGAGCTGCTCCTTCTGCCCCTGGGCGTTGCGGTAGCCGTCCATGACCTTGATGACGCCCTGCGAGGTGACGTTCCCGTCGAGCGGCAGCAGCGGTACGGCGTCCTGGTAGACGACCTTGCCCTTGCCGTCGCGGACGGTGATCACGGGCGCGTAGCCGTGGCTGACCAGGTAGACCTTGGAGTCGCCGATCTCCAGCGGCTGGTTGACCTTGACGGTGGCCGGCTTCTCCTTGCCGTACGCGCCCTCGCTGTAGGTGATCTTCGCCTGGAAGGTGCGCGGGGTGCCGCGGTTGGGGCCGGTCAGCTCGTAGGTGCCCTCGAAGTCCTTCAGGTCGAAGCTGAACGGCACCAGCTCGTCGGTGCTGAACAGGCTGCCGGACTTGAAGTCGTCGTACATCGGCAGCGCGTTGGCGAAGCCGTCGCCCTCCACCATGAGCTTGGTGCCGTCCGACTTGAACATCTGGCCCGAGGCGAACGCGGTGAGCAGCACGATCAGCGCGACATGGAAGACCAGGTTGCCCAGCTCCCGGACGTACCCCTTCTCGGCGGCGACGGCGTCACCGGCGAGGTGGGCGCGGAAGCGGCGCTTCTTCAGCAGTGCGAGCGCGGCCTCGCGGACCTGCTCCGGCTCGGCGGTGGTGCGCCAGGTGGTGTAGGCGGGCAGCCGGTCGAGGCGCTTGGGGGCGCCCGGCGGGCGGCCGCGCAGCTGGCCGACGAACTGCCAGGTGCGCGGGACGATGCAGCCGATGAGGGAGACGAACAGCAGGATGTAGATCGCGGAGAACCACACCGAGCTGTAGACGTGGAACAGGCCGAGCTTGTCGTAGACCGGCGCGAGCGTCCTGTGCGCCTGGCGGAAGTCGTCGACCTTGGAGGCGTCGGCGGCGGTCTGCGGGATCAGCGAGCCGGGGATCGCGCCGAGCGACAGCAGCAGGAGCAGCAGCAGCGCGACCCGCATGGAGGTGAGCTGCCGCCAGAACCACCGGGCCCAGCCGATGACGCCGAGGCCCGGTGCGGCCGTGGTCTCCTCCTGCGGGGCGGTGGACAGCTGGGAGCCGGCCGCCCCCAGATCCTCCTGCTCAGGGCCGTTGTCGGTTTCGGTCTTGCTCATCGATCAGATCCCCACAGTGAAGCCGTCGGACCAGGTCTGCATCTCCTGCACCAGGCGGTCCCAGGCCCCGGTCAGCAGCAGCACACCGGTCACGATCATCATCGTGCCGCCGATGCGCATCACCCAGACATAGTGGCGCTTGACCCAGCCGAAGGCACCGAGCGCCTTGCGGAAGCCGACGGCCGCGAGCACGAAGGGCACGCCGAGGCCCAGGCAGTAGGCGACCATCAGCAGCGCTCCACGCCCGGCGCTCGACTGTTCCATGGCGAGGAAGTTCACGGACGACAGGGTCGGCCCCAGACAGGGGGTCCAGCCGATGCCGAAGAGGGCGCCGAGCAGCGGTGCGCCCACCAGTCCGGTCGTGGGCCGGCGGTGGAAGCGGAACTCGCGCTGGGTGAGCCAGGGCATCAGCCCCATGAAGAACACGCCCATGAGGATCATGAGCACGCCGAGCACCTTGGCCAGGACGGCCTTGTGCTCCTGCAGGGTCCAGCCGAACGAGCCGAACAGCGCCCCGCCGGAGACGAACACGGCGCTGAACCCGAGCACGAACAGGGAGGCCCCGGCGACCATGCGCCCGCGTCTGGCCTCGGCCAGGTCGGTGCCGGCGACCCCGGTGACGTAGGAGAGGTAGCCCGGCACCAGCGGCAGGACGCACGGCGAGAAGAAGGAGACGAGACCGCCGAGCAGGGCGATCGGCAGGGAGACCAGCAGGGCCCCGTGGAGGACGGTCTGGTTCTGCGCGGCGAGTGTGACGAGTGCGCTCACGTCACTTCTCCGCGAGGACCGGCTTGACCATCTTCAGCAGGGTGGTGTCGTCGAGCGCCTCCAGCGCCCGCGCGGCGACCTTCCCGTCCTTGTCGATGACGAGCGTGGACGGGATCAGCTGCGGGTTGAGCGTGCCCTTCTTGAAGCGGAGCATCAGCCTGCCCGTGGGGTCGTACAGGCTCGGGTAGCCGATCCCGTGCTCCTTCTCGAAGGCGATCGCGGGGGTGGTGCTGGTGTCCCGGGTGTTGATGCCGACGAACTGGAGGCCCTTGCCCTCGTACGCCTTGGAGACCTTGGAGAAGTACTTGGCCTCCTCCCGGCACGGTCCGCACCAGGAGCCCCAGACATTGATCACGACGACCTTGCCCTTGTAGTCGGCGACGTCCAGGGTCTTGCCGTCGATGGTCTTGCCGGACAGGTCGGGCGCCGCGGCCCGCTTGCCCTGCGCGACGGTGTCGATGCCGTTGTTGCCGGTGACGAAGCCGGTGTTGCCGCCCCCGCCGGAGGTGCCGCCGTTGCCGCACGCGGACAGGGTCAGGGCCGCCGCGGCGGCCATGGCGCCGAACAGGACGGCGCGGCTACGGGTACTCATGTGAAAAGTTTCGCATGCCTGTTCCGGGGATTTCGCGCACCCCCCTGGCGGGTGGAAAACCGCATTTCAGGAGGTATTTACTCCGGACATTTCAGGCAGATCGCCGGGTAGCCCCTCAGGCGGCGTTCTGGGAGGCCGACTTGGCACCCCCGGCGTCCCGCAGGAAGCCCTTCCAGCCTCCGGCCGGCTGCTGACCGACCTCCAGCGTGCGCAGCTTGGCGAGCACCTCGGGCTTCTGGACGTCCATCCAGTCCACGAACTGCCGGAAGGAGACCAGGCGCACGTCCGCACCCTTCTCCTTCTCGCGCGCGATGTGCTTGAAGGCCTCCTCGACGGAGTCCATGTAGATGCCGCCGTTCCACTGCTCGAAGTGGTTGCCGATGAAGAACGGCGCCCGGTTTGTCTTGTACGCCCGCTCGAATCCCGCTATGTACGCCTGCGCGGACTGCTTGCGCCAGCCCGGGTAGTTGTAGGCGGGCGCCTTGGTCGAGTTGACCGACTGGTTGGCGAGCATGTTGTAGTCCATGGACAGGACTTCGAAGGAACGTCCCGGGAAAGGTATCTGCTGCAACGGCAGGTCCCAGATCCCCAGCTTCTTCTCCGGCCACACCTGACGGCCGCCCGGTGAGGAGGCGTCGTAGCGCCAGCCCAGCTTCTTCGCGGTGGGCAGCAGGTTGTTCTGGCCGAGCAGACAGGGCGTGCGGCCGCCGGCCAGCTCCTTGTCGTAGTCGAACGGCAGCGAGGGCAGATCGGTCCAGCCGGTGTTGGTCCGCCACTCCTTCACGAACGCCTTGGCCTGCCTGATCTCGCTCGACCACTGCTGCGGGGTCCAGTTGCCGACGGTGCCGGTCCCGGCGCAGAAGTGCCCGTTGAAGTGGGTGCCGATCTCGTGCCCCTCGAGCCAGGCCCGGCGGACGTTGGCCAGCGTCGACTTGATGTGCTCGTCGGTGAGGTAGCCGATGTCGGAGGCGCCGCGCGGGTTGTTCGGCGGCTCGTACAGCCGCTTCTTCGACTCGGGCAGCAGATACAGCCCCGAGAGGAAGAAGGTCATGCTCGCGCCGTGCTCCTTGGCCAGGTCCAGAAAGCGCGGGAAGAGCCCGTTGCCGACCTCGCCGGCACCGTCCCAGGAGAAGATCACGAACTGCGGCGGGGTCTGCCCCGGCTCCAGCGGCTCGGGCCTGGCCGGCTGGTGCGGCTGCTTGCCGGTGAAGGAGGTCGAGCCGTCGCCGATGGGCCGCGCCTTGGTCCCGCCGTTCTTGCCGCCGTCCCCCCCGGCCGAGCCCCCGGAACCGGATCCGTGCCCACCGCCGTCCGAGGACTTGAGAGACCCACAGCCCGCGAGTGTGGCGGCAGCCGCCGCGCCCGCGCCGAGGCCGAGTATTCCCCTCCGGGAAACGGTCCGGGAGTTGGTGCGCATGGAGATCCCCGATTCATCGCGCCTGCTGGTGGTCACCCAGTCAGAGGGCGCGACGATCGGGGAGGTTCCGCTGATATTTATGTTTTTCGTAACGGATGCGGCAAAGAGACCCTAAGCCATTCCAAACGGTCCGTCAGAAGCGGGCGTCAGGTGGGTTTTCGACCGGAGCGTCACGCCCCGAAGGCCTTGCTCTTCCCCTGTACCGGCTTGGCACCGGCCCGGAGATGAGCCGGCACGAGGTCGATGGCGGGCTCGCTGTAGCCGACGGAGACGATCCTGTCGCCCAGATATGTGAAAGTCGTCAGGGATGCGAGGGTGCACTGCCGCTTGCGCGGGTCGTGCCACAGCCGCCGCTTCTCGACGTACGACCGCACGATCCAGATCGGCAGCTGGTGGCTGACCAGCACCGCCTCGTGCCCGCGGGCCTGGTCCTTGGCCGCGTTCAGCGCGCCCATCATCCGGACGACCTGGTCGATGTAGGGCTCGCCCCAGGACGGCTTGAACGGGTTGACGAGGTGCTTCCAGTTGTCGGGCTTGCGCAGCGCGCCGTCCCCGACCCCGAAGGTCTTGCCCTGGAAGACGTTGTCGGCCTCGATCAGCCGGTCGTCGGTGGCGAGGCCGAGCCCGTGCGCCTTGGCGATCGGGGTGGCGGTCTCCTGCGCGCGCTCCAGCGGCGAGGCGACCACGTGGGTGACGTCGCGCGAGGAGAGGTGCTCGGCCACCCGGTCGGCCATCTGCCGGCCCAGCTCGGACAGGTGGTAGCCGGGCAGCCGCCCGTACAGGATCCCGTCCGGGTTGGCGACCTCGCCGTGCCGCATGAGGTGGACGACGGTGATGTCCTTCTCGCTGACGTAGCTGTCGTTGCTGCTCATGCTGCGGTGGCCTCCGCGGCCGCTCGGGCCGCCGCCGGAAGGGCGTCGGCGATCTTCTGGATGGCCCGCTCGTCGTGGGCCGTGGACACGAACCAGGACTCGAAGGACGACGGCGGCAGGTAGACGCCGTTCGACAGCAGCGAGTGGAAGAAGGCGGTGAAGCGGTACGACTCCTGCCGCTTGGCGTCCTCGTAGTTCCGCACCTGCCGGTCGGTGAAGAACACGGAGAACATGTTGGAGGCGGTCTGGAGCCGGTGCGCCACGCCCTCCTTGCCGAGCGCCTCGGTCACGAGCGACCGGATCTGCTCGGAGACGGCGTCGACCTTGTCGTACGCGGCGTCGTCGAGCAGCCGCAGCTGGGCGAGTCCGGCGGCGGTGGCGACGGGGTTCCCGGAGAGGGTGCCGGCCTGGTAGACGGGCCCGGCCGGAGCGAGGTGGGCCATGACGTCGGCGCGACCGCCGAAGGCCGCGGCGGGGAACCCGCCGCCCATGACCTTGCCGAAGGTCATGAGGTCGGGCTTGACCCCGTCGATCCCGAACCAGCCGGCGCGGCTGGTCCGGAACCCGGTCATGACCTCGTCGGAGATGAAGAGGGCGCCGTTCTTCCGGCAGGCGTCCTTGAGCCCCTGGTTGAACCCGGGGTCCGGCGGAACGACGCCCATGTTGCCGGGCGAGGCCTCGGTGATGACACAGGCGATCTCGCCCGGGTGCCGGTGGAAGGCCTCGTGCACGGCTTCGAGGTCGTTGTACGGCAGCACGATCGTGTCGCCGGCCTGGGCGCCGGTGACGCCGGGCGTGTCGGGCAGCGCGAACGTCGCGACCCCGCTCCCCGCCGCGGCGAGCAGCGAGTCGACATGCCCGTGGTAGCACCCGGCGAACTTGATCACCTTGGAGCGCCGGGTGAACCCGCGGGCGAGCCGGATCGCCGACATGGTCGCCTCGGTGCCGCTGCTCACGAGCCGCACCTGCTCGACGGGCTCCACCCGCGCGACGATCTCCTCGGCGAGCGCGACCTCGCCCTCACCGGGCGTGCCGAACGACGTACCGCGCGCGACCGCCTCCTGGACGGCTCCGATGACCTCGGGGTGGGAGTGCCCCAGAATCATCGGCCCCCAGGAGCACACGAGGTCCACGTACTCCCGCCCGTCGGCGTCGGTCAGGTACGGCCCCGTGCCGGAAACCATGAACCGCGGCGTTCCGCCCACGGCACGAAAGGCGCGCACCGGCGAGTTCACACCGCCCGGTGTGACGACGGACGCACGGTCGAAGAGCGCCTGTGAGACGGGCGCATCATAGGGATAGGGCAGTTCGCTCATGGCGCTCATGACGTGCGAATTCTCCGACTTCTCGGACTCCGGTTGCGTGGTGACCTCCTCAGGGTAGGCCGCACCCCGCCCCGGCCGCGGCCCGCCTCAAGATCGGAACCGAGATCGCGGTTGTGCCATCTGCGAGACTGAGAGCTGATACACACAGCTCATACGGCACGTAGTAGTAAGGGGCCGTAGAAGATCCTGCGGACTGGTGTTTCACCGCACGTTTCGGCGAGCGGCCGTGGGGGAGGTCACTGACACGATGATCGGGTTGCGCGGCGGGGGCCACGCGTCCTAGAAAAGCAGTCGGGTGGAGATATGCATCGCGGTGGCGGACTGGGCGAGGGGACTGATGACCTGGGTCCTCGACGTGCCCGGCGGGGAAGGCACCGACGCGACGCGGAGGAAACTACCGAAGCACGGCAGACTGACGCACGTCAGGCACAGGGTGTACCGAGTGATCCCGAGCGGCACGACCGGCAGTTCGACAGCCGGCTCGACCAGCGGGTCGACCGCCTCCGGGCGGGGAGCAGGAATGGTGGTCGGGTGGGGGTGACGTACAAATACTTCGGCGCGCCGGACGGCGCGACCGCGGCCCGCGTCCCCATCTCGATGCGCCCCGAGGAACTCGGCGGCGACGAGCTGGGCATGAACGGCATGTTCACCAAGATCAAGCCGGAGACGATGGCCGCGATGGTGCTGACCGGCATCGAGGGCGTGCCCCTGCACAAGGTGCCACCCCTGGAGCTGGTCGTCCTGCACCCCGACTACGCCGTCGTCAAGCTCCCCATGACGGTGGTCGACCCCCTGCGCGGCATCGGTGAGGAAGCGGTGGGCGCGGCGGCGTTCATCTGGTCGACGGTCCCTGACCGGGGCGGGCCACGGGACGCGTTCAACGTGTACCAGCTGCTGCACGAGTGGCAGGACTTCTCGCATCGGCTGCACGAGGCGGGGCATCAGCCGTACTGCCTGGTCTGGCCCTGAGTCCTGACCTGGGGTTTCGTAAGGTTTGGGCGGGGCTTTCGGGCCTCGTCCCGCCCAGGACTTGTCCGGGCGATCATGTGCGGAGCCAGATGGTGATGGCTGCGGCGGTGGCGGTGCCCAGTGCGGATCCCGCCGTGCCCGGATGTGGAGATCAGACAGCGGCCAGGCTCTTCGCCATGACTCGCTCCCTGCCCACGCCCTCGGGCAGAAGATCGCCGGGCTCACCCGTGTCCGTGAAACCGTGCCGCTCATAGAGCGCGGTTGCCCTGCGGTTGTCCGGCATGACGGACAACCGCAGCGTCGTGGCACCGCGCTCCGCCGCCCACCGCTCGACCGCCTGGATCAGGTAGTCACCCACGCCCTTGCCCCGCGCCGTGGGGTTGACCCACATGGAGATCAACTCCACGTTCTCTGTTCCCTCGCCCGGCACTCCGCTGGCCATGCCCACCGGGCGGCCGTCTAGGAGCGCGATGAGATCGTGCGCGCCAGCAATCGACAGACGGGCACGCCAGCGTTCCTCTCGGTCGCCGGAGCCCTGCCACTGGGCCAGCGTCGATCCGAACGCGTAGGGCGCCTCAGCAAGCGCAGCCAGTCGCAACTCCCGCCAAAGGGGCCAGTCGTCTGATTCCAAGGTGCGTAGTTCAAGCATGATCCAGACCCTGCCCGCCCGCCGGGGCGGGCAGCAAGTTGATTACCACCATGCAAACGAGGCCGTTCAGCCCCGCAACCAACCCAAACCGGGGAGAAAAAGTGACTCACGCACCCGCAGGCCACGAGACCTCGGCGAACCTATCCGGTCACGGCACCCGGCCCGCCCCGCCGCCGACCCTCGGCTTGCGCGGTTCACACGAGCCGATCATGACGCCCATCCCCCGCAACCGCCCGCTGGGTCCTGCTCAGCCACTCCGGCTTCGACGAGGCCCGGAAACTCGCGGCGGCCTGTCCACGGTACGAACCGCTCATTACGCGGGTGTCTCTGCACCGGATCACCAGGGGTTAAGCGCACCGCACAGGGCCCGGGGGCGGATGTGAGCACAGGCTCCCGCCGCCGGGCCGCAGATGGACGCCGGCACGAACCATCCGGCCCGTTCGAACGTATCCGTCATAGGGGAAAGGGGATGAGCCACATGACGATCTCGACACATACACCCCGTACGGCACCCCGCACGGCACTCCGTGCGACTGCGGGAGCCTTCTGCGCCGCTCTCCTCCTGGCCGCCTGTTCGAGCGGAGGCGGCGGTCGGGCGAGCGGTCCGGCCGGTTCCGGCACGCCCCGGGCGGGCTCGGGGACCCGGGTGACGGTCATCGAGACCGAGTACACGCTGAAGCTGCCCCGGACGTCGTTCACACCGGGCACCTACACCTTCGTCTCCGACAACGCCGGCAAGATCACCCACGCCCTGTCCGTCGACGGCCCCGGCGTGCGGGACGCCCGGACCAAGGACATACCGGCAGGCCACAGTGCGACCGTGACGGTGACCCTCGCGAAGGGCACGTACGACGTGTACTGCCCCGTCGACAGTCACCGGCAGATGGGAATGAACCAGCACATCAGGGTCGGCTGAGACGTTCGCGTTCCCGCTCACCCCTCACGCGTCATTCAGGGGCGAAGGAGAAGCTCCGCCACAGGCCGGAGGCCGGGACCACCTGGTCCGACGACTGCATGTCCACGTAGATCCTCGATCCGCCCGGCGGCACGGTGCAGTCGGGTGTCGTGTACAGGAGCATGCTGCTCAGCGTGTAGTTCTTGATGTTGGTCACGCCCTCGCGGAAACGGTGGCACCCGCGGATCGGCGGGTTCGTGAAGGTCTCCACATATCGGGCACCGGTGTGCGCCACGACCGTGCCGGACGCCTGGTCCTGGCAAGCGGTCAGCGCGATGCCGAGCGATGCGACAGCGGTGAGTGCGGCCAGCGACCGTGAAGCACGCATGGAGCCTCCTGTACCGGGGAGCCGTCGGGACGTCGTTCCCCGGGCACCACTATCCGTCGGTACTCCGATCGGCGCCCCCGGCACGTATGGCCGCTGCTGCATTCGGGTGAATTTCGCGACGGAAGCGACGGAACCTGCGGCCCGACGGACGGCACCCGGACATCTCACCCGGCGTGCAGGGCACGGCTGCGGCCCCTTCACTGAGGTGAGAGGAACAGACAGCTTTCGGGAGTCCGTGGAGGCGCGGTATGGCAGTGCGAAAGAAGTGGACGAGGGGCACGGCGGGCGCGGCGCTGGCCCTGGCCGTCGGGGTCGCGGCGGCCGGATGTTCCGGCAGCAACAGCTCCGGAAACACGTCGGGCGTCGCCAGCAAGGCGGCATCGGCGGCCTCCTCCGCCGCCGCCTCCCTCGCCTCCCAGGGCGGCGAGGCGCTGGCCTCGGCCTCGGCACAGGCCAGGAACAAGCTCGACTCGGTGAAGAACGGGGTGAAGGCCAAGGACGACGTGACGCTCGGCGTCCCCGCCCCCGACAGCGCGGGCAAGGCCACGGTCAAGGTGACCGCCAAGAACACCGCCGACTCCGCCAAGTCCTTCGCCGTCCAGGTCAACTTCACGGACAAGAGCGGCAACCTGCTGGACGTGACCGTGGCGACGGTCAAGGACGTGGGCGCGGGTGCCTCCGGCGAGGCCACGGCCACCAGCAACCGCAAGCTGACCGGCGAGGTGCACGCGGTGGTCGGCTCGGCGCTGCGCTACTGACCGCCGTCGCCCGGCAGGGCGAGCCCGCGGTCGTACGCGAAGATCACCGCCTGCACACGGTCCCGCGCGCCGATCTTGGCCAGGACCCGGCCCACGTGGGTCTTGACCGTGGACTCGGACAGGACGAAGCGGGCGGCGATCTCGCCGTTGGTCCAGCCCCTGCCGATGGCGACGAGGATCTCGCGTTCTCGCTCGGTGAGGGAGTTCAGACGCGTGTCCTCGGCCGGATCACCGGCGGGCCGCGGCAGGAGCCGGGCGAACTCGTCCAGCAGGCGCCGGGTGAGCGCGGGCGCGATCACGGCGTCCCCGACGGCGACCGCGCGGATGCCGGCCAGGAGTTCCTCGGGGCGCGCGTCCTTGAGGAGGAAGCCGCTGGCTCCGGCGCGCAGGGCCGCGTGGACGTACTCGTCCAGGTCGAAGGTGGTCAGGACGAGGACCCGGGAGCGGCCGCCGGACCCGGCGATACGGCGGGTGGCCTCGATGCCGTCCATGCCGGGCATCCGTACGTCCATCAGCACGACGTCCGGGCGCAGTTCGGCGGCCATGCGGACGGCCTCGGCGCCGTGCGCGGACTCGCCGACCACCTCGGTCCCGGGGACGGACTCCAGCAGCAGGCGGAAGCCGTAGCGCTGGAGCGGCTGGTCGTCGACGATCAGTACGGTCGTCACGCGGCACCGCCCGCCGAGGCCAGGTCCAGGCAGACGGCCACCCGCCAGCCGCCGCCCGCCGGGCCCGCGCTGACCGTTCCGCCGTAGAGTGCCGCTCGTTCCCGCATACCCACCAGGCCGTGCCCTTCCTCGTTCGGCGGTCCGGGCCGGACGGCCGGGCCGGTGTCCTGGACCCGGATGGTCAGCCGGGTGTCCTCGACGGCGATCGACAGACGGGCCCGGGTGCCGGCTCCCGCGTGCTTGAGGGTGTTCGTCAGGGCTTCCTGGGCGATCCGGTAGGCCGTCAGCTGCACTCCGTCGTCCAGGGCGTCGACGTCTCCGGCGGACCGGTAGACGATGTCCAGACCCGCTGCGCGCACGCCCTCGCACAGTGCCCCGATGTCCGCGATGCCGGGCTGCGGGCTGAGTTCGGGCGCACCCGGCGGGCCGTCGGCCGCCTCGCGCAGGACGCCGAGGACACGCCGGAGTTCGCCGAGCGCCTGGCGGCCGGTGTCGCCGATGAGGTGCAGGGCCTCCTTGCCGCGTTCGGGAGCGGTGTCGGTGGCGTAGGCGCCGGCGTCGGCCAGCGTGATGATGACGGACAGGTTGTGTCCGACGATGTCGTGCATCTCGCGGGCCACCCGGGCCCGTTCGGTGGCGGCGGCCAGCCTGCTGCGCTGGTCGCGCTCGATCTCCAGCCGGGCCGCCCGGTCCCGCAGTCCTGCGAGCTGGGCCCGGCGGATGCGCACCACCAGGCCGAGCGCCAGGGCCGCGGTCGCCGTGCTCAGCAGGAAGAACAGTGCGTCCCAGACGGACACGGCCGGTGAGACGCGCACCGCGACCAGCGCCATCCCGGCCGCGCCGGCCCCGCAGGCCCAGGGCAGCTGCCGCAGCCGCCCGTGCAGGGCCAGGCTGTACAGCGCTATGAAGAGGGCCACGTCCGCGCGCAGCGCCACATCGAGGGACCACTGCAGGACGAAGACGGCCCAGACGGCACCGAAGGCGGCCAGGGGTCGGCGCCTTCGCCACAGCAGCGGCAGCAGCAGACCCGCCTGCAGGGCGGACATGGCCGCCACGGACGGCCGGGTGAAGGCGAGCCGCGCGTGGCGCGGTCCGTCGCCGTCCCCGGCGCCCGCGTGCAGCAGGTCGGGCAGGCAGAACATCAGGAGGACCAGCAGCACCACCGTGGTGTCCAGCACCCACGGCCGGGCCCGGTCGGCCTGCCGGAGCCGTTGGCCCGCCCGGCCGAGCCGGGCGACCAGCGGCCCCATCCCACTGATGTCGTAGGCGGTCACGGCGGTCACCCGCCCATGGTGCACACGGCCGTCCGCCGTCGTGCCGTTCCCCCCGCCCTCGGACATCACCGTGTCCATCGCGTCCATGCTCAGGCGTCGCTGCGCACCAGCCGGTACGCCGCCCCCGCCAGCGCGAGTGCCGTCCAGCCGAGGAGGACCAGCAGTCCGGGCAGGGGCGACAGGATGGTGGAGTCCTGGGTCACGGCGAACATCGCCTGGCCCGCGTGGCTCGGCAGGTAGGGGCTGATGTCGTCCTGCCAGGAGCTGGGCAGGAGGGAGGTCAGTCCGGGGATGAGCATGAGGGTGCCGACCAGCACCGAGATGCCGCCGGCCACCGACCGCAGCAGCGCGCCCAGGGCGATACCGACGACGCCGACCAGGCCGAGGTAGAGGCCGGCGCCCAGCAGGCTGCGGACGACCCCCGCGTGGGTCAGGTCCATCGCGGCGGGCGTGCCGGAGACGATGCCGCTGCCGAGCAGGAAGGCGACGAACGCGCCGGCGGTGCCGACCACCAGCGCGACCAGCCCGAACACGGCCGCCTTGGACCACAGGACGGGCAGCCGGCGCGGTACGGCCGCCAGGGTCGAGCGGATCAGGCCGGTGGAGTACTCCCCCGCCATGACCAGCACGCCGAGGACGCCGAGGGCCAGCTGGGCGAAGTTGGTGCCGAAGAGGGACAGGCTCACGGCCGTCGCGCGGGCGAAGTCCGGGGCCATGCGGGGGGTGCCGACCATCGACCGGTAGCGGGCCGCGGCGATGAGTCCGAAGACGACGAGGAACAGCAGGCCGAGGGCCAGGGTGATCCAGGTCGAGCGCAGCGACCAGAGTTTGGCCCACTCGGAGGACAGCACGCGCCGTCCGGTCACGCGGTAGGCGGGGCGGGCGGAAGCGGTGCGGGGTTCCTCGGCGGTGGCGGTGAGGGTGGTCATGCCGTCCTCCCGGCGGTCTCGGGGCTCTCGTTGCCGGTCGTGGAGCCGTGGTACTCCACGGCGTCCCGGGTCAGGTCCATGAACGCCTCCTCCAGGGAGACGGTCCGTGAGGTCAGTTCGAACAGCGGGATGCCGTGTGCGGCGGCCTTCAGCCCGACCTCACGGGCGGTCAGACCGGTGACCTGCAGTTCCTCGGAGCCGACGCGGCCGGTGATGTCGACGCCGGGCCCGGCCAGCACGTCCCGCAGCCGTGCCGGGTCCTCGGTCGCGACCCGCACCGTGTCGCCGCCCGCCTCGCGGACCAGGTCGCTCACGGTGGTGTCGGCCAGCAGCCGGCCCCGGCCCACGACGATCAGATGGTCCGCCACCAGTGCCACCTCACTCATCAGGTGGGAGGAGACGAACACGGTCCGGCCCTCGGCCGCGAGCGAGGTCAGCAGGGTGCGGATCCAGCGCACGCCCTCCGGGTCGAGGCCGTTGACCGGCTCGTCCAGCATCACCGTCTGCGGATCGCCGAGCAGCGCCGCCGCGATGCCGAGCCGCTGGCCCATGCCGAGAGAGAAGGCACCGGCCCGCTTGCGGGCCACGCTGCCGAGCCCGGCCAGCTCGATGACCTCGTCGACCCGGCGGCGCGGGATGCCGTGGGTCAGGGCGAGTGCTCTGAGGTGCTGGTGGGCCGTGCGGCCCGGGTGGACGGACTTCGCCTCCAGGAGCGCCCCGACCTCCTGCAGCGGTGCCCGGTGGTGGGCGTAGTGGTGGCCGTTCACGGTGACGGTGCCGCTCGTCGGGGCGTCGAGCCCGACGATCATCCGCATGGTGGTGGACTTCCCCGCGCCGTTGGGCCCCAGGAAGCCGGTCACGGTGCCCGGCTTCACGACGAAGTCCAGCCCGTCGACGGCCGTCTTCCCTCCGTACCGCTTGGTCAGTTGCCGTGCGTCGATCATGCGCGTCGCTCTCCCTCGGCCTCGGGCGCCCGTCGCGTCCGGCGCCTCACCCGCAACGCTAAAGTCCGAATCGCCCGATTCCGTGGTACCGGGGGCTGAACGGGGCCCGGCCGGGTGGTACCGCGGTACTACGGCCCCGCGACACCGCCGGCCGCTCAGTCCAGCTGCAGCCGCTCCGTCAGTCCCGCCTCGGCGAACGCGGCCACCACGTCCTGCCTGGTCTCGGTGAAGTGGGCCCAGCTGTCGCAGTGGGCCGGGACCACGCGGCGGGCGTCGAGGAGGCGGGCGGCGGTCGCGGTTCCGGCGCCGTCGAGGACGAGGAGGGCGTCGTCGAGGACGGGCAGGCGGGGCGCGCCGGCGAAGAGGACGGCGGTGTCGACGGGGGCGTACCTGTCCGCGATCTCCTGGACGAGTTCGAGCGAGGCGTTGTCGCCGCTGACGTAGACGGTGGGCAGGTCGGCGGAGGTCAGGACGAAGCCGGTGACCTCGCCCACGATCGGCTCGGAGCCCTTGGGGCCGTGCAGGCCGGGTGCGGCGGTGACGGTGACGGTGCCGCCGTCGGGGCGGGGCAGTTCGACGGACTCCCAGGGGGCGAGGGCGCGGGCGGTGCCGCCGAGGCGGCCGGCGGCGCTCGGTGTGGTGAGGGTGCGGGGCACCTCGGCGAGCAGGGCGCGGCCCGAGTGGTCGAGGTTGTCGGCGTGCTGGTCGTGGGAGAGCAGGACGACGTCCACGGGGCCGAGTTCGGCCGGGGTGAGGCGGGGCGGCGCGGTCTTGGTCAGGACCCGGCCGCTGGGCGAGGGGTAGTCGCCGGGGGCGTCGAAGGTGGGGTCGGTAAGAAGGCGGAGGCCGCCGTACTCGATGAGGACGGTCGGACCGCCGAGGACGCGGACGGGCACCTGCTCGCTCGTGGGGTCGGAGTTCGGACCGGCTGCAGTCATGGGGGCACCTCGCGGAGGGTCGTCTCAGGGACACCTGTCTCACGGATAGAGAGTTTCTATCCGTGATGAACGCTAGCCGCCTCTCACGGATGGACGCAAGCCGTACCATGAGACTCATGAAGGGGACCGTGACCGACGAGCCGACCGTGCACCCCGCGCCGGGCGCGGAGCAGTACGCCGCCCTCGACCTCGCCAACAGTGCCGTCACCCAGCCCGGCGGCCAGTTCACCGACCTGCTCGAAACGCCCGCCGCGGCCGAACGCTGGCTCGTGGAGCACGGCCTGGCCCCGGCCGGCGCGCAGCTCCAGGAGACCTGCGCGGCCCGGCTGCGCTCCCTGCGCGAACAGATCCGCGCCCTGCTCGCCTCCCGGGTCGACGGGCACGCCGCCCCCGCCGACGCACTGGACGCGCTCAACGACGCGCTCACCCGCGCCCCCGCGGCCGCCCTGCTGCACTGGCACCCCGAGCGCGGCCTGTACCGGGCGGCCTCGCACCCCACGACCCAGATCGTCGAGCACGCCCTGGCGACCCTCGCCTCCGACGCCGCCGAACTGCTCACCGGCCCCGACGCCGGCCGTCTCACCGCCTGCGGCTCCAGCCCGTGCAACCGCTACCTCCTCCGGCACGGCCGCCGCCACTGGTGCTCCACCCGCTGCGGCGACCGCGCCCGCGCGGCCCGCGCCTACGCCCGCCGCACCGCGCCCGCACAGCCGGACTGAACCGACCGGGGCGGACCGGCGCACGGCCGGACCGGACCGACCGGCGCATCCCGACGCCCGCGCGCGGCGCCCGCCGGGCGCGGCCCGGCCGCGAACCGGTCGTGGGCGTACTTCACGCGGGCGGTGACGACCGGTGCGTCCCGCGCCGTCATCTCCGCGCACGCGGCGTCGTCACTCGTGCGGGCCACCAGCGGGACGCCCGGGGCCGCCGCGGTGGCGTTCGCGAGGCCGCCCTGCCGACGGGACGGCCGTCCGGCCGGACGGCCTCGTTCTCATGACCCATGAAGCCGTGGCCGAGCACGCCGAGGGCACCGGCCCTGGAGTGGTATCCGCCACAGAGCACGGCGTCGTACCCGGGGCCGAGCCCCTCCGGCACGGGCATCCGCTCGGGCGAGGATGTCCGTGGCGTCCGCCGCCAGCGTGCCGCGCACCGCGGCGTTCCCGTCCTTCGGCCATCATGGAGCGGTCCGGCTCGTGGTCCTGGCCGGGCCGGAGGTCGTCGGAGCCGAGCAGGCGACACCCGCCATGTCCACGCCCAGGTGGGTCCGCACGCCTGCGACCCCGACCGACCCTACGTAATGTAGGTTCCCAACCGCCAGCGGTCACACATCCGTTCACCGGGGGAGCACCATGCAGGACACGGAAGCGAAACCGAGCCCGGCGGAGGAGGTCTGTGTACGCGCTCTCGCCCCGACGCTGACCCTGCTGATCGTCAGCCTTCTCGTCGCCGCCGTCGGCGTGTACGAGCTGTGCGGCTTCGGGCTGCACAGCCTCGACCGGCGCCCGCACCTGTTCAGCGACGGCCTGGCGACCGGCGGGGTGATCGTCGCCGCCGTGGCGGCCGGGGCGGCGGCGGGCAATCTGGCGTGGACCCTTGCGGCGGCCCGGCGGGGCGGCCAAGGTCCGGGATGAGATCCTGTGAAGCAGGCATGTGTACACCTGTACACATGCGCGCTACCCTACGATCTGTAGGGTCAGCGTAGCCCCGTCCCCCTCCCCAAGGTGCCCGCCACCATGCCCGCACAACAGTCGAGCCTGACCACCCCACAGGTCCCCGCTCAGCGCAACCGCCGTGCCCGCATCCCCTTCCCGTCCGCCGGCGACGGCCGGCTCCGGAAGCGGGCGGCGACCGCCACCGTCTGGTACCTGCGGCTGCAGGTGGTGCTCAACATCGCGGCGGTCGTCTCGCTGCCGTTCCGCGAGGAGGTGCACGAGCACAACGGAGGCGCGTTCTTCACGCCCTACCTGGCCACCGCCGGCCTGGGTTCGGCGGCCCTCGCCCTCTTCCTCGCGATCGTGATGCGCCGCCGCAAGCGAGCGGCCTGGGTCTTCAACCTCCTCCTTGCCGGTCCGCTCTTCTCCCTCTACGTCCTCGCCCTCACCCGCGACCCCTACCGCGAGCACGTCTTCAACTGGCTCTCCGCCGCTCTGACCGGCCTGTTCGTGACCGCCCTGCTGATCGGCCGGCGCGAGTTCGACGCGATCGGCGACCGGTCCAACCCGCGCCTGGCGCTCGCCGTGGGCACCGGCGGCGCGCTGCTCAGCGCCGCCCTCGGCACGCTGCTCGTGCACGCGACCAACAAGCTGCCCGGGGCCACCCTCGAGGACGAGATCGCCTACACCCTGCTGCGCGGCATCAGCGTCGGCCCGCTCGCCGACCGCGTCGCCGCCGTCGACGCACCCCGCTGGACGGACGTGATCGTCAACGTCCTGGTCGCGGCGACCTTCCTCCTGGTCCTCTACGCCTGCTTCCGTGCTCCGCGCGGCGAGTGCCTGCTGGCGCAGGAGGACGAGCGGAAGCTGCGTGCGCTGCTGGACCGGCACGGCGAACGCGACTCCCTCGGCTACTTCGCCCTGCGCCGCGACAAGGCCGTCATCTTCTCCCCCAGCGGCAAGGCGGCCGTCACCTACCGTGTCGTCGGCGGCGTCAGCCTGGCCTCCGGCGACCCCATCGGCGACCCCGAGGCCTGGCCCGGCGCCATCGACGCCTGGCTGGCCGAGGCCCGCCGCCACGCCTGGACCCCGGCCGTCATGGGCGCGAGCGAGGAGGCGGGCACCATCTACTCCCGCCACGGTCTGGACGCCCTGGAACTGGGCGACGAGGCGATCGTCGACCTGTCCGACTTCACCCTCGAAGGCCGGGCCATGCGGGTGGTCAGGCAGGCTCACAACCGTGTCCGCCGGGCCGGCTACACGGTCCGCATCCGCCGCCACGAGGAGATCCCCGACGAGGAGATGGCCCTCCTCGTCGACCGCGCCGACCACTGGCGCGACGGCGCCACCGAACGCGGCTTCTCCATGGCCCTGGGGCGCCTCGGCGACCCCGGCGACGGCCGCTGCGTCATGCTGGAGTGCCGGGACGCGGACGACGTGCCCCGGGCCCTGCTCAGCTTCGTCCCCTGGGGCGAGGCCGGTCTCTCCCTCGACCTGATGCGCCGCGACCGCGACTGCGAGAACGGCCTGATGGAGTACATGGTCGTGGAACTCCTGCTGCGGGCCGAGGAGCTGGGCGTCGGCCGGGTGTCCCTGAACTTCGCGATGTTCCGCTCGGTCTTCGAACGCGGCTCCCGTCTCGGCGCCGGGCCCGTGCTCCGCCTCTGGCGCTCGGTCCTCACCTTCTTCTCCCGCTGGTGGCAGATCGAGTCCCTGTACCGCGCGAACGCCAAGTACCGCCCGGTCTGGGAGCCGCGCTTCCTGCTCTTCGCGAAGAGCAGCGACATCCCCCGCATCGGCCTGGCCAGCGCCCGGGCGGAGGGCTTCCTCACCCCGCCCGCCCTGCCGGCCCTCACCCGCCGCAGGCAGTCCGGCTGCCCGGAGCTCACTTCACCCCGGTAGTCCGCAGCACGGTGAGCACGAGCGTGCGCGCCACCTCCACCACCTCACGGAGGGACACGGACTCCCGGGGGCTGTGCGCGACCCGGACGTCTCCCGGCCCGTACTGCAGGGTCGGGATCCCGGCCCCCGCGTACAGCCGCAGGTCGCTGCCGTACGGCGCCCCGCGCTCCCGGGGCCGGGTGGCCCAGCCGTTGGCGTCGGCGCAGGCGTCGCGCACCTCGTCGCGCAGCGGATGCCCCTCCGGAAGCCGCCCGCTCGCGAACTGCCCGCCCGGCCAGCTCACCTTCGCCGGGTGCTCCCGCAGCCAGGGATGACCGGCGCACACCTCGGCCACGCACCGCTCGAACTCCGCCCGTGCCTCGCCCGGCTCCTCCCCCAGCCGCACCCCGAGCCGCCCCTCGGCGACCAGCAGATCGGGCACGCTGCTCGCCCAGTCCCCGGAGCGCAGGGTCCCGACGGAAAGGGCGTACGGGATCGGATACTCGGCCATCAGCGGCGAGGGCCCGGCGTTGCGGGCGGTCTCCAGCCGGGACAGCGCCTCGTGCAGCGGCACATAGGCATCGATCGCACTGACCCCGGCGTCCCGGGAACTTGCGTGCGCGGCCCGGCCGGGCACGGAGAGGCGGAAGGTCAGGGCCCCGGCGTTGGCGGTGATGAGGGTCCCACCGGTGGGCTCGGTGATGACGCAGGCATCGCCGCGGTAGCCCCGCTTCAGAGTCCCGAAAGCGCCGATCCCCCCGTCCTCCTCGCCGACGACGAAGTGCACGGCGACACGCCCCCGCAACCGCACCCCGGCGGCGCGTACGGCGGCCAGCGCGGCCAGATGTGCGACGATCCCCGCCTTCATGTCACAGGTTCCGCGCCCGTGCACGACGTCCCCGGTCACCCTCGGCACGAACGGATCCCCGTCCCAGGCGGCGAGGTCCCCGGGCGGCGCGACGTCCACATGCCCCTGCAGGACCAGCGTCGGCCCGTCCCCGCCCCCCTCGCTGAGCCCCACCAGGCCCCACGCCTCCGTACGCGGCACCTCCATGCCGGGAAACGCCGGGTCGGCCAGCAGCGCGGGCAGATCCATGGACCACAGGTCGATGTCGAGCCCGAGCCGCTCCAGCCACCCCGCCAGCAGGTGCTGGATCTCCGACTCGGCGGCACTCCCGGTCACGCTCGGAACCGCGATCAGCTCCAGCAGCATCCGCCCGACGGCCGCCTCGTCGACACACGCGAGAACGGCAGCCTCCTGATCACTGAGCACGACGGCTCCCCTCCCGAGGTCGACTCCCGCTCCGATCATGACCCCACCGAGCCACCGGCAACAGACCTCGCCCACGGAGCAGGCCACCGCCGACGACCAGGCCCCACCGTCGGACGCCGATCCCGCCCCACAAGGCCCAGCAGTACATCGACGGTGAATGGCGCCCAGGCACCACCCACACCCCACCCGACCCCGCACCCGCCAACCACGAGCCCGCCCGGCAGGGAGCCCGCACCCGCCAACGACGAACCCGCCCGGCAGGGGGCCCGCACCCGGCGACGAAAGCCGCACGGGTGGTGTGGGTGGGAACCGGAACCCCTCCGAAGGCGAAGCCGAGGCGTCCCGCCCCGGATGCCCTCAGTGCCCCCCGCTCCCCACGATCCCCCCGCCCACCGTGAACCCGATGACCGCCCCGCCCCCTTCCCGCCGGAAGGCGAAGGGCGCGCCGCCATGCGCCATGGCGACCTCGCGGACGATGGACAGGCCGAGCCCCGACCCCGGCAGGGACCGCGCGTCGGCAGCACGGTAGAAGCGGTCGAAGATACGGATCAGGTCGCCCTCGGCGATACCGGGACCCCGGTCGAGGACCTCGACCCGGACGGTCCCGAGCCGCGCGGGCCCGGTGATGCCGATCTCGATGGGCGCCTTGCCGTCACGGTCGAACTTCGCCGCGTTCTCGACCAGGTTGGACAGGGCCCGCTGCAGCATCCCGGGCCGCCCGTCGGTACGCGTGTCACCGCTGGTGCGCAGCACGATCTCCCGGCCGGTGCGCCGCTTGGCCAGCCCCATCACGTCCTCGGCGATGTCGGCGAGGTCCACCCGCTGCGGCGGCTCGGAGTCGGACTGTCCGGCCGCGAGATCGACCAGCTCGTTGACCAGGTCGGTCAGCTCCCGGGCCTCCTGGGTGAGGTCGGCGACGAGTTCCTCCCGGGTCGCCGGGGGAAGCTCGTCGATCCTGCGCAGCAGCGAGATGTTCGTACGCAGCGAGGTCAGCGGTGTCCGCAGCTCGTGCCCGGCGTCCTGGACCAGCCGGCGCTGGTCCTCCTCCGACTGGGCGAGCCTGCCGAGCATCCGGTCGAAGGCACGGCCGAGCCGGCCCACCTCGTCCAGGCCCGCGACCGGCACCTCGATGCCCAGCCGGCGGGTGCGCGCCACGTCCTCGGCGGCGGAGGTGAGTATCACCAGCCGCATGGTGATCCGGCGGGCCAGCCACCAGCCGAACAGCCCCGCGGCGACCACGACCGCCGCCATCAGGATCAGCGTCCGCTGCTGCAGCGCCCGCAGCAGGTCCTCGGTGTCGCTGAACTCCTGCGCGACCTGCACCGCGCCCTTCCCGTCCCCGAGGGAGACGGTGGCGATGCGGAACAGGTCCTCGCCGACGCGGACGTCCTTGTGCTGGACCACCTTGCCGGCCCCCTGCGCGGTGGCCACGCCCTTGTCCCGGACGGTGACGGGCAGCACCGGACTGCCGTGGTCGACGATCTGCCCCTGCGCGCCGAGCACCTGTACGTCGGTCCGGGCCGGCCGGACCAGATCATGGCCGGGGCGGGAGGAGGAGAAGTCCTCGGGGACCATCTCGTGCTGCCGCACCTCGTCCTGCACGTCCTGGACGACCTGGGTGAACACCGACTGCTGGTCGACCCGGACCAGGCGCGCGGCGGAGCCGTAGGACAGGATGCCGACGAGGATGGTCACGGCGGCGGTGACGGCCGCGAAGGACACCGCGAAGGTGGTGCGCAGGGACACGAGCCTCGGCCGGGGCCCGGCCGGCAGCCGCCAGCGGCGGCCCACTAGTCCTCCCGCAGCACGTAACCCACGCCACGGACGGTGTGGATCAGCTGGGGAGCCCCGGGCTCGTCCAGCTTGCGGCGCAGGTAGCCGACGTACACGGCGAGGTTCTTCGAGCCGGGACCGAAGTCGTAGCCCCAGATGCGGTCGTAGATCGTGGAGTGGTCGAGGACGATGCCCGCGTTGCGGACCAGCAGCTCCAGCAGCTCGAACTCGGTGCGGGTCAGCTCCAGCTCCCGCCGGCCGCGCCAGGCCCGGCGGGCCTGGAGGTCCATCCGGATCCCGGCGGCCTCCACCTGCCGGTCGGAGACCTGGACGTCCCGCCCGCCCTCACCGCCGGTGCCCGTGGCGCCGCCGGCACCCGCGGGTACCGGGCTGGTGCGGCGCAGCAGGGCCCGCAGCCGTGCGAAGACCTCTTCCACGTCGAACGGCTTGACCACGTAGTCGTCGGCGCCGGCGTCCAGGCCCGCGATGCGGTCGGCGGTCTCCACCAGGGCGGTGAGCATGAGGATCGGGGTGCGGTCGCCCTCGGCCCGCAGCACCCGGCAGACCTGGAGCCCGTCGATGCCCGGCATCATCACGTCCAGCACGAGGACGTCCGGCGGGGTCCGGTGGGCCTGTGCCAGCGCTTCCACGCCGTCGGCCACCGCCGTCACCTCGTACCCCTCCAGGGTGAGGGCCCGCTCCAGGGCATGACGGATGGCACGGTCGTCTTCGGCGAGCAGCACATTCTGGGGCACGTCCCCAGTCTGCCAAGGCCTCCGCCGGTTCGGCGGGGACGAGCGGGTCTACGATCACCCTTTTTACCCGTCTCTCACCGTCACAGGAGCAACCCGGAGCGGAGGCCTACCGTCTTTTCACCGTCACGCCCCGAGCCGGGCCAGCTGCTCCGCGAACGGCACGACCGCGAGGTCGTCCTCGGCCGGGAGGCCGTCCTCGGCAGGCCGGGCCGCCGACAGCCCCTGCATCAGGGCCGCCAGCTCCCCCGCCGCCCGCTCGGTCCGCTCGGGCAGGCCCTCCGCACCCCAGTCCTCCGAGGCGGCGTACACGGCGGTGGGTACGACCACGGCCCGGAGGTAGGCGAACAGCGGACGGAGCGCGTGCTCCAGCACCAGGGAGTGGCGGGCGGTACCGCCGGTCGCCGCGACCAGCACCGGCTTGCCCGCCAGGGCGTCCTTGTCCAGCACGTCGAAGAACGACTTGAACAGTCCGCTGTACGACGCGCTGAACACGGGCGTGACCACGATCAGCCCGTCCGCCTCGGTCACCGCTTCCTGCGCGGCGGCCAGGGCGCGGCCGGCGAACCCGTTGGTGAAGTTGTGCGCGATCTCGACCGCGAGGTCGCGCAGCTCGATCACCTGGATGTCGACGGGCGTGCGACGGTCCACGGCGGCGGCCAGCCGGTCGCCCAGCAGCCGGGTGGAGGACGGGACGCTCAGCCCCGCCGAGACGACGACGAGCTTCATTCGGCGCTCACTCCTTCGGATTCGGAAGAGGCGGCGGAGTCGGTGGCGGCGGCCAGCAGGGAAGCGTGCGTGGGAGCGTCCGGCACGTTCGCCGGGCGCCCGTTCGCGAACTCCTTGCGCAGCACCGGTACGACCTCCTCGCCCAGCATGTCGAGCTGTTCGAGCACGGTCTTCAGCGGCAGGCCCGCGTGGTCCATCAGGAACAGCTGGCGCTGGTAGTCGCCGGCGTACTCGCGGAAGCCCAGCGTCTTCTCGATCACCTGCTGCGGGGAGCCCACCGTGAGCGGGGTCTGCTCGGTGAACTCCTCCAGCGACGGCCCGTGCCCGTAGACCGGCGCGTTGTCGAAGTACGGCCGGAACTCACGCACCGCGTCCTGCGAGTTGCGGCGCATGAAGACCTGACCGCCCAGCCCGACGATCGCCTGCTCCGGAGTGCCGTGCCCGTAGTGGGCGTACCGCTTCCGGTAGAACTCGACCATCCGCTTGGTGTGGTCGGCGGGCCAGAAGATGTTGTTGTGGAAGAAGCCGTCGCCGTAGTACGCGGCCTGCTCGGCGATCTCCGGGGAGCGGATCGAGCCGTGCCAGACGAATGGCGGCACGTCGTCCAGCGGCCGCGGCGTGGAGGTGAAGCCCTGCAGCGGCGTGCGGAACTTGCCCTCCCAGTCGACGACGTCCTCGCGCCACAGCCGGCGCAGCAGGGCGTAGTTCTCGATGGCGAGGTTGATGCCCTCACGAATGTCCTGGCCGAACCACGGATAGACCGGGCCGGTGTTGCCGCGGCCCATCATCAGGTCGACGCGCCCGTCGGCCAGGTGCTGGAGCATCGCGTAGTCCTCGGCGATCTTCACCGGGTCGTTGGTGGTGATCAGCGTGGTGGAGGTGGAGAGGATCAGGTTCTCCGTCCGCGCCGCTATGTGGCCGAGCATCGTCGTCGGGGACGACGGGACGAACGGCGGGTTGTGGTGCTCGCCGGTGGCGAAGACGTCGAGGCCGACCTCCTCGGCCTTGAGCGCGATGGCGACCATGGCCTTGATCCGCTCGCGCTCGGTCGGCGTACGCCCCGTGGTGGGGTCCGGCGTGACGTCGCCGACCGTGAAGATCCCGAACTGCATGGTCGCTCACCCTCCAGGTTGTTGACGGTTCAACTATACCCCTGGAACGGTGGCCCGGCCCGAGCTATTCCCCGCGCCCCCTACAGCGGCTTCACGAAGTGGAAGGCCCCGATCTCCATCCGTTCGCGCAGGTAGAAGCGGTGGGCGTCGGTGCGCTGGGTGCCCGAGTCGAGGTTCAGCTCCTGACAGCCGAGCGCCCGGCCGCGCTCCTCCAGGTGTGCGAGGAGCGCGCGGCCGACCCCGCCGGACCGGGCGACCGAGGCGGTCACCAGGTCGTCGACGTACAGCTGACGCAGCGAGACGGTGTTGACCAGCACCCGCCAGCCGGCCACCCCCACGCAGGCCCCGTCGTCGTCATAGGCCGCGGAGAAGCGCAGCCCCTGCGCGCTCCCCTCCGCGTACACCCGGGCGAACAGCTCCTCGGTCAGATGCGGACGCAGCTCCCGCAGCACGGGCAGCACCTCGGTCCCGAGCCGCGGGTCCCCCGGCTCCAGCTCCATGATCTTCATGTCCGCACCCTAGGGGGCACACCCCCGCCCGCACTACGGCACCAGCACCAGGCGGCCCCGCACCCCGCCCCCGGCCAGCCGCGCGTGCGCCTTCGCGGCCTCGTCCAGGCCGTACGTCCCGGCCACCCGCAGGGTCAGCACCCCCTCGTCCACGAGCCGGGCCAGCTCCGCCAGCCGGGCCCCGTCGGCGCTCACCATCACGGCCGTGGTCCGCACCCCGCGGACGGAGTCGGGCTGTCCGCCGGGCCGGGCACTGACGAAGACACCTCCGTCACGCACCGACTCCAGCGCCGGCTCGCCGAGCATCGCCGCGTCCAGCACCGCGTCCACGCTCGCCGGGGCGAGCCCCTCGGTCGTGAAGTCCGTGGCACCGAGGGACCGCACCAGCTCCTCGTCGGCAGCCCGGGCCTGCCCGGTCACCTTGATCCCGCGGTGCGCGGCCAGTTGCACGGCGAACCCGCCCATCGCGCCCGCCGCACCGGTCACCAGCAGCGACGCACCCGGCGCCAGCTCCATCAGGTCGAGAGCCTGGATCGCGGTCAGCGCGTTCAGGGGCAGGGTGCCGGCGTGCACCGCGTCGACCGTGGCCGGGGCCTCGGCCGCCGCGTCCGCCGGTACGACGACGTACTCGGCGTGCGTGCCCAGCGGGGCGGTCACGCCCGCCGCGAGGGCCACCACCTGGTCGCCGACCTGCCAGGCCGCGGCCTCGCCCACCGCGTCCACCGTCCCGGCCACGTCCCAGCCGAGTCCCAGGGGCTCGCCCGAGCCGCCGAAGAGACCGGCCCGCAGGGCCAGGTCCACGGGGTTCACCGCGCCGGCCGCCACCTTGATCCGCACCTGCCGCGCCCCCGGCTCGGGCACCGCCACGTCCACGATCTCCACGGCCTCCGGACCGCCGAACGTCTTCACCACAGCAGCACGCATGTCGACTCTCCCCGATTTCAAGGTATTTGCTCTACTTCGTGGCCATTTCCCGGCCGCAGCACCAACCATAGGAGAGGTACTATCCATCGGTAAGTAGTTACCTGAGAGTGCGTAGGGGACCCGGAGGAGAGCCATGGCGACCATGAGCGCGGCCCAGCGGCGCGAGCAGGCCCGTATCGACTACGACGCCTTCCTGGCGGCCTGCCCCACCAACAACCTCCTCGGCAGGCTCAGCGACAAATGGGTGGGTCTCGTCGTCGCCGCCCTGGCCCCCGGCCCCATGCGCTACAGCGACATCGGCCGCAAGGTCGCCGGCGTCAGCCCCAAGATGCTCACCCAGACCCTGCGCACCCTGGAGCGGGACGGCATCGTCTCCCGCACGGTCACCCCGTCCGTCCCGGTCCGGGTCGACTACGAGCTCACCCCGCTCGGCCGCAGCCTCTCCGGCCTGCTGACCGCGGTGAAGACGTGGGCGGAGACCCACTTCGATGAGGTCCAGGAAGCCCGCGAGCGGTACGACACGGAGAACCCCGCCTAGCCGGCGGACGGGCCTTTTGCCGCCTCGGCAAAAGGGCTGGGGCGCGGCCGGTGTCCGGCCACAGCATGGCCGGACAGACGCTCCCCGAACCCCGAGGTAGGCCGTGACCGCAATCGCCGCGCCGCACCCTGTCCAGCCGCCCCTCCTCAGTGCACGCAGACGCTGGACGGTGCTGGCCGTCTGCTGTCTGAGCATGTTCCTGGTGGGCCTCGACACCACCATCGTCAACGTGGCCCTGCCCGCCGTCGGCGACGGTCTGGGCATCGGGACACGGAGCCTCGAATGGACCGTGGACGCGTACACGCTCGTCCTGGCCAGTCTCCTGATCTCCTCCGGCGCGCTGGCGGACCGGCTGGGCCGCCGCCGGGTGTTCCGGTCGGGCCTGGCCGTCTTCGGCGCCGCCTCGCTGCTGTGCGCGCTCGCACCGTCGGCGGGTGTGCTCGTCGGGGCCCGCGCGCTGCAGGGAGTGGGCGCCTCGATGCTGAGCCCCGTGGCGCTGGCCATCGTGGTGAACGCCATGCCGGACCCGAGGGAGCGCGCGCAGGCGATCGGCGTCTGGGCGTCGGTCTTCGGGCTCAGCATGGCCGCGGGCCCGGTCACCGGCGGCGCACTCATCGCGGCGTTCGGCTGGCGGTCGGTGTTCTGGATCAACGCGCCGGTCATCGTGGCCGCCCTCGTCCTCAGCGCGGTGTTCGTGCCGGAGTCCCGGGCCGCGAACGGCGGGCGGCGGCTCGACGTCCCCGGTCAGATCCTGCTGACCGCGGTCGTCGGGGTCACCGTCGCCGTCCTCATCGAAGGGCCGCGCATCGGCTGGACCTCGCCCGCGGCGCTGGCCGCGTACGCGGTCGCGGCCCTGGCGACAGCCGGTTTCGTGCGGGTCGAGAGCCGCCGGCCCGAGCCCCTGATGGACCTGCGGCTCTTCCGGCGGCCGGCCTTCGGCGGCGCCGTCCTCGGCGCCGTGGCGGTCTTCGTCGCCCTGAACGTGACCCTGCTGCTCAACACCCTCTACCTGCAGCACACCCGGGGATGGACCCCCTTGGCCGCCGGTACCGCGACCCTCCCCATGGCCCTCGGGGCAACCGTCTGCGCACCCCTGTCCGGGCACCTGGTCGGCCGTACCGGACCCCGGCTGCCGCTCCTCCTGGCCGGCGGCCTCATCACCGCGGGCGGTCTCGGCCTGCTCGGGCTCGACCCGCACACGGGCCTGCCGCTGCTCCTCGCGGCCTACGCCCTCATCGGCGCCGGATTCGGCTTCGCCAACGCCCCGATCACCAACACCGCGGTGAGCGGGCTGCCTCCCGCCCGGGCCGGGGTGGCCGGGGCCATCACCTCCACCGCACGCCAGCTCGGCTCGGCCATCGGCATCGCGATCGCCGGCGGCCTGGCCGCGGGCACCAGCGCCGCCGGGCTCGCCCACGCGTCCCGGCCCGGCTGGATCACAGTCGCCGCCTGCGGCCTCCTGCTCCTCCTCGTGGCCCGGGCGGCACACCGGCCGAAGGACACCCCCTAGCCGCGCCCCTCCCGCAGCCGGGCGATCTGCTCCCCGCTGAACTCCACCGTCCGCTGCATGTGCCGGACGATCACGGCCAGCTCGGTGTCGTCCAGGTCGTCGAAGATCCGCGACCAGTCACCGGCCAGCGAGTCCCACATCCGCCCGAACTCGGCGATCTTCTCCGGCACGGTGGCCACCAGCACCCGCCGCCGGTCCGCTTCGTCCCGCTGCCGTACGACGTACCCCGCCCGCTCCAGCCGGTCCACCAGCCGGGTCGCCGACCCGGTCGTCAGCCCCGTCAGCTCCGCGACCCGGCCCGTGGTGACCGGCTCCGCATCCAGCGTGAGCAGGTTCAGGCACTGCAGGTCGGTGGGGTGCAGCCCGATCCGGTCGGCGACGGCCTGGTTGAACAGGGCGTACGACGCCATGTACCGCCGGGACACCACGGACAGCTCCGCCAGCAGCCCGGACCGCCCGGTCCCGTTCCCGGCCATGCCGCACTCCCCTTCGTCTGCGTGGTGCAGAGATCGTACGACGGTCCGGACACCCCGGAATCCGGACACCTCAGAAGGCGTACGCGTCCCCGGTGTCGAGGACGAGGACCTTCAGCCGGTCGTTCGAGCGGTCCCGGTCGACCGCACCGCCGTTCCAGGCGGTGTCCACCTCCAGCGTGAACTCCGAGGGGGCCCCGGCGAGCCGCACGGCGACCGCGATCTCCTCCCCGGTCCCGTCCTCGTCCAGCGCCCCGGTGTCGCACACCAGCGTCCGCTCGTCCGTCCGCGCGCACCCGGCCGGCAGCAGCTGCCGATCGGCGAGCGGCACCGACCAGCGCAGCTGCACACTCGCACCCGGCACGGCCGCGGGCCCGTCGTTGTGCGGACTGACCCGGACCTCCACCTGGTCCCCGTTCATGACGGCGCTCCCGTGGAAGGACAGATCGGCCTCGGGCCCGGCCGCGGCTCCGGCCGGCCCGGCCACACCCGCGACCACCATCACGGCACCGCACACACCCAGCACCCATGCCCTCATCCGCATGCCACCTCGCCTTCGACCTGGTCCCGCATGCCGTACGGATGTATGCCACGCGAGCGGGCCGTCAGGCGCCGTCCAACAGGTGACACCGCACCCGCGTGCGAAGCTGCCCGCATGTCGATCCTCCGCTCCGCCGCTCTCTTCGTCGTCGCCGCACTGTTCGAGATCGGCGGCGCCTGGCTGGTCTGGCAGGGCGTGCGCGAGCACCGCGGCTGGCTGTGGATGACCGGCGGGGTCCTCGCGCTGGGCGCCTACGGATTCGTCGCCACCTTCCAGCCGGACGCGCATTTCGGCCGCATCCTGGCCGCGTACGGCGGGATCTTCGTGGCCGGCTCGATCCTGTGGGGCATGGTCGCCGACGGCTTCCGGCCCGACCGCTGGGACATCACCGGTGCCCTCGTCTGCCTCGCCGGCATGGCCGTGATCATGTGGGCCCCGAGAGGCGGCGCCTGAGCCTCGCCTAGGCTGGACGGAGCGCCGACCCTTCTCTCTTCCAGGAGCAGCCCATGGCCCCCGCCCCGTCCGCAGCCTCCCGCATCGCCGTCGTCACGGGTGCGAGCAGCGGCATCGGCGCCGCGACGGCCCGGCAGCTCGCCGAGGCCGGCTACCGCGTCGTCCTCACGGCCCGCCGCGTGGACCGCATCGAGGCGCTGGCGAAGGAGATCAACGCGGCCGGCCACTCGGCGACGGCGTACCAGCTGGACGTGACGGACCGCGCCGCGGTCGACGAGTTCGCCACGGCCTTCCAGACGATCGGTGTGCTGGTCAACAACGCCGGCGGGGCGCTGGGCGCGGACCCGGTGGCCACCGGCGACCCGGCCGACTGGCGCTCGATGTACGAGACGAACGTCCTCGGCACCCTGAACCTCACGCAGGCCCTGCTCCCCAAGCTGGAGGCGAGCGGCGACGGCGTGGTGGTCGTGGTGTCGTCCACGGCGGGCCACGGCACCTACGAGGGCGGCGGTGGCTATGTGGCCGCCAAGCACGGCGCGCACGTCCTCGCCGAGACCCTGCGCCTGGAGATCGTCGGCATGCCGGTCCGGGTGATCGAGATCGCCCCCGGCATGGTCAAGACGGACGAGTTCGCGCTGACCCGCTTCGGCGGCGACGCGGAGAAGGCGGCCAAGGTCTACCAGGGCGTGGCCGAGCCCCTCAGCGCCGACGACGTGGCCGAGACGATCACCTGGGCGGTCACCCGCCCCAGCCACGTCAATGTGGACCTGCTGGTCCTGCGCCCCCGCGCCCAGGCCTCCAACACCAAGGTGCACCGGGAACTGTGATGGCGGACGAGGACTCGCCCGAGAGGCGCCGCCTGGCCCAGGAGACGAAGAACGAACGGCAGGTCTGGTACTTCCTGGCCTACTTCCTCTTCGGCATCCACTTCGTGGCGTTCGTGATGATCTACGCCGTGCGCCACGCGAAGTGACGCACGGCGGCCGTCCTCAGCCCTTCACGCACACGACCTGCTTGAGCTTGGCCACGACCTCCACCAGGTCCCGCTGCTGGTCGATGACCTGGTCGATGGACTTGTAGGCGCCCGGGATCTCGTCCACGACACCGGAGTCCTTACGGCACTCCACGCCCCGGGTCTGGTCCTCCAGGTCCTTGGTCGAGAAGCGCCGCTTGGCCGCGTTGCGGCTCATCCGCCGACCCGCGCCGTGCGAGGCCGAGTTGAAGGCATGCTCGTTCCCGAGGCCCTTGACGATGTACGAGCCCGTGCCCATCGAACCGGGGATGATCCCGTAGTCGCCGGAGCCGGCCCGGATCGCGCCCTTGCGGGTGACCAGCAGGTCCATGTCCTCGTACCGCTCCTCCGCCACGTAGTTGTGGTGGCAGGAGATCTCCTGCTCGAAGGTCGGCCTGGCCTTCTTGAACTCCTTGCGGACCACGTCCTTCAGGAGCGCCATCATGAGCGCGCGGTTGTACTTGGCGTACTCCTGCGCCCAGAACAGGTCGTTGCGGTAGGCCGCCATCTGCGGGGTGTCCGCGACGAAGACGGCGAGGTCGCGGTCGACCAGGCCCTGGTTGTGCGGGAGCTTCTGGGCGACGCCGATGTGGTGCTCGGCGAGTTCCTTTCCGATGTTCCTGGATCCGGAGTGGAGCATGAGCCATACCGAACCGGATGTATCAACACAAACTTCGACGAAGTGATTTCCCCCGCCGAGAGTTCCCATCTGCGCAACCGCCCGCTCGTGCCGGAACTTCACCGCCTCGGCAACCCCGTCGAACCGCCCCCAGAACTCGCCCCACCCGGCGGTGGCCAGCCCATGGAACTGTCCCGGCTCAACGGGAGCGTCATGCATCCCCCGCCCCACCGGGATCGCCTGCTCGATCTTCGACCGCAGCCGCGACAGATCCCCCGGCAGGTCGTTGGCGGTCAGCGACGTCTTCACCGCCGACATCCCGCAGCCGATGTCCACGCCCACCGCGGCAGGGCACACCGCGCCCTGCATGGCGATGACCGATCCGACCGTCGCACCCTTTCCGAAGTGCACGTCCGGCATCACGGCCAGGCCCCTGATCCAGGGCAGGGTGGCGACGTTCTGGAGCTGACGCAGGGCCACGTCCTCCACCGTCGCGGGGTCCGTCCACATCCGGATCGGTACCTTCGCGCCCGGCATCTCCACGTACGACATGACGTTCCTCAATTCCCCCGACAAAACAGCAAATGGCTTAAAAGCATCAAAACGCAAAAGCGGCGCCAAGGTCTATGAAAAGGGACAGAGGACCGGCGTCCACGGCAGTGCGTGCGATACACATTGTGTCCAGCGAGCGCCCCGCGGCGGCAAGCCATTAACCAGCGGGGACACTGGACCACCGAGCGAGTACACACCGTCGAGAGGAGACCGACCGTGCAGCGGAAGGCGTACGTAACCGGCACCGCCGCCCTCCTCGCGGCACTGCTGGCCGGCTGCACGAGCGGCTCCGGCGGCGACAGCCCGACGGACAACGCCAACCCCGGCGACGCCGGTACGGCGACCGTCGCGGCCCAGCCCGGCAAGTACCGCACCCTCCCCGAGCCGTGCGGCGTGATCGACCATGACACCCTCGACTCGCTGCTGCCCGGCATCAAGCAGCTCACCGACCCGGAGCAGCAGGACAGGGCGTACCAGGGCGACGCCGCACTCACCTACAACACCGACCGCAAGGTCGGCTGCCGCTGGAAGGTGGAGTCCGCCGACGCCACCGACCGTCTCGCGGTCGACTTCGAGCGAGTGGTGTCGTACGACAACGCGGTCAGCGACGACGACCAGGCGCAGAAGCTGTTCCTGGAGAAGCAGACGGCCGCCGACCTGCCCGAGCCGAGCTCCGCCACCCCCGCCACCCCTGCCTCCTCCGCCGCCGGCTCGGCCACGGCCACCCCCACCCCCTCGGCCACCGCGAGCGACGACGCGTCCCCCTCCGGCACGGAGACCTCCCCGGACGCCACTCCGACCGATCTCCAGCCCCGCGTGCTGTCCGATCTCGGTGACGAGGCCTATCTGGACGACCAGCTGGGCAGCTCCGGCTCGACCGCCGAACCGCGGACGGTGACTGTGGTGTTCCGCACGTCCAACGTCGTCGTCACCATCGAGTACGAGGAGCAGCCGACGGCCACCGGAACGGTCCCGGACAGCAAGGAAATGCAGGACAAGGCCCGTGATCTGGCCTCCCAACTGGCCGACGCCCTCAGCAGCTGACCCCCGCCGAGGCCCCTTGCGCCGCCACCGGCAAAGCGCACGAACGGAAACCGCACGGCTCCTTCACCGCGTACGGTGGCCCCGCAGGAACCCGCACGACCACCGAGCGTCACGAGTGAAGGAACCATGCAGCGAGCAGCCCAGCGAGACGACCGTGCCCGAGACCAGCGAGCCAAGCGCCTGCGCCGCGCCCTTGTCTGCGCGGCAGCCGTTCCCGCGGTCCTGATCACCGCCGCCTGCTCCTCGGACAGCGGCGACTCCAAGGACAAGGGCGGCGCCGACGCCCAGCAGACCGCGACCAGCGGCTCCACGCAGCAGCCCTCCGCGAGCGCCTCCCCGACCGTGCAGCCCGCCGCGTACAAGAAGCTTCCCGAGCCGTGCGCGGTGCTGTCGAAGGACACCCTGAGCAATCTGGTACCGAAGGGTGCGAAGTCAGGCAAGGAGGGCACCTCCGACGACACCGCCACCCGCTCCTCCTGCTCCTGGAGCAGTCTGGACAACAACGGCACCAAGGGCTCCCAGTTCCGCTGGCTCAACGTCTCCCTGCTGCGCTTCGACTCGGACGCGAGCCGCGGCTCGGGCAACGACCAGGCCCACACGTACTTCGCCCAGCAGGTCAGCGACGCGCGGAGCGTCTCCGGCGCGAAGAACGCCAAGTCGCAGCCGGTCGCGGGGACGGGCACCGAGGCGACGGCGGTGCGCTACGACCTGCAGAAGAAGGAGGGCGCCTTCAAGCAGCAGACGGTGGTCGCCCGGATCGAGAACGTGGTCATCACGCTCGACTACAACGGCGCCGGTCTCGCGGGCGAGAAGACGCCGGACGCGAACGAGCTGACCAAGGCGGCGGAGAAGGCCGTCAAGGAGGCGATCGCGGCGGTCTCGGCCGCCAACGGTGAAGGTTCCAAGGGGAGTTCCTCCACGAAGCCCTCTTCCTCGCCCTCCAAGCCGGCGTCCAAGCCCTCCTCCTCCAGCGCATCTCCGTCCAAGTCGGCCACCACTAAGAACTGACCGGCCTCACGTCCGTCGCACGCGTATGCCACTCTGTTGCGCGCAACAACACGCAAGGGGAGGGGAGTACGAGTGGCCGCGCCAATGCAGCTGACTCGGATGCACCGCATACTCATCGGCGTGGTCGTTTCCGGCGCGTTGATCATCGCCGGCATCGGCTTCGCCGGTTCGTACGCAGCCGTCCGTGAGCTGGCCATCAAAAAGGGCTTCGGGAACTTCTCCTACGTCTTCCCGGTCGGTATCGACGCGGGCATCTGTGTCCTGCTCGCCCTCGACCTGCTGCTGACCTGGATCCGTATCCCGTTCCCGCTGCTGCGCCAGACGGCCTGGCTCCTGACGGCTGCGACCATCGCCTTCAACGGCGCCGCCGCCTGGCCGGACCCGCTGGGTGTGGGCATGCACGCGGTGATCCCGATCCTGTTCGTGGTCGCCGTCGAGGCGGCCCGGCACGCGATCGGCCGCATCGCCGACATCACGGCCGACAAGCACATGGAGGGCGTCCGCCTCACCCGCTGGCTCCTCTCCCCGGTCCCGACCTTCCTCCTGTGGCGCCGCATGAAACTGTGGGAGCTGCGCTCCTACGACCAGGTCATCAAGCTGGAGCAGGAACGTCTCGTCTACCAGGCGAGGCTGCACGCCCGCTTCGGCCGGGCATGGCGCCGCAAGGCCCCGGTGGAGTCCCTGATGCCCCTGCGCCTGGCGCGGTACGGCGTGCCCCTGGCGGAGACGGCCCCGGCGGGCCTGGCGGCGGCGGGCATCGAGCCGGCGCTGCTGCCGCCGTCCCCTCAGCCCCAGCTGGCCCCGGCGGGTGCGCAGCCGGTGGGCTACGCGCAGCCCGCGCCCGGCGGCATGGCTGCGGGCAGCCACGCCGCCGGAGCGGCACAGGTGGGCACGGCGGTACCTCCCGGCGAGCAGCGCCCCCTGCTCCCCCACCAGCGCACCGCGGAGCCGGAGAACATCCCGGACGAAGAGAGCCCCTGGTTCCAGACCCCGCGCGAGGTCGACTACCACGGCGGCTACGACCCGGCCTACAACCCGCCCCCGGACCCCCAGTACGTTCCCGAGGAACAGTACGGGGACTGGTACGAGGAGCAGCCCCAGGAGCAGTTCCAGCAGCCCGATCCGTCGGAGGAGACCGGCAGCTTCCCCATCCCGGTGGGCCCGAACCGCACCCGCGAACTGGGCGAGGGCGGCGGCCCCCCGGAACCCGACGAGGAGGCCTTCTACCAGGTCTTCCGTCAGTCCATCGACGGCAGCTACCCCACCGCCGGCCAGTTCCGCGGCGACGTGGAGGCGACGTTCGGCATCGCCATGCCCCAGCGCGACGCCGAACGCATGGTCAACCGCTTCACCAACCGCCACACGGCGGAACTGCAGGACGACCACATCGCCTGACCCCCGAGTAACCCGGCACCGCCGCGAGGGGCACCACGGAGCTACACCCGAAGCCCGTGGTGCCCCTCACGCGTGCGTACGGCTCCTGCGCGGCACCACATCACGGACCACTCCCCCGCCCGGTCGAACTCATCGGCCGCAAGGCCCCAACCGGACGGGGGAGTTGTTCGTGATACCGGGTGAGGGGATCGGAGGGAATGTGGCCGAATGGTCGAGGCTGCTGTCCGAGCTGGCGCAGGAGCGCGGCGCGGAGCTGAACCGGTACGGCTTCCTGCTGTGCGGCGATCGCGCGGAGGCCGCCGACCTGGTTCAGGAGGCACTGGTACGGGTCTTCTCCCGGCCCCGCCGTGCGTGGGAACTGGGGGAGGCGGAGGCATACGTGCGTCGCACGATGCTCAACCGCTACCTGGACCTGCACCGGCGCCGCACCCGTTGGATCCGCGCGCTTCCACGGCTCGTGTCGTCGGAGCCGGCCGCCGACCACAGCACGGACGTCCTGCACCGGGTCGACCTCATGGACGCCCTGCGCGGGCTGTCGCCGAGACAGCGGGCCTGCGTGGTGCTCCGTTACTACGAGGACATGTCCACCGCGGGCATCGCGGCGCGGCTCGGCTGCGGTGAAGGCACGGTCAAGCGTCATCTGAGCGACGCGCTGGCACGGCTGGGCGCTCAGTTGCGGCCACCACAGCATCACGTCGCGGAGGAAAGGCTGGAGACATGAAGCCCGAGGACCTGCGCGAACAGTTGCTGGCCGCCGCGCACCGCACAACGCCGCCGGAGATCGACACCGAGCGCGTGCGGACCCGGGTGCGCCGGCGCAGGCGCGCCCGGTACACCGCCGTGGCCGGTGCGGGTCTGGCCGTGGCCGCCGCGATTGTGCTGAACACGCTGCCGTCCGACTCGACACCGGAGACCGAGACACCGATGGGCTCGCTGCACAGGCAGCCCACGGCGGCGAGCGGCACAGCTACGGGGCTCCCGCGTCACACCTGTGGCGCGAGAATCCCGGCGAGTACCGGCCGCGGAGCCGTGACCGTACGGATCTCCGACATACGCGCGGCCCCGGACGGAGCCCCGCAGGTCACCTACGCGGTGAACTCGACCGCCCCGGCGGTCCTGTCCGGCGTGCCACTGGTTCTCGTCCTGAAGGACGGCCGGATCGTGGCCGGTCAGCAGCCGTCCGGACCGGCATCCGAGAGCACCACGAACCGGGTGGCCGTCGCCCCCGGCCACCCGCACCGCGCCCGGCTCGCGCCCGTGCCGGGTCGCCCCTGCGCGGGAACCACCTGGAACTCGGTGTGGAAGGACGGCTACGAAGTGGCCGTCGTCCTCGCCGCCCGGAATGCCGCGCCCTCCGGCACCCGGGTCCCCGATTCAGTGATCGTCGCCCGGGCCCCCCTGGCCGGATGACGCTTCTCACCACTCTCGACACCGCACGTTCTCACGGAGGAACCCATGCGCCGCACCCTGCTGCCCGCCGTTCCCGTCCTGCTGTTCGCGCTCGCCGGATGCGGGGGGAACTCCGACGCGGTGAACGGTGCTCCGGCCCACCCCGATGCGACCACCACCACTTCCCCGCCGCTGAAGTTCCAGGACCGCTCCCTCCCCTGCGGTGGCACCGTCGCACCTCCGGTCCGCGTCAGCGGCCGCGACAAATCCCTGCAACTGACCGTCACTTCCCTGCGGCGCCGGGACTCCACCCTGCGGACCACCTACAAGATCACCGCCCACGACCGGAGCCAGGCGCTCAGCCTGCCGATCTCCGAGGTCCCGCCCACAGCGCTCCTGCTCAAGCACGGTGTCATCGCCGGTCGCCAGAAGCCCGTCGCCCACACTGGTCCGGTCCCCCTGTCGGCCCTCCTGTACCCCGTCGGCAAGCGCCCCTACGTCAAGACCCTGACGCTCGACAGCCTCTGCCCCGGCACCACCTGGTCCGACGTGGACAGGCACCCCGGCGAGTACCAGCTGGTCGTCGTCATGTCGGTCCAGCCGGACGGGCCTCCCTCCGACAAGCAGCCCGCAGACGGTGTCCACAAGTTGCCCCTGCTCGAAGCCACCCGCGGCATCTCCACGAAGAGCCGGTGAACGGAAGAGCCGGTGAACGCGAAGGAGGGGGCGCCCGGTGTCACCGGGCGCCCCCTCCTCCTATGACGCGGTCTACTCCCCGAGCAGGCGCCGCACCCGCTCCTGCCCCACTGCCAGCAGCAGCGTGGGCAGACGGGGGCCGGTGTCACGTCCGACCAGCAGGTGGTACAGCAGCGCGAAGAACGACCGCTGGGCCGTCTTGATCTCCGCCGGCAGCTCCTTGGCCGTGGCGTCGGCCGAGAACCCGGCCTGCACCTTGGGCACGCCGTACACCAGGTGGGTCAGCCCGTCGAGCGACCAGTGCTCGGCGAGGCCGTCGAGCAGCAGCCGCAGCGACTGCTGGGACGCCTCGTCGAGGGACTTCAGCAGCTCGGCGTCCGGCTCGTCCCGGACGATCGTGCGCTGGTCGGCGGGGACCTGCGTGTTGATCCACGCCTCGGCCTTGTCGTACCGCGGCCGCGCCTCGTCCAGCGAGGACAGCGGCTGCTCCGGGTCCAGCTCGGACAGGATCCGCAGCGCCTGGTCCTCGTGCCCGGCGGTGATGTCGGCGACGGAGGCCAGCGTGCGGTACGGCAGTGCACGCGGCGTCTTCACCAGCTCACCGGCGGCCGTACCCACGGCCCGCGTGTACGCGGCGACGTCGGCCGGCAGCGCGGACTCGTCCGCGACCTTGCCCGCCAGCTTGTCCCACTCGTCGTAGAGCCGCTGGATCTCCTGGTCGAAGGCGATCTTGAAGGACTGGTTGGGCCGGCGGCGGGCGTACAGCCAGCGCAGGATCTGCGGCTCCATGATCTTCAGAGCGTCCGCGGGAGTGGGTACGCCACCCCGCGAGGACGACATCTTCGCCATGCCGGAGATGCCGACGAACGCGTACATCGGACCGATGGGCTGCTTGCCGCCGAAGATCCCGACGATCTGGCCGCCCACCTGGAACGAGGACCCCGGGGACGAGTGGTCGACACCGCTCGGCTCGAAGACGACGCCCTCGAAGGCCCATCGCATCGGCCAGTCGACCTTCCAGACCAGCTTGCCGCGGTTGAACTCGCTCAGCCGGACGGTCTCGGAGAACCCGCAGGACGTGCAGGTGTACGCCAGCTCGGTGGTGTCGTCGTCGTACGAGGTGACGGTCGTCAGGTCCTTCTCGCAGTTGCCGCAGTACGGCTTGTACGGGAAGTACCCGGCGGAGCCGGAGCTGCCGTCGTCCTCGGACGCCGCGCCCGAGCCCTCCTCGGCCTCCAGCTCGGCCTCGTCCACGGCCTTCTGCTGCTGCTTCTTGCCGGCCTTCGGCTTGGTCCGGTACTGGGCGAGGATCGCGTCGATGTCGCCGCGGTGCTTCATGGCGTGCAGGATCTGCTCGCGGTAGACACCGGAGGTGTACTGCGCGGTCTGGCTGATCCCGTCGAACTCGACGCCCAGCTCGGCGAGCGACTCGACCATCGCGGCCTTGAAGTGCTCGGCCCAGTTCGGGTGGGCGGAGCCCTTCGGCGCCGGGACGGAGGTCAGCGGCTTGCCGATGTGCTCGGCCCACGACTCGTCGACCCCGGGGACGCCCGCCGGCACCTTCCGGTACCGGTCGTAGTCGTCCCAGGAGATCAGGTGGCGGACCTGGTGCCCACGGCGGCGGACCTCGTCGGCGACCAGATGCGGGGTCATGACCTCGCGCAGGTTGCCCAGGTGGATCGGCCCGGAAGGAGAGAGACCGGACGCGACGACCACAGGTTTGCCCGGGGCCCGACGCTCCGACTCCTCGATGACCTCATCCGCGAAACGGGAGACCCAGTCGGTGGTCTCGGTGCTCTGAGCCACGATCGGCACGTCCTTCTTTCTGAACGGGGTGACGCTCCATTCTCACAGACGGACTTGCGTCGACGAAAACCGCTTTACCTCCCATGGGATACTGGCCGGGTCTATCCATCCCCACGAGGAGAACGGCACCCATTCCTATGGCCTCGGTCACGTCCCTCAGCGATTCCGTCCAGCAGCGCCTCGCGTCCGCCCTCTCGGCTTCCCTGCCGGAGGCCGCCGGCGCGGACCCGCTGCTGCGACGTAGCGACCGGGCCGACTTCCAGGCCAACGGGATCCTGGCGCTCGCCAAGAAGGCGAAGGCGAACCCTCGGGAGCTGGCCACGCAGGTCGTCTCCCAGGTCGTCGCCGGTGACGTGATCAAGGAGATCGAGGTCTCCGGCCCCGGCTTCCTGAACATCACGATCACGGACCGGGCGATCACCGAGAACCTGGCCGCGCGGTACGCGGACGAGACGGGCCGCCTCGGCGTGCCGCTCGCCGCGGAGCCGGGCACGACGGTGATCGACTACGCGCAGCCGAACGTGGCCAAGGAGATGCACGTCGGCCACCTGCGCTCGGCGGTCATCGGCGACTCGGTCGTCCAGCTCCTGGAGTTCACCGGCGAGAACGTGGTCCGGCGGCACCACATCGGTGACTGGGGCACCCAGTTCGGCATGCTCATCCAGTACCTGGACGAGCACCCGCACGAGCTGGACCACAAGAGCGCCCAGGTGACCGGCGAGGAGGCGATGTCGAACCTCGACCGCCTCTACAAGGCCGCGCGGAAGAAGTTCGACGCCGACGAGGAGTTCAAGACCCGCGCCCGGCGCCGGGTGGTGGACCTCCAGGCGGGCGACCCGAAGACCCTCGCCATGTGGCAGAAGTTCGTGGACGAGTCGAAGATCTACTTCTTCTCCGTCTTCGAGAAGCTGGACATGGAGATCCAGGACCCCGACATCGTCGGCGAGTCCGGCTACAACGACATGCTGGCCGAGACCTGCCGCCTGCTCGAGGAGTCCGGCGTGGCGGTCCGCTCCGAGGGCGCCCTCTGCGTCTTCTTCGACGACATCAAGGGCCCGGACGGCAACCTGGTCCCGCTGATCGTCCAGAAGTCCGACGGCGGCTACGGCTACGCGGCCACCGACCTCTCGGCGATCCGCGACCGCGTCTACAACCTCAAGGCGAACACCCTCCTGTACGTGGTGGACGCCCGCCAGGCCCTGCACTTCCGGATGGTCTTCGAGACCGCCCGCCGGGCCGGCTGGCTCAACGACGACGTCACGGCGTTCCAGCTGGCCTTCGGTACGGTCCTCGGCAAGGACGGCAAGCCGTTCAAGACGCGTGAGGGCGAGACGGTCCGGCTGGTCGACCTCCTCGACGAGGCGATCGACCGCGCCTCGGCCGTGGTCCGGGAGAAGGCCCAGGACCTGTCCGAGGAGGAGATCGCCGAGCGGGGCGCCCAGGTGGGCATCGGCGCGGTGAAGTACGCGGACCTGTCGACCTCGGCGAACCGGGACTACAAGTTCGACCTGGACCAGATGGTCTCGCTGAACGGCGACACGTCCGTCTACCTCCAGTACGCGTACGCCCGTATCCGGTCCATCCTCCGCAAGGCCGGCGAGGTCCGCCCCGCGGCTCACCCGGAGCTGGCCCTGGTCGACGCCGAGCGCGCCCTCGGCCTGCACGCCGACTCCTTCGCGGAGACGGTGGCCGAGGCCGCGAAGGAGTACGCCCCGCACAAGCTGGCCGCGTACCTGTACCAGCTGGCGTCCCTGTACACGACCTTCTACGACAAGTGCCCGGTCCTGAAGGCCGAGACGCCGGAGCAGGTGGAGAACCGCCTCTTCCTGTGCGACGTCACGGCCCGCACCCTGCACCAGGGCATGGCGCTGCTGGGGATCAGGACGCCTGAGAAGCTCTGACGGATTGGTGATCAGGGCTGGGGCGGAGATCCCGCGAGACGGACTCCGGGATCTCTTGCCTCGCCCTGAGATCGAGCGGGGCTCTGCATCATCTGGGACCGGCGGGATCCAGATGCTTCGCACGTCTTCCGGCTCACCTCCGAGTGGCGTCACCAGGTGCTGACCGCGCCCGAACGCGCGGCGCTGTGCCCGGCCGAGCCGGTCCCTGGGGCGACCGCTTCCGGTTCCCCGGGCCCTTACGGCGTCGACACCGATGCCTTGGAACAGTCCCTCGTCGACGCCCTCACCCCCGACGCGCGTCTAACCTCGGCGGCCCTGGCCGCGCGCACCGGCCACCCGGAGAGCACGGTGCGCCGCCGCCTCGCCCGACTGGCCGCCCAGGGCCGTCTGATCACCCAGGTCCTGGTCGATCCGCACCGCCTCGGGCTGCCCATCGAGGCCAAACTCCTGCTGCACGTGCCCCCCGACCATCTGGCCGCCGCCGGGCAGGCACTGGCCGACCACCCCTCGGTGCACGGCGCGTTCGCCACGTCGGGGCCCTCGAACCTGCACGCGGCCGCGTACTTCCCGGACCTGACGGCCCTCTACGGCTTCCTCTCCCGGGACCTGGTCGGCCTGGGCATCACCCACGTCGAGACGGCCATCGTCAGCCGCGCCGTCAAGCGCACTCCCGCGCCGGTCCAGCCGGTCCCGTCGAGGTGAGGCGCCCTCGTGGGCGGGCAGGTCCGCGGCGGTGACGTCCTCCAAGAAGACGCTGGGGTCTTGGTCCGGCACGGCGACCCGCCCTCGCCCGTCCCGGCCCTTTTCGCCGGAATGCCGCTGGGCGGCCTGACCCGACGGCCGAACACCGTGATCACGTCCCACGGGACGCCCGATGACTCTTTCCCGGTCGCCGAGCAGGACGGCCCATGCCCCAGAGGCCCTCGAACTCCGCTGTCGACGATCACGTGATTCCATACCCCCAGGGTCGGCTTCCCCGCCCAAGCGTTCGATCGGACGAGCTCGCGCGCATTCACCGCCCGGCGGACATGGCCTCCACGTCGCTGCGCAGGGTCCGCTCCTCTGCGTCGGCCAGCCGGAAGAAGACCGGCGGGAGGCCGAGCTCGATCACCGCCAACACGATCTGGAACCACTGCGGCCAGCCGTGCACGGCGAGCGAGAGCAGCCGGCCCACACCGCCCAGCAGGAAAACGCCGGCCAGCCACTGCACCGCCCGAGCCGGGATCGGACGCTGCCGCGCGGCCCAGAGCCAGGCCAGTCCGTAGCCGACGAAGCTGGCCCCCATGAATCGGCCCCAGCTGTCGACGGTCGTGCCGGCGGAACCGGCCCCGGGAATCGCCGCGTTGCCGAGCGCCACGTGGAACAGGCCGATCGCCACACAGGACCAGCCCATCAGCTGTGTGAGTATGCGCAGAACCCTGGCCACCCTTGCCTCCAAGCCGTCTTGGCGGAGCTTAGTTGACACACGTCTACTACAATGGAGGCGCTAGTAGATGCATGTCAACTAGACTTCATTCGTGCCTCCCCGCCAGCGGCTCACCCCCGCCGACCGCCGCGCCCAGCTCCTCGCCGTCGGCGCACGGCTCTTCGCCGCACACGCGTACGCCGACGTGCTGATGGAGGAGGTCGCCGAAGAGGCCGGTGTCTCCCGGGCCTTGCTCTACCGTCACTTCCCCAGCAAGCAGGCCCTCTTCGCAGCCGTCTACCAGCAGGCGGCCGACCAGCTGCTCGCCGAGACGCGGCTCGATCCCGCCGACTCCCTGGTGGAACAACTCATCCAGGGTATGGATGTCCATCTCGACTACTTCGTGGCGAACCGCAACGCCGTCCTCGCGGCGAACCGGGTCCTGGCCGGCGATCCGGTGATCCAGACGATCATGACGAACGAGCTGGACGTGCTCCGCGCGCGGCTGCTGGGCGTACTCCCACTCGCGGACGAGAGTGCACGCGAGGCCGTGTCCGGCGTCCTGAAGAGCTGGCTGGTCTTCGTCCAGGTCCTCTGCGTCGACTGGCTCACCCACGAGATCTGTACCCGCACCCAGTTGCGCGACGTCTGCATCGGCGCGGTTCTCGGCGCCCTCCGGCCGCTGCTCGCCGAGGATCCCGCCCCCGACTGGCCGCGGCAAGGGCCCGGCCCGGGTGCCTAGGGACGCTCCCGCCGCTCCCGTGGTCGCCCGCATGCTCGGCCACCACGACGAGACCACCGCCCAGCTCGACGCCGAGTCCGGAGGAACCTGTCACCACACTCGTCCGGAACGGCCCCGGGCGGCTCCCGGCTGCTTCTAGTCCGCGTTCGACGCGGTGTACGGCAGCCACTGGCCGACGCCGACGGCGTTGTACCAGTAGGCCTTGTCGCCGCGCATGCCCACCGTGCGGAACGGTTTTCCGTGGTCGTCGATCCGGGCCGTGCCCTGCTGGTCTCCGCTGCTCCAGCTCAGTTGGAGGTACCAGCCGACGTCGTGGCTGTCCGTGCTCGCGTCGATGTTGAGCACTTCCGGGTCGTCGACGGACACCTTGTACGGGAAGTTCGTCGCCCGCGTCGTGATGTTTCCCTCGTGACCGGGCACCGGCTTGGCGTTCGGGGACGGTGTGTCGAGGTCGAGGGCGAACGAGGCGGGTGCCAGGTCACCGCCGCACCCGCTGCCCATCATGTAGGCATTGCCCTTCGGCGCCGTGCGGTTGCTGGTGGTCACGACACGGAGCGCGTGCAGCACGACGGGCCGGCTGCTGCTGCCCTGCACGGTGACCTGGAGCCGCAGGTGCCCGGCCGGTGCGGCGCCCTGGGAGGCCGCCCAGCCGTCGGTGGCCTGACCGGCCGGCGGCGGAGCCACGCGGTCCGGCGGGCGCTGGAGGAGAAACCACTGGTCGCAGGGGCTGTCCCAGTTGTTCGTCAGGACGTTCACGTGGAACGGCGGTGCGGTGTCGCCGGCCGTGCCGCCGCTCTCCGAAGGCTTGCCGGCTTCCGTCGGCGTCCCGGGCCGGCGACTGGCATGGGCTGATGAGGACGGCGATGTGGTGGACGCCGGGGCGAACGTCCCGGCCGTTGCACGGTCGGACGCGGTCGCCGCGTCACGTGCGGCACCGGACTGCCCGGCCGCACGCGGTGCGGTCCTCTCCCCGCTGTCGGAGGCCGATCCGAACTGCGTGGCCGCAGCGGCCACGGCAGCCGTGACGGCGACTGCGCTCACGACGGCAGCGGCCACGACGGCGGACCGCCGCCTGCGGGGCCGTACGGCCGGGGCTGCGGTCGATGGCGGTTCGGCCGACGCCTCCGATGTGGCCGGTACGTCGGCGACTACGGCGACATGGGGGGCACCGGCCGGTTCGACCTCGGCGGAGTCCTCGGCGTGATCAGCGACCACCTCGACCTCGTGAGTGCCGGTCGTCTCGGTCGCCCGGCGGCGAGCGGCGTCCGCCAGGATCCAGCGGCGGTGCAGCTCCACCAACTCGTCCCGAGTGGCCCCGCACACGCGGGCGAGCCGCTCCAGTGGGGCGTAGTCGTTCGGCACCGTCGTGCCGTTGCAGTAGCGGTGCACCGTGGACGTGCTGATGTGGAGTCGCTTGCCGAGCGCGCCGTAGCTGCGGCCGGAACGCTCCTTCAGCGCGAGCAGCAGCTTCGCCAGTTCCTGTGACTCGTCCGCCATCGCCTCTCCCCCACCGTCCCAGAACGGCGTTCCAGGCCCCGACGTATCCCCAGTTCAGACGGCCTGGAACCGTTTCAGGGTTCCCAACTACCCATGGAATCTAGCGGGTGAGACGGATCGCACCGCACGGTTCAGGTCATCGGCCGGTTCACCCGATCCGGCCCCGACCGAACCAACCAACGGGAGAAGCACCACATGTCCGTCCAGCGCTTCCTGGTCTCCACGGCCACCCTGGCCCTCGGCTCCTTCGCCCTCGTCGCCTGCGACCCCGGCTCCGCCACGGGTTCCGCTCCCACCGGCACGGCCGCCACCGCATCGGCTCCGGCGCACGCCACCGCCTCGCCCACCGTCGACGCGTCCCTCGCCTCCACCGGAACAGCAGCGAAGGGCAACGGCTCGGCCAAGGCCACGCCCACGGCCGCCCGGCAGACCGGCACGCACAGCTCGGGCACGGCGTCCGGCGGCGGCACCCGAGCCGGGATGTGCCGGGCCGGCCAGCTGACGGTCACCGCCGCCCCGGTCTCACAGCCCTTGAACCACCTGCTGATCACCGCCAAGAACACCAGCGGCGCCCGCTGCGATCTCGGCATCATCGGCCTCGTCACCTTCGACGGCCGCGTCCGGGCAACCACCCCCGGCGGTATCGGCGGCGGTCCCAACATCCTGCGTCCCGGACAGTCGAACTACGAGGGCGTCGCACTCGACCAGCAGGACGCCCCGGGGCAGGGCAGCGACACCTCGTACCTGACCGTGAAGCTGGACAGCGGCGACACCCTCCGTATCCCGGTGAAGGCACACGTTCACGCCCCGCGGATCTCGGTCTGGGAGCCCTCCGCGGCCGACGCGCTCTCCGCCGCGTAAGGACACGACCCCGTCCGGGTGCCGACCGTGACACGGTCGGCACCCACGGCGTCCCGGTACCACTCGCACCACACCAGCTTCCCGGGGCTGCGTTGCGCCACGCCCCACTTGTCACTGAGTGCGGCGACGAGCAGCAGCCCACGCCCGCCCTCGTCCGGGTCGTCGGCGATCCTCGGCACACCGGGTCCGCTGTCATGCACTTCGGCCCGCACGACCAGCCCGTCGTACCGCAGCCGCAACAGGAACCCCCGCCCCGGCGGCGCCCCGTGCAGCAGCGCATTCGTGGCCAACTCGCTCACGCAGAGCGACAGATCGGCGGAGCGGTCCCATTCGGCCAGCCCCCAGTACCTCAACGACCACTCGGCGAACCGCCTGGCCGCGGGCACGGACCGGCGGGCGCGGCCGTAGAACTGGTCGCGGTGGTAGAGGAGTTCGGGTTGTGTATTCACGGGGCGACTGTCGCGCAGAGTCACTAGGCTGGATCAGTGAGTGAGCCCGTACAAAGCGTTTGTACGGGATTGTGCGGGGGTCGGGCACGGGCAGGCGTGGGAGTTCAGCAGCATGACGACTTCTCGGAAGAACCAGTCGGCCATGCGGATGCTCGGCCGCCAGCTCGCCACGGCGCGCAGGGCGGCAGGTCTGAGCCAGTCGGGCCTGAGTGCCGCGCTGAACATCAACGAGGAGACGATCGCCTCGATCGAACAGGGCCGACGGTCGCTGAAGCAGGACATCGCCGAGATCTTCGACGAATTCCTGGGCACCAAGGGGACGCTGACGGCGGGAGTGGCCAACCTTCCGGAGGTGGATCAATTTCCGATGTGGGCCGAGGAGTACATGGATCAGGAGCGGGTGGCGATTGCATTGTCCTGGTACGACAACGCGGTCATCCCCGGTCTGCTCCAGAACGACGCGTACGCGCGTGCAGTCCTGCAGAACCGTGTTCCGGCCTACGCCGAGGAGCAGTTGGAGAACTCACTGAGGCTGCGCCTCGACCGCCAGGAGATCCTGCACCGAAAGAACCCGCCGACGTTGAGCTTCGTGGTCTGGGAGCCCGCGCTGCTCCTGCAGCTGGGATCGGCCGGGGTGTGCAGGCAACAGCTCCGGTTCCTGCGCGAGATGGCCGAACTGCCCTGCGTCTCGCTCCAGGTCCTGCCATTGAGCAGTCCCTGCCACGCAGGGGTCGACGGCCCGTTCACGCTTCTGGAAACCCCTGACCACCAACATGTCGCGTACACCGAGTCGCAACGCGGCAGCCAGTGGGTCTCTGACGCAGATGAGGTGTCCATCCTTTCGCGTAAGTATGCGATGCTGCGGACACAGGCCCTGACCACGCAGGATTCGATGGGCCTGCTCGACCGCCTGGTAGGAGAACAATGAGCGCCGAAGCACTTCAGTGGTTCAAGTCGAGCTACAGCGGTAGCGAGGGCGGCCAGTGCCTCGAAGTAGCCGCCTCCTCCCACACCGTCCACATCCGCGACTCGAAGCAGAACCCCTCCGACGCCCCAACCCTCCGGATCGCACCGGCCACTTGGGCTTCCTTCACGGAGTTCGCCTCGCGCTAGCGTTGTCAGTGCCGCCCCTTACAGTCACTGACATGGCGACTCTTCCCAACCCGCTGCCCAAGTTGACGACGGACCCGAGTGGTCGGTCCCTCGGGCTCCAGCTGCCGCCCGGCAGACTGATCGACGCGACGGACGAAGGCCCCTGGCACGAGCCGCTGTTGTGGCATGCGGAGAAGGCGGCCGCGCCCGGTACCTGGAAGGCGCTCGGCGCACCGTCCGCGCGTGCCGGGCTGCTTCCCGTGCTGGTGGATGTGCACGACCAGCAGGGCGGGCCGGTGAACTGGGGGCTGGCACCGGACGAGGTGTCGTACCCGGGCGATCACGACGCCGAGGACGTCCTCGTGGAGTACTGGGAGGACTGCGCGGAGGATGAACTGACGGAAGAGGCCGAGCCGTTCGGGACCGAGTGGCCGGGTCTCGCGCCCGCCCTCTCCCCCACCGCCGACCCGGACACCCGGGCCGCGCAGGTCGCGGACTCGTTGGCGGACGGCACCCGGGCCTGGCTGAAGGACCCGCACCTTGCCCTCGTTCCGGCGCGGCGGTCCGCGGACATCCCGGCGGCGATCGGCTGGTCGGGGCCGCTGAACTACGAGGACGACGTGGCCCGGCTGTGCAGCGTGCTGCGCTCCTGGGAGGACCGCTTCGGTATACGGGTGGTGGCGCTGACCTTCGACACGCTGACCGTGTCCGTCGCCGCGCCGCCGGCCACCCTGGCCGAGGCCGAGGCGGTGGCGGCGGAGCACTTCGCGTTCTGCCCGGACAACATCACGCAGAACGGCCCGGACACCCTGCGTGCGTACGCCAAGGGGCTGATCGGCGAGCCGGCCTGGTCCTTCTGGTGGGACTGACGCCCGTCGGCGACGCTCAGCCCCGCAGCCCTCTGCCCAGTCGCCGCAGGCCCTCCGCGATCTCCTGCGGTGTCTGGGTGACGAAGCACAGGCGGAGGGTGGAGGGGTCGGGGGCGCCGGCGTAGAAGGGGGCGCCGGGGACGTAGGCGACGTCCTGCTTCACCACGGCGGGGAGCAGGGCCGTGGTGTCGTACGACTCCGGGAGGCGGACCCACAGGAACATGCCGCCCTCGGGCCGGCTCCAGGTGGAACCCTCGGGGAGGACGTGGGGGAGGCCGGCCAGCATGGCGTCCCGGCGTTCGCCGTAGACGGCGCGGACACGGGCCACGTGGGCGTCCAGGACGTGCAGATAGCGGGCCGCGGCGAGCTGGTTGACGGTTGCCGTGTGCACGTCCGCTGCCTGCTTGGCGACCGTGCACGCGCGCCGGAGCTCCGCGGGCGCGCGGAGCCAGCCGAGGCGGAGACCGGGGGCCATGACCTTGGAGAAGGAGCCGAGCAGGACGACACGGTCCTCTGCGCCCGGGCAGGCGGCGATCCAGGGCGGGCGGGTGCCGTCGTAGCGGAGTTCGCCGTAGGGGTCGTCCTCGATGATCCACAGACCCTGGCGGGCGGCCACGGCGGCGACGGCCTCGCGGCGCGGGGTCGGCATCGTACGGCCGGTGGGGTTCTGGAAGGTGGGGACGAGGTAGAGCAGCTTCGGGCGCTCGCGCCGCACCGCCTCCCCCAGGGCCGCCGGGTCGACGCCGTCCTCGTCCCCGGGCACGGCCACCACCCGCGCCCCCGCCAGCCCGAAGACCTGAAGTGCCGCCAGATAGCAGGGGCTTTCGACCAGCACCGTGTCGCCGGGCTCGATCAGCGCCGTCGCCAGCAGGGACAGGGCCTGCTGGGAGCCGGTGGTGATGAGCAGGTCGTCGGGGGCGGTGGGCAGGCCGAACGCGGTGATGCGCTCCGCCAGGCCGGACCGGAGGAGCGGCTCGCCCTCCGTGGTGGCGTACTGGAGCGCCTGAGCGGGGATCTCCGCCAGCACGTCCCGGAACGCGGCCGCTATGCCTTCGTGGTCGAACATTTCGGGGGCCGGAAGACCTCCCGCGAAGTTGATCACCTCGGGGCGTGCGGTGACCGCCAGGATGTCCCGGACGGGCGAGCCGCCCACGCTGCGGGCACGGGCCGCGAGCGGCGGAACGGCGGCGCGGGGCGGTGCGGGTTCGGCGACGGACATGGTCGGCTCTCCTTCGGCTCCGGGAACTGCCTCTCCGCGCGCAGCCTAGGGACTACATGCCCTCTACACCCGTAATTCCGCGATCCGGACACCCGGAGAACCGCCGAGGTTCTCCGCCTCACTCCGGGATCGTGGTGCCCTCCTTGACCCATCCCGAGCCGCCCAGCGGGAACTCGTAGGCGGGACGGCCGTTGTTGCCGCTCGTGCGGAACAGCCGGCCGTGGTTGTCGACCTGCAGCACGCCGTGGCGGGAGCCACTGGACCAGGCCAGCGACAGGGACCAGCTCACGTCGTACGCCGAGGCCTCGGCCGTTACGTGGAACACCTCGGGGTCCGACTCGCTGACCTTGAACGGGAAGTCCTGCTGCCCTGACTCGGGTTGGACGGCGGGACGCACGGAGTCGAGCGCGACGGTGAAGGAGCGGGTCGGGACCTTCCCGCCGCAGCCGACACCGGGGTAGGCCATGGCGTAGTCGTTCCAGGCGAGCGGTGTGCGCTTGGTGATCGTATGGACCGTCAGGCTCTCCACGACCACGGTCTGCTTGCCGGTGCCCTGCACGGTGAGCGTGACCTCCTGCTTCCCCGACGAGACGGCACCGTGCGCGGCCACCCAGGCAGTCGCGGCGTCCTCGGTCGGCGGCGGGGCCACCTCGGCCGGAGGGCGGTTGATCAAGTAGCGCCCGTCGCACGGGCTGTCCCAGGTGTACGCGCTGGTCGCCACCGTCAGCGGAGCGGCGTCGGAGGCGCCGCCGGCGGACTCGGCCCTGCCCTTGTCGTCCGACTTCGGTTCGGCCTCGGCCGGCTCCGAGGGTGAACCCGAAGGTGACGCGGAGACGGAGGCGGAGGCGGACGGCGAGGTGCGGGTGCGCGGTGCCTTAGAGGTGTGTCCGCCCGCCGTCGCGTGACCCGGCGTCGAGGCCGCCGCGAGGGGACGGCCGTCCCCGGCGTCCGAGCCGCCGGGGGTCAGGTTCACGGCCAGCGCGACGGCACCGATCACAGCGGCGACGGCGATCCCGGCGGCGACGACGGTACGGGTACGACGACGCACGGTGGGCGTCGGCGCGTCCGGTGCCTCGACAACCGGCTCGGCCAGCCGCTCCGGCCCGGTCGGCGGCTCCGGCTCAGCCGGCGGCTCCGGCTCGACCGGCGACTCCGGCTCGGGCTCAGGCGTGTTCTCCGCCGGCACGGGCGCGGGAGTGGTCTCCGCCGGCCCCGGGCCGGTCGCCTCCGCCTTGCCCCGGCCCCGCATCGCGTCCGCCACCACCCACCGCCGGTGCAGCTCGACCAGTTCGTCCGGCGAGGCCTTGCAGAGGCGGGCCAGGCGTTCCACCGGGGCGTAGTCGGTCGGTACGGCGTCCCCGTTGCAGTACCGGTGCAGCGTCGACGTACTCATGTGGAGCCGTTTGGCCAGGACGCCGTAGCTGAGCCCCGACCGGTCCTTCAACTCCCTTAACAGCTCGGCGAAAGCGGCGCCAGCAGTGCTGTCCGGCACTGTTCCTCCATCTCCCCGTGTCCCGTCCCCGCGTTCCAGGGAGGGGACATCTCCCCAGCTCAGAGCCTATGCGGGCATTCCAGCGTCCCTGGTCCTCCGCCGGGTGTGGCAGGCGGGACGGACCGCCCCACAAGCTGTGGCCATCCAAGCACGCCACCACTCGGCCAAGAGAAGAGACCAGCCATGCGCACCCGTCGTACCCACCTGTTCGCGGTCACCGGAGTCGCCCTCACCGCGCTCGCCCTCACGGCGTGCGGCAGCGGCACGGGGACGAGGGACGAAGGTGCCTCGAAGACCTCCTTCACGGAGGCCCCGGCCACGGGCGGCAAGGGCACCGTGGTCCCGGCCTCCGGCAAATCGACGGACTCGGGCTCCGCTTCGGGCTCGTCGGGCTCCGCCAACGGCTCCTCCGGCTCCGCCAACGGCTCCTCGACGTCGTCGGGCTCGGGATCCTCCGGTTCCCCGGGCTCGTCGTCCGCCGGCTCGGGCCGCTCCTCGGACCCGTGGGACCCGAAGAACCGCGTCCTGTGCAACGGGTCCAACACCAAGGTCACCGCGCAGCCGGTGTCCCGACCGCTCAACCACATGATCATCACGGTCAGGAACACCGGCTCGAAGTACTGCGACCTGACCTACTTCCCCATCCTGCGCTTCGACGAGATGCAGTGGGTGCCGCAGGCCGACGAGGAGACCCACCCGCAGGCCGTGACGACCCTCGCGCCCGGCGAGTCCGGGTACGCGGCCGTCCTGCTCTCCGCCGCCGACGGCAGCGGCGAGGGCGGCACGACGGGCCACAAGCTGGTGGTCGGCTTCCAGGGGAAGACCCCCAACAGCAGCGGCGGCGCCTCCGCGACCCCGGCGCTGCCCGCGAAGGGCGTGTACTACGACAGCTCGCTGAAGGTCACGTACTGGCAGCACGACCTGGACGACATCGCCGGCTGGTGAACCGTCGAGGCCGCCCGGGCGACTGCCCGGGCGGCCTCGGTGTGCGGTCGCCGGACGACGGACGGCGACGCGCGGGGCGTTACGCGAACGCCGGGACTTCCTTCGGGTTCGGGCCGTACTTGTTCGCGCCCGCCTGGCTGTCCGAGCAGTAGAAGACCAGCAGGACGATGGAGCCGATCAGCGGCACGATCCCGAAGAGGATCCACCAGCCGGAGCGGCCCGTGTCGTGCAGTCGGCGCACCGTGACGCCCAGGGCCGGCAGCAGGAAGACCACGGCGAGGCCGACGATGTAGGGCGCGTGGGCCGCCGCGGCGGCGACGGCCAGCGCGACGTAGATGATCCACGCGAACAGCATGAACAGCCAGTACTCCTTGCGGCGCGCGCGACCGCTGAACACTGCGTACTTCTTCAGAGCCTCGACGAACCAGCTCATGGCAACCCCCCAGGGATCGACGTTCGGACCCTCCGGAACGGATCAGGCCAGGCGCAGAGATTAGGGGTTTGACGAGGGCGCGTCATTCGCGTTGCGGCACGTCCGGAACATCGCATTCGGGACAGGTCGGTACATGATCACCGACCGTTCCCCGCACGGCCGCCGGACGTTACCGGAACCGAGTTCGTTCCGTTTCCGAACAGCGGCCGCACCGAGTCCGGTCCGCCACCCTTTCGGAACCGGAACGATCTCGAACCGTGTCCGTCAGCGCAGCTTCTGCGCCACTTCGGTCGCCCAGTAGGTGAGGATGTTCCGCGCTCCGGCGCGCTTGATGCCGGTCAGGGTCTCGAAGATGGCCCGGTCACGGTCCACCCAGCCCTTCTCTGCGGCCGCCTCGACCATCGAGTACTCGCCGGAGATCTGGTAGGCGGCGACCGGGACGTCCACGCTGTCGGCGACCCGGGCCAGGATGTCGAGGTAGGGACCGGCCGGCTTGACCATCACCATGTCGGCACCCTCGGCCAGGTCCAGCTCCAGCTCCCGCAGGGACTCGCGCCAGTTGGCGGGGTCCTGCTGGTACGTCTTGCGGTCGCCCTGCAGCGAGGAGGCGACGGCCTCCCGGAAGGGGCCGTAGAAGGCGGAGGAGTACTTGGCGGTGTAGGCGAGGATCGCGACGTCCTCGCGGCCGATCTGGTCCAGGGCGTCGCGGATGACCCCGATCTGACCGTCCATCATGCCGCTGGGGCCGACCACATGGGCGCCGGCGTCGGCCTGCACCTGAGCCATCTCGGCGTACCGCTCCAGGGTGGCGTCGTTGTCGACCCGCCCCTCGGCGTCGAGGACACCGCAGTGCCCGTGGTCGATGGTCTCGTCCAGGCACACGTCGGACATGACGAGCAGGTCGTCGCCGACCTCGGCGCGCACATCGCGGATGGCGACCTGGAGGATCCCGTCCGGATCGGTCCCCGGAGTGCCGAGCGCGTCCTTCTTGCTCTCCTCCGGCACGCCGAACAGCATGATCCCGGAGATCCCGGCCTCCACCGCCTCGGCGGCCGCCTTCTTCAGGCTGTCGCGGGTGTGCTGGACGACGCCGGGCATGGCCGCGATCGGCACGGGCTCGCTGATGCCCTCGCGGACGAAGGCGGGGAGGATGAAGTCGGCCGGGTGCAGCCGGGTCTCGGCGACCATTCGGCGCATGACGGGGGTGGTGCGCAGCCGCCGGGGACGCGTACCGGGGAAGGATCCGTACTTCGTCATGGCTTCTACGCTACGCCCGGGCGCGGGCTCCTCTTGCCGACGGCTTGTCGACCGGCGCCGGGCCTGGGCGCAGGCCGGCAGGAGGAGCCCGCGCTCAGGACGCGGAGTGCCGCCAGGCGAGGACGGTCGGCTTGGGGCCAGGGCGGGCGTGGCGGTACGCGTGGTCCTGGAGAACCCGTCCAGTTACTCCAGCCAGGTCTCCGCCATCAAGTCCGCGGGCGGCAAGGTCGTGGGCTACTCCGATCCCAACGGCCTCTACATCCACGCCAAGGCGATGGTCGTCGACTACGGCCTCTCCACCCAGGAAGTGGAAGCAGGCTCCATGAACATCAGCAGCAACTCCCTGAGCAACAACCGGGAGCTCGGCATCATCCTCACCGGCACAGGCGTGGCCCAGCCGGTGGCCTCCACGATCGAGACGACGTTCGACAGCGACTACGCGGGAGGCACCGCGGCGTGACAAACCGGGGTTCCAGGGGGCCGCAGCCCCCTGGAACCTCAGGTCGTCGTACGGCGCCTGCGCGCCCCGGGACGCCGCTCGCTCGGCCGGGTCACCGGGTCCCCCGCCTCCAGGGCGGCAGCCCTCCGCTTGAGACCGAAGTCGGCCAGCGCTTCCGCCAGCTTCAGCACGGACGGCTCCGGAGCCATGACATCGACCCGCAGCCCGTGCTCCTCGGCCGTCTTCGCCGTGGCCGGACCGATGCACGCGATCACGGTGACGTTGTGCGGCTTGCCCGCGATACCCACCAGGTTCCGGACAGTCGAGGACGACGTGAAGAGAACGGCGTCGAAGCCACCCCCCTTGATCGCCTCCCGCGTGTCCGCCGGCGGCGGCGAGGCCCGCACGGTCCGGTAGGCCGTGACGTCGTCGACCTCCCAGCCCAGCTCGATGAGCCCGGCGACCAGGGTCTCGGTGGCGATGTCGGCACGGGGCAGGAAGACGCGGTCGATCGGGTCGAAGACCGGGTCGTAGGGCGGCCAGTCCTCCAGCAGACCGGCGGCCGACTGCTCCCCCGAAGGCACCAGATCCGGCTTCACACCGAAGTCGACCAGCGCCTTGGCCGTCTGCTCACCCACCGCGGCCACCTTGATGCCCGCGAAGGCCCGGGCGTCGAGCCCGTACTCCTCGAACTTCTCCCGCACGGCCTTGACCGCGTTCACCGAGGTGAAGGCGATCCACTCGTACCGCCCGGTGACGAGCCCCTTCACGGCCCGCTCCATCTGCTGGGGCGTCCGCGGCGGCTCGACGGCGATCGTCGGCACCTCGTGCGGCACCGCGCCGTAGGACCGCAGCTGGTCGGAGAGCGACGCCGCCTGCTCCTTCGTACGCGGCACGAGCACCTTCCAGCCGAACAGCGGCTTGGACTCGAACCACGACAGCTGGTCGCGCTGGGCGGCGGCGGAACGCTCGCCGACCACGGCTATCACCGGCCGGCCGCCGTCCGGCGACGGCAGCACCTTCGCCTGCTTCAGCGTCTGCGCGATGGTGCCGAGCGTCGCCGTCCAGGTCCGCTGACGGGTCGTCGTACCGGCGATCGTGACCGACATCGGGGTGTCCGGCTTGCGGCCCGCCGCCACCAGCTCGCCGGCGGCCGCCGCCACCGCGTCCAGCGTCACCGACACGACCACCGTGCCGTCGGAGGCGCCGACCTCCGTCCAGCAGCGGTCGGAGGCGGTACGGGCGTCCACGAACCGGACGTCCGTGCCCTGCGCGTCCCGCAGCGGCACACCGGCGTACGCGGGCACGCCGACCGCGGCCGCCACACCCGGTACGACCTCGAAGGGCACACCGGCGGCGGCGCAGGCGAGCATTTCCTCGGCCGCGTACGTATCTAGTCCCGGGTCCCCGGACACCGCACGGACGACCCGCCTGCCGCCCCGTGCGGCCTCCATGACAAGATGAGCGGCATCCCGGGCAGGGGACGGGACCGCAGCGGTTGTTGACGCGCCGTCAACGACCGTGAGCTGCGGCGTGCCCGAGCCCGGCGGCGACACCGAGGAGGAATCCCCGTCCGTTCGCACCACGGAGACGCCCTGCCGGGCGTGCGTCCGGATCACGTCGAGCACCTCGTGCTCGGCGATCAGGACGTCCGCGTTCGACAGTGCCTCCACTGCGCGCAGAGTCAGCAGTCCCGGATCCCCGGGTCCGGCACCGAGGAAGGTGACGTGCCCGTGTTCCGGACCGGCGGGAAGGGTGGTGGGGCTCACTGTGCTCGCTCCCCCATCAGACCGGCCGCACCCTGGGCGAGCATCTCGGTGGCGAGTTCGCGACCGAGTGCCACCGCCTGCTCATACGTCTGGGGCACGGGACCGGTGGTGGACAGCTGCACCGTACGGGTGCCGTCGGTGGTGCCGACGACGCCTCGCAGGCGCATTTCGTTGACAATCTGCGCGTCGGCCTGGGAGTCCCCCCGCTCGAGCGGAGCCGAGAGAGGGGGAAGGTCGGCCAGCGCGCCCACAGGGGCGCTGCAGCCGGCCTCCAGGGCGGCGAGCAGTGACCGTTCGGCGGTCACGGCGACCCGGGTGAACGGGTCGTCGAGCTCGCCGAGCGCCGCGATCAGGTCCGCGTTGTCCGCGGCACACTCGATCGCCAGGGCCCCCTGGCCGGGGGCGGGCAAAACCGTGTCGACCGACAGGAAGTCGGTCACCTCGTCGATCCGGCCGATCCGGTTCAGTCCGGCGGCGGCCAGTACGACGGCGTCCAGCTCGCCGTCGCGGACGTATCCGATCCGCGTGTCGACGTTGCCGCGGATCGCGACCGTCTCGATGTCCAGGCCGTGGGCGCGCGCGTATGCGTTCAGCTGCGCCATGCGGCGGGGGGAGCCGGTACCGATGCGGGCGCCCCGCGGGAGGTCCGTGAACTTCAGCGCGTCCCGGGCGACGATCACGTCCCGCGGGTCCTCGCGCTCGGGGACCGCGGCCAGGACCAGCTCGTCGGGCTGCGTGGTCGGCAGGTCCTTGAGCGAATGAACCGCGAAGTCCACCTCGCCCCTCAGCAGCGCGTCGCGCAGCGCCGTGACGAACACACCGGTGCCGCCGATCTGCGCGAGTGCCTCGCGGGAGACGTCGCCGTACGTGGTGATCTCGACCAGCTCGACGGGCCGGCCGGTCACCCGGCTCACGGCTTCCGCCACCTGCCCGGACTGGGCCATGGCGAGCTTGCTCCGCCTCGTCCCCAGTCGCAGTGCCTTCTCAGTCATGCCGGTCGGTCCTTCTTGTCTGTGCTGTCCTCGGCCCGGGAGACGGCGGCCACCGTCTCGGGGTCGAGGTCGAACAGGGTGCGCAGCGCGTCCGCGTACCCGGCGCCGCCGGGCTCGGCGGCGAGTTGCTTGACCCGTACCGTCGGCGCGTGCAGCAGCTTGTCGACGACCCGGTGCACGGCCTGCCGGATCTCACCGCGCTGGCGTTCGTCCAGGTCGGGCAGGCGGCCGTCGAGCCGCGCGATCTCACCGGCGACGACATCGGCGGCCATGGTGCGCAGCGCCACGACGGTCGGCGTGATGTGCGCCGCCCGCTGTGCCGCGCCGAAGGCCGCGACCTCGTCGGAGACGATACGCCGGACCTGGTCCACGTCGGCCGCCATCGGCGCGTCCGCGGACGCCTCGGCGAGGGACTCGATGTCCACCAGCCGCACCCCGGCCAGCCGGTGCACGGCCGCGTCGATGTCGCGGGGCATGGCGAGGTCGAGGAAGAACACGGCCGGGGCCGGCCGCGGGATGACGGCGGCCGGTTCCGGCTTGCGGCGCTCGGGGATACGGCCGACGGTCGCGGCCGTGGCGGCGAGCGCGGTGATCAGCTCGGCGTCGGCCTCGGGGCTGCGCCGGGCCGCCTCCCGCCGGTCCACGGTGCCGTTGTCGACCCAGGCCGCGTGCTGCTCCAGGGTGGCCGCGTCCATGCCCGCCACGGCGGCCTCGCCGAGCACGGAGAAGCCGGTGGCCCCCTGCACGGCGGCCAGGTCCAGCGGGCAGTTCTCCTCGGTGCCGACGCCGGTGGCAGGCAGCGCGGCCTTCACGGCCGTACGAGCGCCGTCGCCGAGGTCGGCCACGGGCTGTCCGGTGCGGCCCTCGACCGCCTTCGCGACCGCCTCGGCCGTCAGGACCAGGCCGGTGGCGCCGGTGCAGGAGACGACGATGTCGGCACGTGTCAGCTCGTCCGGCACGGCGTCCATCCGTACCGCACGGGCCGTCACCGTCGTGTCGTCCGCCTCGGTGAGGATCTGCGCGAGGCGCTCGGCGCGCTCGACGGTGCGGTTGGCGACGACGACCTCGGCCACCCCGGCACGCGCGAGCGTGGCGGCGGCCAGGGACGACATCGACCCGGCACCGATGACCAGGGCCCGGCGGCCCCCGGCCCATTCCTTGACGTCCCCGCCCGCGGCCAGCTGCTCCAGGCCGAAGGTGACCAGGGACTGGCCGGCCCGGTCGATGCCGGTCTCGGAGTGGGCCCGCTTGCCGACCCGCAGGGACTGCTGGAACAGGTCGTTCAGCAGCTTGCCGGCGGTGTGCAGCTCCTGGGCGCGGGCCAGGGAGTCCTTGATCTGCCCGAGGACCTGTCCCTCGCCGACGACCATCGAGTCCAGACCGCAGGCCACCGAGAACTGGTGGTGGACGGCCCGGTCCTCGTAGTGCACGTAGAGATACGGCGTCAGCTCCTCGAGGCCGACCCCGCTGTGCTGGGCGAGCAGTGTGGACAGCTCGGCGACACCGGCGTGGAACTTGTCCACGTCGGCGTACAGCTCGATGCGGTTGCAGGTGGCGAGCACCGCGGCCTCGGTGGCCGGCTCGGCGGCGACCGTGTCCTGGAGCAGCTTGACCTGGGCGTCCACGCTCAGCGCGGCCCGCTCCAGCACGCTGACCGGGGCGCTGCGGTGGCTCAGACCCACGACGAGGAGACTCATGCCGGCATCACGGCGGGTACGTCCCCGTCGGGCCCCTGGTCGGCGGAGTCGTCGGCGGCCGCGCCACGGGGAGCGGCCGCGGGCAGCGGGCCGCCCTCGGCGGTCTCCTCGCCGGCCTTGCGCTGCTCGTGGAAGGCGAGGATCTGCAGCTCGATGGAGAGGTCGACCTTGCGCACGTCGACGCCGTCCGGGACGGACAGCACGGTCGGCGCGAAGTTCAGGATGGAGGTCACCCCGGCGGCCACGAGCCGGTCACAGACCGGCTGGGCGGCACCGGCAGGGGTGGCGATGACGCCGATGGAGACCCCGTTGTCCTTGATGATCTTCTCGAGGTCGTCGGTGTGCTGGACAGGGATGCCCGCGACCGGCTTTCCGGCCATCGCCGGGTCGGCGTCGATCAGCGCGGCGACCCGGAAGCCACGGGAGGCGAAACCGCCGTAGTTGGCCAGGGCGGCGCCGAGATTACCGATACCGACGATGACAACCGGCCAGTCCTGGGTCAGGCCGAGTTCACGGGAGATCTGGTAGACGAGATACTCCACGTCGTAGCCGACACCGCGCGTTCCGTAGGAGCCCAGGTACGAGAAGTCTTTGCGCAGCTTGGCGGAGTTGACCCCCGCCGCAGCGGCCAGTTCCTCGGAGGAGACCGTGGGTACCGAGCGCTCCGACAGTGCGGTCAGGGCTCGGAGGTACAGCGGAAGCCGAGCGACGGTGGCCTCGGGAATCCCTCGGCTACGGGTCGCCGGTCGGTGTGTTCGGCCAGTTGCCACGGTGCTCCTGCGGGTTGAGCGGGGCTGCAGGCGGTCATACGTCCCCAGACCGCCCCGTCGACAGCAGGCTATGTCTTTGTGAACGCGTGCACAAAGATGGTGTCCGATTTGCCCGGCCAACGTGACCGGGGTCACGCGCGTCATCCCTGGGCCCTTCCTGGGGGCAAAACCGACACACTCCTCGTGAATCCCGCCCCCGAGACCAAACCGCCGTCGATCCTAAGGGACGTTCGGTGCGGTCTTGTACTAATCGGTCAGTTCCTTGCGGAGGCGGCCCTCGTCCACCCGCCAGAAGGTGTGCTGCCGGCCGTCGACCAGGACCACGGGGATCTGCTCCCAGTACTGGTCGTGGAGCTGCCGGTCCTGGGTGATGTCCTTCTGTTCCCAGGGGACGCCGAGTTCGCCGCAGACCTTCTCGATCACCGCCTGTGCGTCGTCGCACAGATGGCAGCCGGGCTTGCGGATGAGCGTGACCAGCCGCTCCTGCGGGGCGGCCTTACGCCGGAAGAGGGGACTCATGTCGGCCATTCTCGCGCTTCTTTAACGACGCGGACGCGGAGAGTTCACACCCTTCCAACCTCTCGACTCCGGAACCACCGAACAAACTGGCTATGCTCACGCCATGGCCGCTCTCGGATGGCTCACTCCCCGTAGGCGCTCCGCCACGGCGCGGAGCGTGTTGGCAGGCGAGGCCTCGGCGGAGGCCGCCCGCAAGTCCTCGCTGGAAGCGCAGGGGGCACAGGAGGCCACGCAGGCCGCCGAACAGGAACCGGAGTTCCCGGTGATCGGCGACGACCGGGCCGCCGCCTTCTTCGACCTCGACAACACCGTGATGCAGGGCGCCGCGCTGTTCCACTTCGGCCGGGGCCTGTACAAGCGGAAGTTCTTCGAGACCCGCGACCTGGCCAGGTTCGCCTGGCAGCAGGCCTGGTTCCGGCTGGCCGGCGTCGAGGACCCCGAGCACATGCAGGACGCCCGCGACTCCGCGCTCTCCATCGTCAAGGGCCACCGCGTCGCCGAACTGGAGACGATCGGCGAGGAGATCTACGACGAGTACATGGCCGACCGCATCTGGCCGGGCACCCGCGCCCTCGCGCAGGCCCACCTGGACGCGGGCCAGAAGGTGTGGCTGGTCACAGCCGCCCCCGTCGAGATCGCCCAGGTCATCGCCCGCCGCCTCGGCCTGACGGGCGCGCTCGGCACGGTGGCGGAGTCGGTCGACGGCGTCTACACGGGCAAGCTGGTGGGCGAACCGCTGCACGGCCCGGCCAAGGCGGAGGCGGTACGGGCGCTGGCCGCGGCGGAGGGCTTCGACCTCTCCCGCTGCGCCGCCTACAGCGACAGCCACAACGACATCCCCATGCTGTCCCTGGTCGGCCACCCCTACGCGATCAACCCCGACACCAAACTGCGCAAACACGCCCGCGAAAAGGACTGGCGCCTGCGCGACTACCGCACGGGCCGCAAGGCGGCGAAGGTGGGCATTCCGGCGGCGGCGGGCGTCGGAGCGGTCGCCGGTGGCACCGCGGCAGCGATCGCACTGAGCCGGCGTCGCCGGTAGTCCCGCCCGCGATCAGCGGGTGCTCGCCATAAAGCTGCAGGTCATCCCCGGCTGCCGGCCGGTCGTGGCCGCTCGCGCAGTTCCCCGCGCCCTTGGGGCACCCCTCGCCGCGCCCGGCCGTAACGCCGGGCCATTTGTCATGTACCCATGGGTGCCGAATCGTGTCGTCTGCCGCCGGATTATGCCCGCCTTTCCCCAACACGCCCCCCACTTCGCCGAAACCCGCCCTTTTCCGATCAACAACCGGACACTCTGCGGCACTTGAAGAGGCATCAACCGGTTACAGAAGCGACGCAATCGACGATTTGAGCAACTCGGTGTAGCAGTGCCTGCACGAAGCGTTATTCTCCTCAGACGCAAACCGGCACTCCTCCGTCGCTACGACGGGTGAACGTTCCGGTACTGCATGTGATGGAAGCTCTGCCTCTGGGAGTCCCGTGTACCCACACGTCGGGGTTGACGCCTCGGGCCTGGCTACGCTGCGCGCAAGTGTCGCGGCGGTCAAAGAGACGCTGCGCGGCCTCGTCCCCACCGCGTACGCCGTCCCCGCCTTCGCCACCGCCGCAGCACCCGTGGGCCCGTGCTACGCGCTGGCCGAGGGCAGTGCAGCCGTCGGCAGACGCGGTCGCACGTCCGGCGCCACGACCGCCCGCCGGCCGGCCGCCGACAGCGACAGCGCCCGGATGATGGACCTCGTGGAGCGCGCCCAGTCCGGCGAGGCCGAGGCCTTCGGACGGCTCTACGACCAGTACAGCGACACGGTGTACCGGTACATCTACTACCGGGTGGGCGGCAAGGCGACCGCCGAGGACCTCACCAGTGAGACCTTTCTGCGGGCGCTCCGGCGGATCGGCACCTTCACCTGGCAGGGCCGCGACTTCGGTGCCTGGCTGGTGACGATCGCCCGGAACCTCGTGGCGGACCACTTCAAGTCCAGCCGGTTCCGCCTGGAGGTCACCACCGGCGAGATGCTCGACGCCAACGAGGTCGAGCGCTCCCCGGAGGACTCCGTCCTGGAGTCCCTCTCCAACGCCGCGCTCCTCGACGCCGTACGCCGGCTCAACCCCCAGCAGCAGGAGTGCGTGACGCTCCGCTTCCTCCAGGGCCTCTCGGTCGCCGAGACCGCCCGGGTGATGGGCAAGAACGAGGGCGCCATCAAGACCCTCCAGTACCGAGCCGTGCGCACCCTCGCCCGGCTCCTGCCGGACGACGCCCGCTGACGTCCGCCACTCAGGGCGACGGCGGGCGGCATTCAACTCACGTTCCGTGAACGCCCGTTGCCAATCCGACCGGATCATCCGCCGTCCGTAACCCAAGTGCCGAGCCGCTCGTTGTGCGGGATACAGGCTCCCTGTGGTCACGTCCTGGCCGACCCTGATCGCTCGATCGTGTGGAAGTGGTCGTGGGCGTGCAACCCTCAGGACCCCCTGGGGAGTCGACGGTGATGACGAGAGGAGGTGCCGCCAGTGATCGCGAACGTATCGGCCCACCGGCGGGCGAACGCCTTCGCCCACGCCCTGGAGGAGCAGTCCGACCGGGACACGGCGGCCGAGCAGTCCGCAGCGGCGGCGGATCCGCCGCCGACCGCCGAGGAAGGGACCGGGCAACGCGAGTTGTTGGCCCTCGCGGCGGGTCTCGGCGCGCTGCCCAGGCCGAAGCTCGACCCCGAGGTCAAGGTCGTCCAGCGCGCCCAGCTGGTGGCCGCGATGGAGGCCATGCTCCAGGAGGGGACCGGGGCGGCGGGTGCGGCGGTGCCCGAGCAGCGCAGCCGCGGCCGAGGGGCGCACCGGGCGAGCCCGCTGGGCAAGCTGCGTCCGCGTTCGAGACTGACCAAGGGGCTCGCCGCGGGCGGGCTCAGCGTCGGTGTGGCCGCCGGAGCCTTCGGCGGGGTCGCCGCCGCGAGTTCCGACGCGCTGCCCGGCGACTCGCTGTACGGCCTCAAGCGCGGCATCGAGGACATCAAACTCAACTACATGAGCGACGGGGACGACGAGCGCGGCAAGACCTACCTCGACCAGGCCTCCACCCGGCTGAGCGAGGCCCGTCGGCTGATGGAGCGCGGCCGCGGCGGTCACCTCGACCACGAGTCCATCGGCGAGATCCGCCGCACCCTGTCCGGCATGCAGCAGGACGTGACCGAAGGCCACCGCCTGCTGCACGCGGCCTATGAGCGCGACCCCGGTTCCCTGGGCCCCATCCAGGCCCTGGACTCCTTCTCCCGGTCGCACCGCGAGGCCTGGAGCCTGCTCAGCGACAAGCTGCCGGTGCAGCTGGGAGACGTCAAGCAGCAGGTGTCGTCGGTGTTCGACGCCATAGACCAAGAGGTCGCCCCGCTGCAGTCCCTGCTCCCGCAGCCGCCGGCCCAGACCGGCGGGGGCACACGACAGGGCTCCGGCGCGGCGTCCACCGGCACCTCCGGCACGCACCGCGCGACCACACCCAGCTCCGGCAACACCCCCTCCTCCGGCAAGCACACGGGCGGCTCCGGCAGCCCCAGCGGCTCCGCCACGGGCGACAGCGGAGGCGGCCTGATCGGGGGCGACACGGGCGGTCTGCTCGACCCACCGAAGGTCGGCAACGACGGCGGCACCCCGTCCACCACCAAACCGCCGCTGCCCGAGCCGGACGTCACCCTCCCGCCGCTCCTCCCCGGCCTGCTGCCCGGCCTGGGCATCGACGGCGAGGACGCGAGCTAGCCCCACAGGAGAACAGCAGCGGGGGCGTCCCTTTCCGAGCAGGGGCGCCCCCCGCTGCCGTAGACCACTCAGAAGAACACCGACCGCCGCTGCACCAGCAACTTGTACAGCGTGTGCTGGATCTGCTCCCTGACCTGGTCAGTCAGGTTGAACATCAGCATCGGGTCCTCAGCCGCCTCCGGCGGATAACCGTCCGTCGCGATCGGCTCACCGAACTGGATCGTCCACTTGGTCGGCAGCGGAATCGCCCCGAGCGGCCCCAGCCACGGAAACGTCGGCGTCAGCGGGAAGTACGGGAAACCCAGCACCCGGGCAGCGACCCATTTACATTGCCGCCCTCGCGCCGCTCCGCGGGCTTCGCACGGCCGCGCCGGACTCCGTCCGCCGGCTTGCCCGGAGCGACTCAGAAGAACACCGACCGCCGCTGCACCAGCAACTTGTACAGCGTGTGCTGGATCTGCTCCCTGACCTGGTCAGTCAGGTTGAACATCAGCATCGGGTCCTCAGCCGCCTCCGGCGGATAACCGTCCGTCGCGATCGGCTCACCGAACTGGATCGTCCACTTGGTCGGCAACGGAATCGCCCCGAGCGGCCCCAGCCACGGAAACGTCGGCGTCAGCGGGAAATACGGGAAACCCAGCACCCGGGCCAGCGTCTTGGAGTTGCCGATCATCGGGTAGATCTCCTCGGCCCCGACGATCGAGCACGGAATGATCGGCGCGCCCTGCCGCAGCGCCGTGGAGACGAAACCACCCCGGCCGAACCGCTGCAGCTTGTACCGGTCACCGAACGGCTTCCCGATGCCCTTGAAGCCCTCCGGCATCACCCCGACCAGCTCCCCCTGCCCCAGCAGCCGTTCGGCGTCCTCGGCGCAGGCGAGGGTGTGCCCCAGCTTGCGGGCGAGTTCGTTGACCACCGGCAGGACGAAGACCAGGTCCGCCGCCAGGAGCCGCAGATGACGGTCCGCCGGGTGGTTGTCGTGCACGGCGACCTGCATCATCAGGCCGTCGAGCGGCAGGGTCCCGGAGTGGTTGGCGACGATCAGCGCCCCGCCCTCGGCCGGGATGTTCTCGATGCCCTTCACCTCGACCCGGAAGTACTTCTCGTACACCGGCCGCAGCAGCGACATCAGGACCTGGTCGGTCAGCTCCTCGTCGTAACCGAAGTCGTCGACCTCGTAGTCCCCGGTGAGCCGGCGGCGCAGGAAGGCCAGGCCGCTCGCGATGCGGCGGTCGAGCCCGCCGTCGTGCCGCGGCCCGGCAGGCGGCTGTTCCTCCCTGGTCACAGAGACATCATCCTGCTCGGCGGCCCTGGTGGGCAGGGGCTGGACCTCCCGGACCGGCGCGGGCTCCCCGACCGCGCCGCGCCTGCTGCCCGCGCTCCGGCGCCGTGAGGGCCGCTGGGCGGCGCTCCCACGGGACCGGTCGTCGTCGAACGGAATGACCTTGGCGTCCGCCATCGTTGCTGCGCTCCTCAGTTGGCGCTCTGCGTCGGAAGGTGCCCGCTGCCCTTCGCGGCAAGCGTGGCGATCCGGTCGACGGCCCCCGCGAGGGCCTCCGGCGGCAGCAGCCCGGGTCCCTGGCTGCGCGCGAAGTCCGCGAACGTCTCCGCCGTCGTGTACTTGGGCCGGAAGCCCAGCGTCTCGCGCATCTGGTCCGTGGCCACCACCCGGCCGTGGGTGAGCAACCGGATCTGCTCCGGCGAGAAGTCCGTCATGCCCAGCGTACGCACCAGGGAACCGGCCCAGGTGACCGCGGGAAGCAGCAGCGGCACGATGGGCCGCCCGAGCCGCCGCGAGCACTGCGACAGCAGCAGCACGCCGTCGCCGGCGATGTTGAAGGTGCCGCTGTTCAGGGTGCCCCGGCGCGGCTCGTGGGAGGCGATCCGCAGCACCTCGATGACGTCGTCCTCGTGCACGAACTGCAGCCGGGGGTCGTAGCCGAACACGGTCGGCAGGACCGGCAGCGCGAAGTACGAGGCGAGCGGGGTGTCCGCGGTCGGCCCGAGGATGTTGGCGAAGCGCAGCACGCACACGGCGACGTCCGGCCGCCGCCGCGCGAACCCGCGCACATACCCCTCGACCTCCACCGCGTCCTTCGCGAACCCGCCGCTCGGCAGCGACTTGGGCGGCATCGTCTCGGTGAACACGGCCGGATCCCGCGGCGCGGACCCGTACACGTTCGTACTGGACTTCACCACCAGCCGCTGCACGGTCGGCGACTTCTGACAGGCGCCCAGCAGCTGCATGGTGCCGATGACGTTGGTCTCCTTGACCGTGGCCCGGCTGCCGCTGCCCAGCGCGGTGCCGGTCACGTCCATGTGGACGACCGTGTCGGCGCCCGTCTCGGCCAGCACCCGGGCGATGGTGGGCTGTCTGATGTCAGCCTGGATGAAGTCCGCCCCGCCCAGATGGTGCGCCGGCGGCACCGCGTCCACGGCGATCACCCGATCCACCTCGGGGTCCCGCTGGATCCGCCGCACGAACCGGCCGCCCAGCTGTCGGGCCACTCCGGTGACGAGCACGACCTTTCCCAAGATCAGCGCCTTCCTTCCCGCGTTACCCGTGTGCGGCCAACCTAGCGGGTTGATGTTGCGCTGTGATGACCGCCCGATGCACGAGGTGACGAAAATTCCCCAATCGGAATATGCCGAGTACCCCTGCACCGGGTACCCCGGACATGACTGTGGCCCCCCGCCCTTTACGGACGGGGGGCCACAGGGACACGCTCTCGCGGCGCCGCTTACTTCTTGTTGCGGCGCTGAACGCGCGTGCGCTTGAGCAGCTTGCGGTGCTTCTTCTTGGCCATCCGCTTGCGCCGCTTCTTGATAACAGAGCCCACGACTACCCTCGCTCACTTCTCATCACTCGGTTGTTTGGGCGCCATGGGCCCACACGACCTACGAGGGGCTAGCCTACCCGTCCGAGCGCCGAGGTCGTAATCGAGGGGTCTTCCGGGGTTACCGGAGGCGTCGTCAGGCCGTCTCCACCCCCACATAACTCTCGCGAAGGTACTCGTGTACCGCTTGCTCCGGGACGCGGAAGGACCGCCCCACCCGGATCGCGGGCAGATGACCGCTGTGCACCAGTCGGTACACGGTCATCTTCGACACTCGCATCACCGAGGCAACCTCCGCCACGGTAAGGAACTGAACCTCGTTCAGAGGCCTCTCGCCAGCTGCAGCCATGACACACCTGAACCTTCCGCACTCGACGGCCACCGGCTTCCCCTTCCGGTGACTCTTCGTCGTTGCGTGCTCACTCCCCAATGTAGGGGCGGGTGATGCGAGTGGGGAAGAGGTGCACCCATCGGCGGCCTACTGTGACAGACACGCTCGATTGAGTACGTAGCGGGTAAGCGGCGAGTAGTAACTAGACCGCACAGCGTCATCAACCGGAACGGCGACGGACACGACCCCCTCCGCCTCCCCCACAAAGAGCGCAGGGTCATCCGTATCCGCGAGACCAATGGCCTCAAACCCCAGCTGACCTGCCCCGCAGACCCAGCCGTGGTCACCGATCACCAGCTCGGGCAGCGGCCCGCCGGCGTCGGCGGCGGCCGCCAGGGCGACCCGAACCGGCAGGGGTGAATGACAGTGAACACCCGGCTCACAACCGGGGCGCTCGCCCTCCGGTTCTCGCACCAAGGCAACACCTCGTACGTAGTCCAGGCGGTACGTACGTAGACCGAACCGGGTCAATATGTCGACACAGCGACCCTGCGCCGGGGTGAGCACCTCACACCCCGCCGCCGACAGAGCGTCCGCCAAGCCGCCGTAGAAGCCGAGCAGCCGATGCGGATGTCCGGTCCCGAGCAGCACCGGCGCCCCCCGCCGGGCCGCACTCCCGACCCGCTCCGCGAAGGCGTCCAACGCGGCGAGAGTCCGCCCGGGATCGATCACATCCGGCCCGGACGTGTGCCGGGGATCGGCCGAGACCCCACACCTCTCGGCCATCAGAGCCAGCAACTCCCCCGGACCCCAGAACCGTTCGGGATCGATTCCGATCAACACCCGCGGATCCCGGGCAGCGAAGAGCCGGTAGCTGCGAAGACTGTCCTCCCGGGAGGTGCCCACCTCTCCGGCCATCCGGACAGCCAGCAGATGCGCGCGGAGGGCATCGGCGGTCAACACGGGTGCGATGGTGACTCATCGGTGGGTGACACCGCGCTCGGAACGACGAAAGACCGCACGGTCGGCGTAACCGGATCTTTGTTGGGCGCCTATTCAACTCGCGAGTCGGGCGGTGGGTGGGCATGGGCCGGGGGGGGTCAGGGGGGGCGGGAGCCCCCCTGGTCACGGCAACAGCCCCCGCGTCGGAAACACCGCCCGCCGAGTAGCCAGCACAGCCTGATCAAGCCGATCCGCAGGGTCGTACCCCGACTCCCAGGAAGCAAAGGACACCGGCCACCGCCCATCGGTCATCCGCTGCGGAGCCAACTGCCGGGTCCGGGCGAACACTTCCTGCCGCCACCCTTCGGGAATCATCGCCTCGGGAGCGACCTCCCGCCCCGCGGCGATCCCCACCAGATGCGTCCAGGACCGCGGCACCACCTCCACCACCGCGTACCCACCGCCCCCCAGGGCGACCCACCTCCCGTCCGCGTACTCGTGCGCCAGCTCGTGACAGGCCACCTGCACGGCCCGCTGCGCATCCAACGACACGGCGAGGTGGGCCAGCGGATCCTCGAAGTGCGTGTCGGCCCCGTGCTGCGAAACGATCACCTGCGGCCGGAACGACGCGAGCAGTTCCGGCACCACGGCGTGAAACGCCCGCACCCACCCCGCGTCCCCGGTCCCCGCCGGCAGCGCCACGTTGACCGCGGCGCCCTCGCCCGCCCCGGCCCCGGTCTCCTCCGGCCACCCGGTCTGCGGGAACAACGTACGGGGATGCTCGTGCAGCGAGATCGTGAGAACCCGTGGATCCTCCCAGAACGCGGCCTGCACCCCGTCCCCGTGATGCACGTCGACATCTACATAGGCGACCCGCTCGGCCCCCAGCTCCAGCAACCGCGCGATCGCGAGCGACGCGTCGTTGTAGACACAGAACCCCGACGCACCGCCCGGCATCGCATGATGCAGCCCTCCGGCGAAGTTCACGGCGTGCAGCGCGTCCCCCCGCCACACCGCTTCCGCGGCCCCCACCGACTGCCCCGCGATCAGCGCGGACACCTCGTGCATCCCGGCGAAGGCGGGATCGTCCAGCGTGCCCAGCCCGTACGCCCCCTGCGCCGAGCCCGGATCCGCCGACGCGGCCTTCACGGCACGGATGTAGTCCTCCCGGTGGACCAGCCGCAAGGTCGACTCCCCGGCCGGCTTCGCCGCGACGACCTCCAGCTCCCGGTCGAGCCCGAAGGCGCCCACCAGTTTCCGGGTCAGCTCCAGCCGGACCGGATCCATCGGATGGTCCGGGCCGAAGTCATAGCCCGTTACTGCCTCGTCCCACATCAGCTGTGCGCGGCCGCTCATGCCCGCCACCGTATCGGTCCGGTTGAGCCCCGAACGACCTGGCGTACACCAACGTCACCAGCACCAACACCATCGGCACCAGCATGGCGCCCCGGTAGCTCCAGGCGTCCCCGAGCGCCCCCACGAGCGGCGAACCGATCAGGAACCCGACGTAGTTGAAGATGTTGAGCCGGGCGATCGCAGCGTCCGAAGCCCCCGGGAACAACCGCCCCGCCGCCGCGAACGTCTGCGGCACCAGCACACACAGCCCCAGCCCCAGCAGGGTGAACCCGAGCATCCCGAGCCACGCGTCCGGCGCCACGGACACCACCGCGAACCCTCCGGCCGCCACCAGCGCCCCGAGCCGTACGACCGCGGCCGCCCCGAACCGCCGTACCCCGAGGTCCCCGATGGCCCGCCCGGCCAGCGTGGTCACCATGTACACGTTGTACGGCACCGTCGCCAGCTGTTCCGAGCTCCCGAGCACGTCCTTCAGGTACTTCGCGCTCCAGTTGGAGACCGTCGAGTCCCCGATGTAGGCGAAGGTCATCACCAGACACAGCGGCAGCAGCAGCTTGAAGACGACCGTGCCACCGCCCTGTTCCTCCGCCACCGGCGCCGCGTCCCCGTCGACGTACCACCGGCTCCCGACCAGCGTCGCCGGCAGCAGCACGGCCACCACCGGCAGATACGACACCCACAGCGCGAGGTGCCAGTGCGCCCCGGCCCAGGCGAGCGAGGCCCCGACGATCCCGCCCAGGCTGTAGGCGGCGTGGAAGCTCAGCATGATGCTGCGCCCGTACGTGCGCTGCAGGCTCACCCCGAGCATGTTCATGGAGGCGTCCAGCGCCCCCACGGCCAGCCCGAACGCGGCCAGGGCGAGCCCCACCTCGGCCATCACCCCGCCCGCCCCGACCCCGAGCAGCGCCAGCAGCACCACCGGCTGGGACCAGCGCAGCAGCCGGCTGGGCCGTATTCGCCTGACCAGCTGCTCGGTCGTCACGCTGCCGACCCCGGCGAGGATCGGGACGGCGGCCAGGAAGACCGGGAGCAGTGCGTCGGAGATGCCGTACCGGTCCTGGATCGCCGGGATGCGCGTCACCAGCAGCGCGAAGGTGGCACCCTGCGCGAAGAAGCTGAACGCCAGCGAGGCCCTGCCGCGCCGCAGCACATCAGTCATGGCGGCGAGCGTAGGGCCCCGGGCTACCTGTGGGTAGATCCAGCCAAAGATGAATTTCCTTCAGCTTTACCCGAGCGGAGGATCAGGCGGCGACGGCGACCTCCGGCGCCTCGGCCCGGCCGGCCTCGACCTCGGCGGCCAGCATCTTCTCCATCGGATCGATGGCCAGGCCACCACTGATCACGATGGCGATCCCCATCGCCCCGAGCATGATGACCGTACCGAGCCACACCATGGTGTCCACGGGGATGGTGTACGCGCCCACGACCCGCACGACGCACTCGGCCAGCAGCGCCAGGCCCCAGACGACGGAGAACGCCCGCTCCTTGCTCCGGAAGGCCGCGGAGCCGGCCACCGCCCCGGACATCAGCCGTTCCCAGGCGGCCTCCTTGGCCGCGTCCCCCTTCACCAGAAAGGGCTTCATGCCGGCCGTCATCATCGGCCTTCCGAGCCGGACGGAGACCAGGATCCCGATGGCGACCGTGCTACTGATCCCGCTGTCCTTGGCGAGCATCAGCCGCGGGTCGCCGGAGACGAAGCTCAGCAGCAGCGAGACGACGTTGACGACCAGGATGAGCCCGGCCAGGCCGTTGACCTTCCGCTCCCTCGTCAGGCTCCACAGGGTCCGCACCGCCGGGACCACGCTGCTCCAGGCGAGCGCGGCGAAGGTGCTCATCCCGAAACCGTCCTTGAACAGGTAGTACGAGCCGAGCGGCACCGCCACGTCCAGGAGCAGTGGCTTGAAGTTGTCGAGCACGCTCGGGTTCTGCTTCCGGTCGTCGCTGCGGCCCTGGATCCCCGTGTTCTTCGTCATGCCCTCAGCTTCGCTGCCGGGAGGGGTCCGCCAGTAGGCACGAACGTCCGGAGGTCAGCATGACAAATGTCAGCACCGAGCCGATGGCTCGGGTCACACCAGCAGGTCAGCCAACTCCCCCATGCTGGAGAAGAGTTGGTTCGCGCCGGTGAGCCGGTCGGCCGGCGTCATCGCGGTGTACCCGTACACGTCCATCCCGGCCGCCACGGCCGCCTGCACGCCCAGTGGAGAGTCCTCGACGACGGCACACCGATCCGGGGCGACACCCATCCGTTCGGCCGCGTAGAGGAAGAGATCGGGCGCCGGCTTGCCGCGCCCCACATCCTGCGAACTGAAGATCCTCTCCTCGTCGAACCACCGGTCGAGTCCGGTGGTCCGGTGCCCCACCCGGATCCGTTCATGACTCCCGGAGGAGGCGACGCAGTACGGCACCCCGTCCGCGACCAGCTTCTCCAGCACGACATCGGCGCCCGCCACGGGCTTCAACTCCCGCTCGAACGCGGCGAACACCCGTGCGTGGAAGACATCGTCGAAGTCCTCGGGCAGCCGCTGCCCGGTCCGCTCCAGGACCAGCTCGTGAATCCGGTGCATCGCCGACCCCATGTAGTCCCGGATGGAGTCCTCGTACGACGTCGGGTGCCCCAACTCGGTCAGATAGGCGGCCAGGTGCCGGTTGGATATCGGCTCGCTGTCCACGAGGACACCGTCGTTGTCGAAGATGATCAGGTCGTAGCGCATACCTCGACCCTAAAGGACCCGGAACGCAGAAAACCCCCGCATCCGAAGATGCGGGGGTTTTCTCAAAATTTGTTCGGCGGCGTCCTACTCTCCCACAGGGTCCCCCCTGC